>CANJSF010000003.1 GCA_947476925.1 Rhodospirillaceae bacterium | reverse complement strand
GCGGTCTTGCCCTGCGCCATCAGCACCTCGATCTGCCTTAACTTGGAAACAATCTGCTCGGCTCCAAATCCACGTTTGCCCATCTTCAGCTCCTTCTATACGGGTCAATTCTCTCAAATCGACCGGTACAAAAAAAGCCGTCAGGTCAGGGGAGTACGGGCTGAACAGTCGACTCATCGAATGGCTCTGGTCGCGCTATGCGAAAGGCCACCATGACAATCAATATGAGCGCGACAACACTGAAGGTCGCTACACGCAAAGTGCGTGGCGGTGTTTCGTCTGGAACAGGCGGCTGCATAAAAACAGGCGTCTGGAAAAAGCCGGTCATGACTTAAACCAATCCATATGCGAAAAGGGCCCCAGCATTATATCTGGGGCCCTGATGCAATCAATGCGAACGGTGGCTACTCCCCGCCCGGCACCTTTTGTGTATCGTCACCGGCGTGGAAGATCTTGTTTTTACAAAAATCTGCGCCCACGCACGCCACGGTGATTTGCGCCAGGTCAACGCGCGTGGTGGCGCCTAATATAGGTTTTTCGCTGAGGTAAGCCTTGCCGGTGGCGATGTTTCCGTCCAGCACGCCGCCGGTGCGTACAATGGTATAGGGCACACCACTGGCGATGAGCGTGTTTTCGGCGGCCTCGCGTTCCGTCATGGTTGCTTTAAAATTGGCATACGCCTTGTCGCTATATAAAAACCGGCTGCTGCCCACGCCCACCGAGCTAAAGAAAATCATTTGCTTCACGCCTGTGGCTTTGGCTGCGGCTGTCATACTGTTTTGGCTGCTTTCATAGAGCCCGAACTCTTGGCGGCTGCGTCGCGCAATGGCATTCACGGCCAGCGTAAACTTGCCCGAGGCAAAGGCTTTGTCGATGTCGGCTTTGTTGCGCACATCGCCCTCGACATATTTGATGGGCAGTCCATTGAGCAGCGAACGGTCGGAGGAGGGGCGCACAAACGCCGTGACGTCGATGTTTCTATCCAGCAGCGCCTTGACCATTTCCGAGCCCAACTTACCGTTGGCGCCAAACACCAGGGCGGACCCATTGGCCGCCACAGCAGCTGTTGCGCTGCCCAGCAGTGCCGCTAAACCAAACGCTGCCAAAGCCAATCGCCGTTTCATGCTCGATCCCCACATAAAGTCACGCACCCTTGCAGAAGTAGGGCCATGCCTTTCTGGGTACAAACGAATTCGGCCCGAGGAGCGGGCTAGAAATAGCGCCGCTGTCAATTTAGCCGCGCTAAAAACAGCAGCAATGCCAGCCATAATAGATTGATATTCCTCAATTATCCAAAACCGCGGAAGAACAATGGTTGTTTATACCTGTTGCGCCGAGGGCACACCCGTAAAGCGAATGATATATGTTGTTCTTGCGGCGTTGCAGCGCCTGAAGAGCGTGCTTACTTTAACCCCACGTCACATTTTCGTAACACCAATAAAAACCGGGGTATCCTATGGCCAATCAGCCTGTCACACGTCGTGCTCTATATACAGTCGTTCGCAAGTCTTCGTTGCTCGCCGCAACGGCAATCACTGCTTCATTAGGTTATGGCTTTGCCATGCCCGCCGTGGCGCAAGATCAAAGTGCCGCCGCGGGCTTAGACGAGATCATTGTCACCGGCACGCGCCGCATCGACCGCACGGTTTCAGACTCACCGGTGCCCATCGATGTGGTGTCGTTCGCCACGCTTGAGAAGTCGGGCCTGGGCGAGATCAACAAATTGCTCAATGCTCTGGTGCCTTCGTACAACTTCCCGCAGCCCAGCATTACCGACGGTACCGACCACATTCGCCCCGCGACATTGCGCGGACTATCGCCCGACCAAACCTTGGTGTTGGTCAACGGCAAGCGCCGCCATCAGTCATCGTTGTTGAATCTCAATGGCTCGGTGGGTCGTGGGTCGACAGGCGCGGATTTGAACACCATTCCCACCTCGGCCATTCAGCGCGTTGAAATTCTGCGCGATGGCGCGGCGGCTCAATATGGATCTGACGCCATTGCGGGCGTGATCAACATTATTTTGAAAAATGCCAAAGAAGGCGGCTCGGTCGTGGCCAATGCCGGGACGCACTATAAGGGCGATGGCGACCTTTACCAAACCCAAGGCAATATGGGCATTGGGCTGGGCGACAACGGTTACCTGAACATGACGGCGGAATACCGCCATCGTGGGTTTACCAACCGTCAAGCCGCTGACTCGCGCCAGCAGTACAACACCATTGCGGGCGCGCCCGACCCGCGCTAAGCCACCATCGACCGCACGAACAATTTCAAGTACGGCGACAGCCGCGTGCAAGATGTGAATGTCATCTACAATCTGTCGGTGCCGCTCAACGATGCCGTCGAGATCTACTCGTTTGGCAGCTACGGCAAGCGCGACGGCAAAAGCGGTGCCACATGGCGCCGTCCGCGTGATGTGAACAACATCCGCACCATTTACCCCAATGGCTTCTTGCCGTTCATCACATCCGACATCACCGACTCATCCATCGCCGGCGGCGCGAAAGGCGGCGACGATTTCCGTTGGGATGCCAGCGTGACTTATGGCTACAACTATTTCCCGTTCGGTGTTGAAAACACGCTGAACGCCACTTACGGCAACGGTACGCCAACAGAATTCTATGCCGGTAACATCAAGTACGAACAAACCGTTGCGAACCTCGACTTCAGCACCGACGTTGAATCGGGCCTTCCCAAGCCCATAAGTGTTTCGTTCGGCGGCGAGTTCCGCAAAGAAGTTTATGGCTTGGGTGCGGGCGACCCAGCATCTTATGCCGACGGCGGGCGCACACTCTTTCTTGATCCAGGTCGTCAAGACACCACCACACTCAGCGCGCCGGGCGCTCAGGGCTTCCCCGGGTTCCGCCCGAACGACGCGGTTGACGCCAGCCGCCATTCGTTCTCGGCTTACGTTGACTTGGAAACAAACCTGACCGACGCGTTGCTTGTGTCGGCCGCCGGCCGTGTTGAAGACTACTCCGACTTCGGCTCAACGGCCTCGGGCAAGTTCGCCTTCAAGCTGGATGTGGTTGATAACTTTGGCATTCGTGGGGCCGTGTCCAACGGTTTCCGCGCACCGTCGTTGCAGCAAACTTACTTCTCCTCGACGGCCACCAACTTTATTGGCGGCGTCCCCTTCGAAGTGCGTACGTTCCGCGTCAACAGCCCCGAAGCCAAGTTGCTGGGCGCCGAAGACCTGAAGGCCGAGAAGTCCACCAACTTCAGCTTGGGCATCACAACCCAACCGGTTGACGGCATGAACATTACGGTTGATGCCTACCAGATTGATATCAACGATCGCATTGTTCTGTCGGAGAATTTGACAGGCACAGCAGTCCAAAACTTCCTGACGTCACGCGGCTTCCCCGGCGTTACTGGTGGCCGCTTCTTCACCAACGCCATTGATACGCGCACTAAAGGTGTCGACATCATTACCAGCTACAATACCAGCGTGGGTGATGGTGACTTGGCCCTGACGGCGGGCATTAACTTCAACAAGTCGAAAGTCAAAAGCGTAAAGGGCAATCCATCGACGCTGACGTCCTTGGGCTTGCAGCTCAACCGCTTTGCGCGCGTTGAAGAAGGTCGCTTCACGGTCGCTCAACCCAAGAGCAAGCTGAACTTGGGCGTGACCTATTCGATCAATGGCATCGATATGAACTTGCGCGGCAACCGATATGGCAAGTTCACCTCGCGCAACGCCAACGCAGCATTGGACCAAACGTTCGGCTCGCAATGGGTGGCCGACGCCGAGTTGGGCTATCACTTCACCGATAGCTGGTCACTGGCCGTAGGTGCCAACAACATCTTCAATCAGTACCCAGATACTGTGATCCCGGGTGCTAACCCCAACGGTTTTGCGCAGTACTCGAACTTCTCGCCAGCCGGGTTTAACGGCGGCTTCTACTACGCGCGTACCACATACAAGTGGTAGTCACTTAAAAACTGAGGAAACCCAATCAAGCCCGCAGGCCGAAAGGCTTGCGGGCTTTTTGCTTTTGGCTAAGGCTTCGTTTTTTCCAGCGTGAAATCAACCTCGAAGACGCCGGCCTTCTGGCCGCGTCGACTGCGGTTGAGTTTGCGAACCAAAGTGTAGCCGTCTTTGCTGATCGACAACTGCACCTTTGCGGGGTCAACGTCGACGGTCACTTCCTCCAGCGCCGACACGACGCTGGCCACATCCAGTGCCCGATACCGCCCAGCTAAGTTTGTGTAGGCATTGAAGGAAACAAACTTCTCGCCGTAGAACGTGTTCACATTCAACCCGATAGTGACTTTGGCATCGGGGATGTGGCCCCCGGCGGTGTCTTTGACCATGCCGGCAAAGATCACTTGGCTGCCCAGTGCTTTTGGGTTTAGCGCGTTGAACCTGTAATACTCATCACCATTGGCCAGGGCAGGGTGAATGAAACTCAGGCCGATCAAGCCGGTGATGAACGAGCGCCGCGCCATCATTTGCCGGCGAACCAATGCCATTCGACATAAAACATAAATGCCGTGACCGCGATGATGCCAACGGCTGTCCACGAAGATCCCAACCGCTTGCCCCATGACGTCGGTATAATCAGTGCCAGAAGACTCGCCACCATACCTGCGAGAAAACCTTGCACAATCCATGCGTACCAGCCCATGGCTGGGCCGGCGGTGCGCGGCAAGTCGGCGGTGGTGAAGGTGTTGCTGAGCGGATAAAAGCGAAATGCCGTCCAGCCATTGATAAACGACGCCAGATAGACTCCCGCAAAAACGACCGCAAATACGCCAAGAGCCAATGGATTGCGCATCACAGCCCCTTGATGTTGTTAAGGATGTGGCCGACCCCAAGGCTCCACCACACAACAGCAGCAACAACTGTGGTGTTGAGTTTGCGCGCAAGGGCGTGGGCGGGGCTGGTGTCGACGGACCAAAAGTAGCGGTAGGTCGGCAGCAACGCTAATCCAAAAACGGCGGCATGCTCTTTCATTTCAAATGCACCAATGGCGCTGAGCATTTGTGCATCGGTCAGGCTGGCTTTTACATCGATGACGTACGTCGGGTAAATGATGCCGCCACCGATGACAACGCAGAGATAAAGAATAATCACGGCATTGGTGTAGGTCGTGGTGCTCACATTGGCGAGGCGATTGAAAAACCGCGCGCCTGGTTTTGGGGCACCGCGCCAGGCCGCGATCAGTTGATGCGTGATCGCCCCCACGAGCAGCATCGCCATCAGGCCGTGGATCAGCAGAAGAACCGTAATCGTCATGTCATCGCTACAGCGCGCTTATTCACGCGATGCACCGCTGTTGGATGTTAGACCATTGGCTGTGTTTTCAATCGCGCCTTCCGGCAGCCCAACAGCTTTGGCATAGGCGCCTGGGTTTTTGGGATTAGCCGACATCATTTTTGTCACGCCCGTCACTTTGGTCATGGGGCCTTTGTACTGACGGATCATGCTATGCACGCTTTGGTCTGAGTAACGGCCCGCATAGGTTTTGATCGCGTCTTTGTCGGGGTACAGCGCCACGACCGTGCCGCCATAGCCACCCGAATGCCCCGCATTGCGCATTGCAAACCAAATGGCATCCTGTTCGGTGATGGACAGGCGCGGAATATCGGTGCGAACCGTGACTGGAAAGCGCGTGAACTTTTCCGTCTTGGGGTCGAACTTGACGATGTAGTTGTCGGTGGCAACCCAAATATTATCCTTGCTATCGGGTGCGGTGTCGTAGGGGTTGGCATAGGGAATGTCGATCTTCCACGACTTTACCTCGCGTGTGCCGGGGTTAAGTTTGAACAACGACCCATTTTGGTATCCGCGGCTCCCCCACGTTGCCGTCCACATCATGTTCTTTGAATCTGCGGCCAAACGGCGAATGTTTGTCGGAGCTTCTTTCGTGACCTCAAACTGGGCGAACTCGCCCGTCGCGGGGTCGAAACGACCCAAGCTGCTATTGTGGTACTCGGCAAACCAAACTTTGCCGTTGTGATCCAGCGTCAGCCCGTAGGGCCGCGACCGCAGGTGGGGCACGTCCCACCATTCGATATTGTCGGTTTTCCGGTTCCACTTTGCCAAGCCACCGCCCGACAGCAACGACATCCACATGTCGCCATTCTTGTCGAAGATCTGCGTGCTGACGGGAATGGGGCGGCCTTTTGGCCCGCCTTCAAAGAAATATTTATCATCGATGTTTTGTTTCAAGTCGAAGTGGCGCACGCCGCCATACCAAACCGTGCCGTCGCGATCGAGCACCAGCGATTCCCCGCCGCCGCGACCGACGTAGTCTTTTGAATTTCCAGTGCGCGGATCAAGCCAGACAATTCCGCCATTGCGATCCATCACAATGATATTGCCGTCGGGGTCGAACCCCAAGGTGTGCGTGCCGCGTTTCGGCAAATCCTTCGTGTTGGGGAACCGATATTCAACGTACTGGGCTTTGGCCAAAGCCGCATCGTCCAGTTCCGGTTCTTTCTCAAGCTGGACCGCGCGCGGCGTTGCTTCGAGCCCAAAGTTGGTGGCGAGGTAGTCGACCAAAATGTCGTAGTCGGCGGGCGGTAGCAATTTTTCGTCGAAGTACGATGCTTTGGCCTGGTTGGAGAACGCCACACCTTTGAACATGCGGTCGACGGTGATGGCCCAACCATCTTTGTCCTTGATGGGACGTCCCGATGAGTAGCGGCGGTCATAGTTGTAGGCATACAAGTTGGGCGTATGGCAGCCCATGCAGATGTTCTCAAGCAGGTCGCGGCCACGACCGGCTGGGAAGATTTTGTTGTAGGGCTCAACGACGGCGTCGGGTGATTCCGGCAAATCAGTGATTCCGTCAATCTCATCGGCCCAGCCGCCCGTGTACGACATGCCGCCGACGTAATCGGGCGCATATTTTTGCGGCTTTAAATTAAAGTCCACTGTCATGGTGCCATCGGCGGCCACGGTGACCTTTTTGGTTTGTGGGGCAAAGCCGTCGGTGAACACTTGGCCCAGCGCAGGCTTTACCGTGACCTCGTAGGCACCGGGGATCAGATTGACCGCGCGGTAGGTGCCGTTGACGGCGAACACCATGAACGTGACGTTCTTTTCGGTCTGGGTGGCGTAAACGGCTGTGAGCAAGCCTGGCACTTGGTTCGTCACCTTGCCTGAAAGGTCGCCGTAGCCGGGCAAATGGTCGGCCAGCGCCGACGCCGCCCACGTCGAAACGGCGATTGCGGCAAATACGAGTGACTTGAAATTCATGGCTTTAACTCTCCACTGTGATCACGGCCAACACTGAAAGCCGGGATCATCGCCCCAAGACATATTGATAGCGAGTTTTGGGGGCATCGTGCCTTGGAACATCGCTGCAGTCCGGTTGGCGAACTCACGAAACCTGGCCTTGCGCAAACTCGACAGGGATTTGGGGGACGAACTCTATTGGGGTCGTAGACCAACCTCTGCCGGGCCAGCGGCATGGGCGAGGGGGGGCAGGGGGATTTTCCGTCCTGGCCTGCTTGGTAGGTGTTGCAGCACCGGGGCAAAACCCCTAGAAACGCATGCCCGCAGGGGTGTCGGAGCGTAGCTCAGCCTGGTAGAGCGCTAGCTTTGGGAGCTAGATGTCGTAGGTTCGATTCCTATCGCTCCGACCATAATTCATATGTTTTTCAATGCTTTCCGGGCTATTATGAAGGCCATTGAGGAGCCCAATATGTCCACCAGTGTTCGCATTTTTCGCCCCACCAAAACCGCCATGCAGTCGGGTTTGCGCAATACGCAAAAATGGCTGGTGGATTTCGAGGCCGGTGAGGCCCAAGTCGCCGACCCGCTGATGGGTTGGGCGGGCAGCCACGATACAAACCGCCAACTGCGCATGTGGTTTGACACCAAAGACGAGGCCATTGCCTTTGCCAAAAAGAAGGGCTTCGAATACCGCATCATCGAACCCCAGTCGCGCCCGCAACGCCCGCGCGCCTATGCCGATAACTTTGCCTTCAGAAAAATCTCGTAAGCGCGACTGTTGCTTTGCAACTTAGTGCCCGTAGCTCAGCTGGATAGAGCAGCCGCCTTCTAAGCGGCAGGTCGCAGGTTCGACTCCTGCCGGGCACGCCACGCTTACACCTCGCTTTTGGTGACGAGCACCGCGAGTTTACAAAAGCTGTTGCCCGGAAGGGCTTCTGTTCGCGAGCGAACCGTGGGTGTAGTGAGCGAAGCTTGGTTGGCGCCATCTCATTCCGCAACCCGAACCTGAACCACGCCTTCATCAACTCGCCTTATGACCGATCTTGCCCCCTACATCGGACTGTTTTTCAGCGCGGCATTAGCGGCCACGTTGCTGCCCGGTTCATCTGAGGCGGTGTTGGTGGGGCTGTTACTCGCGCAAAAAGGCGACCCGTGGATTCTTT
The DNA here is from genome assembly GCA_947476925.1 of Rhodospirillaceae bacterium. Taxonomy (GTDB): domain Bacteria; phylum Pseudomonadota; class Alphaproteobacteria; order Rhodospirillales; family Rhodospirillaceae. The sequence goes on along the minus strand of CANJSF010000003.1, from coordinate 196,438 downwards.
TGGCGGTGGCCACCATCGGCAACGTGCTGGGCTCGGTGATCAATTGGCTATGTGGGCGACTGTTGCTGCGGTTTCGTGACCGCAAATGGTTTCCCGTTTCGCCGCAACTCTACGACAAAGCCGTCGGCTGGTTTCAGCGCTTTGGGGTGTGGTCGTTGTTGCTGGCTTGGGTGCCGATTGTGGGCGATCCCCTGACTGTTGCAGCAGGCGCACTGCGCGTACCGCTGCTGCCGTTCGTGGCCATCGTCACGGTCGGCAAGTTCGCGCGGTACCTGGCCGTGTTTGCGCTGTTGCAAAGTTAGACCGCGGGTTTGCGCCCAAACCTGGTCGTCAGCACAAACGCAGCAATTTGCACCACGACCGATAACGTGCCGGCGGCGACGAACATCGAAGTCACGGCGGCTTCGGGTGCGCTGATCAATTGAGCCATGGCAATGCCCACCCACATAAACAGCACATCCTGGTTGGGCAGGAACGACAGGCGAGTTAGCAGCATTTGAACGGTTAGGAACGTCAGCCAATTGGCCGCGGGCACGTCGGGCAGCGCGAAGCTCCATTGCGCTACTTGCAGCAAAAGCATCGCCATTCCGCGCGCCACATGCCAGCCGCTGATCACCAAAACTTGAGGACCGGCTAAGGCAAACAATCGACGCCGAAAAACAAAAATCAGCATCATTGATAATGCGATGATCGTGACGGGAAGCGCCAGTTCATTGCCGCTTTGGTTCAGCGCCAGGAATGCTGCGCCCTGTTCACTCACGATCAGCGCGCCTAGTAACGCAAGTGTGATGGCACTGGAGATAAAACCTGAAAGAAGGTTGACGTCTTTAATATTGGAAAAAAGTTCTTTGTCGGTGCGCTGAATGTTTTCGCGCGCCCAGGCCATGAGAAAGACTTCGCCCGAGTAATTGAACACCAATTCATTGTAGGCGCGTTTGCGAATAAATGCAGTGATCGATGGCCACCCCGTGCCCCACAGCGATTTATAAATCATCACCTCGGTTGCGGGATAAATCACAAAGCCAATGGCTGTGGCCAAATAAAAACCCGCATGCTCCGGAAGGAAAGCCCAAGTTTGGGCCCAACCGATACTCCGCAGCTTAGTGGCCAGGATGGCAATGATGAGCAGTGCTAGGACTGCGCGCAAAACTTGAAAGGCTTGGCGATGCCACGGACGTGGCCGCCACCATGGTTGTTTGGTCGCTGTTATCGATTGTTCATCTGAACCTGGCATGACAACTGCGCTGCACTTGAGCTAGCGCAATTGCGATTCCGGGATCGAGATCTGTGTTGTTTCAGCTACAACATCGGGACGAGTGTGGCGGACGATGTCTTGGAACTTGCGCAGCAGGCCCACCATCACGCTATCCCATACATAAGCAGTGCTGGCTTTTTGGGCAGCAGCACCCATGGTGCGGCGGGTGTCATCGTTCTTGGTCAATGTGCTGATGTGCGCGGCGTATTCTTTGGGGCAGCGGTTTGGCGACAGCAACCCGGTCACGCCATCGGTCACCAACGACACATTGCCTGTGCCGGCCGCACATACGCACGGCAAGCCCGAGGCCATCGCCTCAAGCGTAACGTTGCCAAAGGCCTCGGTAACGCTGGGATTAAAGAAAATATCGGCGGAAGCATAAGCACGCGCCAAGTCATCGCCCTGCAAAAAGCCGGTGAACACGGCATCGGGAAGCAACTGCTTGAAGCTCTTCATTTCGGGGCCATCGCCGACAATCAGCGGGCGGCACGCAACGTTGCGACGGCGCAGTTCGTTGATCGTTTCGGCGAAGGCGCACAAGCCTTTTTCCAGCACCAATCGCCCCACAAACAAGACGACGACATCGGTTGACGCAAAGCCCAATGACTTGCGCCAAGCATCGCATCGTTTGGCTGGGTTAAATCGCAGCCCATCAACGCCACGACTCCAGACGCCGACGTTATCAGGCACGCCTTGATGGCGCAGGGTTGCTGCAACTTCCGGCGTTGGCGCAAAAATGCCCGCGCACTGGCGATAGAAATGGCACAGGTACTTGACGACGTATTTTTCCAGCCACGCCAGCTTGTAGTACTTCAGGTAGCTTTCAAAACGCGTGTGAACCGAAGCGATGGCCGGTATTTTCCACTTTTTTGCGACGCGCAACGCGCTGTAGCCCAGCAAGTCGGGTGCCGACAAATGAATCACATTAGGGTTGAAGTCGGCCAAGTCTTGCTTAATCGAACGCGGCATGCCCAACGCAAATCGGTATTCAGGTCGGCGCGGAATGGCGATTGATGGAACCGAAATCAGTGTTCCGGCATGGTCGAATGCTGCTTTCTCGGCCGTCGGAGAATACACCCGAACCGCAACGCCATTGCGCTCGAGGAAATCAACCCAGCGATTGAGCGCCTGATTGGCACCATCACGCACATAGTCGTAATTTCCCGAAAACAGGGCCACGCGCAAGGCTGGCCTCTGGTCTTTCAGGGCATTCATAAACGAACTCCGAAGAGGGCGGGCTGGTGCATCAGTTGGGTGGGGTCAGGTGTTAAGCCCGAGCGAAGCCGATGTTCTTTGTTTTGGCTACGAAAATGGCCTGAGTAAGTGGCTGGGTATACCACCGTTCGGAGAATAAGATAGAGCGTGTAAATGGCAGAATAATGACTTTTTGCCCGCTTTTGCGCCCCATTCGTAGCGAGTCTAAACAAAATCCTGCCATTTTTGGCCTGATCAATACTCCACGCCGATCAGCGCATAAGTTGAAATCGCGCCGAATAACGTCATGGGTCCCCAAGCGGCGAAGAGGGCAGGCAGCGCGCCCGAATTGCCCAACACGCTCAGCGTGCCTTCTGTCACCAAAAAGGCGAAGCCCACAGCCAGGCCGATGGCGGCAGAGCGGATTTCCGAGCCGGCGCGCCCACGGGTAAATCCGGCAATTGCCGCCAAAAGGGGCATCAGCATTAACGATAGTGGCCAGGTGAATTTGCGCTGAAAAGCCGTGGCATAGGCCGGGTCAATCCGCGCGACGGAGTCCATGGATCGCAGTTGCTGCCACAGCGCGCTGATTGTCAGGTACTCGGGTTTCAGGGTCTCACGAAAAACCAGCCGTGCCGAAACGTCGGTTTGCCAAGGCTTTGCCGGAGCGGCCAGCACGACTTTTGTCAGGGGATTAATGGTGCGGACATCGCGCAACTCGGCTTGAGTTGGTTGAATGACGCCTGCGCCGGCCAATGTGATGGTCTGCAGCTCGCCGTCGCGGTTGATATCTAACGCGATCACATTTTCCAAAGCTGCGTTGTTGTTGTCACGCGTCGCGCGACCCGCAAAAACAATACTGCTGCCTTGCTCAACCCAAACATTGTCGCGAACGTTCTCGGCTTGGCTTGGTCGTGCGCCATAGCCAGTGGCTTGCCAAGATTCGAGGTCCTGCTGTACGGCAACAACAACGGCCTCGTTAAACCAAAAATGAAAACACGCGATCAGAGCGGCAACGCTGATCAGGGGGGCCAATATTTGATGGGTGGAATACCCGGCCCCTTTCATAATGACGATTTGCTTCGAGTGAGACAGCGTTCCCAAAGTTAAAAGAGCGGCAAGCAAAATAGAAAAGGGTAGGAACTGCGACATCAAGCTGGGGAATCGAAGTTTGGCATACAGCCACAATGCAGATTCTGTTGCGCCGGGAACGGCCAGAATTTCATTGGAATGGCCAATGACATCCAGGCTTTGGATAAGAACGCATAAGCCCAGGCCAAGGGCGAGCGACCTGACGGCAAACATCCGCGCGACATAAAAATTAAGAACGGACAGGGTCATGGCGTGCTCGACCCAAATCGGCCACGGAAAAAAGCGCGAATGACGTTAGAGGGTGACTCATTGCCATAGCGGGCGGCAAACAGGAATAAGCTGATGCAAATAATGCCAAACACCAGAAAGGGTGCGAGTTGCACCGGCAACGGCGGCGCTTGGCCATTAAATCCCAACCGCTCGCCGTACAACGAGATCTCGTTGTAGACAACATACATGACCAGCGCTGCAATGCCGCCAAGTTCGCTGCGAGAGCGTGTGCCCGGTTGTGCCATGGCAATGGCTAGGAATGGCAGAAAAAACAGCACCAACGTCTGTGCCAGACGTCGATAAACGCCCGCCGCCGCATGATCGCGCTCGCTGGCTGTCAAATTTGGATCAACCATGATTTTCAGCTGTTCATTGAGCATCAGCTCGCGTTCGTTGATCCCGCGCGTCCGAAAGACCGGCATGTTGGGAAGCTCGAAAGGCAAGTCGTACGCGTCAAACTTTAAACGATCGGTCTCGCCGGTGCTTTTGTTGAGGCGGGTGTACGAGCCATCAAATAACTTTGCCGTACTCATGGGCCCTGATTTTTCCGATGTCAGCGTCGCGTGCTTTGCGAGAATGATGTTCAACGTGCCGTTCGGTTCGCTGATAGCTAAAAACACATCCGACAACTCGTGTCCGTCATTTTGAATTTGACGGACTCTAATAGTGATATCGTCGCTCAGCTGGCGCATTTCGTTGGCAGGGACCGAAAAGCCAAACACGCCGTTGCGGACATTGAACAGCAACCGCTCGAACTCGTAGACACTTAAGGGTTGGATAAAACCTACGATCGCTATGGTGAGCAGGGCCAAGCCAGTAGCAAAGGCTAAGGGCACACGCAGAAGGTAGCTTTTCGACAAACCAACCCCGGCAACCGCATCAAGTTCATTGTTCAGGGCCAAGCCACGGTAGGCGCGTAAAACACCCAGCAGCAAGCCAATCGGAACACCAAAAGCAAGGTATTGCGGAACCAGATTCCCCAAAACTTCGAATGCCGTTGATACATCTCCTCCTTCGCTGATGACAAAACTCAGGAGTTCAGTCATGCGAATGAGCAATAAGATCATCGCCGAAATCAACAGTGTCGTGACCAAGGGGGGCACGATGAGGTTGGCGAAATAACGGTTCAGTAGGCTACGCATGGGCGGTTTTTATCTCAAAGTCCTGGCCACGTCTGCAATGGGATAGCTCATCGGCCCGCGCCGGCGTTTGCATCTATCCAGGTGGTGTGCAAAAATTAACGCTCTTGGGGACGAGCAGCTCAGACGCCGCAAATGACGTCTGCCGTGGGGGCAACTACGTGTCATTGAACACGAACCAGCCGGATATGCTGCAACTGCCTCCGGGTTACGCGCCGGATGTCTTGGCGTTTTTCGATGCCTGGAGTGCGCTGCGCGCAGGGGCGATAGTCCCTCGCTTAAGTGATTACCTCGATCATGCTCCCCCTAAACTTCAGCCGTTCGTGTCGATAGTGGATGTGCATGGCCCCGATAAGGTTCTTGTGCGGCTTTTTGGCACTGGAATGGTCGGCATCGTTGGGCACGACTTTACCAAAAAAGACCTGACCCCGATTTATTCAGCCAAAGATTTGGCGCGGGTTGGGGCCATTGCCTGGCAATCAGTCATACATCCGGCTGGGTATTTGTGCGTTCGGACAGTCAAAACAGGCCACGGGCTTGTATTAGACTGCGATTGCATATGCCTCCCGCTGGCTGTTCAAACACCATTGCCCAAATGCATGATTACTTTCGTCAGTTTTCCAAAACAAATGCCGCGCCGTCCCGGCCTCGCCGAACTTGGGACCGTCATGGCGGTGCGCTTTGTCTCCTGGATCGACCTGGGGGCAGGGATTCCGCCGCCACCAAGTTCAGCTTACTAAAACCCTGATTTTCGTCCATAAAACTTGAATAGTATCAGCCCGGCGTTGACCAACTTAGCCGGATCGAAGAGATTGTGGCCATGGTTCGAATCCTTTTTGCAGATGACCACAATCTCGTTCGCGAGGCGTTGCTGCCATTTTTACAGCGCTTAACGGAGGACGCTGATGTGCATGAGGCTGGGAGCCTTGACGAGGGGCTAGACTTCTACACCCCAGGTGCGGACCCGGACCTTGCGCTGCTGGATTTGAATATGCCTGGCATGAATGGGTTTGCCGGAATTGAACGCACGCTGGCCAAGTTCCCCAACGTCAAAGTTGCAGTTATTTCTGCTTACTTTGATGCGAAGACCGTTTCCGCGGCATTGGCTGCAGGGGACCGCGGTTTTATCCCTAAAACCTCAACACGGACCGCCATGATGGCGGCACTACGCCAAATCCTGGCCGGGGAAACTTACGTTCCTACAGGTATGAATGATGCAAGCGTGCCTGAATTCGCGTTTGAATCCGAGCTTCCCAATGTCGACAGCCCCTGGGAAAAGCTGACGCCGCGTGAATGCGACGCATTACGGCTTTTGATCGACGGCAAAACCAACAAAGAAATTGCCCGCGAGTTAGGCCTAAACGAAATCACCATCAAAGGGCATTTGCGAAATACCTATAAGAAAATAGGTGCGGGCAATCGTGCCGATGCCGTGCGCATCGCCTTTCAATCACGGCCTGTCTAGATTTTGGCCGTATTGAACTTCGGATAGACTGAACGTTGGCAGCGTCTCGATTGCATCAAAGGCCGCCGCAACGAGGCGGTCAAGTTCCGGCATCACTCGGCTCACCTGCTCGATGCTCTCAAGTTTATTCTCGATCTCAGTCGCAGCCTTTCCTAACCGAAGCGCGCCGAATTGAATCGAAAGACCACGCAGCGCATGCGCAGTCCGCTTTGCTTGCTTTAGGTCGCCAGCATCAACGTGTTTCTGCATGTCGACACGATACGCCGCGACATTCTGTTTGAAAGTGACAAGCAGGCTGAGCAACTTTTCTGGCCCTAGAAAGCTAGCCAGTTCGCGAAGTGCCTCGACGTCAAGCGCGGGCGGATTTTGGTCCGTGGGGTCGTATCCTGATGATATGATCAGCTGCCGCCTCATATCGTTAGGGGTATCGAGCAGCCGATTCATTTCAAGTTCAAGAGTTGACCAATTGATCGGTTTGGCGACGACTGCGTCGACCCCCGCAGCCAAATACTTAGCGCGGCTTTCCTCGATGATATCGGCAGTCAGCGCGATGATGGGGGCTGACGCATTAGAGTTTTCAAGTTGCCGAATCTCGTGAACGGCATCCATGCCGCTCATCACTGGCATCTGCATGTCCATCAGAATAATATCATAGTCTTGCTGCTTTGCTGCCAGCAGCGCATCGGCGCCATTCACGGCAACGTCAACGGTGTGGGACTTGCGCCGCATCACTTCGCTGACCAAGTAACGTGATGTCTCGTTGTCTTCGCCTAATAATATGCGCAGTGGGCGTTGAGGCAGCGCGGCTGTGGCTTTCGCTTTGATGGGATCGGCAACAGTTGACGTGCGGTCTTTGTAAAGCTTGACGGTAAACGTAAATGTCGAGCCTTCGCCTTCTTGGGTCGATACGGTAATCTCACCGCCCATCGCTTCGACTAAAAGGCGCGAAATCGCCAAACCTAAGCCAGTACCACCCGCGCGCCCAACATTATGGGCGCCGCCCTGCACATATGGTTTGAACAAGTTGGCCTGATCAGCAATTGAAATTCCGGCGCCGGTATCGGCCACACGCACGCACATGATGCTTTCGCCCGAGGCCAAGTTCTGCACAGTGGCGTTCACGATAATACGGCCTTGCGACGTAAACTTTACGGCGTTGCCGACGAGGTTTGTGAGAACTTGGCGTAGTCGTTTGGGGTCGCCCAATATCGATGTCGACAAGTCGTTTGCAACGGCAAATATCAGCGTCAGGTTTTTCTCGGCCGCCAATGGTGCCAGCAGATCGTGCACGGAATCAAAAATCTCGCGTGGCACGAATGGAACGCGATCAATTGTGAGCTTGTTGGCTTCGATCTTTGAGAAGTCCAACACGTCGTTGATCAGGTCGAGCAAAATGCGCCCAGATTTGGATAGGCGTTCAACGAAATCTTGATGTTGCGGGGCTAATTTCTCGGCACTCAGTAAATCGGCCATACCAAGGATGCCGGTTAACGGCGTGCGTAATTCATGGCTCATGATTGCCAAGAATGAAGACTTCGCATTATTGGCAATCTCGGCCTTGGCGCGTTGTTCTTCCAACTCGCGCTCGGCCAGGCGACGTTCCGTAATATCTTGGAATGACCCGACAAGCCGCACAACTTTGCCATTCTCTAACAGGGGCTGGCCGACAACGCGCACCCACAGCGAGCGACCCTTTGCCGTAATAAAGGGAACTTCCATGTCGTACGGAATCCCAAACGCGAAGCCATCGCTTACGGCCTTGGTGATGACGGCGCGCGTTTCTTTGGGGAAAAACTCAAGAGCTGTATCCAGCGTTGGCACAAAATCATCCGGCACTTCATGAATACGCCGCGTGTTGCTGGTCCAGCGTGGTGGCGTTGTGACAGAGTCTAGCTCCCAACCGCCAATGCCGGCAATGCGACCCGTCTGCTCAAGCAGTTCCTCGCTTTTACGAAGTTCGGTCTCAGCGTGCTTCAGATCGGTGAAGTCGCGAAAGACGCCAATGATAACGTCCAGATTGTCGGCGGTGAATTTTCTGACTGTCGTTTCAATATCAATCGTCGTGCCATCTGAGCGTTTGAACGCGCTTGTCCAACGTCCGTAACCGCTTTTTTCCAATCCGATACGTTGCTGATCGTTCGACTCTACGGCAAATTCATTCAGCTTTTTTCCGATAAGGCCTTCGCGTGGGCGGCGCATCATGGTGGCTAATTGATCGTTGGCCTCCATCGTAACGCCATTTGAATCAAAAAACGCCAACCCAACGGGAATATTGCTCCATAAAAAATCTTGCAGGCGAGTTAAATCGCTCACTCTCTTAATGTTCGAATCATCCCGATCAATATTGATTCGGCTAAACAAGAAGATACCCAGGGCAAATAGCCCAAAAATGCCAATCCCCACCAATGCGGCGTAGGTCGCATCTTTCCGCGCGGTCGCCAGGGCGACATCTTCGGGCGTGCAAAAAAACGCCCGCCACGTTGTTCCCTTCGGCTGCGCCGCGCCGCAGTAGCGCCACGTATTGTCGAGCCCCAACACGCGGAAGGTTTCATTGCCCAGGGCCTGCGTCCGTTGGGAGTTGGGGTCAATTTTGGTGCCAATCAAAGCCGGATCATTGTGCAACAGGAGCAAGTTGTTCTCGTCAGTGATCCCGCCACGAAAGCCGCCAGGTGTTTCGCCGTCAATGAAGATGCGCTTTTGCAGCGACTTCAAATCGACAGCCAGCACCACGAGACCGATCACTCTATTTTGTGCGTCACGAACTGTATGCGTAAGCGGGATTGTCCAACGTGCTGTTGGGAAGGTGAGAAAAGCGTGACCGATCGAAAACCCATCGGCCTTGAGCCCAGACTGAAACCAGGGGTGCTGAGTTGTAACCAGGGCTCGGTCTGCGGCGGTGCCTTCGGGCGCGCAAACTAATTCGCCGCTTGTTGTGACGAGCCAAATTCGTTCGTATGGATTGCTGCGGAAATTGCGCATAAACGCGATTACGGGGTCGCACGATTTCGACCCAAGTCTTTGAGCTTCGGGTGAAGCAGCGATTCCCGCTAAAAACTGAAGATCGTCTTCGAGGATGGCCGAAAGCTTTACGGCCGCATTCGTTGCCAAGTTCCGGCTATCGTCGACGTTCTCGGACAATACTTGTTTAAAAACATACCAAGTGAATACCGCAACAATCGAAGCCAAAAGCAAAAATAGACCGACGAGGAAAATCCCCCATTGTTGCCGCGCGGTTCGCTTGGTGAAAAAGTGCAGCAAGAGAGGGGTATCTTTATTCTGCCGTGTGAAGTGCCAGGAGCAGCTAAGCCTCTGATCTAGAGATAGAATGTTGGCTTTCTAGGCTTGGTTCCAGCGATCTTTGGTATGGGGCGTAAAGCCCTGATTTGTCTGTCGAAAGGGCGATCCGTAGGCTGCCGCCAGGCAGACTGGCGCCAGGGGCGGTCTTGATGTCGCGCGGCGGATCGCTAGGCTGCCCATAATGCTGCAGTGCGTAAGGAGGTCCCCATGACGGATGCCACCGCCGATAACATACCGATCCACGCCCCGACAACCGACCGTACGCCGTTTTGGGCCAATATCCCGGCTACCCAGGGCCTGATTGCAGGTATTCTGTTCTGTATCGGCTATGTAGCCCTCATCCGCGCTCTGGCCCCTTTATTGCCGCCAATCGCTTTTGCGCCCGATACCGGCTTTGCCCATTACTATTGGAAGCTGACGAATCCAACTGTCTGGAGCCGGGCCACGGCCTGGGGTGGTTACATCCTGCATCAGGTCTCGATTTGGGGACTGATCTACTACGCCCAAGAAAAGGGCCTGAAGTATTCAGACAAACTGCACCCGGCCAACATCATTGCGTTGGGCGTGAATGCCATATTCATTTTGCTGCATTTGCTGCAAACGCACCTGTTTTACGATGGAACGGCGCAAGACACCCACATTATGACCTCGCAAGGGTCGGTGATTATTTTGCTGGCCATGGTGCTGGTGATGGAAAACCAACGGCGCGGGTTAGCAATGGGCGCGCGCGCGCCAATGATGCAAGAAGCGGGCCGGGCATTGCGTAAATATCACGGCTACATCTTTGCCTGGGCGATCATTTATACGTTTTGGTATCACCCGATGGATTCCAACATCGGGCACTTGCTGGGCACGCTCTACACCACGCTAATTATGGTGCAGGGCAGTTTGTTTTTCACCCGCATGCACACCAATAAATATTGGATGGTCGTGATGGAGGTGATGGTGCTGATCCACGGCACCATTGTTGCTGTGGTGTTGGGCAGCGGCGAAGGCTGGGCGCAATTCGGCTTTGGCTTTATGGCCATGCTCGTCATCACCCAAATGTACGGCCTAGGGCTTCCCAACTGGCTGCGCTGGACATTTTGGGCCGCCTACATCGGCGGCATTGTGGTGGCGTTTCAGTTTTTCCGTGGGTGGGACAAAATCAACGAGGTCTTCCGCGTGCCGGTGGTGTTGTACGCGCTGGCGTTCCTGGTGGCTTTTATCACCTGGGGCATTGTCGTGCTGGGCCGCGCACTGAGCCGTAAACCAGCGGCAACCAATTAAACTTCTGCCCGTACATAGCAAAAGCCCCTCCTGGTTTCCCAGGAGGGGCTTTTTTTGTTTCGCTTCTAACGTTTTTAGAAGTTGTATGAAGCGCGTACGCCGAACTGGCGCTTATCAGGCAGGTTGGCCAAGAAGCCACTGGGCAAACCGGGCGAGACAGGGCTGATAAACCCGCTGGTGAAGTCGGGCAGGGCGACCCCGCCGGTTTTAAGCGCGTCGTTGTTTGTGACGTTGTTCACATAACTTGTGAGTTGCCAGTTCTTTGCGCTCAGACCTGCGCGGATGTCCGACACAACATACGAGTTTAAAATTGTGTTGTTGTCGAACGTTGTGAAACGCTTGCTCATGTAGCGCGTGTCCAAGTTGATAAACCAATCAACGTCGGCAAACGCCTCGGCTTTAAGTTCTACGCTCATGTTGACCGTATGTTTCGGCGATAAGGCCAACCGCTTTCCAGCGTAGCTGACGCTGCAATATTTGGTGCCCGTGGGCGGAGTAATCACCGTGCAATTTCCTGCAAGCGCAATGTTTGCAGCCGAACTTTGTTGCGCGATAAATTTCTTGTAGGTGGCGTCGATGTAAGCGTATCCGGCCGACAGAGTCAGAATGTCGGTTACAACCGCCGTCCCATCAAACTCAAAGCCCTTTGATACGGCTTTTTCTGCGTTTGCCGGGCCCGGGATCGGTATGCCATCAGAGCCGAGGCGCGTTCCGGTTTCTTGTTTGAATTTGAAATCTTGATAGAAAATATCAGCGTTTGTGCGAACCTTGCCATCAAGCCAGTCGGCTTTCAGGCCCAGTTCATACACCCACAGTTTTTCTTTCAAGAACTTGGTGTTGGTAAAGTCGGCGCCAACGTTTTGGCCCGCGACTGTAATGACAGTCGGCGCCAGCAGCGACAAAACACCGCCGGGCTTAATGCCTTCGCCCGCTGAAATATAGACCATTTGGCCTTGGTCAAATTTGTATTCCAATGTTGCGCGCGGTGTCGTGAACTCGCTCTTCGTTTTTGTGCCGCGTTGCGTCGAGCCATCGGAAAAGACCGCGACAACTGGTGTCTGGGTTTGCGGGGCAGGGACCGTGCAACTCAACACGCCGGTCACCAAATTGAGAGTCCGCTGCAAGCCCACACAGCCAATGCTGGTCGTGTTCACCGTCGCGTTAACACGCTCAGATTCCCAAGTATGACGTGCTTCGACGGACAGACGGATGGCATCTGTGATCGAATATTCAGCCAGTGCATAAACTGAATAATTGTGGGTATCGCGGTCGTATTGGTTCGGGCCGGGATTGAAGAACGGCCGCGCCACGCCGAGCGTTGAAAGGATTGTTGCGCAACCGCCGACTGTTGATACGCAGGCGTTACTTTGGCCAGTCTGGCGCGTCACTTCGTTCCAGAACAAGCCACCCAGCGTCCATTTCAAGGGGCCGTCTTCCGCGTTCGACTCTAGGCGCAGGTCCTCGCTTAGCAGCTTATTCGTGGTGATAAAATGCGTTTCTTGGATGGCATTGACCGCCTTGGCATCGCCAGCCCCCAATGTGTCGTGGAACTGTACGCTTTTTGAATCTCCGTAGTAGCCCGATGAAATGACATTCACGACGCTGAATTCTCCCTCAGCGCGCAACATGAGGGATTTGATCAAGCGATCATCGCCTGGGTACTCTGCCCCCGTGCGCGGATTGAGGCTCAGGCGTACCGGCTGAATTTGCCTTGCCGACGGAATAACGCCCAATACGGCCGATGTCGTTGTCGTGCCCGCTGCGATCCCTGGAATGCCTTGTCCAACAGCAGACGCGGGCAATGTCAGTAGATTTGGCGTTGCCGAAATATATGTCCGTGCCTCGGGGTCGAAATGATCATCACTGTATTCACCTCGCAGAAAAATCTTGAGATTTTCTGCAGGCTTAATGGTGGCGCTGATCGATGCGCCGTGCCCATCGGTTCCGCCAACATTTCTGCCGCTGACGGTGTTGGTATAAAACCCATTTGAATGCCAAAGCGCCAAAGCACCGCCAAGGGCAAGTTTGCCTTCAATAATGGGGCCACTGGCACTCACACGCCCTTCAATCTTGCCGGGGTTTGCCAGTTCGGCGTATGCGTTGAGCGTAACTGAATCGCTGGGCTTTTTGGTGATGTAATTGATTGCGCCAGCAAAGGCTGATCGCCCATACAGCGCGGAATGTGGACCTTTCACGACTTCGACGCGCTCGGCATCAAACAAGCGCGGGTTGATGAACATTGAGCCGCCGGCCGAGGCAATGGCTTCCGAAGAAATATCCACATCATCGACAAGAATGGCGGCGTTTTGCCGACCACGCGTGGGCGATAGGCCACGGATCGTGATGCGTGTGTCTTGCCGCGAGAAACCTTCTTCGTAGCTGATGCCAGGGGTGTATTTTGTGGCGTCTTGGAGCGTCTCGATACCTTTGCGTTGCATGACCTCGGACGTGAATGCCGTGATCACGATCGGCACGTCTTGCAAGTTCTCAGCGCGTTTGCGCGTGGTGACAATAATTTCTTCAATCTGCGCGAAAGCTGGCGCAACAAATCCCACTACCGCTGTGGTGGCCATAAGTGCTGCGAAAATGCGTTGGTTGCGTTTGAACTGCATGATTTCCCCCTTGAAGATGCCGACTTAAGTGCTGGTTGTGCCCAGCCATTTCACACAATCATCATACATCAATGACCACTTTCGTTAAGAGGCTTTTTGGTCACCACAAGGCTGGGCCCTTGGCTTGTCCACTGAGAGGTTTCCCCAGGGCAAAGAAAAAGCCCCTCCCAGTTTCCCGGGAGGGGCTTGAAAGCTGTTCTTTCGCGCGATCTTAGAACTTGTAGCTCGCACGAACACCTAACATCCGCTTGTCAGGCATATTGCCAGTGTAGTTGCTTGGCAGAACCAATGTGAACGGTCCTGGCGAGATAATGGCGCGCAGGTTCGGGAAGTCTGTATTTGCCAGACCGCCCTTGATCGTGTCGTCATTGAACACGTTGTTAGCATAAGCGGTCACCGACCAATCTGCTGTTTCAATGCCTGTGCGGATATCAGCCGTCCAGAAGCCTTGCAAGAAGCTGCGTTGATCGTCGTCAGCATAGCGCTTGCTTTGTGCTTGAACGCTCAACTCAGAGACCCAGTTCAAATCGTTACCCAGGTCTGCTTTGTACAACACGTTGCCGGTCAAAGAGTGCGTGGGTGCGAACTCGAGTTTGTGGCCAGACTTATCGATATCGCAGCTACGTCCTGAGATAACCGCACCAGGCGCTGGAAGCGCTGTTGGGTTAGAGACGGTTTGCGAAGTTCCGTTCGGCAACAGATAGGTCACGACAGGAATGCAACTTTGGCTGCGAACCAACGAGTTAGCACCGGTCGTGCGAACGATGAATTTCTTATACTTCGCATCGTTGTACGTGTAGCCAAGGGTGAAGTTAAGTTCCTTGGTCGGTTGGAATACGGTTTCCAAGTCGACGCCCTTCACGCGGGCAGAAGCCGCGTTGACGATGCGTGTTCCCAGGATGCCGTTTGGCAGCACGATTTGAGACGACGTCTGTTTGTCCGTGTAGTCCTGGTAATAGAACGACGCGTTAAACAAAGCCTTTCCGTCGAGAAGCGTCGATTTCCAACCTGCTTCATAGACTTTCATTTTTTCAGGTGCGTATTCCAGCAGGTCACGGTTGTAACCACCGTTACCGCCGCCCAGGGTCGAGATACCACCTGGTTTTTCTGCCTTCGAAGCAGACGCATAAACTAAAAAGTCTTCATTCACTTTGTAGTTTAATCCTGCGCGAGGAATGAAGAAGTTCTGATTCTTTTGGTCGCCAATTGTTGCAATCGAGCGCGTATCAGGACCCAAAACGCCCGACCCACGGGTCAGACATTGAGTGGCAATGAGTTGGCCCGCTGCCGGCGTGCAGCCAATGGGGTTTGGACCAGGAGAAATGATGCCGTAGGGATCGATAGCATGCGTGTAGACAGGTCCCTTGGTGTGTTCATGTTCCCAGGTTTGGCGGCCTTCGAATGACACCGACAACGCATCGGTAATGTTATAGTCAGCCAAGAAATAAGTTGATGAATGGAACGTGTTGCGGCCCCAATTTTCTGGGTTGTTCGGAAGCGTTGTTCCAACTGCCTTCACGTACTTGCCGCAATTGTCAGCCGGGTTCCCACTTGGGACCGTAATGACCGCAGGACCCGCCTGCAACGTGCTTGGGAAAGACGTGAAACACGTCAGCGAAGCGCTCAGTTGATTTGCGTCTTCATTCCAGTAAAGCCCGCCAACGGTCCATTTCAACGCGGCGCTGTCGTCGTTTGACTGCAGGCGCAACTCCTGGCTGACCAATTTTGTCTCGGTCATGTAGTTCACTTCTTGGGCGACTTTCTGCGTGTTGACGTCGCCGACGTTAGCTAATTCCAAGAATTGATCGCCATGCGAATGCCCGTAGTGGGTGAGCGAGGTAAAATCTGCGAACGACATTTCTTCGTCGATACGCAAAGTTGTGCGGAAGATCTTGCGAGAAACGCCAGGGTAGTCTTTGCCCGTCCGCGGATCGGGGCTGATATTCACAGCCAATCCGCCCGAGCGAACGTCAGGGATCGCGCCGTCGACGATTGGGAAAGTGGTCAGCAGGGGGCTCACAACAAAGCCTGGCCGTGTTGTCGGTGTACCGCCAAGCGCTGGCGAAACTTCGGTGCGCGCAGACAACGGAACCACTTCATTCAAGTTCGGTTTAACAACCGCACGTGGCGTTGGTTCGGCTGAATCATTTGTGTACTCGCCTCGCAGCGTCACTTTCAAAGTATCCGTCGCGCGGAAAATGAGTGTGCTGCCGACGCCCTTACCTTGGTTTCCACCAAGCTTTTCATTGGTGACCGTGTTGTTCCAGAATCCGCCAAAGTGCCAATACGCGGCGTTCACGCCGACCGACAGCTTGTCGGCAATCATCGGGCCGCTAATGCTGGCCTTGGCTTCATACTTTCCATAAGCGCCGACGTCGGCGCTCGCGCGGCCTTCAAATTCTTGGCCAGGCTTGCGTGTGATGTAGTTCAACGCTCCGGCAAATGCAGAACGGCCATAGAGGGCCGAGTGGGGGCCTTTTACGATTTCAACGCGCTCAAGGTCGAATAAGCGCGGGTTGATCAGCAACGAACCGCCGCCGTTTTGAATCGATTCAGATGAAATATCGATGTCGTCTTGCAACACCGCAACGTTGGGGCGTCCGCGCGTCGGCGCGAGACCGCGAATGACAATGCGTTGGTCGCCGGGGATGAAGGCTTCGTTGATTTGAACGCCGGCGGTGTACTTTAAGATGTCGCCGATGTTCGCAATACCTTTGCGCTCGATGTTTTCGGCGGTGAATGCCGTGACAACAATCGGGATCTCCTGCAAATTCTCGGAACGTTTGCGGGTCGTGACGATAATTTCTTCGATCTGTGCGAAGGCCGGCGCGACAACGCCAATAACGGCGGTGGTCGCCAGGCAAGCAGCCGTAAAGCCGCGGAACGAGTTGAATTTCATTTAGACCCCCAAAAAAGGTAAACCCCAATCACGACCACTCGATCGTAATTCGCCCAATCTAAGTTAAGGCTTTGGCAGGGCACAAGTCTTTGATGGCCACCAAGTGGTTATGTGGTTCGGTTTGCCGGAGGTGTTGCAGAGTTACCATAAACGGCCTGTGGTCGTTCATTGCCGCAACCTACAAGCTGGCGATGTTCACTTCTGCGCGTCAAAAAACACTCCGGCACAAATGTTATGCCAAGGCACGCGAGAGTCGGCCCCATGACCACCGATGTGACCGCCATGGGCTGGGCATAAAATACTGAGGTGGCTTTTTGCCGACAAACCGGATTGGACAACGCGTTGCAACAGAGCATCAACCGGAACCCACGGATCGTCGGCCGGGTGAATAATTAGCGTCGGCGTGTCGATGGCCTCCAAGAGGTCTATTGCCGAACTGCTGCTATAATAATCCTCGGCATCGGCAAAGCCATTTCCGGGGGCGACGATCTGGTCGTCAAAGTCGTAGACAGACGCAATTTTATCCAGATTGTGAATCTCATTTTCAGTAATTAAATCAGAGCCTTGAATTCCTAATTTCATGCGTTTTAAGAGGTAATTATGATACACCTTGTTACGCCCATCTCGGATACGAACTTGGGCGGCTTTCAGATCGACCGGAGGTGACACCGCGACGGCGGCTTTGACTTGGGCAAAGCGCGGGTATTCAGCAAGAAATTTCAGCAACACATTGCCACCCAGGGACAGTCCCATCAGGTATATCCCGTGGCGAGTGAGGGATTCTGGCAATTGCGAAATCGCACCCCCAAGGTCGTCGCTACGGCCGGCGTGGTAATGCCCCTTGCAGGTCTCGCGCGATGGACCGGCACCCCGCTGGTTGAGGCGAAGAACCGGATGGCCCAGCGACAAGAAGTAGTGCGCGGCCATGACGACGTGGGAACTATCCTCGCTGCCGGCTAGGCCATGGACTAAAACGACGAGCGGCTTGCCTAAATCAACATTGGGGCGATTCAAGGCGCCCAGCAAAACATCGCCCGATCCATCCAAACTTGGGAACCGCAGGCGTTGCATTGGGCTGGCCGACAGGTCAACGCCTGGCCCCCGAAGGGTATTGCGCAGCGTTTGTAAGTCCGCGCCGATCCACGGAAACCGCTGGCGAAAGGCTGGAAAGGCGATGGAACTGGCTGGGCCGTGAATGATCATTTCTGAATATAACAAGCTAGATATTGTGTTGCAGCCATCAAATACCCATGTGAGCCATATAGCAGTCTGTTGGGGGATTGGGTCCGACAGGGCGCTTAAAGGAATGGATCCGCCATGATTGATAGCTTGCCGCAGTACGCCATTTTTCTTGGAAGCTCTCTCGGGTTACTTGCCGTTGCGCTTGGCATTTACATGCTGGTCACGCCCTTCAAGGAAATTGAACTCATTCGCGGTGGCAACAGCGCCGCCGCTATCAGCTTCAGTGGAACCGCAATCGGTATGGCTTTGGTGCTGCACAGCACCGCATCAAGCACTTTTGATATCATGGAAATGATTGTTTGGGGTGCTATCGGCCTTGTCGGGCAACTCGTCGTGCTGTTGGTTGTGACATTGCTGATCCCCGGACTGCACGACGGCATCACAAAAGATAAAACAGGCTACGGCGTTCTATTGGGTGGGCTGTCGGTCGCTATGGGAATTCTGAACGCTGGCGCTATCAGCAATTAAAGGTCGAACACGTCCAATGTCCATTAAATCCAAATCTCAAATCCGGCGCTCGCGTTACGTCACGACCTTGCTTGTGGGCGTCGCTGCTGCGGCGTTGGCCTCATGTGATAACGCTCAAGATACAGACGTGAATATTTATCAAACGTCTGAAGCTTGCCGCAAAGACTATACGCCCGAGGCATGTGACCAAGGGTTTGCTGCGGCCAAGACCGAGCACGCGCAATCGGCCCCGAAGTTTGCCACGCGCGAGGAATGCCTGGCGGCTGGGTTTGAAAACTGCGAAGCCGCGCCAAGCTCAGGATCGCCGACGCAAACCGCATCGGGTGGTTCGGGCATGTTTATGCCCATGCTCATGGGTTACATGATGGGGCGTTCATTGGGTGGTGTTGGTGGTGGCCTGGGCCAGCCGCCGCAGCAGGCCGGAACACCGGCGTCCGCTGGTGCTAATGCACAAGGCTTCAAGCCCCGCCCGGTTTATGCCGACCGCAGCGGATTTTTGTACTCGGGTGATCGCACGGTCTCGCGCTTAGCGCCCGGCCAAGGGCTCAGTCCCACGGGGGCCACAACAGTTCGCACGCCGATGTCGCCAACTGGTGATCTGGCAGGCACAAGAACGGTTGCGCGCGGCGGATTTGGTGCGACCGGTAACCGCATGAGCGGCGGTTCATAAGGCCGTGCACCGCGAGGTTATTCGCCCGCGCGAGAATTGGCAGCGCAAAGTCGAAGATATTGGCTTCGAATGGCACACATCGACGACCGATGCTGGCACCCCGTTGCCCTATTGGGATGAGTCGGCGTGTTGGGTGCTGACACCTGACGAAGTCGACGTAATCGAAGCCGCAACCAACGACCTGCATGAAATGTCGATGGAGGTTGTCGAGCGGGTGGTGACCGAGCGTCTTTACACCGCGATCGGCTACCCCGACAGCGTTGCCGACCTTGTGGAGGAGTCATGGCGGCGGCACAATTCAAACGAAACCGCAGTTTACGGGCGCTTTGATCTGGCGTTTCCCGGCCTGGGCGAGGGGAACGTCACACCCAAAATGCTCGAGTACAACGCCGATACGCCCACAGGCTTGTTTGAGGCGGCCGTCGCGCAGTGGCATTGGCTCCAAGACTGTCACCCAAATGGCGATCAATTCAATTCGATCCACGAGGCATTAGTTGCGGCCTGGGGCGGGTTGCGCGCAGAAAATGCCGGTTCAAATACGTTGCATCTGACAAGCCTTGCCCCGCATCCCGAGGACGAGGGCACTGTTCGATATATGCAAGATGTGGCCATTGAAGCTGGCTTTGCGACCAAGATGATTGCCGCAGCAGATATCGGATGGTCTGTGCCTGAAGGCGATGAGGCGGCCGAGGCGTACTTTGTTGATCTCGCGGGCGCGCGTATATCGACGCTGTACAAACTTTTGCCCTGGGACTGGGCGCTATCAGACCCGTTCGGCGATCAGTTGGCCCAGGCCGTGATGTCACGCTCGTTGCGTGTGATTGAACCAGCTTGGAAGTTGGTGCTGTCAAGCAAAGGCATATTGCCGATCCTGTGGGACATGTTCCCGGGGCATCCCAATCTGCTGGAAAGCCATTTCGAGACGTCAAAATTTAAGTCGGGTGTCGATGTTTTTGCCAAACCCAAGTTGGGTCGCGAAGGCGCAAATATTTCGCTGGCGACATTGGGCGCACGCGGCCAGATCGTTGGATCACCCCATGCCAGCGTTGCCGGCCCCTATGGCAAAGAAGGCTATATCTATCAAGCCGCTGCACCGATGGCGCGCGCTGAAGGCCGAGCCGCCGATGGCACCAATTGCACGTTCCATGCCGTGATCGGAAGCTGGGTGATTGGCAACGAAAGCCGGGGGATCGGCATGCGGGAAGACACAAACGTCATTACCCAAAATACCAGCCGTTTCGTTCCTCATCGAATGAGCTAAACTTCGAGTCCGTCATGCTGGCCTAAGGGAACGCACATGCGCGACTGGTTTATCGAGCAATTGGCCATGTATGCCGCCTACCACCGCGATGGGCGCAATCAAGCGACGCACCATGTTGGCGTACCATTAATCGTGTATTCGTTATTGGTGGCGGCGTCGCAAGTTCATCTTGGCACGGTGCCCGGTCCGGAAGGGCCCATGGCGCTAACATTGGGCACCTTTCTGGTCATCCTGCTGATCGCGTTTTACCTGAGTAATATTTTGATTATCGGACTCATCGCCGCCGTTATTTACGGCGTTTTGTACGCGCTTGCGGAAATGGTGGGGCAAAATGATTCAGCTTTTGTCTGGAACACTTTTGCACTTTGCTTTGTCGGCGGTTGGATCATTCAATTTGTTGGGCATTACTTCGAAGGTCGTCGCCCGGCGCTGTTCAGCAACGCCACCCAGGTATTTATGGCGCCGCCTTTCTTGATTGCTGAAATGTTGTTTGCCCTTGGTCTGCAAAAAGACTTAGCAAGTGACGTGCAGGCTCGGTCGATAAAATACAACGCAACTGGAACAGTATCTTGAACATGAAAATTATATACGGCTTTGCTGCGATGATGCTTAGCTGTGCGGCGTTTGCTCAAAACCAAGTGTTGCCACAACGCACCATTCAGTACCAAGCCATCGCCGAACGCATTGTCACGCAACTTCAACTGCAGCCTGGCGAACGCGTCATTTCGGTCGGTATGCCTGGCTACATGAACGAGTTTCAGCCTCACATTCGGTACGCTGTCATGAAAGCGGGCGGTGTTGACTTGGGCGTCATCGACGCTCTTAAAACACCCTATCCCATCGATTGGGACGCAAAAACGCTGCGCGGCGGACTAGATGCGTCTATCGAAGCGTATGTGAAGATGTTGGTTGATGTTGATGCCGCCATCATGTTGCCCGGCACAAACCCGGCGCACCCGGCATATAAAGCAATGCAAAGATTGCTGGTCGAAAAGGGCGGTCCACGCCGGACCATCCATTTTCACTGGACCGATCCTTATGGGCCCTTGGGAAGCGACTTGGGCTTGACCGGCGTCACCATCATGCCCGGCCATCCGGCCCCGGCGATGCAAACCATAGATGTGACCTATCAGAACGCTATTTTGAATACCGATTATGCGGGCTTGGCGGCGCATCAAGACCGGTTTATCGCGGCGATGAAACGGGGAAAGGTGCGCGTCACCACGCCGCTGGGCACAGACTTTAGTTTTCAGATTGGTGATCGCCCTGTCATACGCCAAGACGGCGTTGCTTCGGCCGAGCGCGTGCGGCCCGCAACAACGTTGGTGGAACGCGAGATCGAGATTCCGCCGGGCGTAATTCGTGTGGCGCCCATCGAGAGTAGCGTGAATGGCGTGATCGCATATGGCCCATCGCGCTGGAGCGCACGTTCCGTCGACGGTGCCAAGGTTACCATTAAGACCGGTAAAATAACGGGCGTCTCGGCCAAGAAGGGCGTGGAGTTCATGCGCGCCGAATTGGATGCGCAGCCGGAGTCTGTGAAATTTTTCCGTGAATTGGGCTTGGGCTTCAATCCACTGCTCACGGTACCTGAACGTGACCCCTGGATTCCTTACTACGGCTACGGTGCGGGTGTTGTGCGAATTGGTCTGGGTAACAATGCGGAAATTGGTGGGGCCGTGACCGGCGGCGGATACAATCGCTGGCGCGACTTGTTTGTCGACTGCACCATTACAGTGGATGGTGAGACGTGGCTGAAAGACGGCGTATTTGTGAAATAATGACTGATCAAAACAAGGAGATGACGATGAATAAACTTATACTCGCAGCAACAGCGATCATGTTTGCTGCACCGGCTATGGCTGAGGACGCCACGTTTGTTGGCTGCGATGCCAAGAACCCCAATTACATCGCCTATATGGGCATGACGAACGAAATGTTCATCCCGCGCAACAGCAAGGTGGCGCCGAAATTCTACGCGTCTGAGTTCATCAGCCACAATCAAGACCGGGGCGGCGGCACTAAAACGCCAATGAAGGTCGAGCGAATGCTGACGATGTATGATGAGTCATTCAAAACGTTCGGCGAGCGCACGTACGAGAATGAATTGGTCATTTGCCAAGGCGACTATGTCGTCGCCCGCGTTGCGATGACGAGCAAGATGACGGGTCCCATGGGCGCCCAGCCTGCCACGGGCAAAACCGCGCGCATCTCGGCCACCGACATTTATAAATTTAAGGATGGCAAAGTCGTCGAGCGTTGGGGCAATGCCGACAACGTCGGTCAGTTGTGGCAGTTGGGTTTACAACTGCCGCCGGCGCCCGGTGCGGCACCGGAAAAGAAATAAGTTACTCAAGACGACAAGCTGCGAGGGCGGGGCCTTTGGGCTCCGCCCTTTTGTTTGCCATCACTCCGCAGCTGGGCGGTGCAGCGCACGGATGTCGGCCGAGGCCATGGCCGGCATTTCAGCAGGCCTGCGCTCGCGCGCTTTTTTGGCTAGATTGTGTTGCAGCATCAGCACCGATGGCGTGACCACCAGGGTCAACGCCGTCGCAAAACCTAGGCCATAAATCATCGCGATGGCCAAGTGTTTCCAGAACTGCAATGCCGGAGTTCCGTATTCAACGGTGCGGGCGAAGAAGTCGACGTGGAGCTGCAAGGCAATGGGAACGAGGCCCAAAATCGCGGTCAGGTTTGTCAGCAAGATCGGTCGCAAGCGCTGCACACACGTTTTCATTATGGCCTCGCGCGTGTCGGATATCTCGTGTTTGAAAATATTGTAGGTGTCTAACAGCACAATATTATTCTTCACAATCACACCTGCGCAGGCAATCACGCCCACGCCGGTCATCGTCATAATAAACGGCGTTTGTGCAATCAGCAGCCCGGCAAACACACCAATCGTTGATAGCAAAACGGCCGAGAGAATGAGCATCACCGAGAAGAAGCTGTTGAACTCGGCCAGCAAGATCATTGCGATGAGGAAAACAGCCGAGCCAAACGCGAAAATCAGGAACGTCGTATTCTCCTGCTGAAGTTCCTCTTCACCTTTGAAGTGAATCTCTACGCGATTATCGAGGCCCAGGCCGGCAATCATTTGCTTAATTTCTTTCACCTTATCGCCGGCAAATACGCCTGGCATCGTGCCCGAGGTGAGTTTTAGAATTCTCTTGCCCTCAACGCGTTGGATTTCGGTGACTTCCTGCACCGGCTTGCGTTTCACGAAGTTCGATATGGGCACTTGCCCGTCGCGGGTTTCAATTCGAATGGAATCAAGCTGCCGCAAATTGCGGTACTCGACGGGGTAACGCACAACAATGTCGATTTCCTCGACGCTGTCGTTGGGGCGGTAACGACCCAGGCGCAGCCCGTTGGTAATCAGGCGGATGGAATCTCCCACCGTTGTCAGGTCGGCGCCGTATTTGGCAGCCTCCGACCGATCAACATCGAGTTCCCACTCAATGCCGGGCAGGGGAAGTGTATCGTCCAGGTTTCGCAGACCTTGAACCTTATCCATGCCGTGGCGAATTTTGGCCGTGGCATCCATCAACAATTCTGGAAACTTCGAAGCCACCAAAATCTCGATGCTGGTGTCATTTGACATGTGCAGAGTCTTTTTGGACTCAACGATAATGCCGGGCAAATCGCGAATACGATTTTGCGCGTCGGTGAGGACGACGTCAGCGCTGCGCCGCTCGCCCCATTCTTTAAACAACAAGCGAATTTCACCTATCACATCTTCGTCTTCGCCGGTCGCCCCTGCGGGCCTGCCGGTACGCGTATAGACGTGGTCGAAATCGGGGATGCTGCTAATGCGCCGTTCAACTTCTTTGACCAAGTTATCTTGTTCGTCGAGCGACATGTTGCCCAGCGCGTGAATGCGCAACGCCGCCGAACGCGGCTCTTCAGGTGGGTTGAGCGTAAAGCCCTTGCCGAATGCAAAGAACGCGGCCGGCACCAAGAACAACAAAGACACAGAAATAACGAGCACACGAACAGGATGGTTCAGAGCGCTTTCCAGGAAATCGACATAAGTTTTCACCCAACCCGAACTTTGTTGCGGGTGGACGATCGATTTGTCATCGACCGTGGTGAGTGTGCAGTTCACTGCCGAAGGCGCCTTCAGCATACCGCCGACGGCAGGCACAAACACCAGGCCCATAATCAACGATGCCACAAGCACGCTGATGACGGTAAACGGCAACAACCCCATGAACTGGCCCACGAAGCCCGGCCAAAACATCAGCGGTACGAACGCCGCAATCGTGGTCAACGTCGACGTGATTACGGGCACAGCCAATCGTTTGGCAGAATCGGAATAGGCGTAAAAAGGCATCTGCCCCGCCATGATGCGCCGGTCGGCATTTTCCACCACGATGATGGCATCATCGACCAACATGCCGGTCACAAGGATCAAGCCGAAGACCGCCACGAAGTTGATCGACATGCCCAGCGAGTACATCACCAGAATGCCGGTCAGGAATGAACCGGGGATGGCCAATCCCACAAGCAAGCCGTTGCGGACGCCCAGCAACGCCATACATGCAGCCATGACCAAGAAGATCGCCAGAATAACGCCGTTTTCAATGGTCCCGAGCTGCGCCTTCACGTTGACCGAGCGATCATTGATGATCTGCACGTGAATGCTGTTGGGCCAAGCTTTGGTCTCGCGCTCGATAACTTGTTTAATGGCATTCACGCTTTGAATCACGTTCGTGCCGCGCCGATTGACAAAATCGAGCGTCACAGCGCGCTGGCCATCGACACGCACAAATGTGTTGGCATCTTTGAACGTGCGGCCAATCTCGGCCACGTCCGACAACTTAACCGTGCCGTTGCGGTCGGCTTTGATGGGCAGGTTCCAAATATCGTCGACGTCTTCGAAAAGTCCCGGGACTTTGACCGAGAACTTGCCCTGACCGGTGTCGAGGTTGCCTGCGGCGACCAGCCGATTTGACCGATTGATAATCTGCAGGAGTTCTTGATTGCTGATGCCGTAGTGCTCGAGCCGCAACGGGTCGATCACAATCTCAACTTGTTCCTCGCGCAGGCCCGAAACGTTAGCTTCCAATACATTTGGTAGTTGTGCCACGCGGTCGCGCAAATCTTGCGCCATATGCAAAAGCGTGCGCTCGGGTATATCGCCGGCAATGCTGGCGGTGAGAATGGGAAAGCCGCCTTGGTTGAATTCGCGGATGAACGGTTCGTTCGCGTCGGCCGGAATTTTGGGCCGCGCCCGGCCCATCGCCTGACGTACGTCATCGAGTGCGCGGTCCATTTTGGTGTCGGCAACAAATTCCAAAACAACCGAGGCCCCGCCTTGAAATCCGGTGGCGCGCACTTCCTTGATGCCTTGCAAAGCCTGCATTTCTTCTTCGACCGGGCGGATCAGCAGCCGTTCGGCATCGCCCGGCGAAACGCCATCCAGTCGAAGCGATACAAAGATCAACGGCAGCTTGATTTCCGGTTCAGCTTCTTTCGGGATTGAGACGTAGGCGATGGTGCCGGCTAAAAACAGCACGATCAGCGACACGACAACCATGCGTGTGTGATGAAAGGCAGCATCAATAATGGCGTTCATCGATTTTCCCCAGCGGGCATGATTTGGCCCGTATTCTAGGGATCAATTTACCTCTTCAGAGCCTCACCGCCATCACGAATTGAGTAACGGCGCGTAACAACCACCGCAGGGTGGCGCAGGCGGATAAATCGGGGCCTGGCGTGTATGTGTTTGCCGGGGAGGGTTTGGCCAACTCGGGCTGTCTGGGCAATGTGGCAAAAAGGCCGACATGGCGTTTGAGGCCTGCTGGGGGAGCTTCACGAAAGAGCTCGAAAAATATCAGTGCAGGGGTAAGCTGATCTACCAGCGCGGCGGTTTAAGCGCAGCCTTTAAATCAAGGAGTGATCATCGATGGCACTGTTGTGGAAAGCCACCGCGATGCAAACCTACAATGTCATTGTCAATGGAGCGGCGACCCGTGAGGACGCGATGGCCATTGTCAATAAAAGCATCGACCGATGGGAGGAATTGATCAAGTTCTCGGTTGGGCGAGGCGGGGGCATGAAAAACTTGGTGCTGTTCCCCGAGTTTAATTTGCAAGGCTTTCCATTATGGGAAACCTCAGAAGAGTGGATGAAAAAGGCCTGCTTCCAAATTCCTGGCAGCCCTGAAATCGAGCGACTTCAAAAGATTGCGTCGAAGTACGGCATATACTTGGGCGCTAACGCTTACGAGGCGCCTCCCGATTGGCCCAATCGCTACTTCAACTGCTCGTTTCTGATCAATCCATCTGGCGATGTAATTTTGAAATACCGCCGCGTCTCAACCGCGCAGGCGGCCTCGCCGCATGATGTCCTAGACGAATATCTCGACAAGCACGGCATTGAAGGGCTGTTTCCGGTCGCCAAAACGGAAATCGGGAACATTGCCATGATGCCCTGCGGTGAGATTTTGTGGCCCGAGACTGCGCGCTGCCTGACGATCCGGGGCGCCGAGATCATTTTGCACCCGACGTCAGATCACGGCACCAGCGACAAAATGGCCTGGGAGTCTTCCAAGCGGGTGCGCGCCGCCGAGAACATGGTTTATTTTATCTCGGCCAATGCGGGCAAGATTATCGGAATTTTGCCCAACGACACACACGCCGGCAATTCAAAGATAATCGACTATCAAGGCCAACTGATGGTCGAAAGCGGCGTCGCCGGTGAGAATGCGATAGCTTCAACCGTAATTGATATGGACGCTTTGCGCCGAGCGCGGTGCACGCCCACGGGGCCCTTTGGCGTTAATCGGCTGGCGCGTTTGCGCTCCGAAGCTTATGCGAAGGTGTTGTCAGAGGCATCGTTCTATCCGCCGAACTTGTTCGCCAATCACCCGATGGATTCCAAGCAACGCATTCAAGACGCATTGATTGATGTTATTAAACGCAAGGTCGCCGACGGCACTTTTAATCCACCGTCAAAGGGCGCGGCTCTTGAAGGCTTTGATTTGTGGGGTAGCTGAAGCCGATGACGCGCGCAGCCGTTCTACTTGCGATCTTCGCTTTCATCACCGACGCGGCGGCTGCGCCGCAAGGCACCTTGCGTCTTGCAACGCCCATTGTCGCGCCGCAACTTGCCAGTCCGTACCCAGGGCTATCGCTGCCCTCGACCATTGCGACGATTCCCATTTTTGATCCGCTGCTCCTGATCGACGCGAATGGAAAAGCGCAACCATGGTTGGCGGCTTCGTGGTCGACCAAAGATGCCCGGGTCTGGAGCATCACCTTAAGGAGCGGGGTTGTTTTCTCAAACGGCGCACCGCTGACGTCCAAAGCCATTGTCGAATCTGCGGCCTATCTGAAAACGCCGAAAGGCATGACCAGCACCCTTGGAAGCTCGTTGGCCAATATTGAACGCGCAGTGGCGACGGGTGAATTGACCGCAGACATATACCTCAAGCAGCCTGACCCGCAGTTCGTGCAACGGATGGCGCTGTGGAAAATCCCTGAACCCGCAATGTGGGCGGCAACGCTGGACAAAGATGGAGACAGCAAAAGTGTCGGGACCGGGGCATTTATGTTGGCAAGTGAAAGCCCGGCGCGACTGGTGTTGACGGCTAACCCAAAAGCCTGGAATGCACCCAAAGTCGCGCGGCTTGAAATTCACGTGCTGGCCGAGCAAATGTCGCGCATGCAGGCCATTGCTGCAGGTGCCATCGACGTTGCTTTGCAAATCGGCCCTGGTGATCGCGAGGAATTAAATGGCATAGGCGGCAAAGCATTGGATCGCCTCAGTTCGCGTATCAGCTATCTCTCATTTGCCAAGGAGCACGTCCCGCAATCTCCCATCAATGACCCCAAAGTACGTTTGGCGATGAATTACGCCGTCAACCGCCAGGCAATTGCCGACGTGATTCTGGGCGGCACAGTCAAGCCTGTCGGCCAATTGGTGTTGCCTGGCGCGCCAGGATATGTCGCCGATATCAAGCCTTATCCCTACGACCCAGCGCGCGCAAAAGCCCTATTGGCCGAGGCGGGATACACCAAGGGCTTGAAATTTACGGTGCGGGTTTCGCCGAGCGGCGCTGATGAATCCACCTTCTACCAACAAATTGCTCAAGACTTAGCCGCTGTTGGAATCACCTTTACAATTATTCCAGCAGCTATGGTTGAGATGACGCAAATGATGTGGGCTGGGCGTTTCGAGGCCGAGATGTTCGCCAACATCGGTCGCGGGCTCGACGGCCTCGGCGATTATCGGTATCGATCATGTTTGGGCCAGACCGGAATCTACAAACCTTACTTTTGCGATCCGCAAGTGTTGGAGTTCATCAAGCAGGCACAAGCGGCGACCGATATCACCGTTGTCGATGCTCTTCTGCAAAAGGTGACGCGCCTCGAATACGAAAATCCGCCGGGCATATTCCTGTGGCAAAATAGCTATCTTGACGGCGCAGGACCACGTGTTGACCAAACGCCAGATTACAATGCGTATTATGACTATCTGCCGCTACACTTGATCACAGTGAAGAAATAGGAGGCTGGTCGTGACAAAATATCTGGTGTGCTATGGCGTAACATTGCTCACGTTGTTGGTCGTCGACGGCGTTTGGTTAGGCTTGATCGTGAAGGATTTTTACAAAGCGCAAATTGGACACTTGATGGCCGAACAAGTGAATTTCCTAGCTGCTGGTTTGTTTTACGTGATCTACCCGTTTGGCGTTGTTTATTTTGCAAGCTCGACCGGCTTGGCCTCTGGCGACTGGCGCGATGCGGCGATGCGCGGTGCGCTGTTCGGGTTTGTGGCGTATGCGACCTATGACCTGAGCAATTGGGCGACGCTCAAAGGCTTCCCGGCTCAAATGGCGGTGGTTGATATCATTTGGGGTAGCGCTCTGACTGCCTTGGCGGCAACCATCGGCATGCTAGCAGCGAGGAATGTGGGTTAGTTGGACTTCGCCTCGGCTGAGACCGGTTTCACCTTCTGTCCAACGGCAACGTACTCCTGGCCGACAACAATCAGGTCTAACTGATCTGGCAGGCCCGTCACCCACGTGCCGTCGGCGCTATCATCGATTTTTTGCACGGGCCAGAATTGAACTTTGTTATCGGCGTCAACGCCCTTCACACCAATCTTGCCGTCATCGGCCAACGTCATGACCGATGATGAAATGCGGTGCGCAGTATTTTGCCCAAACGGCAATCGTAATTGTGCGGCCAAGCCCGAGAGCACTTTGCGCTCGGGATTGGGGGCCATGACTTCGATGGCAAAGGTGCGCGTGTTAGGGTCCGAGACCGACGCAATGTAAGTGACCTGACCATCAAGGGTGCGGCCATCGGTCAGAACGATTTTCGCCGGTAAGCCTGTTTTAGCATCGCCGACATTGCGTTCCGATAATTGCGCAGTGATTTTGATGGGATTGAGGTCGACCACCGTTCCAATCCGATCACCAACATTGAGCAGCGCGCCATCATCGACCAGTCTTGTTTCCATGACTCCATCGAAGGGCGCTTTGATTCGGGTATTGGCCAGGTCTAATTCAAAGCGCGACACATCCGCTCTGGCTTGCGCCAGTTGTGCTTCGGCTTCCGCCAATTTCACTTGGCTTTGAAAGCTTTGCTTAGCCAGTTGGCGTGCACCTTCGGCCTGCATATCGCGCTGGGTGAGGGACGCTTTGGCTTGGGCTAAACGTGCGGCACGATCATTCACCGCGATCAGCAAAATTTCCTGACTTTGTTTGACCGGCTGACCCCGGTCCACCAGGATTTTCTCAACCCGCCCGGACACTTCGGCCCTTAAATCGACCGAGCGCGATGCATTTGTGCGGCCTTGCAGAATGACACCGCTTTGAAACGGTTCGGCCTTGGAGCGAATAATTTTGACAGTTGTCGCGGCTTCATCCGGGTTTGCTTTTCCGCCTGGGCGGGATGTTTCAGGGGCTTTCTCAGCCCTAAAAATCATGCCCGAGCCAATCCACAGCACGACGACCCCGAGGATCCCCAGGGCGATTACCTTCGCCTTATCCATAGCCAGCAATTTATTTTCCATTTTAATTTCTTTAGCCATCAATAGGACGCAGTCAAAAGCTTAGTCGCGACAGTTTGAACCGTCAGGTTGCGTGTTTCCTCAACGTTGGCAAGGTTTTATCTTTGCCGCACCCAAAACGTGGCCAGAGCGAATGCGGTTTCGACAAAATCGCTGCTATGCCGTACACAACCTATTCCTGAATGTATGGTTCTGGGGCGTTCCGCAGCTTGGAATACTTGCCAAAATCTGGCTTTACTTTGATGCTAAACCCACTACGTTTCGCGCGATTTTTGTGGGGATGCGCGCTCAGCAGCGCAATTGCACTGAACTTAGGGTGAGTTGGCAATGAAAAAACTGATTTCCGTTTCTGCTGCGTTTGCCGGTTTGGCTTTGTCGATGACAGTCATCACGCCCGCGTCGGCGCAAGCGCCAGACGAAGCGACCATGAAGCTTGGTCAGCGCGTGTTCCTGATGTGCCGCTCGTGCCATTCGACCGAGAAAGACGGGCGCCATAAAGTCGGCCCCAATCTCAATGGCGTGTTTGGCGCGAAGGCCGGTTCGAAGGCTGATTTCAAGTATTCCGATGCCGTCGCGAAATCGGGCATCACTTGGTCGGAAGCGACCATCAACGAATGGCTGACGAAGCCGAAGGATTTCCTGCCTGGCAACAAAATGGCATTTGCCGGTGTTCCCAAAGAACCAGACCGGAAAGCGTTGATTGCCTATTTGAAAGATCAGACGAAATAAGTCTGCTCGTCGAACGTATAATGCAAAACGGCGCCCTGTAATGGGCGCCGTTTTTTTGTCTTCGCGATTGGTTAGTAATTCTTCGGCTTCACGTAGGGCTTGGCGATTTTTTTCAGCTCAGGCGGAAGCTGTGGATTGAAGGGCGCGTCCCAGGTGAAGGGCAGCTTTTCGGTGGCGAAGGTGTTCACCAATGGTCCGCCGATCGTGCGTACAAATAAGTGGTAGCCAGAGTCCGTGCCCGATGGGCCATGGTAAACATCCTCGCGCCACCAAGCGTACCCGCCCGGGCCCATGCGACCGCAATCGCCCCACACATAGTCGCCTTCGATGACATAAAGTTCCTCGACCATCGGGTGTGTCCATTGTGGTTTGGACATGCCCGGCGGCACGCGGTGCGGTGGCGAACAGTACAAGAATGATGTCTCGCCCGTATAAGGATCGGTGCGGAAATGCTTAATGGCAACGCCTTTGGCCAGTTGTGGGTCGACCAAACCCGGATCCCATTCTAACAATTTCGGGTCGATGAATTTCACCAATAGCTTTTCATCGAAGCTCTTTCCCTTGCCGTTAATGACCATGGGTTTGTCGTAAAACATTGTCAGCAGCACGGCGCCATTCTTCGACGATGCTTTCTCGCGCGTATATCCGGCGGGAAAAAAACCATAGCAGTGGGTGTCGTACGTGTGGCCATCGATTGTTATCGCGCCGTCCAGCACCATAAATTCTTCATGAGCAGTACAGTACTCGGGCGAAGTTCTTTCCCAGCCGGCTGGGTAGCGCACAATCGTCGTTGCGTCGGTTCCTTTCTCGTCGATGGAGAGCATTTTCATCTCAACATCATCGCGACCGGGGCCGTAAATGCCCCGCTGCCAGGGTATATCCTGCGCCATAACAAACATTATATGTGGCCGGGCCATTGTGGCTCTCCCGTGTTGTTGCATCCTCAAATCGGGGCGACTATGGGCGAGGCCAACAGCGATGCCAAGATTAATCTCTCGCTAGAAATTGCGCTCAATCGCGGCCAAGATAGCGCCGTCAGTTGAGGCAGGAGAGCCAATGGCGCGGCCGCATTGTATGTTTATTCAAGCGCAAGATGTGCCGTGGCGCAAAGGCTTTGCCAACGGCGCATGGCCTGAATTGAATGTTAAAATTCTAAGTCACGATGAGGGCACCGGCGCCTGTACCACTATTGTGCGCTATCCACCGGGGTGGGATTTTGCCGGAGACCGCTATCTCACCTGCCACGAAGAGATATTGGTGCTTGATGGTGCGCTTGAAATCAACGGCGAGACCTTTTCGCGACGCTGCTATGCCAATTTCCCGAAGGGCTGGATGCGCGATCGTATTCGCGCGCCGAATGGGGCTGTCGTGTTGACGATGCTATCAGCAGCGCCTGAGGAAAAAACCGGTGGGCCACCGCCGGGATTTTACGACGAAAAGCTTTTCGTGCCGCGCCAAGATGTTTCGCGCGAAGGGTTGGAAACGTGGACGGAGAATCCCTACACGCGCTACCTCAAGGGCACGGGTGTTCGCCCCCTAAGGCAAGATCCATATACCGGCGAGATCACCATTCTTTATTCAGCCTTGCCGTTTCGTTACATGTCGAAGCGCTGGAGCCACCCCATCGTGCAGGAAATGTTTGTCCTGGCTGGTGAGTACGCCATTAACGATGCCGGCGTGATGTGCCCTGGGTCATATGCATGGTGGCGTGAGAACGAAATGCACGGGCCTTACGGCTCGCTGACCGGGTTCATGATGTTGATCCGCACTGACGGTGGACCGTTATCGAATATCATTCCACCCGACATCGTCGAGGTGGACTATGATGCGCCCTATCGGCCGAAAGTGCCCGAGCACATGAAGCCCTATGCCAAGCCACCGCGCCAAAGTTCGCTGTATTGAAAGACGCCGACATGCCAACTGCCGTTGATGTTGTGAAAAGATTCCTCGACGCCATGGGCAAACGCGACTTTGCCGCCATGGAGCCGTTGATGGCGACAAATTTTAAAATGACAGTAACCGGCGGCGCAGTGTTTACGCACCCACGTGAATTTGCCGCGCAGTCTAAGGGGCGGCAAAAGTCGGCGATTAAAACCACCGACCGCTATGACGAGGTGCCTATGGCCAATGGCATGGTTGTCTATTCGATGGGCAGTATGGCAGGCGAATGGAACAATGGTACGACATATAAAGACGTGCGCTATCTCGACCGCTTTGAAGTTGTTGACGGCAAAATCACCGACATGAATGTTTTCAGCGATATGGCTGAATTTCGACCCAAAGCCTAGGTGAGGGGACACGCAGCACATGGCTCGACCGCATATCTGTTTCGTTCAATCTCAATCTATTCCCTGGAGCGCCAGCGGCTTTGCCGCCCTTGGCATCCAGGTCGATGTTAAAGTCCTCAGCCGTGATACCGAGAACGGCGCTGTCACAGAGGTGATGCGCTTGCCGCCGGGCATGAAGCTGGCCGGCCCGATGTATTTTCCATGCGTGTTTGAGTTTTATGTGTTGGCGGGCACGTTCACGGTGGGGGACGTGGTTTATGACAAAGATACCTACGCCTATTTGCCTCCGGGCTATACGTGGTCGCAGATGCGCTCGGAACATGGCGCAGTGTTGCTGGCCATGTTCTCGGCCACGCCGCGCCCCACGCCGGGCCAAGCGCCCGTGGGCATGTGCGACCCTGCCAAAACGATCGCGCATGTCGATGCATTTGAGCTGGAATGGAAAACGGGAGTTGAAGGCTCAGTCACCGGCAAGCCTCTATCGCCGACGATTTTTACTAAAAAGCTGCGCGTTGACCCCGTGACATCCGAACAAACGTTTCTCTATAGCGCTTTGCCGCATCATGCGCCGCCAAAGGTTATGCCCGGTAAATTCGCGCATCCCGTTATTGAGGAAATTTTTGTGCTTTCGGGTGAATACGTGTTCGGCGATGTCGGTCGCATGGGCCCCGGCGGATATTGCTGGTGGCGCGAGAACGAATATCACGGCCCGGCCGGAAGCGAGACAGGTTACAACTTGCTGATCCGCGTGCATGGCGGGCCGCTGGTGAACACCTTCTCAAAAGACCCGGCGCCATTTAGTTATACGCCGAACCACCACCCGACTTTGCCACCCGAGTTGCGTGATTATACCAAGCCGTTCCCCTTCCAAGATCCGTGGTGAAAGAAAACCCATGCCTGCACATACCGAAGCCGTAAAACGCACCACCATTCTTGTCCGCGATATGCAGAAGTCGTTGGCGTTTTATCGCGACATTCTGGGCTGGGATGTTTTTTACGAAGGCGACGTAGATGGCGAGGGGGTTGCCCAGCTAATGGGCATGCCATGCACGGGCGTGAAAATGGTGGTTCTGAATGCGCATGGCTCGCAATTTGGAAACGTTGGCTTGATGGAAGTGAAAGCTGCCGCTCCGCCGATGGAAAATCCGCCACAGCCCCAACGCATTAGCTATGGCGAAGCGGCGTTGGTGATTAGCACGCAGAACATCCTGGCGTTGCACGACGCCATCGCCAAAGCCGGGTATGTGGTGATTAACCCGCCCGCGAAGATCGGAGTGCCCGGTAGGCCCATGGCGGTCCTGGAAATGTTCGTGCGCGACCCCGACGGCGTGTTGGTGAATCTGACGCAACGAATTGCGGCCTAAAGACGTTTGTACTCGATGTCGACGTGGGGCAGAATTCTGCCCAGTTAAATTTGATCGCTAGGGGGCTTCCATGATTCGTAAAACTTTCATCACCACATTTTGTCTGTCGCTTGCCGCATCCGTTGCGGTTGTATCAGTTGGCCATGCGCAAAGCATGAAGAAGGGCAAGGGCGGCAGCGAAATTCAGGGCGGCAGTAATGGCGGAACTAAAGATTTAGAAAAGTGTGATACGTCTTTGGGAACTCTGGCTGTTGTTGAGCCGCAAGATTACGCCTCGCAAGCGATCAATCGCTTGGGCTTGCCGAGCCCGACAGGTTTAATCCGCCTTATCGTGCAGCAATCGGGTTGTTTCCAATTGGTCGAGCGCGGAATGGCGATGCAAAACATCATGCAAGAGCGCGCACTTTCCGGCGGTGGGCAACTTCAGCGAAATTCCAATATGGGCGGCGGGCAAATGGTGACGGCCGACTATGTACTTACGCCCGATGTGGCGTTCTCGGAAAATAATGCCGGCGGTGCAGGCGCGGCCTTGGGCTTGTTGCCCGGCAAGGCCGGTGCCATTGGCGGACTGCTCGCGGGTGGTATGAAGTCGAAGGTCGCGCAAACCAGCATGGTATTGGCCGACACACGCACGAGCTTGCAAGTTGCGGCCGCCGAAGGCTCGGCGAAAGCAACCGACTTTGCGCTGGGCGGTATTTTGGGTGCCGGTGGCGTGGGCGGTGGTTTGGGCGGTTATACCAACACCGCCGAGGGTAAGGTGATTGCATCGAGCTTTGTCGATAACTGGAACAACATCATCCGCTCGGTGCGCGGTAAGCTTGCGCCCATCAGCGCGGCAGCGGCAGCTCCGCAAGCAGGTAGTGGCTTCCAAACGGGCGACGTTCTGATACCCAAAATCAAAGGCGTGAAAATTTTCACCAGCGCCGACAAGGCGTCGAAGGTGGTTTCAGCGACCGCGACCGAGTTTGTGTACCTGGGCGAAGACTCCGGCGCATTCGTGAAAGTTGCCAGCGGCGACGGCGAAGGCTGGGTCGAAAAGGTGATGGTCAACGCGAAGTAGATTCCGACCAAAGTTGCTTATGCATTCTAGCTTGGCTTTGAGGGCCGCTATTTAAACCCTCACGGTTTTTGCTTGCGTAAGTTGCGGGTCAATCCTTTTGAGGCGAAAGTGAATTGACCAGAAATTTCAACTCAGTATACTCATAATCATAGAATAGGAATGTTTTTCCAGGCGTGATTTTGCCGCTTGATGCACTAGGATTGCATAGATAGGTCGGGCTTTGAGCATTAGACTAGATAGAATTAGACGCGCGTTTAATTCCCAAATTGTGCATGCTGAGCTTGACCACTTGCTTCGGCGGCCAATTCAAATAGAGGGCAGCTACCGAGACGCCGGGATTATGTGTCGGGATTCGGCTTTGATCCTGGCTATGATTTGCGGCGTCAAAGGAGTGCTTCCCGATGTTTGCTCCGGCTTGGCGGTCTTCAAAGGCCCCGTTTTAGATGGCCGCGACGGCCAGCTGATTCTGGAAAAAAGCATACGTGGCTTGATATACCAGGCTTTGGAAAGTGTGATCTCAGTCCCGACTTGCGAATTGGCCAGGGCCCAGGTTGGTCAAAATGGCCCTCAAAACATCTGATTGCGTCACGCTTCGGTTCACGCGATGGAGTCGACTTTCGATATTGTTATGATGACTCGAACTTTGAAAAACATCTCAACGAAGCACGATTAAAGTCGCCTAGCTTTAGCGCAGTTTATGCAGAAGTCGAGCGTCATCAGTTTGATGAAATACTTTTCGCAGGCGCAGTAAATTTTTCTATGTCCCCGTTGATCAAGGATTTGTCCGCGACGCCAGACTTTAGCTTGGACATTTTAGGAAAGGCAGCTTTGCATGTTTGGTACCTTTATCACGGCAAAGCAAAAACGCTGACAGGGCTCGATCCATCCGCGTCGTGGCGTTCGATCAGTCGAATTGATAGCAAATCAGTCGAGAAATTTCGTCAGCGCATCTTTAAGCAAGCTGGTTTGTCCAGGCGCAAGTAAAAACGGGCGTGTAAACTTCACACACTCATCGCTGCAATCTCATTCTCGCTGGCTTGTTCGAAGAGCCACACAAACTGATCAGGTGTCGAGCAGGTGAAGCTGCGCGTGCCAAACTCGTCGGAGCGGATATCACTCAGCGCCGCGCAGCCATTCGTCGCACAGGCTTTGTGCATGTCTTCGAGGTCACGCACACGCCAGGTGAAGAGGCAATATCCCAATGCGCCGGGGCTGGATTTTGCGCGCCGGTCGGCCAGTTTGCTCTCGGGCTTGAAGCGGAACATCAGCAAGCGCCCGCTGCGGCGGGTGTCGTTGTCGGGTCCTGAGCGCGGCTCCTCGAAGGTGTACGACCAATGGGTTTCCCCCTCGACCAAATCAAAGGCCGCGCGGCTCGCCATGGCCTTGTCCCAAGTTGTTTCCTGAACCATCACGCGCTTGAGGCCCAGTACCTGGTCATAGAAATTGGTCGGCGCGTCAGTCTCGGCGGTGAACATCATGCCGCCATGGGCGATTTGTGACGCACGCAGCAGCGATGTGTCGTTGATTTTGCCAAGCAACTTGCTGTCGTAACCAAAGCGCTCCAGCAGGGCTTGGCGGGCGAGCGGTTGGATGACGGTGTATTCACGAATGGCGACAATCTTGTCGGCGAAGGGCCTGACAGGCTTACCGCCGAACATGGCCGGGTTGTAGCTTGATAGGTCGATGAAACTGGGCGGCACATCGTAAACCGGATAGCCTTGCTTGCGCGCCACGGCGGCATGGTTGGCCACATCCAAAATATTGCGGGTAAACTGCCCGGACCAGCGAGAGCCATGGCCACGAAACGGCGCCACAGAGACCCCATCATTGGCTGGCATATCCCATTTCATCAGGCGAATGAGCCCATGATCAGCATTCTGGTGATGCAGGCGCATGGACTGCAGCCCACTGTTGACGCCATACAACGCCTTCGCCTCACCAGCAGATAGCGCACCGCGTGCGCCTTCGCTAAACCCAAAAGCTTGCCAATAGGCCAGCGGAGCTTCGAAACTGGGCACGCCGATGCACACCTCGTGAAGGCCGCCAATTGCGCGGGGTTTGCCGGACATCCAATTCTCCGATCGTTAATTCTGTGCCACCATACCGCAGCGCGGACAGGGTGCAATCGGCTTGCCGGGAATACGGTTACGCTGAATATAAATATAGTCTGTGACCCGCGCGAAAGCGGGGGCTAACTTCACACGTGGATTGCCGCTTTCGCGGCGATGACCACGAGAACGACTTGGGGGAGTTTTCAATGCGCACACGTTACGTCAGCCGTCGTGGATTACTTCAAACCGCTGCTGCCGTTGGCGCAGTGTCTGCTTTCGCAGTCAAGCCGCTTCGCGCGGCTACCGAATCTGATGTGTTGGTGATTGGTGCCGGATTGTCGGGCTTGCGCGCCGCACACGATTTAACCGACGCCGGGGCTAAGGTGCAGGTCATCGAAGGCCGCAACCGGGCCGGCGGGCGCGTGTTGTCACTCACCGATATTCCCGGCAATCCTGAAGCGGGTGGCAACGGGATTGGGGCAGGCTATGGCCGCATGATCGACAGCGCCCAGCGCTTTGGCGTTGAACTCATTAACATTGCTGGTCTTGCGCCTGTTGTATTTCAGCGCGAGTTAGTGCTCGACGGCAAGGTCATCAAAGAAAATGAGTGGGAGAATCATCCGCGGAACGCGTTCAAAGGGCCCATGAAAAAGATGATGCCCTGGCAACCTTTGCCGATTCTGATGACCACCAAAAACCCCTTGGGCAAGAACTACGAAGATTGGTACGACCCAAAAAGCTTCGGCCTGGATATTTCCATGCACGAGTTTTTCTCGCAGCTGGGCTTGGACGAGGCCGCCATCGAGCTGGCGTATAACATCAATTGCGAGCACGGCGCATCGGCGCACGATGTGTCAGCGTTGATGGTGGCGTTCACCTATTCGTGGGGCAACATGCAGCGTGATATCGAACCGCGCGCGACCTACGCAGGCAAAGGCGGCAACCAAGCGATTCCAAACGCCATGGCCAAAGCGCTGGGCGACAAGGTGCATTATAAAAAAGCTGTGGTGGGCATTCGCAGCGAGGGCAACATGGCCGAAGCGACCTGCGCCGATGGAAGTGTGTACCGCGCCAAGAAAATTGTGTGCTCTATTCCGTTTGCCGCGTTGCGCAATGTGAAGATCGATCCGCTGGTTCCCGGCGTTCAAGGTCGAGCCATCAAGACCATGGGTGTGCAAAAGCTAACGCAATCACACATCGTCGCCAAAAAGCCATTCTGGGAGGAGGACGGTATGAAGCCGGGTCTCTGGACCGATGGCATTACCGGCAACATGATGCCGCAGCCCTTTGGCAAGAAACCCGGCGAGATTTCAAGTTTCACAGTTTGGCATCGCGGGTGGGTTGCCGACCAAATCGACCGCATGCCCGAGGCCGAGGCCAAGAAAGCGGTGATTGCAGGTATTGAGGCCATTCGGCCCTCGGCCAAAGGCAAACTGGAAGTCCGCGGCTTTAAAAGCTGGTCAGCCGATCCGTTTAGCTGCGGCGACTGGGCCATCTGGCAACCAGGCCAAGTGCGCGACTTTATCCAGCATGTCGCCAAACCCCACGGCAACGTTCACTTCTGTGGCGAACACACGGCGCTGTCGAATCGCGGTATGGAAGGGGCGATGGAGTCCGGCGAGCGGGCCGCGCAAGAAGTGCTTCAGACGCTTTAGGCACTTACCGCATCTGGCTGGCTTTACGGGCACGGAAATCGTAGTGCGCGATGATCTCGGCTGGGGTGCTGCTGATGATATTGTGTTCTGCAGCATCGACGATGCAGGCTTCGTCGGGCGCGCTTTGGCCAATGTCTTTCTGCTGCGCACCTGAGCCAGAAGCCAGCGCGGCATAGAGCAAATTCTGCAGTTCATTCTGTGACATTGATGGCTCCGCTCGGTTTCCGTGCAGAGACTTTAGCCCCGGTCGCTCTGCTGATTTGTCGCAGATTGTCGCAATTTGTCGCTCTCACGACGGCTGAGGTTGCTGTTATGGGCCAAATCCCGTAAGCCCTGGTCATGACCGACAAACCGCCAGAAACCGTTGAACCGCCGGCCCTTTGCCCCAATTGTCAAAAGCCCTTGCCGCTTTGCATATGCGAGGGACTGACGCCATTGGCCAATAAGATCGGCGTGCTTATTTTGCAGCATCCGCAAGAGCAAGATGTCGATCTGGGCACGGCGCGGCTAACGGCTTTGCACCTTAAAAACGCGGTGCTGAAAGTTGGGCTGTCTTGGCCAAACTTAGCGAAAGCCTTAGGTCGCGATGCTGACCCCAAAAAATGGGCCGTGCTGTATTTGGGCTCGGCCAATGCGGCAACGGAGGCCCCCGGCCAAGACGTCGTGCTGGTCGACAAAAAAGGCAAAGCGTTGCCGGATCAGCAGTCTCAGTTGCGCGGCGTGGAGGGCATTATCGTGCTGGACGGCACCTGGAGCCAAGCCAAGGCGATGTGGTGGCGGAATGCCTGGCTGCTGAAATGTCGTCGCATCATTTTGGGGCCTAAGCGCCCGTCGCGATACGGCAAGCTGCGCAAAGAACCGCGCAAAGACGGGCTATCGACGATTGAGGCCGTAGGGCTGCTATTGGGGCGGCTTGAGAACAAGCCCGAGTTAGAGAGTGGTTTAGGTGCAGGGTTCGAGCGGCTGCTTGCCAAATACCGCGCACTTCGCGCCGCTTAGCCACACTCCAATTCGTGCGGCCAGGCAAAATACTCCTGGATTTCACATGAGGTCAGACTGACAATCCCACCGGATTATTGCCTGGGGAGACTTTCAGATGGATCGCCGAACATTCCTGCAGACCACTGCTGCCGCTGCAACCGCCACAACTGTTGCGGCAAAATCAACGCGGGCAGCAAACAGCGCTGATGTTATTATCATTGGAGCCGGGCTTTCGGGCCTAAAGACAGCACTGGATTTGCAGGACGCCGGCCTTTCGGTTCAAGTCATCGAAGCGCGTGACCGCGTTGGCGGACGTGTGTTTACGCTCAAAGATTTGCCCGGCCAACCCGAGGCGGGCGGCAATACATTCGGCGGTGGTTACGGGCGCATTTTTGATATGTGCGATCGTTTAAAGTTGGAATTGCGTGATTACATTCCGCGCTCGAAGCTCAATGTTACCGGCCTATACTTGCATGGCAAACATATCGCGACGAAAGATTGGGCGAGCTCGCCTCTGAACATTTTGCCCGAGAAATATAAAAAGGCGCCGCCCTTTGCACTGGCCGATATTTTGTATGGCGAGCATCAAGTGCTCAAAAGCCCCGATGATTGGTACGATCCGGCGTTCTTTAAGTACGATGTGCCGGTGCATGGGTTCTTCAAAGAGCACGGATTTACCGACGAGCAGATTGAACTGTTTTTCAATACCAACATCAACTACGGCACATCGTCGCACGATGTCTCACTGCTGATGATGTACTTCCAAAAGAAATGGTTCGATGTCATGGGCGAGGTTGCGCCGGTGCTGAAGGCCGTCGTGGGTGGAAATCATAAACTGCCCGAAGGCATGGCCAAGATGCTGAAGAATGAAGTGCATTTTAAGCGCAAGGTGGTTGGTGTGCGCAGCGACAAATCAGGCGCCGAAGTCGTGTGCGCCGATGGCACAGTCTACAAAGGCAAACATGTGGTGTGCACGCTGCCCATGCCGGTGATGCGTTACGTTCGGTTCGATCCGGTGCTGCCGGAAGTGCAAACAACGGCCATTAAAACGGTGCCTTACTTCCCGATGGTGCAAGTGCACATCATCCCGAAGTCAAAATTCTGGGATGATGACGGGCAGGGCCCAAGCATGTGGACCGATACGGCTGCTGGTTGGTTGATGGTCAATCGCTTTGACGAAGACCCCAACGTGATTACATCGTTGACGGCTTGGTGCCGCGGGTACAACGCCACTCGCATCGATCAGCTCTCGCCGGAAGAAGGCAAGAAGCTGGTGATCTCTGAATTGGAACGTATTCGCCCGGCTGCGAAAGGTAAACTTGACGCGGCCTATATCAAATCGTGGGTGCGCGATCCATTTTCGGGCGGCGATTACGCCATTTGGGGCCCCGGCCAGGTGAAAAACTTTGTGCTTGAGGTGGGCAAGGCTCATGGCCGCATCCACTTTGCCGGTGAGCATACGGGCTTGTCGAACCGTGGCATGGAAGGCGCAATGGAATCGGCCGAGCGCGTCACACAAGAAGTGCTGCAGGAGATTTAGTCATCACCACTGCGATGACGCCCGCGCGCGCCTCAAGCTTGGTGTGCATGGCTGCCGTTGTGCTGACCATTGCTATTGTGCTGTGGGTGGCCGGGCCTTTTGGCAATCACCGCCAAAGCAGCGATATGCTGGCCTCGCTGTTGTTGCTGCCTGTGCTGGCCGCCTGGGCCTCGGGCCCTTACGCCGTGGCCAATCGCTTTGCACACGATACTGAAGGGCAGGCGGGGTGGGTGTTTGTAGCTGTGCAAATCCTCGCTGGCCTGCCAGTGCTGGGGCTTTATGCCTACGCATTCTTAGTCGAGTCCAACACAGACCCCCAAACCGGCTTGGCCTTCGCCATCCTGCCGATCTATCAATTCGTGGCCGTACTTGCCGCATATTTTGGTGTGCGGTTGTGGCAACGCAATCGGTAGCCTAATCTTGCACGACAGAAGGAGCCGCCATGACCGAAATGCAAAAGCCATTTACTGAAAAAGTCCGCCGCGTTCTGACGTCGGTCAACAAAGACGGCAAATCCTATGTGATGGCCGACAGCGAGCCCAACGATGTGTTGATCCTGAATGGGTGTCGCATGGTGCGCCTGTGGCAGACTGATCAAGTGCCCACAACCGTGCCAGCCAAGTCCGATGCCACCGAGCCCGGCTTGGGCCGGATGCCTCAGCAGTTCAACGGTACGCGGTTCTATACGGCCGAGTTACCGCCGGGCACAAAAATCCCGCTGCACAAGGGCGATACGGTTGACTACATCGGTGTGGTCAAAGGGCAGCTCACGCTGGGCCTTGAAACCAAAGAGCTCACCCTCAACCCGGGCGATACCGTTGTGCAAACCGGCAACATGCATGGTTGGGAAAATCGGGGCACGGTGTCATGCCTGATTATGGTGTGCGTGATCGGCGCAACGCGCCAGTCTTAGCGTTTCCGGCTTTCCCAGTTTTTGCGCATTGTGGCCACGTCCTCATGTTGGGTCGCGGTATCGGCCAGCTCCTCGGCGGCTGAAGCCATTCCGTCAATTTCTTGCTCAGTGATCGGAAGGTTACATTCGGCGAACATGCCGTCGAGCCAATTGTTGGCCAGGAAAATCTTTGAATACAGGTGTCGTTGCCGTGCGGCCTTCACCCATAGCGCACCGCCCGCACAGGTGTCGGGCTCAGTTCCATTGCCCTGCACGAGAATGAGCCCCAGCACAAACTGGCCTTGCGCATAACCTGCGGCGTCGGACTGGCGGAAATACGCGATGCCGCGGTCGTAGTCCTTGTTATAAAAATAGGTGCGGCCCAATTGGTATAAAATCCGCCCATCGTTCGGAGCCTTCTTGAGCGCGTCTTCACAAGCCTTGCGCGCAACAGGAATATTCACCTCGGGTTGGGTGACGCCGGGTGA
Source organism: Rhodospirillaceae bacterium (assembly GCA_947476925.1). GTDB lineage: Bacteria > Pseudomonadota > Alphaproteobacteria > Rhodospirillales > Rhodospirillaceae. The sequence continues at coordinate 153,231 of CANJSF010000003.1, read as the reverse complement.
CAATTTTTGAGTATCAGATGGGTGAGCGGCCAGTCGGTCGCATTCGGTCACGCGCGCAACGCCAATGGCGTTCATCTCATCATCTTTGCGGGCAATCAGTTGCATGGCAACGCCAACCGCGATGAACAGGCTGAAAACCGTCGTCACCATGCGCACTCTGTTTCCCGTTCTGGGCGGAGAGTCGTCAGTGTTTGTCGCAGATCGCTTGAGAGGTTTTTCCATCGTCGATGGCTCCTTGGCCATTGCTGACATGCCCGTGTATTGTTACACCGAACGCACGAGATCTGCACCAGTCTGGTGCGATATTGACGTTTGGGAGAGTTGACGCATGGCCTTGGCACATCCAGTTGACCCATCTGCGGCTAAGATGACGACTTATTCGGCGCTGGCGCTGCAGGTCGATTGTGTGGCCGTGAACGGTAAAAGCAAAGAAGATGCCCACGTGCAAATGATGGCAACGATTGCCAAACTGAAGGGCAATATCTCTAGCGCTATTAACTTCACGCGGGGCTTTAACGGCACCGAGACAAAGCTGGTTGTGCTGCCGGAATACTTTCTCTCTAGCTTTCCGATGGGTGAGCCTATTCCGAAATGGAAAGAGATTGGGTGCTTAGACATCGACGGCCCCGAGTACGATGCTTTGGGCGGAATTGCCCAGGCCACGAAGTCCTACATTGCGGGCAATGTGTATGAGAACGACCCGAAGTTCCCCGAACTATACTTTCAATGCTGCTTCATCGTTGGCCCCAATGGTAACGTTGTTCTGCGTTACCGCCGACTGATCTCACTATTTGCGCCGACACCCTTCGATGTCTGGGACAAGTACTTGGATGCGTATGGCATTGATGGGGTTTTTCCTGTCGCGCGCACCGAGATCGGCAATCTGGCGTGCGTTGCTTCAGAAGAGATTCTGTATCCGGAAATATCACGCGCGTTTGCTTTGCGCGGCGCCGAAGTTCTGTGTCACTCAACATCCGAGGTTGGTGCGCCAGGGCTTACACCGAAAGAAATTGGCCGTCGTGCCCGCGCCATTGAAAATATGTGCTTCGTTGTGTCGGCCAATACCGCGCGTATCGTCGGCACACCGTTACCCGCAGAATCAACCGGCGGAATGTCCAAAGTATTGGACTACAAGGGAAATGTATTAGGCGAGGCCTATCCGGGCGAAACCTTCTGCGCCAACGCCATTGTTGACATGGAATCGTTGCGCAAATACCGCTCGTCGCCGGGGATGGTCAATTTGCTGTCACGCCAACCGCTCGAGCTTTACACCGCCAGCTATTCGGGGCGCACGTTCAGCGAGCCCAATACGTTTGTCGAAAACGGCAAAGTGATTGTACCAGACCGCGCATTTTTTGTGCGCCGCCAGCAGGCCACAATCGAGCGAATGAAGCGCGACGGCGTTTTATAGTTGGTGGCGGCGATGATCCTCGCGCTCGTGACGTTCTTACCATACACGAAAGCGCCGATGTCGCCCGCCCAGCGTTTGGACCTGTTTGAACGCACGGCACCCAACTATCAAAAAATTCCAGGCCTATTGCGTAAATATTACATCGGCGAGCCCGGTAAACGTGCCGGTGGTGCTTATGAGTTTGACACTCTCGCGTCGGCCCAAGCGCACTTCACGACCGAGTGGGTCAAGTTTATGACTGATACCTATGGATCTGATTTGCGTGTCGAATACTTTGATGCGCCCTGCGTTGTCGACAATATTCAAAACACAATCATCATTGAGCCAGCGCTGCGCGCAGCAGCCCAGCAAAATGCGGAGGCACGGGCATGACCGGCAAGGACCTCGTCGTTACGTTTCTGACAACATTTGAACAGCGCGATTTGGTTAAGGCGTCAACGTACCTTGCTCCAGGCACGATCATGACGTTTCCGGGCAACAACAAGTTCAAAAGTTTGGATGAAGTCGTGGCATGGTCCAAATCGCGCTATAAGTTCATGCGCAAGACCTACGAGCACTTCGATGAAACTGAGCGCAGTGGTGTCACAACCATCTATTGCATGGGCAAGTTGAACGGCGAGGGGCTGGATGGCAACCCCATCACCAATGTTCGCTTTATCGATCGATTTGACGTTATGGGGGGCAAGATCGTCGACCAAGAGGTCTGGAACGATCTCGCCGAAGTCAGAAAATGATCGACGCGTTCGCGCGCATTGTTGATGCGACCGGAATACTCACGGGCGGTGATATTGGCCCGAGATACCTAAATACACGCGGACACGGAGTTGCTGGAACGCCACTCTGCGTGTTGCGGCCAAAAACCACCGCGGAAGTTTCTGAGATCCTTAAACTCTGCCATGCGCGAGGCCAATCAATCATCGCCCAAGGTGGTATGAGCGGGCTCGTGGGAGGCGCCGCGCCTCTGGGCGGCGAGGTCGTGCTATCGCTCGAACGCATGAACCAAATCGAAGAATTCGACGCCGAGGGCCGAACGCTCACGACCCAAGCAGGAGTGATTTTGCAAACGGCCCATGAATACTGTGAGGAACGCGGCTTTATGCTGCCACTCGATTTAGGCGCGCGAGGAACAGCCACCATCGGCGGAGTCATTTCGACCAATGCAGGCGGCGTGCGCGTCATTCGGTACGGCATGATGCGGGAGAGTGTTTTGGGCCTTGAAGCCGTGCTTGCCGACGGCACCATCATTTCGTCGATGAATAAAATGCTCAAGAACAACGCCGGCTATGACCTGAAGCATTTGTTTATTGGCAGCGAGGGGACTCTTGGCGTTGTTACGCGCGCTGTCTGTCGTTTGCGGCCAAAGCCGAAAAGCGTGAATACGGCGTTTGTCGGCATTGATCATTTCGATGACGTTGTGGCGTTTCTTGGCTTCTTGGAAGGCGCGCTTGGCGGCGAACTTGGCAGCTTTGAGGTCATGTGGGGCGCGTATGACCAGTTTGTGCGCGAACGTTGCCCGTCTTTGCGCCCGCCACTTGAATCTGGGCATGGTTTTTATGTCTTGATCGAAACACTTGGGAACGACCCTACGGCCGATAGCGCCAAGCTCGAAGGGCTGCTGGCTGAAGTGATGGATAGAAAGCTGATTGTCGATGCGGCGCTGGCGCAATCCGAACAGCAGCGTGCTGCGTTCTGGGCGATACGCGAAAACGCAGGCGAGGGGTTCCGCACGTTAGGCCCGATGTGCACTTATGATGTGTCCATGCCGATCAAGGCGATGGGAACGTTCGGGATAAGAGTCACCGACTCAATTAACGCGGCATTCCAGGGTGCCACGACGTTGGTATTGGGGCATATGGGCGATGGTAATTTGCATGTTGTCGCTGCAGTCGGGTCGGGTTCGCCTGAGATACACAAGCAGATCAACGACATTGTGTATGGTGTCATTCGCGACCTTGGCGGGTCGATCTCGGCCGAGCACGGTATTGGCACCGAGAAAAAAGATTACCTGTCGTGGTCGCGCAGCGCCGAGGAAATTGCTCTGATGCGTGCGCTAAAGCACACGCTCGATCCCAAGGGGATTCTCAATCCGGGTAAAGTGATTTAACGCTAAGGCTTAGTGAAATTCAGATTGTTGTTTATCTGATAACGAGCTGGCGAAAGCGTTACTGCAACGAACTGCAGCGTACTTAGTCACGGCCGCGGGACGTGCCGGCAATCGGCGCGCAGGTCAGGATGCGGCGCATGGCGGTGTTTTTAAACACAGCACCAACGCCGGTCAGTTGAAGTGCGGCAAGCCGATCACCTTTGCATTTCTCGCGCATCGTGCGTTCTTCGGGCGTGCCCTCATAAACGTAGATGAGTCTCTCGGTGGACTCGTTTGTCAGTTCTCGGCAAACAAAGGTTAGGTTACGTCCCGGGCACCGATTTTCAGTAGGGGTGCGCCCGGACAGAACGCACTCTTCTTCAAGCTTGGGCAAAATGTCTTGCAGGCCATCCCAGTTACTCGACATGCTGGGCGGTGCGATCATGCCAACTTCGGTGCAGGCTTGTGACGAATCGCTTAGGTCGGCGCTCGCTTCGGCACTTTCCTCATCCTTGGGCTGCTTACGTCCTGGCTTGGCCATTTCCGCAGCGACCGTTGTAAGGTTGTTTTTGCGCGCATCGCCAACCTGCTCGGCACGAATTTTGCGGCCATCAATTAAATCAGCCACTGTCTTTTCGCGCTGCGCCGTATCGGCGATTTGTGTCGCCAAGCCACCGAGGCGCGATGCTTCGCTATCGTAGATTTGGGCAATCGACGCAGCGATATCATCCATCATCACCAAAGTCGCTGCGGCTTGAAGTTCACCTAACATGCTGAGTGTGACCAACGAGCTTGACCACTGTTCAGGCTGAGATATTGGCTTGGTCAGGCTTATGCGGATGTCGCTGATCATCTTCGGAAACAAGGCGCGCAGCGATTTCTGCAACACGGCATCTGCGCCGGTGATGTTGCTGGTGCGAGCGAAGAATGACAGATCAACCAACTGATCGAGTATGTCTTGGGCGTCTTCAACCGGCGCATTGACAGCCGCTTGCGCCGCGCGCTCAAGTACACCGTTCAGAATGTTGAGAGCATCAGCCGCAACGTCGGGCAATTTGGTTGTTTGAGCCGCGTCGACAATACCGATGAGTTCGTAAGCAGCATCGAGGCCCTTGGTTTCGGCGGCTTGGCGTTTGGCTGAGTCCAAAGACGCGCGCAGCTCGCGGGCCGACTGCGCTTGGGCAACTTGTGTGGCGGGCTGACTCATTTGCGCGGCAATGGGGCTAGCTGGAAGCAGCAGCGTCAATGCCAAGACAATTCTAAAATTCTGCGCGGCCACGACGACCACATATCCCCAACTGATAGACCCAATCCAGCTAACGCCCGAAGCCTAGCATGGGTTGCCGATTCGGGTTCAATGTCTTGGTGTTGATCTAAACGCGATGCTCGTCATACGTGACAAAACTGCATCACTTTATGCCCAGCCCTAAGCTTTCCAAGTGCGGAAGTTCAGTTCCAGCCGTTGTGGTCGGTGTGTCACGGCGTAAGCCACGTAAATTCGGCCCAAATGCTCGACCTGCTTCAAAGCCTCCGCGCCGCCCATGTCGAGAACATCAAAGCCAATAGCCGTCGCCAAGGCGGCGACTCTGGCGCGGGTTTTGTCGTCAGCGCCGGCAAGCGGCACCGTGACCGGCCCGCCGGTGACCGTTTTTGGCCCACTCATAACGCGCGCGTTGGTCGCATTGAATGCCTTGACCACGAAAGCTGCAGGCACTTTCGCTTGAATCCGTGCCGCTAAGCCCACGCTATCGTCCGGCTCAATGAGTTTGTTATCTTTAAATGACATTTCATTCATCGCATCGATCAAAATCTTGCCCGATAAGTCACCCAGCGATGCGATCAAACTCAACGCCACTTGAGACGGCGCGGCAAGCAACACAATATCAGCCGACGCGGCAGCCTCGGGCTGGGTCAGCACTTTTGCGCCGTTGCCCGTGTCCATCCCAAGTTGGACAGATTTTTCGCTACCTGGATTGCGCGACCCATAGATGATGCGGTGACCCTTCGCTGCCCAGGCCTTTCCCAGAGTGGCGCCAACATTGCCAGTGCCGATGATGGCGATCGTCTCGGGCTTTGCTACTTTATCCTGGGCCATTGCTGCGGCAATAAAGGTGCTCGCGGCGGTCGTTCCCAGGATGGCGCGACGTGAAATCTCGGTCATGATTGCTCCTTATGTCGCAGGGCCGGTTTCCAGGGGGAGCGTGTGATCGGCGCCCCATTCCAGCCAACTGCCGTCGTAAATATTCACATCCGTCTTGCCGGTTAAGTAGGCTCCAAGGGCCACCGTACAAGCGGTTACACCCGAGCCACAAGATGTTGTGATTGGCTTAGTTAAGTCGACGCCGGCTGCGGCGAAGGCCTGGGCAATCGCAGTTTTGTCTTTGAAGGTTTGCGCTGCTCCGTCAAACAGCGCGGCAAAGGGCACGTTGCGCGCGCCGGGAATGTGACCCGAGCGCAATCCGGGGCGCGGCTCGGGTTCGGTGCCTTGGAAGCGCCCGACACCACGGGCGTCAACCGTTTGCCAAGTCTTGGCTACAATATTGGCCTGCATGTCAGCCCGGCTGCGTACAATGCTTTGGGTGGCGACGGTGTCGAAATGCACCGGCGTGATGCTTGGCGTATCGGTTGAGAGCGAGCGGTTCTCGGATTTCCATTTTTTCAAACCGCCATCAAGCACCGAGACTTTATGGTGCCCAAAGTGCCGGAACATCCACCACACACGGGCGGCGGCACATGCACCACCCATGTGGTCGTAAGCGACAATGTGGTGCGCATTCGAGATTCCCAAAGCGCCGACCTTGGCGGCAAAAATCGCCGCCGTCGGGAAAGTATGGTCTTTCTTGCCAGCTGGGTCAGCAACATCGTTGATGTCAAAAAAGCGAGCGCCGGGCAGGTGGCCTTCGGCATATTGCTGAAGGGCAGGGGCAATGCCGCCCGGCACAAAATAGCTGGCATCAACGATGACAATGCTTGGGTCGCTCAGCCGTGCGGCCAGCCATTCCGTCGAAACAAGCGCATCCGTCATATCAAAGTCCTTCGCGTCACTTCCAAACTGATAGAATTCTCTCGCGGTTCAAAAAGAACCACTGCACAGCGATAATGGTTTGGGCATTTTCAAAGCGGCTTTCGTCCAACATTCGGCGCACGTTGGCTTCAGGCAAGATGTGGACGCGAATGTGTTCGCCTTCACCTTCAACTCCAAAAATGCCACCACTTACTGGTGCAATAATGCGGCCCAAATACAGCGCCGTGGTTTCGGTTGCTCCACCGGGACTGACCAGATAGTGCGCAATCGGCATAAGGTCCAGCACCTCTAACCCGGCTTCCTCGCGCGCTTCGCGGCGGGCAACAGCCTCGGGCGTTTCCCCAGGCTCGATAATCCCGGCCACTAACTCGATTTGGCAGGGCGTCATGTGCCCCGCATAAGCCCCAATGCGAAATTGCTCGCAGAGCACGAAAACACCCTCGATTGGATCGTAGGGCAACACGGCGGCAGCATGGCCCCGCTCAAAAACCTCACGGGTCACAGTGGTGTGCCATCCGCCGTCGAAGCGGCCATGGCGCATCGTATACTCATCGACGCGAAAATAGCCTTGGAACGCCGCGCGTTTGGCAATGATTTCGATGTCTTGGGGGCCGGGCTCGGCCATGGTGAACTCCATTTGTGTCGCCCCACTTTAGGGTTATGTTCAACGAATATCTAGACAAGCGAGAAGAACGATGACCGAAACAAATGCGCTGCCGCCAGGCATCGTCGAAGTATCCGAAACGCTGACCGGGCGTTATTCGAACGAGGTGCGGGTTGGTCGTCACCAACTGCTGTCCGATGAGCCCGCTGATGTCGGTGGCAATGATGCTGGTCCGATGCCGCATGATTTTGTTTTGGCGGGTCTTGGGGCCTGTACGTCCATGACGGTGCGCATGTACGCGGAACGAAAGGGCATTCCACTGAAGCGGGTTTCGGTGCGCCTGAGCTATCGCAAAATGAAAGCGGCTGATTGCCCCGACTGCACCACCAAAGAGGGCGAAATTACCGAAATGACTCGCGACGTCACGCTCGAGGGCGATTTGACCGCCGAGCAACGCCAACGTCTCATCGAGATTGCCAATAAATGTCCGGTTCACAAAACGCTTACCGGAGAAATTAAAGTGCGCACACATTTGGTGAGCTAACATGCTCGGCAGACGACCGGGCCATTCATCCGGGGCGCGGTGTCATTCGCAACGCCATAGGATAAGCAAACACAAATCGGGAAAAGTAAAATGTTGATCCTCAGTCAGGCGGCGTGGTCGCCAAGCAATAAAAAAGCGCTTATGGGCTTGGCCGTGGCGGCAATCAATGAAGCCAATCGGCAGTCATCGGCCCTAAAGCCAGAGGTGTTGTTGTTGTTGCCCCATAGTCCTGCGGGCAAAAAAGCGCTGACCGAAAAGCAAGCGTTCGCAACAATTGGCGCCGTGGCGAAATCAAGTAAGGCTTATGTTGCAGGCTCTGTCGTCGCAAAGGCAAATGCCAAATCACCGCCGCAGACCATTGGCTTTTTGTTTTCCCCCAAAGGCAAGCCGCTGTTGCGCACACCGAAAATCACGCCCGATTTGATTGAAGGGTTTTCCGACTCGACCAGTGCGCTGGGCCAACCCAATGATTTCCCCGTGGCGAAGTTACCGTTCGCACAGGTCGGCATTCTCTGTGGCGAAGACATTCACCTCGCCCATTATGCTCGGTCTCTTGCATTCCATGGCGCAGAGATCATCCTGAATCCGTGCATCGAGCGGAGTGACCGCCATTTCAAGGTGCGCAGTCTGTCGCGCTTTGCTCGGGCAGGGGAAAATACCGCCTATATTGCGACCGCGAGCCCAACCGAAATGTTGGATGGTAAGCAGGTTGTGAAACTACCAAACGCTACGGCGTTTTATCATTGGGAACGGCCCGAAACGCGCGCGCAAAGTTCTGAAACGTTTGTCATCCCTGACTTAGACATGGAGCTTTTGCGCCGCGCGCGTGCCACACCTGAGCGCAGCTTTATTGCGATTTTGCGCGCTGATGTTTACGGCCGTGGCTATGCGAAGTGGGCCACCAAACCAAAAGCCGCGCCTAAAACCCGCGAAGGGTGGCTGAAGGAAGCCCAAGCCCGCATGGCGGCGCAGGCCAAATCAACCGGCCCGCAACGCGCGGCATACGAAGAGCAATATGATGTGTGCATCATTCAGTCGGTGCCAAGATTGATTCCGCTGGGCGTGAATAACGCGCGCGAGATTATCAACATGAATCTGACCGAGAGTTTGGGCTTGGCCGCCAGCCGCGCCAACATTCCTTCGGTGCGTTTGGTCGTGTTCCCTGAGTTCTGGCTGACGGGTCCTGGCGGCATCGGCGGCGTGCAGCGCACCGTGCGCGATATGGAACGCGTGGCGATTTCCTACCCAGATGAAGTGTTCGATAAAATTGGCAAGTTTGCGCAGGACAATAAGGTCTTTGTTGCTTTCCAAAACTTCGAGGTTCACCCGAAGCTGCCGGGTCGCGTGTTCAATTCGGCATTTCTGATCGATGACTCTGGCAAGCTGGTTCACACCTACCGCAAGAATCAATGCGCCGATGTGTGGGGCTTTTTGCCCGATACGACGCCGGGTAGCATTCTTGATCAGTATCTCGATACCTTTGGCTATGACGCACTATTTCCAGTGGCCGACACATCCATCGGTCGCCTGGCCAATATGATCTGCTTCGACAACATGCACCCTGAGGTCGCGTACGGATTACGCCACGCGGGCGCTGAAGTTATTATGCATTCGTCGTCCGAACCGCATGGCGGCGACGGCAGGCGGGCGTGGGACAATGCGAGACGCATGCGCGCGTTCGAGAACACGTGCTACATGCTCTCGGCTATTGATGGCGGCGAATATAAATCGGTTGAGTCGGAGATCATGACGTTCTTCCGACGTGGACATACCCGATTAGTCAATTTCGACGGCACCTTGCAGGGCACCGTGGATGGTCCGGGGCCGGTGGTCTTTCGCGGGCATATCGACTTGGCGGCCTTGCGCCGTGCACGCGCCAACCCCCGTGTGAACTTTGCGTTGTGGAATGATGCCAGCGTTTACGCGCAGCACTATCACGCCGGCATGGGCTTCCCCAGCAATCTGTGGGCGGGGGATCCTTATGTGAACCCGTACCTTGGTGCAGGCAAGCTGCGTGAAGTGATTGCGCAGTATTTAGAAAAAGGTATCTACGTCGCGCCATCGACGAAGCTGGGCTCTGACCGCTATCGGACCAGCGATCAGGTTTAATTCTAAATGCAAAAAAAACCGGCGAGCTTTTCAGCCCGCCGGTTTGTCGCGAATGATAGTGGTAATTATTTCGGCATCACGACAGTGTCGATGACGTGAATCACGCCGTTGTCGGCAACCACATCAGCGGTCGTCACTTTCGCATTATTGACCATCACGCCTTTGGTGGCGTCGATCATGAGAGTTTGGCCGTTGACGGTTTTGGGTTCAGATTTCTTGCCGGCAATATCAGCGGCCATCACTTTGCCCGCGACGACGTGATACGTGAGAATGCCCGCAAGCTTGGCTTTGTTTTCAGGCTTCAACAGATCTTCGACTGTGCCCTTGGGCAATTTTGCAAATGCTGCGTCTGTTGGCGCGAAAACGGTGAAGGGACCGGGGCCAGACAAAGTTTCAGCCAAGCCGGCAGCTTTCACCGCAGCGACGAGGGTATTGAACGTACCAGCGGCGACGGCTGTTTCGACAATGTTCTTGGCTTGCGCTGCGCCTGCAACAAACAAAGCAGCCGCGAGCGCAATCCCGGTAGTGACTTGACGAATCATGTGAATAGCCTTTCCTAGAGAGGGTTCAATTTGGGGAATATTAGTTACGTTCGAATTGTTTTTGTGAACGCACAGTTGTTACGCAGCCGTTTGGGGACTGGACCTGAAGTTTGCGATGACATTCGCGTGATAATTTCAGAACTAAAACAGGGGCATTAATGATTGAGTGTAAGCCCGTCGCGCCGTAGGGTGATTCAAGATCGAAAGACCACGAGGATAAAAATGGTATCTGGAAAAAACCGTCAGTGGCTTTTAGCTGAACGCCCGATCGACAGGCCCGTGCGACTGACAGATTTCAAACTTGGTGAGAGCGCGATACCTGATCCCAAAGACGGTGAGTTTGTTATTCGCGTCATCTATTCATCGCTCGCACCTGTGATGCGGTTTTACATGCTCGATGGCGCGGGCATCGAAAAGCCGCTGGAGATCGGAGATGTCATGCGTGGCCGAGGCGTGGGGCAGGTTGTGACCTCGCGCAATCCGAACTTCAAAGAAGGCGAGATCGTCCAAGGAAAAATGGGGTGGCAGGAATATGCCGTTTGCGATGGCTCACCCTATTGGATGATGTACAAAGTTCATCAGCGCATAGTGCCCGTGTCTACCGCATTGGGCGTGCTGGGAATGACGGGCTTTACGTCGTACTTCGGCTTATTCGATATCGGCAAACCCAAGCACACTGATACCGTGTTGGTCTCGGGGGCCGCAGGGGGCGTGGGGTCTTCGGTTGCGCAGTTGGCCAAAACGCGAGGGTGTTTTGTTGTTGGCATCGCGGGCTCTGACGAGAAATGCAAGATGCTGACCGAAAAGTTGAGCTATGACGCCGCCATCAACTATAAAACCGAAGATGTTGCCGCTCGAATGGATGCGCTGTGCCCCAAAGGCATCGACGTGTTTTTTGATAATGTCGGCGGGCCGGTCTTGGATGCAGGTTTAGCGCGCATCAATAAATATGCGCGCGTGATTTCATGCGGAGGCATCTCGCAGTATATCGCAGGATCTACCGAGCCGTATCCGCTCAAGAATGCCTACAAAATCGGGCGACTCAATGCACTGTTGCAGGGTTTTCTTATTTACGATTACGAACCCCGCTTTCCCGAAGCCGAGCGCGATATGGCGGCGTGGGTGAAAGCAGGTCAAGTGACGTACCAAGAAGATGTGCTCGATGGCTTCGAGCGGATGCCCGAAGCGCTGATCCGCCTTTATGACGGCAAAAATCAGGGCAAGCAGTTGGTGCGCGTGAGCAAGGACCCTTTCTGATGACCGCCGCGTTGAACATCGCGCTTCTAATTTTCGATGGCGTTGAGGAATTGGACTTTCAGGGGCCATGGGAAGTGCTGACGATGGTCAACACGGTCCGCGCGTTCAAAAAGCTCGAAGGGCGAGACCATATTTACTTGGTCTCGGAAACCGGGGCCAAAGTGACGTGTGCCAAAGGCATGCGCGTCGAGGCCGACTACTCCTTTGCTAACGCTCCACAAGCCGACGTGATTTTGGTGCCGGGCGGGCAGGGGACGCGTCGCGAGGTCAATAACCCTGCGACGCTGAAGTGGATTGCGGCGCAGGCCCCCCATTGTCAGTGGGTCACCAGCGTCTGCACCGGTTCCATGGTGTTGGCCGCCGCTGGCCCCGCGCGCGCCAAGCGCATCACGACGCATTGGGCTGCGATCGATGAAGTCCGTAAACGCGGGGATGCGGGTGAGGTAGTGTCGGGTCAGCGTTGGGTTGTGGATGGCAATCTTGTCACGTCAGCGGGGGTTTCTGCCGGTATCGATATGGCCATCTGGTTGGTGAGCCAGATCTATGGCGAGGAGATGGCTCGCACCGTCGTGAGGATGATGGAATACGATCCCGCACCGCCATACCCCTTCGAAAAATCTGCGCCGCAATAGCTGTTCACCTTTCGGCTATGCTTTGAATACATGGGTCATTGCGCTCGCCGGTGCTTGGCTTCGGTTGGCACAGTGCTATCTTGGGGCTATCGAATTTCAGGAGCGCCTCCATGATCGGCTATAAACTCCGCCAATCGGGCCGCGCCTCGCTCGACTTTCTGTCGGCCTTTGGACCTGCGGTGGCCGCGATGCAAAAGCATCAACAAGACGCGCTGACCAAAGCTGGCCTGACCGACGACGCTAAGTTGGCCGACGACATGGACGAGCGCGCCGAACAAATTGAATCTCTGCTGGCCAACGAGCCAGCGTTCCGCACAAGCAACCTAATGGGCGAATGGCACGCCGAGCACCACGCGCGTCTGGCTGCCGCAGCGTTTGCCGAAATCGAAGCTGACATCAAGCCAACGTTCGAACGATTGAAGCAGGGCAAGACAACGCTGACGGTCGACCCGACGTTGTCGCCGGATAAATACTGGCTGTATCCCGTCCATCGCACAACGGGCGGCTGGGACGGTCATCCCCATATGGGCTTTATTCACGGCGAACTGATTCATCGCTACGTCGTCGGCAAATCGACGCGCCCTCCGGCGGCTGGGAGTTCGTCGGCCGATATTTACATGCAGCGCAAGCAGTTTGCCGAGCAAGCGCCGCGCCGCGATTATAAAAAGATTCTCGAAATTGGATGTTCGTCGGGCCCGTTTACACTGAAGCTTGCCGAAGTTTTCCCCACAGCCGACATTCACGCCTGCGATATTTCGGTGGCGCAGTTGGAGCAAGCCCAACGCAATGGCAATAACATGGGCCATGCCTGGACACTGTTTCAAGCAGACGCACGAAACACAAATCAGCCCGCATCCAGCTACGATCTGGTCACATCATTTATCGTGCTGCACGAACTGCCGGTGGATGTGATCGGCGATATTCTGCGAGAGAGTTTCCGTTTGCTCACACCGGGGGGCGACCTGATGTTCGGCGATGTGGCCCCTTACAACGCCATGAGCAAACTGAATGCGTGGCGGACGGATTATTTGGCTAAGTTTGGCGGCGAGCCATTCTGGCGCGGATCGAGCACCATGGACATGGTCGGGTTGATGAAAAGCATCGGCTTTGTCGATGTGAAATACTATGGCGTCGCGCCGATCAACTATCCTTGGGTCACTTATGGTCGTAAGCCGTGAATAAGCTTTTCCCATCGCAAGCCCAGCCACGCCGACGCAAGGCCCTGAAACCTGAGGACGTCGACAAGCTGGGGCAGGCCCTCATGACTTTGGCCCAGGAATTATGGGTGGTGAAAGATCGCCAACTGGTGACTGAGGCGGTGTTAGCCAAGCGCGGCATCGATATCAGCGAGGAGATCTCGCTGTATCAGCCCGACCCGGAATTAGACGCGAAGTTGCGAGCCGCGCGTCAGGCGCTGGTGTTAAAGTTGACGCAAGACATTACGGGCGAGTACGAGCCGTTGGCGTAGCTACTCGCGTTTGGCCACACTTACACCTTCGATGACTTGATCACTGGGGTGCATGATCACAATGTCTCCGGCTTTCAGCCCGTCCGTGATTTCGGCGTCTAAGGTGTTACGGCTGCCGACTTTGACTTTCACGGTTTTGACCTTGCCGCCATCGGCGTTGCCATCAACCCGGAACACAGCCCAATCCTGGCCCACGCGAAATAGCGCGCTGATCGGCGCTTTCAAAACGTTGTCACGCCGTTCAGTCACCACACGGGTTTCGACACGATAGCCGTGCCCTAAACTTGCCCATTCCTCGCGCGGCGAGACGAAATCAATAATCACGTTCACGCGCTGTTCTTCGATACCGAGCGCCGAGACTTTGGTGTACCCGAATGGTTCCACGCGTCGCACGATCCCCTTCAGTGCTTTGGGGCCACCCCAATCATCAATGATAACCTCTTGCCCCTCTTTCACCTTCACGGCATCGGTGGAAATCAGGTCGGCTACAATTTCGAGCGTGGTCGGGTCGCCGATTTCAAGAAGCGGCGTGCCCGCGGCCAGAATAGCTTCGCTTTGCTGCATGCGTTTTAGAAGTCGCCCACTGACCGGCGCCCGTACCGGGATGTAATCAATTTTTGTCCCGGGCCCCGTGGGCCGGCCAGCCGTTGCCATGGCCGCGCGCGAGGTGTTGAGGTCCGTGCGGCGTTTGGCCACGGTCGCAATCGCCTGGTCGAGCGCCGCTCTTGCGGTGCTCGTCGCAAGCCGTGCGCGGTCGAGCGCGGACTCGGAAATCGTGCCCTCGCGGAATAGCTGTTCCTGGCGGCGTAAATCAGACTGGGCAAAGTTGAACTGGGCTTGCGCACGCGAACGCTCTGCCTCGGCCATTCCGACACCAGCTTCGGCTTCGGAGCGTGACCTTGCATCCAGAACCGATGGGTCTTGCGGCTGGAAAAGGGCCAACACCGTTTCGTTGGCGATCACCGTATCACCCACATCCATTTCGATGCGATCGACACGGCCAGCCACAGGCGCTGAGACGACGTAAACATCTGTCACGCGTGTTTCGCCTTCATCGCTGATCGTGACCAGCAATTCGCCCTTTGAAAGGGTCGCGAAATCTGCAGGCACGGGTTGCGGGCGCATCGCCCAAACGAGGAACAACACAACAACCCCGGCGACGCTGGCCATCACTTTGGCGCGGCGCGACCAAGTGCCGACGACTTTTGATACAACAGGAATATCAACCATGGTTTACTCGCGCGTTTTCAGAACAGCGATAAGATCAAGCTTGTAGACGCGCTGGCGCACCAGCCAAGCGCAGATCAATGCGGCAACACACACAACGCTGACAGCAATGCCATAGGTTGGGTCGTTAATCACAAAAGGGAAATCATACATATCGGTTTTCAGCATCGGCGACATGGCAAAGGCCAACGCCACACCAAACAAGCACCCGACCGGCAATGCGATGATTGTTTGCAGCCCCAACTCGCCAAGCAAAATGTAGGCTACCTCTTCACGCGTAAAGCCGAGCACACGTAATGACGCCAAGGCACGGGCACGCTCTGAGAGTGCTATCCGCGCGCTGTTATAAGCGACACCAAACGCAATTAGGCTGGAGAAGGCTACATAGAAGCCAATCATGACATACATGGTTTGATCCATGGTGTTCTGGAAGCTTTTCAGCGCCACTTCAGTCTGTGCGACGCCCGCAACCATCGGCGTGTTTTTCAGCTTGTGATAAAGTTCGTCAGTATAGCGGGCGTCTGCCAGCACGTGAATTGCTGTAACAGTGGGGCCTTCGTTCATGATGCGATTAATCTCATCTATGTGCATGTATGCCGAAAAGCCCATGTATTGCTTCACGATCTGAGTGACGGGCACATCAATCACCGGTCGGCGCTCTTGCAGCACCTCAATGGTGATGATGTCGCCAACCTTCGCGTTTAAGTCCTTTGCAATTTGATCGGATAGCGCGACGCCACCCTCGGGCGGGTTGAGAGGCTTTTCCTCGGCGTTCAGCAGCCGGTTGATATCGGCATTCATAATCAAGCCGTTCACCCCGGTTCGCTTGGTGTAGGGGCCATGATGCAAGCGTGCCGACACGCTGCGCACTGGCTGCACAGCTAATACGCCGGGCATGCGCAAGATATCTTCCTGAATACCCGCTCCCCGTGGCTCGACGAAGGAGACGGTGAGTGTTTGGCGCTCGGCCTGAAAGAAATAGACCTGAATGACTTTGCCGACAGAATCCATAAAGAAAAATGAGGCAATCAGCAGGGCCAACGAGAAAGCGATACCAATAACGGTCATCGCTGTGCGCATTGGCCAGCGGGTCACATGGCGAAAAATCATGCGGGTCGGTTGGCTGATGCGTAAGTCTTCAAACCAAACTGAAAAGCGCGAGCGTTGAAACGTTGTTGGTACCGGTGGTGCCATAGCAACCGCAGGCGATAACTGAATGGCCGAGCGCACCGCGCCAATTCCGCCAATGATGGCCGCGATCAACGTCACGAACGAAGCCGCAGCGAAAACACCCGGATTAACGCGGTACTGAAGCAGTGGGAACTTGTAGTATTCCCCATACATCGTTGTCATGCCGCGTCCAAACCACAGGCCGCCGGCAAATCCCAAAAGCAGGCCAATTCCAACTACAATGGCGATCAGCTTTGTATATTGGAGGCCCACATCCCAATCGGTGTAGCCGAACGCCTTCAACAGCCCGATCTGCTCGCGTTCCGTGGCTACCAATCGCGAGATGACGATGTTGAGCAAGAACGCCGCCACGCCCAAAAAAATCGGCGGGGCGACTGCGCCGCTCGCGGCCAGCTGCGCTAATTCGTTTGTCAGGAAAAAATCTGAAATTTGATCTTTGCGGCCATAGGCACCCACGCCGCCATAGGGTCGCAACAAAATATCGAGCCGTTGCAAGACGTCGGCTTCGACAGCACCATGAAGCAATGAAGCGGTGACGTTGTTGAACGACTCATCAAGGTCGTTGGCTGCGGCCAAAGCCTTGCGGCCCATCCAGAAAATGCCAAACCTTTTATCATCGGGCATCAGTTGGCCTGGAGCCAACGCATAGATGTATTCGGGCGTCAGCGCGATTCCAACAATATCGAGCTTGCGCTTATTGCCATGAATGTTCGCCGAGACCGTGTCGCCAAGTTTGAGTTTGTTGGCTTTGGCAAAGGCATCGGAGATGATCACCTCGGAAGGTCGACCGGTGCTGACCAACCGACCGGCACGCAAATCGATATCGTTCAGCTGGGGGTGCCCGCCTTCTGGGATAGAAATCAATAACCCGCGAGCAGGGTCGGTCATTGTGTCAAGGTCGAGTGTTGCTGAGGCGACGATCCGCGTCTCAACCGTCGCGATGCCGGGGATTTCCAGCAGCTTTGGCAGCATGCTGTTGGGCGCGCGCTTCACCGTGGCCCATACATCGGCAAATCTGTACCGCTCATAGAACGCATCTTTGCTGAGTTGCAGCGCTGCAAGGCAGCCGTACGTGCCGACCAGCAGTGCCACACCTGCGGCTACCACCGCCGCGATGGCCAAGGTTTGGCCCTTGAGGCGCCAGACATCGCGCAACAATTTTTTGTCGAGCGCACTGATGCGTAACCTCAACGACCAACGCTGCAATGCGTATTGAAGCGCCTTCACCACGACAACTCCTCGGGTTTTAGCTTTGTCCTGTTGCGCTCGATGCTGACAATCTGGCCGTCGGCAAATCGCATGACGCGATCAGCCATCGATGCCATCACGGCGTTGTGCGTAATCACAGCCGTGGTGGTTCCCAATTCCTGGTTGGCGCGGACAATCGCCTGTAACACGACAATGCCTGTTTTGCTGTCCAACGCGCCGGTGGGTTCATCACACAGCAACACGCTGGGCTTTTTCGCAATCGCTCGCGCGATCGCCACGCGCTGCTGTTCGCCCCCCGAAAGTTGCGCTGGGAAATGATCCAGCCGGTGTCCTAACCCCACCATGGTCAACGCTTCGTCAGGCGTCATTGGCGCTTTGGCGATCTCGGTCACGAGCGCCACGTTCTCGCGCGCTGTAAGGCTGGGGATGAGGTTATAAAACTGAAACACAAACCCGACGTTGTCGCGACGGTACATGGTCAGTTCATGCTGCGAGAAAGTTGTGACTTCCCGGCCGCGAAAGTAAAACTTTCCTGACGTCGGCTGATCAAGCCCGCCCAGAATGTTGAGCAGGGTTGATTTGCCGCTGCCCGACGGCCCCAGCAGCACCACCAACTCGCCCTCAAACATCTCAAGGTCCACGCCCCGCAAAGCATACACGGGCGTCTCGCCATCATAGGTTTTGGTTAAACCTAACGCGCGGAATGTTTCAGTTTGATGGGTGGCAGAGGCCAGTACCGGCGTCATCGTCAAAGCGGTGTGCCCTAGTGTGGCAGTTGTTTTGAATACCTATCACAACCAGTCGTTTGGGCAAGGTTGTTGAGGCCGAGTTAGTGGCGCGCTGTAATGTGTAAACCCACCAAACGCGCCACAAGAACGCTTAAGTATATTTGCCCCGCGACGGCTTGAAGGATTGCCGTGTAACGGGCGAGCGAACTGACGGGCACAATATCGCCATACCCCACCGACGTCAGTGTGGAAAAACTAAAGTAAAGATAAGTATGCATAAAAGTTTCAATTGCCGGCGCGAGACTTTGGTCCTTCACATCTTGTTGAATCGCGAAGGCGTGCGCGTCGAGCAGGCCGATCACGTCATATGCGATGGCGCAATCAATCCCAAGAAAGAGGTAAATGCAGATCGCCCCATAGATTAAATCGCTGTCAATCTGTGTTGCCGAAAAAACCTTTAAGAAAATTAACCATGACGCATACCCTAAAATGAGAAGGTTCAGAGTGAGAGAGAGAATATCCAGATTGAGATAAGGTGTTAAGTAAGCGGCCATATTCATCGCAATCGTTATTGCGGCGGAGACTATGAAAAACTTCTGACCATGGCGATCATTGACCGCTCCAACAGCCGACAACATGAGAAGAGTTAGAATTCCAAACAATATCTCGTCCGCAAACCCCAATCCTTCAAAAAACGCTGCGAGCGTGAATATGAGGCAGATCGAAGTAAACAGCCCTCGGAATGTTTGCATTTGAGAAAAGATGAGATGCTTCATGCGGGCGCTGCCATCATGGTGATAAGCGGAGATAAAAACAGCTATCACGGTCCCGGGGCGCGCCATATGAAATTGCTGTCAACTATGCTTAGGGCGTTGCATTGCGCAATTAGATTTGGTCAATCTAATCTTATTGATTTCATAGGTGACTCATAATGCGTTGGCTTGGGCCTGCTCTCAGCGTTTTATTGCTGGGGGCGGCGATTTGGGTGCTCGACGATGTGTTTGCCACAATTGCGGTGGCAGACGTTGTCGCTGCTTTTAACGACCTTTCGGCCATCGATGTGTCGCTGGCGTTTGTTTTTACGGCGCTGAGCTATTTAACACTAATGTCATATGACCGCATGGCTGTCAGTCACGTGGGCAAAGACGTTGCGTTGGGGCGCATCGCGCTCACGTCATTTACAAGCAACGTGTTCGCTCACAATGTCGGCTTTGGCGTCATCACATCGAGTTCCGTGCGCTACCGCATGTATGGCAGTGCGGGGCTTTCGGCGGTTGATATCGCGGCAATCTCCATTTTTTGTTGGCTGGCTTTTGCGCTTGGCGTTTTTTCGCTGAGCGGCGTTGCATTGTTGGCTGAACCAGACGCTGTACTGGCATCTATTCCTAGTCTCCCCGTTTGGTTGGCCCGTACGTTAGGTGTTGCGTGCTTGGGCGCAGTCGTTGCTTACCTCCTGTGCTGTGCTTTGTTGGATGGGCCCGTCAACTTCCGTGGTGCCGAATTTCGTCTTCCGTCACTGAAGTTATCGATCGGGCAGCTAGGGTTCTCGATCCTGGATTTAACTTTTGCCGCCGCCGCGATGTATGTGCTGATTCCGCAAACAGCCGAAATAACTCTTATCGCGTTCATTGGTGCTTATGTTCTGGCCATTCTCGTCGGGGCCGTCAGCAATTTGCCCGGCGGACTTGGCGTTTTTGAAGTAGCTATGGTCTTGCTGTTACCGAACGAGCCGCCACAAGCTGTGCTGGCGGCCGCACTTGCGTACCGCATCATCTACTATCTCGTGCCATTTGCAGTGGCGGTATTGTTGGTTGTCGGAGCCGAAATCGCCGAGCGCCGCCAATTCATCGGAACACTTGGCAAAACCTTGGGGGGGCTGTTGGTGCGGTTCGCACCACAGTTGAGCGGCATCTTTGTTCTGCTGGCAGGAACAGTCCTGCTTGTTTCCGGGGTGAACCCGGCCGCCGAAGAACGCCTTGAACCCTTAAGCGACTTGTTACCGCTAACCGTTGTTGAAGCGTCGCATTTGCTCGGGAGCGTGGTCGGGGTCGGGCTCTTGATCCTGGCGCGAGGCCTGATGCGGCGACTTGATGCAGCTTACTATTTGGCGATACCCGCCCTTGCGGCTGGGATCATTCTTTCGCTCCTGAAGGGCCTCGACTACGAAGAGGCCATTGTGCTGACGATTGTGCTGGCACTCGTTGTGTTCAGTCGCAGGGCTTTTTATCGACAAACACCTATTCTCGCCTCGCCATTCACGCCCGGCTGGTTGGTGATGGTCGCTCTCATTATTGCGACGTCGACGTACATTGGTTTTTTTGTTTATCGCCACGTCGAATATTCACATGACTTGTGGTGGACGTTTGCGGTCGATGCCGATGCGCCGCGATTCTTGCGCGCGCAAATGACGGTGACTGTCCTCGCGTTGATTCTAGCCGGCTATCTCATCATGAGGCCGACCAAGCCGCTTCCAAATCGGCCGACAAACGACGAGCTGCAAGCTGCCAGCGACGTGATCGCCAAAGTGCGATCGACCGACGTCAACTTGGCGCTGTTGGGTGACAAGCAGCTTCTCTTCAACGAAAAACGTGATGGCTTTGTGATGTACGCAACTCAGGGTGGGAGCCTCATTGCCCTCGGTGATCCGGTCAGTGCGCGCGACGAGGTATGCACAGAGCTGGCTTGGGCATTTCGTGAACTGTGCGATGAGCACGACAAACGAACTGTTTTCTATCAGGTCTCGGAAGATCGCCTTCCTCTCTACATCGATATGGGCCTCTCGTTGCAGAAGCTAGGTGAAGAGGCGATGATTGCGCTTGCTGATTTTTCACTCGAGGGCAGCAAGCGTCGTGACCTACGACAGTCCCATACGCGCGCTGTTCGTGAGGGCCTTCGATTTGAGATTGTACCCGCAAACCAGGTGAACGCGATTTTACCCGAGCTGAGATCCGTGTCTGATTCCTGGCTATCGGAAAAATCAACCCGTGAGAAATCATTCTCGGTTGGCTCGTTTTCTGATGCATACATCTCACGCTTTCCATGCGCTGTCGTTCGCGCTCAAAGCCCAGATGGATCAACCAGGATTGTTGGCTTTGCAAATCTATGGCTGGGCGGCGACCATCACGAACTATCACTCGATTTGATGCGCCATACCGATGATGCGCCATATGGCGTGATGGATTTTCTGTTTGTCGAAGTCATGTTGTGGGGCCGCGCACAAGGCTTTGCCTGGTTCAACCTGGGCTTGGCGCCATTAGCTGGGTTAGAAAATCACTCGCTTGCGCCCATATGGCACCGGGCGGGCGCCTTTATTTTTCGCCATGGCGAGAACTTTTATAATTTCGAGGGATTGCGCCGATATAAGGCAAAGTTTAACCCTGAGTGGCGTGCGAAATACCTCGCAACGCGCAGCGGCCTTAATGTTGCGGCGGCATTGTTCGATGTCTCGACATTGATCTCAGGCGGATTGCGTGGCTTGGTGGCGAAATGATGCGAGTTTTATATTGTCTTGCCGCTCTGCTGATCGGCCTTCCTGCTTCTGCTGAACCGCGCTATCTCAGCTTTGAAGCGTTCGGGGATGTTGCCGTATACGGTACAAGCAACAGTAAGGCGCAGTTAGCGATCATTCTCGCCGACAAGACTCTGAGCGTTCAGGCGCGTGATGGGCTTGGCCAAGCCATCGCAGCGCAGGGCGGCCTGGCCGCAGTTGTTGATGTGGAACGCTACTCTGCCGCAATGGACCGGCACCCAGAAACGTGCGCCTATCACTCGTGGGAATTTGAGAAGCTCAGCAAGTTTATTCAAAAAACACTAGGGCTGTCACGGTATGACCCGCCGATTCTACTTGGCCTTGGAGCTGGTGCGGGGCTGTCGTACACGACGTTCAACGAAGCTCCGCGCGGAACGTTCGCGAGCATGATGGTGTCGGGTTTGTGTCGCCCATTTCGGATGAAAAAGGACTTATGCTCGAACGAAGACGAGACATGGTCGCGTGCAGACAAAGCGCACGTTGCACAGCTCGAACCTGTCGATAAAACAAGCGAGGCGTGGGTTGCTTTGCCGTCGTCGCCAATGTCGTCATGTGACGCAAATGCAACGGCTGACTTTTTTGTACAAATTGACGGCGCTGAAGTTCTCTCTCCCTCACAAGAGCCGTGGGGCAGTGCTGTCTGGCAATCCGATATCGCCAATGGAGTGACCAAAGTTCGTTTAAAAGTATCTGGTCGTGATCGTGTTGATGGCGATTTAGCCGACTTGCCGCTTCACGAAGAACTGGCAAAAGCTGTCGGAGTGAATGTCGCGCCCAAAACCATGGCAATCATTTTAACCGGTGATGGCGGCTGGGCAGGGCTCGACCGTGAATTGGCGGAAAACTTTGCGGCTGCAGGTGTCAACGTCGTTGGCTTAAACAGCCTTAGGTTTTTTTGGAAAAAGCGCACGCCCGACGAAACGGCCGAGGCGCTTTCGCGCGTGATTGCGCATTACACGAGGCTGTGGAATGCCCAGCATGTCTTATTGATTGGGTATTCTTTCGGTGCCGATGTGTTGCCATTTGCGGTTCGCCGTTTGTCGGACGACGACTTAAAGCTTGTAAAAGGCGTCGCCTTGTTGGCCCCGGGGTTTAAAGCCGACTTCGAGTTCAATGTGACTGACTGGCTGAGCGAGAAAGATGACCCCGATGCGCTCCCAGTCTTGCCCGAGATATTGGCCATGCCAACAATCCCCTTGATGTGCGCGTTTGCAAGTGAGGAGGAGGAGGCAGGTGAGACGTCATGCCCCCAAGTTCCAGCAAGTCGTGCCAAACCATATAAAACCAGTGGCGGGCATCATTTTGACGGTGATTTCAAGGCCATGGCCAAAGCCATCCTTGAATTGCAATCATCCCAACCCGAATCAGGGCTTTGACCGGGTTGTGGTCTCGCATGGAATATCACTAGGCTTTGCCGCTCGTTGAGACCTATCAACTCATCCTAGACTTGCATTTCAATCCAGCACTGGTTGCTGCGCGCTGAAAGTTCCGGCTTACGATGTCCGATGTTACCGCCCCAAAGGCTAAGGCTCCTGCGAAGTCATTTGGTAACGCCTCGCTCACGGAAGGCTCCGTCCGCGGGCAGATCATGAAGCTCGCGGGCTTCATGGCGTTTGGCATTGTCGCATCGCTGATCAGCACGCTGGCTGATACCTATTTCATCGCCAAGCTTGGAACGCATGAGTTGGCAGCGCTCACATTTAGCTTCCCTGTTGTTATGTTGATCATCTCGGTGTCTATCGGTTTTGGCACGGGCGTTGTTGCTGTCATTTCGCGCACTGTGGGCGAGGGTGATCAGGCGTCGGTGAGGGCTCTGGGAACCGACAGTATTTTGCTCGCGACAATTCTCACCGCGATTATTTCAATCATTGGCTTCAATACGATTGATCCATTGTTCAAGTTGCTTGGTGCCGAAGACGCTGTCTTGCCACTCATTCATCAGTACATGCAAATTTGGTATCTCGGCACGTTGTTCCAAATTATCCCGCAGGTTGGCTCAAGCGTGATCCGCGCCCATGGTGATGCGCGCACGCCCAGCGCGCTGATGGGGTTGGCGGCGATTATCAACGCTGTGCTCGACCCGATTTTGATTTTTGGCTGGGGCCCGATTCCAGCCATGGGCATTGCCGGTGCAGCGTGGGCCGGTAACATTGCGCGACTGGCCCTGATCATCATGTTCGCGATTGTCATTCAGCGCGGCATGCATGCTTTGGCGCCCATCAGCTTCAGTGCGGCACGCCTTAAAAATTCATGGGGCAAATTGCTTCATATCGCCTTACCGTCGACTGCGACGCAGTTGGTCAGTCCGTTGGCCAGCGCTATTGTCACTGCGATTGTTGCGTCCTATGGCACGGCATCCGTCGCCGCCTATGGAATTGCGACACGCGTTGAAATTTTTGCTTTTATTTATGTCATGGCGATTGCAATTGCAGTGGCGCCCTTCGTTGGCCAAAACGCCGGAGCAAAAAGATTTGATCGCGTACAGGAAGCCATTAGCTTTGCGATTAAGTATTGCTTTGTTGGTGGTGTTGTTTTGGTTGGCGTTTTGGCTTTGTCGGCGCACTGGCTGGCTACACGTTTTGCCACCGATCCCGAAGTGATTCGGTTAGCGACGCTCTATTTTTACATCGTGCCAGTAAGCTATGCCTTTGCTGGCATCGTCGCCGTGTCGATGTCGGCGTTGAACGCGATGGCAATGCCGTTGTCGGCTTCGCTCATCGGCTTGGCACGTTCAATGTTGGTGACCGTGCCATTGGTGCTTCTCGGTTCGTGGCTTGGCGGCATGGAGGGCATATTTGTTGCCAACTGCTTAGCCGCAATTGCCGTGGGCGTTGCTGCTTGGTGGTGGCTGATGCGCGCGGCCTACCCCAAGGCCACTGCAATTTCTGCGCTGGCAGTTCAGGCTGCTGCCGAGTAACGTGCGTCATGTCCGTCGACGCAGCAGAACCTCCAAAACCACAGGTCGCACCCAGCACGCCTAGGCCACGGCGCGGCGGGGCCCATGGTACGCGTGGTGGTGTGAAGCTCACCGAAGGGCCCGTTCGCAAGCAAATTCTGGGGCTCACGCGCTATTTGCTGTTGGGCACCATTGCCACCATGACCTTTCAGCTCGCCGATGCCTACTTTGTCGCGCAGTTGGGCACGCGCGAGTTGGCGGCGCTCGCTTTCACATTCCCGATGATCATGATTTTGCAGGCCATCGCCATTGGCTTAGGCACGGGTGTCACGGCTGTGGTCTCGCGTGCTGTGGGGGAGGGCGACATCGTCCGAGCCCGCGTGCTGACAACCGATAGTTTGTTTCTCGCCTTTGCCATTGCGTTTAGTTTCGCCGTGCTTGGTATGATTTTTGTCGATGATGTTTTTTCGGCAATGGGCGCGCAGCCCGACATCCTGGAGCACATTAAAGCCTATATGCATGTGTGGTTCTTTGGCATGCCGGTAATGATTGTGCCGCTGATTGCCAATTCTGTGATCCGAGCCTACGGCGATGTGAAATTCCCCAGCCTCATCATGGGTGGTTCGGCGGTGCTAAACATTTTCCTCGACCCTATCTTTATTTTTGGGATGTGGTTCATCCCAAGCTTGGGGTTGGCGGGCGCCGCGTACGCGTTGTTGATCTCGCGGTTCGTGACCTTCACGCTCTCTTTGTTCGTTTTGCACTTTCGCGTGCATGGCATGGTTTTCGAATGGCCTTCAATCGCGCGCATGACCGATTCCTGGCGGCAGTTGCTGCAGATTGCGCTGCCATCGACGGCAACGCAGTTGATTCAGCCGGTCTCAGCCGCGATCCTGACGACCTTAATTGCCTCATTTGGCGCCAGCGCGATTGCTGCTTACGGCGTCGCGACGCGCATTGAGATGTTCTCGTTGATTTTTGTGATGTCCATGTCCATCGCGATGGGGCCGTTCGTGGGCCAAAACGCGGGCGCCGGGCGGGTTGACCGTGTGAAAGAAGCCATGACGTTTGCCTATCAAGCCGTGGTCGTTTACGGCCTTGTTGTCGCGGCGTTATTGGCAACCTTCGGTTCATTCTTTGCGCATGAATTCAGCGATGATATGGCGGTGGTCACGCTGGCAGCGTTTTACCTCACGACCGTTCCCATCAGTTACGGCTGCATGGGCATCATCAATATCTCGTCAGGCAGTTTGAATTCGCTGGCCAAACCGTTGCCCGCCATGATCATCGGTGCTTCGAAATCGATGATTGTTCAAATACCCTGCGCTTATGCTGGCGCTAAGCTGTTTGGCGTGAAGGGCGTCTTCATGGGCATGGCCACAGCATCGTTTATTGTCGCTGCGCTGGCCTTCACGTTAGCGCGACGGGCTATCAATGGCGAAGTTGCACTTATGGCCGCGCCGCGCGCGAGTGCGGCCGAGTAAGAGGTTTGCGCAATCAATTTGCGGCCATCGCTTTGACACAATAACTTCGTATTTTCCGGCTAAATTCGACCGGAACTGCTTAATATAACCCGCGCGTTTAAGCGCATCTCGTGTATTGTGACGAATGACCCAAAATGTAACGCGTTGCCGTGCTTGCCAACTTCAACTTTGCAAGAGCCGCGAAGAGCCGCCCCATGGCGACCTGCAAGCCGCAGCCGGCGGCGCAGCTGAATCTTTGCGCCCGATGCAAGCCGGGGCTGACACCGCTTATACGTGCCAAAAATGCGGCACCAGCCTAGTCAACTCAACCAACCGGACGGTCGCGGGCTGGCGAAAACTTGCAGCTTAATCGCTTATTGTCGCGCGAAGAGTTGGCCGCGATTAGCGAAGGCTTTGAACTCTAGGGCATTGCCGCTGGGGTCATAGAAGAACATCGTGGCTTGCTCGCCCGGTTGGCCCTTAAATCGCACATACGGCGCAATCACAAATTTGATATTTGCGGCCTTCAGTTTTGCGGCAAGGGCATCAAAGCGTGCCATGGTCAGCACGACACCAAAATGGGGAACGGGCACATCGTGGCCATCCACTGCGTTTGTCGCAGCGTTGAACGGTTTGGCGTCAGCAACCAAATGGGCCACAACTTGATGACCGAATAAATCAAAATCGACCCACGCGGCCGAACTGCGCCCCTCAGGGCAACCTAAAAGCTGGCCATAAAATGCACGTGCCGCAGCAAGGTCATGGACGGGCAGGGCAATATGGAACGGGTCGGTGGCGTGGTGGTCGGTCATGGGCGTCACTATACCAAGAGACGCTACCCAAGAAGCCGGCTATTTGTAACCCACCACGTTGCCCTGACCGCGAGCGACATCCATCAATTCGCTTAAGCCCGGGCGGATATCGGTGAGCAGGAAGTCTTCTTTTGCGCCTGGGCTGCCAGACCTATGGTTCGGGAACTTTTTTTCCCAGGCCGCCATTTTGACCGACAAGCCACACAGTACGCCGCCAATCGTGCCATGCGCGCTTTCGATGATGTCTTTGACGGATTTGAACTTCACGGCCGATAAGTTGCGCCAAAGATCCTGCGAGCGGGCTTCGAAGTCTTCGAACATGCGCGTGACGAATGCCAACAAGGCGTTGAGGATTTTCTGAATGCGATTGGCCTCGGCAATAACCTGCGGTTTGCTGCGCATTTGGAAGCTGGACTTCATCTCGTCGACGCTGCGGTGGAATTCCTCCAACGTCGGGCGAATGCGGTCGAGGCAGTGCTGGTAGTAGGACAACGAGAGAAAGATGTCGCCGTAGTCCTCAATGAACACCGGGATCTGGTCCAACGTGACCCCGAGTTTTTCGGAGATGATCTTCAGTTTAGCCAGTGCCTTTTTCATATCGGGATCGCGGAAAAGGCCCACCAGCTCGTCGAACCGGCTTATTCCATTGGCCGTATCGCCGTAGATCGACATGAGTAATGGTTTGGTGAACCGCGCCATGTAGCCGGCAAGCTCTCGGTTCATGTCGTCGGATAATTTCAACGCGCTGTTTGCGTTGACGGCAATACCCAATGCGCGCAACGAACGGCGGAGGCTGTAAATGTCGTAGCTGGGAAGTGCTGCCAGTTTCAGCAGCATATTGAAGTCGGGGTCGGCCACGGCGTTCTTCAGGCCAAAATGCTCGGGCAGCGACGTGATCGGTACCAAGCCGCTTCCACTTTCACGACTGGAGTAAGCCTCAAGTACTCCAACCAGGTGGACGTTCTTGATCAGCTTGTGTTTTGCAATCCCTTCATTGCGCAAAGGCAAGACGTGCAGCGGCAGCACATGGAGCGCATCCATGTCGCAATCGAGCAGTGGCGAGAGCGCCGTTGCATCGCGAAATGACCGGCCGATGGCGTTCACCTGAGCTACCTACCCAACACAGAATCACAAGTTTCGTTTAGATAATATAGCTAGTCGAAACTGAATAGACAATGAGAGGTAATGTCATAAATTCAATGAGTTAGATGGAGCGGGCGCTAGTCGGTGATTGAGTTCAGCGCTTCTTCCAATTCAAAGAAAGTAGGCTGAACCTTAGATGGAACACTGCCGCGACCAATCTCAACCGAGACTTGGGGCGCGTTGCCGTTCAGGTGTGCAACCAGAACGTTTCGGATGATGATGTAAAACTGGTGCTCTTCGTCGCAAACTTGCTTCACGCGTGAGGCGAAGGGACCAACCAATTCGTAGGCTAGAAAGACCCCCAAGAACGTGCCGACGAGGGCGCTGCCGATCATACCACCCAGAACTTCCGGCGGCTCAGTGACCGAACCCATGGTGTGAATAACACCCAACACGGCGGCGATAATACCGATGGCCGGCAAGCCATCGGCCATTGTTTGAAGGGCATGTTGGGGCCCCAGAGCTTCGTGATGGTGCTTTTCAAGCTGGGTTTCCATGGCATCGAAGACTTGGTGGGCGTCATCAAGATTCATCGACAGCATGCGCAATGTGTCGCAAATAAAATCGACGGCAAAGTGATCGGCCAAAATGTTCGGGTATTTCTGGAAAATATTGCTTTCTTCAGGCTTTTCGATGTGGCTTTCGATGACCAAAATGCCCTTGGCTTTGATCATTTTGGTAATCGTGAACAACAGGCAAAGAACGTCTTTAAAGTCTTGTTCTTTCCACTTTGGGCCAGAAAAGATCTTCTTCAAATTGGGCACCATGCCCTTCAGCACTTCGGCGCTGTTGCCCACAATCATGGCACCAACGGCACCGCCGAAGATGACCATCAACTCTGTCGGCAAGGCTTCGATAATCACGCTGAGGTGTCCGCCGTGCAGCACGTAGCCGCCGAACACCATCACAAACACGAACACAATGCCAATAATGCCTAACATAACTGCTTCCTTGCCGATGTCGTTGCCGGTTGCAATGCTACCGCTAAATCCTTACCAGAGCGTACATGAAAACCCCTTTCCAGCCTAGTCAAACGGCAGATTCCCTGCAGCGAGGGTGGCTTTGGCTCGCTTAAAATCAGAATTGCGGGTGCAAGCTTGGCTGCGGCGCGCAGGCGGGCTGGGGCTCATGGCTGCTGTTGTGCGCAAGGGAGAGCCGGAGTCTGGGACAGTGATTTTGAAGATCAATCGGCACGCGGCGGGATGCGAGGTGTACAGCCCCGCCACCGACCCCAACGGCGCTTCAGCGTGGCTGCGCGCCTTTCCCAAAGGACCGGCGAGTGAGGTCGAGGCGGATGCCTATTTACAGCGCCAAACCAAATACGACCCCGACTTATGGGTGCTCGAAATCGAGGACCCCAAGGGTCTGTTCGTGCTCGAAGAGCCCATCTTGAAGGCCTAAAACCTGCTCATTTTGCATTTGCGCCAGTAGACTTGCACGCGCCTGGGGGTTAAGTTCCGCCCCATCACCTCATATCCAATTTTAAAACCAGAAAGCTCCTCGGCCTATGAACAAACCTGCGGACGTCGCGTTGATGTGGAATGACGAGAAAATCGGCAAGCTGAAAAAGCTGTGGCAAGAAGGCTTGACCACCGGCGAAATCGGCAAGCGCCTGGGTGTCTCGAAAAACGCCGTTGTGGGCAAGGCTCACCGCTTAGGCTTGAAGGGCCGTCCGTCGCCGATCAAGCGTCAAGAAGCCGTCCCTGGCGCGCCCGCTGCTGCCGCTCCTGCGGTTGCTAAAAAGCAGCCCGTGAAGATATTCACGCTCACAGATCTGACACACAACACTTGCCGTTGGCCGATTGGCGACCCCAAACACGAAGACTTTCATTTCTGTGGCAAGCCGATTTACCCGGCCAAGCCGTACTGCTTGGAGCATTGCGCCCAGGCCTATGTGGGTTCGAACAAGCCGCGTAATGACGAGCCGCCAGCGCCCGTTCCTATCACGCCAACAACTCCCCCGGCGTCTGCAAACTAGTGCAATGCTGCGGCGCAAGATTAAGCGCGCCGGGCTCCCCTGCATTTACGAGTAATCTACAGGCTATTCCAACTGCCTGGCGGTCGATTGCGACCTGAGCTATGCTGCACTGCACACTTGGCGAGTCCTGAGTACTGTATCGATCAGCACAGCGGCCTTGCCTGAGTGCCTTTATCTGGAAATCCATGATCGCAATATTTGACCTTGATCGAACCGTCACCACTCACGGCACATTTTCGCCGTGGCTGTTGGGCTTTGTGCGTCGTCAACCGTGGCGCTTGATCGTGTTGCCCGTGATCTTGATTGCCGCATTGGCCTACAAACTCCAGCTTCTCACCCGCAAGCAGCTTAAGCAGGTGATGCTACGTTGTGTGGTGGCCGGGCAAAACCCGGCGATGGTTGCCGAGGTGAATGCTGCATTCGTTGCGTCGTGGATTCCGCGCCGCTGTCGTCCAGGTGCGCTGAACGCGATTGCCGAGCATCTACGCAACGGCGACAAGGTGGTGTTGGCCACAGCCAGCAACGATGTTCACGCCGTGCCAATTGCGCGCGCTTTGGGCATCGAACACGTTGTGGCGACACGCGCCGAGATCGCGCCCGACGGCACACTGACCGGGCGCATCAGCGGGCCTAACTGCTACGGTGAAGACAAGCTCGACATGGTCAAGGCGTACCTTGGCACCGTGACCGAAAAAACCATTGCTTATTCCGACCACCATAGCGATTGGCCATTGCTCGCGTGGGCCGACGAGGGGGTGGCCGTGAATCCTAATTCCAGATTGCGTTCACACGCCGCTTCGCACCGGATGTCGATCCGAGATTGGAACTTGGAAAACTCACGCAGCGGGGAGCGCGCGCGACGCTAAAATTGATTCGGCCAATGACTTATCGCCAATTGTATCGACATCAATGGCGGCTTGCGCCCAAGGCATAATCACTGGAGAAACCGTAATCCCAAAGCGCGCACCACCGTGCCTTAAGGCTGTATGAACGGTCCAGACGCGCAACAGCACGCCTAACAACGTCAGCCACCCAAAAGCGCCAACAACTTTCCAGGGCTTTTTTCGGTTTTGTTCGACGAAGCCCCAAAAATGAATCGCGGTGGCAACTTTGTGCGACATTACACCAAACAGATTGCAACTTGACCATGTGCCGTCGCGAAATTGGAATCCTGTGCGCGTCGTGCGTGGGTAGGCTTCCAGAATCATTTTCTTATTGGCCATACCAAT
Source organism: Rhodospirillaceae bacterium (assembly GCA_947476925.1). GTDB lineage: Bacteria > Pseudomonadota > Alphaproteobacteria > Rhodospirillales > Rhodospirillaceae. The sequence continues at coordinate 122,151 of CANJSF010000003.1, read as the reverse complement.
GGTGAGGTCAGTGCCTTGCGATAACGTCTTCTCGCAGAAGTGGTCGACCATCTCAGGCGTCAGTAGGGCGTGGTCTGCGGTTGTGACAATCAATGGCACGACATCAGCTTGGCTTTCGAGGAACGCCAAAAAGCTTCGCGCGGGCGAGGCGCTGACGGGGAAAAACGTAACGTCGGGCCAATTGCCTAACTCGTGCGGGCCGCACACAACAATGCGCTCGATATACTTGCTGGCCTTGAGAGATGCGATGACACGATCAATCATCGGAACGCCGAACATCGCCATCGATGCCTTCAGCGTATTGTCGGTATTCAGTCCGTCGCCGCTTTGAGAGCGCTTGCCTGCTAAAACCAGCGCCGTGAAGCCTGCCATGAATCACGCATGCTCGTTGTTTAAGCCGTTGTCAGATTGCCCTAAAAAAATCAGTAAGCAAGTGTTTTTGGGCATCTCTACACAACACGGTTTGGTGGGGGCTGTCCGCTCAGCACTGCGTCGAGGTTGTCGATCACCATCATGCCCATGGCCACGCGCGTTTCTGTTGTGGCGCTTCCCAAGTGCGGTAACAGCATCGCATTTTCAAGAGTGCGATACCGAGGGTCGAGGTTTGGTTCACCGGCATAGACGTCAAGCCCCGCACCGGCGATATGACCCGAGGTCAAGGCGGCAATCAAAGCGTCATCAACCACATGTCCGCCGCGCGCGGTATTGATGACGTATGCGCCTTTGGGCAGCAGCGCCAGTCGGCGTGCATCAAGTAGATTCTTTGTTTCAGGCGACATTGGGCAATGCAGCGATAGCACTTGGCACTTGGGCAGCATGTCATCCAGGCTCGGCGCGTACTCAGCGCCCAGCGTTTGCGCTTCGGGCGTTGGCTTGCGGTTGTGATAAATAATTCTCATCCCAAAAGCCTTGGCGCGCACCGCAACCGCAATGCCAATCCGACCCATGCCGATAATGCCGAGTGTTTTGCTTCCCAGTTGCGTGCCCATCAGTTGCGTTGGCCGCCAGCCGATCCACGTTCCCGCACGAACCAGGCGTTCGCCTTCGCCGCCCCGGCGCATGACGCCCAGCATCAGCAGCATGGCGATGTCAGCCGTGGCGTCAGTCAGCACACCCGGCGTGTTGGTGACTACGATTCCGCGGGCTTTAGCTGCGTTCAGATCGATGTGGTCGGTGCCCACTGAAAAAGTGGGCATCACCTTTATCGACGTCGGAAGTTTGGCAATTGCGGCAGCATCGAGCGTGTCGGCGGGGCTAACAATCAAGCCCGCCACGTCGCTGGCATGAGCAGCTAAAGCCTCGGCCGAATATACAGCTGCATCGTCGCCCAGCCGTACGCGGTAGTTGTTGGACAGCCGCTGTTCGCAGATCTCTGGCAAGCGGCGCGTGACGGCAATAAGGGGTAACTGTGGCATTGCTCACTCCATTTCGTGGGCCATGTGCTATCATTACATCGTGCGTTTGAGGAGCAGCGATGATTTTCCTGTTCACAGATTTTGGCCGCGAGGGCCCGTATGTGGGACAAATGCAGGCCGTACTGGCGCGTGCAACGCCTGATGTCCCTGTCATTGACATGGTCGCCGACCTGCCGGCGTTTGACCCGAAGTTGGCATCCTACCTGCTACCTGCCTATTGCCAGCAAGCTCAGCCCGGCGATGTGGTGTTAGCCGTTGTCGACCCCGGCGTTGGCACGTCGCGATTATGCGTTGCGCTACAAGCCGACGGCGTTTGGTACTTAGGGCCGGACAATGGTTTGTTGGCACATATTGTGCGTCGCAGCCGTTCATGTGCCGCATGGCAGATTGACGTGCCCGAAGCTTCAAGTGCGACGTTTCATGGCCGCGACGTTTTCGCACCCGTCGCAACCACACTCGCCCAGGGGCAAAAACCAATGGGTGTGTCGATCGATCCCCAAACGCTGGACCGTGCCGCGTGGCCCGATGATTTGCCCGCCATTATTTATCAGGACCGATATGGCAACCTTTTGACGGGTTTGCGCGTTTCAACCGTTCCCCATCTCAAAAGCCTTTATGTGAGCGGCGCTTCACTTCCATTCGTGCGTACATTTGGTGATGTCATGCGTGGCACCGCTTTCGTTTATGAAAACGCCAACGGTTTATGGGAACTCGCGGTCAATGGTGGTTCTGCCGCACAGGTTTTGGGCCTGCGCGTCGGTGACCAGATCGAACTCAATAGCTGAACAACATTGAGGGCGGGCAACCCTAAGCTGACACTGGCTGCCGAATTACGAATTGTTTAAGCAATTTCCGTGACATAGACTGAGATATCCGTTCGGCAGATTGGGCGTTTCGTGCTATTAGTCCTCCTCGTTCGGGCGACCAGCCCCCATAGATTGGATTTGAAATGAGTGTTGCCGTTAAATTCTGGGGCGTTCGTGGCAGTATCGCCTGCCCATCGCCGCAGCATGTGGTTTATGGCGGCAATACCAGTTGCCTTGAAGTGTTTGCAGGTGATCACCGCATCATCATGGACGCTGGAACAGGCATTCGAAATCTTGGATTTGAGTTCCTGAAAGACGGCGTGAAAAAGGGTGTACTGATGCTCACCCACACCCATTGGGACCACATCAACGGTTTTCCGTTTTTTGGCCCGGCTTTCATGGCCAATAGCGAGTTCACGATCTGCGCCGGTCATTTGTCAGAGGTCGGCGGTGTCGAAAATGTGCTGGCGAACCAAATGGCCAACCCGACATTTCCGGTGCCGCTTGATGCGCTGCAAGCTGAGCTGAACTTCGAAGATTTCAAAGCCGGCGCGAGTTGGACGATGGAAGGCGACGTTACTGTTAAAACTGCACCGCTCAATCATCCCAATGGCTCGACCGCCTATCGCGTCGAACACGGTGGCAAGTCTGTCTGTTATGTCACCGACACCGAGCACATTATCGGCCGACCCGATGAAACGGTGCTCAGCTTTATCGCGGGCGCAGACATTGTTGTTTATGACTGCACCTACACCGATGCCGAGTTTAAGCCAAAAATTGGTTGGGGCCACTCGACCTGGCAAGAAGGCGTGCGCTTGTGCAAGCAAGCGGGCGTCAAGCAGTTAGCGATTTTCCACCATGCTCCCGACCATAACGATGATTTTATGCGCCAGGTCGAAACCGATGCGCGCGAGATGTGGGCTGGCACCGTAGTCGCCCGCGAGCTGATGATCATCACGCCGGCTTAATTAAGGCTTCAACAGGTCTTGGATTGCCAAAGCCGCCCGAACGCTCGGGCGTTTGTCCGTGACTGAAAATGTTTCGTTAATCGCCTCAGCTTGGGTAACGCGGTAAGTCTCGTGGTCATGAGCAGCGTTTGCCAAAGCCGCCGGCAATTCAGCCGCCGTGCTGATGACGCGGCCAAAGTTCCAAAAGCGATAATTGGGGTCGTTTTGCCAGATAGCGCCGTGCGAATTGATGTGAATGCACGGGCGCAGTTTGGCGGACAGAAATTCATAAACTTGGCTACTGGCATCACCAAGGTAAATGTCTGCGATGCGGGTGTAGGTCATATCAGCACTTGCTGCGCTGCCGGTGTCGATATGAATGTTGGACGCGTGCGCGTACTTTTGCGGGAGGTCTGCGCGCCATTTAACGGTGAATGACTCCAATGACACCTGGACGCGACGCTGAAAAAGCATGACATGCGGCGCGAAGATGAGGTTGAAATTGGGATTGCCCAAAAATACGTCGAGAACTTGTGTGCCAAAGGCGTACCACGACGACAGGCGTGGCTCGAGGTGCGGATTATAAAGCACGATGGGCTTGTCGTTTTGGAAGTAGCGCTGCCGCGAAACGGGGGCATCGGCGGTCGAATCAATTTTGATCGAGCCGACAATTTTGATGCGCGCATCGTCAACCGCGCCGGTATCTAAAAACCGCTGCCGCAATTTTTCGCCCGACAGCAAAATCAAATCGAACCTCCCGATATCGGTTTTAAACCCAATCGAGCGGTCGCCACTGCCATGACTGATGTATATTAACTTCACATGTTTGCAGGCCGGGATAGTTTGCAACAATAAGCTAGTGCGTTCCGTCACGACAATCGCGTCAAACGATGCAAAGAGCGCGCTGTTGCTGCGCAAGTAATCGACGCGACTAAGCGGGGCAATTGAATCAATGGCTCGTAAGAATGGCCGATGCCACGCGGGCACGGCCAGCTTGATGATGCGGCAGCGCGATTCAATATCGGACCCGCAGATTGCTTTAACTGCGTCGATCAAAACATCCGATGTCGCGAGAATGCTAATGTCCAGGGCAGGGGACTGCGCCAAGAGAGCTGTTATCACGCTGGCGCTATGCGCAACCTGATGGGCGGCTTCGTGGTTATATAAAAACGCAATGCGCGTGCGGGGCCGTTGAGTGGGTGATGTCATGGATGGCCGTATCGCGCCTTGAAGACTGACGTTCAGTTGTAATGCATCGGGCGCGGGGCTTCAATCAATGTGCCAAGCAAGGTAATGTGGTTTGCCGTTCAGGTAAAATCAGAGGCGTCTCATGATCCGATTTCTTGCCAACCTCGTTGCAATTGTGTTGAGCCTCGCTGCTCCTGCGACGGCGGCCCCATCGGCGCGTGAGTTGAAGGAGTTAACACGTCTTTTCGCGGATGAATTTGACAGCAGCGCGCAAGCCAAGGCCGAACAAGGTGTGCCAATGCCGGAGTCCGAGCGGCATATCGCCGTCTACGCCATCAACAAGCCTGTGACGTTGCCCGTTTTTGGTGAGAACGTTTTTTACATTGAGGAATATCGTGACGGCGACCCGACGCAAGTGATCCGCCAGCGGATTGCCTCGTTCGAGATTGACCCAGCCGAAAACGCCATTCGTATGAAGTTATACTTCATCAAGGACGATAAAGCCGTTCGTGGCGCGCATCACGACTCTGCAAAGTTGTCGGGGCTTAACAAAGACAACACGTACTTGCTGCCCGGGTGCGATGTCTTTTGGCGCCGCGATGGTTCGGTCTTTAAGGGCGCGATGAAAGACAAAGCGTGCGCGTTCTCGGCCAAGCCGGGCGAACCTCAGCGCGCTGTGCGCTACATGATCACACTTACGGCCCTCGATCTGCTGAGGGTTGATCGTTCTTTGTTTGTGGACACGGGGTTGGTGGCAGGCGGCCGCTCGGACGATTCGCCGAGTGTTCATCACCGCGTGACGCCACTGCCGTAATGGGCGTTGGCATCGATGGTGGGGGCATCCGACTTTCCTAAGCGCTGGGCGCTAAAGAAAGGCGAGATGGCTCCGGCGGTAGGACTCGAACCTACGACCGATCGGTTAACAGCCGATTGCTCTACCGCTGAGCTACGCCGGAACACGGTATCAAGTAACAACAACAACGCCCTTGCGGAAGTTGGAGGCCGAGGCCGGAATCGAACCGACGTACGCGGATTTGCAGTCCGCTGCATGACCACTCTACCACTCGGCCGTAAGAGGCCATTTAGCAGATGTCGATGGCCGCCCTCAGCTTCGCCCGTTCGGCAAGGCGTTGCCGCCCGGCCCAAAAGGCAGGGGTTTATAGAGGCGGGCCCCAGGGGGGTCAAGCGCCGGGTCGAAGGGGTTGGGGCGCGCGCCCCTCGTTGTTTTTCAACGCCTTGGCGCTTATAACCGACGTCATACCAAGCCGCAGTCAGGGACCTTGCCGTCATGGATTTCGCCGCCGCACGCCGTAACATGGTCGCCAGCCAAATAAAAACCAATCGCGTGTCCGACCCGTTAGTGATTGAAGCCATGGGCGCTGTACCGCGCGAACGCTTTTTGCCAGCGGAGCAACGGCAATTTGCGTACGTTGATGAAGATCTGTCCATCGGCCAGGGCCGCGTGATTATGGAGCCCATGGTGCTGGCGCGATTGCTGCAACTTGCAGATATCCAAACGGGCGATAGCGCCATGGTGATTGGCGCAGGCGCCGGTTATTCCAGCGCGGTGTTGGCGCGCATGGCCAGCTCCGTTGTCGCCGTGGAAAGTGATGCCACGTTGGCCGCAGCGGCATCAAAAACCTTGGCCGAGTTGAATGTTGATAACGCCGCAGTGGTGACGGGCGATCTTCAGCGGGGAAAACCCGAGCAGGGGCCGTTTGACGTGATTTTTATTAACGGCGCTGTGGACATGATTCCTGAGGCGTTGAAGCAGCAACTCGCTGATGGCGGGCGCTTGGTGTGCATTGTGCGGGAAGGGCCCATTGGCCGGGCCACCCTGATTACCCGGACTGGCACGGCCTTCGGCCACCGGCAGGACTTCGACGCAGCCACCCAGGTGCTGCCCGGCTTTACCAAGCAGCCTGGGTTTGTGTTTTAATTTTATAGACTTAAAGGCAAAATCTCTTATTTTACTTTATGTATGTGTGGCATGCCTTTGGGCGCGCGCCTTGGCTTATTTTTAGGCTAAAATCTTGAATTAAATCAGGGTCTTTGGGCTGCCAATACGTCACAAATGGTTACGTGATTTGGGTGGATGCTGCGCTCCCCATCGGTTAAGCATGCGCACGAACGGAAAATTGAATTGGCGCATTTTTATGCGCGCTGCGAGGAAACGAAAATGATGTTGAAGTCTTTCAAGTCTTTATTGATTTCAAGTGTGGCGTTGGCGGCTTTGTCCACGTCCGTCCAGGCCGAGACCTTGGATGAAGCCTTGGGCCTTGCATACCAAAACAACCCCACGTTGCTCGCCGCTCGCGCGGCACTGCGGGCGACCGATGAAAACGTGGCTATTGCGTTGTCGGGCTGGCGTCCGTCGTTGAGCTTGAACGGTAACGTCGCGCGGACGCGCTCTGAAACCAACATCATTAGTGGCGCAAGTTCAGGAGCAGTCTTTGGTAGCGGCACGACGTTGCGCACCCAAGAAACTGTCGCTGCTCAATTTCGCCAGCCATTGTTTCGCGGTCTCAAAACAACGGCCGGGACCGACCAGGCCAAAGCGCAAGTGATGGCCCAGCGGGCCCGCTTGCAGTCCAGTGAAGCTCAGGTGTTGTTCGATGCGGCGCAAGCCTATTTGGATGTTTTGCGCGATCAGGCCGTCGTGGAACTGCAGCGCAATAACGTGCAGGTCCTGACACGCCAATTCGAAGCCACAACAGATCGCTTCAATGTCGGCGAGATCACCAAAACTGACGTTGCCCAAGCTCAAGCGCGTTTAGAGGGCTCAAAGGCGTCGTTGATTCAAGCTGAAAGCGATTTAGCGCGCTCTCGCGCGTCCTATGAAAATTCAGTTGGGAAAGCACCGGAAGCGTTGGTCAGTCCAACGGCAGCGAAGGGCTTGCCAATCAGCGTTGAAGAAGCCGTCGATGCATCGATCAAGGCCAACCCAGCATATCTCGCAGCCGATTTTACGGCGCAAGCGGCGCAAAACGGCATTGATGTGTCGCGCGGTGATCTGCTGCCCTCAGCCGACCTCGAAGCGAATTATCAAAAGGGCTGGGACACGGTGGCTAATAAATCGACAGCCATAACTGCCCAGGCGAGGGCGGTCTTGACGGTTCCAATTTATCAGCAAGGCGCCGAGTATGCGCGCCTTCGCCAAGCCAAACACACAGCCGGCCAGCGTCGCTTAGAGGCTGATCAAGCACGTCTCGACGCGCGCGAGAATGCAACCGCGGCCTATAAGGCGTATGAAGCGGCGACCGCCAGCATTGTCTCGCTGAAGTCGCAAATTGAAGCCTCGAAAATCGCGCTTGAAGGTGTTCAGCGCGAAGCTGAAGTGGGCTCACGCACAGTGCTTGATGTTCTCGATGCCGAGCAGGAATTGCTCAATGCCCGCGTGAATTTGGTGCGTGCCGAGCGCACCCAGGTGGTGGCGTCTTATCAGTTGCTATCAACCACCGGGCGCCTGACCGCCGAATCTATCGGTCTAAAAGTGGCGATGTATGACCCGACCACGCACTATAACGACGTGCGCTATCAAGCTTTTGGGTCTTCAACCGCAGCTGATGATGACGCCAAAAAGGCCAAGTAGGGGCATTTTCGGGCCTGCGTCGAAGGCCTGAAAAGACTCATTTTCCTTTGTTTTAGGCTGAAAAGCCGGGCCTCATAATCTCCGGTCGCGTTAAGGCTCTGAGTCTGTTAGAGAATTGTTAAGCCCTATGCCCTAGTAACTCACAAAACAAACGGCATCAGGCCGTGGTGGGAGTAGTCGGCTTATGAGCGCTGACGGACAACAAGAACCTTCGATGGAGGACATTCTCGCCTCCATTCGAAAAATTCTATCCGAAGATGACGGTGAGGCTGCAAAGCCTGAGCCGCCAAAGGCCGCGCCTGCGCCGCCGCCAAAGGCAGAGGAACCTCCGCCTCCGCCACCGCCTGCACCCGAGCCGGAACCAGAACCCGAGCCGGAGCCGGAGCCAGCACCCGTGTTTGCGGTTGAGCCGGAACCAGAACCCGAGCCATCCATTTTTGATGAAATGCCCGAAGAGCCTGGCCCCGATATCGTGGCCGTTGAGCCCGAGCCAGAACCTTTGGAATTGTCGACTGAGCAACAAGTGGCACCGCAGGAGGCTTACGAAGAGCCCCAGCAGCAATATCAGCCACAGCCACAGTACCAACCCCAACAGTATCAGCCGCAGGATTACCAACCGCAGCAGTACCTTGTTGGCGATCCCGCTGCGCAAGCCGCTGGCGCATCGATTGCGCAATTGGCTAACGCTGTGGCGCGAGAACGCGCCATTGCTTTGGGCAATTCAGGAATCACGCTGGAGCAATTGGTGCGCGAAATCTGCACGCCGATCTTAAAGGAATGGCTGGATACAAACTTGCCTTACATGGTCGAGCGCGTTGTGAAGCAAGAGATCGAGCGCATCGTTAATCGCTCCGAGCATATGTAATTTTTTCTACTCTAACGTTGCAGCAAAACTCAACCTCGGTGGGTCGATCCACCGAGGTTTTTTGTTGCCATGGAATCATCAAAGACCCGCGCGTTTTTATTGGGCGAGCAAGACTGTGCTGCAACGTAGGCCAATGAGATGAGTATTTTTCCTACGCCGGCATTGCCGGCGTAGGAGGTTCTCCAGATGCCAATCGTGATTTAGCCTCGGGCGAGGAAATCTTGCTTGCCGACTTCGACTCCGTTGTGGCGCAAGATTGCGTAAGTCATGGCTGCGTGGAAATAGAGGTTTGGCATAATGAATTCTGACAAGAATGAATGCCCCGTGAATTCCATGGTGCGGCCTGGGAATTTCAACTCGACTTTATTGGCTTCTGTTCCGTTGATGCGATCGGGTCCAAAGCCTTTCACGTACTCAACTGTGCTGGCAATGCGCGCTTGCAAATCGGCAAACGTTGCTTCGGTCGACGGCAAGTCGGGGCGCTCGAGACCAACCAACAAGGCGCAACCCCAATGCACCATTGATGTGGCTGTTTGGACCTGGCGAATGGTGTGGAACATATCGGGGTACAGCCGCGCCAAAAGCAGCGCATTTGGGTCGAGTTTCTTGGCTGTGACGTGGGCTTCAGCTTTTTCAAGCACACCCTTCATGCCCTTCAAGGTGCGGTTAAAAGCAGGAACGGAAATGTCGTACATGGTCAACGGCATGGTCTTACCTTTGTGATGTGCCTAAGGGAAATCGCGAGAGGCCGCAGACTATGATAAATTGCGCTGGCGCGTAAAGCGCCCGGCGCTTTAATCAACCCGGTATTTTTCGTCTAATTTGAACGAGCCGTCATCGGGTTGCTCATCAACCGGCGCAGGGTCATCGAACGGCAAATCATCTTCCAGTATCTTGTCGTGCTCTTGCGGGCCTTGGTCGGCCAACGCGGGGTCGGTGACATCTTTATCAGGGTTTGAATCGTTGGCAGCGCCCGGCATCACAATCTCGGCTTTTTCAAGCGCGACGCGCAATGCTTCGAGGCGCACAACAGGATCTTCTGATCCACCTTCTCCCAAGCTGTCAGGCAACTGCGGACCAGCACCCGGTGCGACGGCAATGCGCGCGGCAACGGCGGCATCGGGCGCAGTGGTGAGCCGGTAACGCCGCGCAAACATTTTCCACCAAATTGGTTTGCCCGACTTCAATGCGGTGCGCAGTTGTTTGGCTGCGGTGTCGTCGGGCATCACCCGTTTCATGGCTTTGTCGCTGCCGATCAGCATCAGCATAATGCGCGAGAGCATATTGTCGGGAACTTTTCGGCCCATCAGCACCGAGCCAAGTCCAAGCCGCCCGAGAAGCATCATCGTCAACGCCGAGGCTTCGCCGTCGCCGCGTCCAACGATGCCGTCTATTTGTGCAAAGATTTCGCGCAGAATTTCGTCAGCACCTTCGGGTTTGAAAATATCGGTGATGGCGCTGGCTTCCAGCGCGACAACGCCAGAGAAATACCAAGGGTCGGGTTTGGTCAGAATGGGGCGATAGGTGCCATAGACCGAGAGTGGGCTCATGTTGGTAAAGCCCGAGCGCATGAACCCTGACACTTCCGCCATGTCGAGAAGAAACCACTCCGCAGCCGCTTGAGGGCTAAATGAGTGGAAGATATTCGCGGGCAGCGGCGGCCATGATGGCGAAAATACGTCCTTTGCTTTTGTCTATTAGTAGTTAGACACGCGTTACGAGCAATTACGCACATATTTTGCGGTTACGGAAGTGTGAAAACATACAGTGTTCAAGCTATGGTGGCAGTTCGTTTTGAGTCGCGAGGTTTTTGCAGACAGTAAAAGCAAAACAAATATGAGTTGGCGCCGCTTCGCGTTCCTTTACTTCCGATATGGATTGGCCATGGCTAAGGTGGGCTATGGAGACGGTAATGACGACGGATAAATCGAATTTGCTCAATCAGTTGAGGATTGATCGCGCCGATGTCCCGCAGGCCGAAGGTGTCGCGTTCTGGTGGTGGATCGTGGGCGGGGGCGCGGCATTCCTCATTTTGCTTGGTGCGTGGTTCTTCCTTTCGGGTTCAAGCGGCATTCCGGTTCGCGCGGCTACGGCCAAAGCTGCCGTTGCGGCAGGCACAGGTAACAGCGCTGGCGCCGCCTCGATGCTGGATGCCTCGGGCTATGTGGTAGCGCGCCGACAAGCCACAGTGTCGTTCAAGGTGACCGGCAAAGTGCTCGAAGTGCCGATTGAAGAAGGGCAGTACGTCGAGAAAGACCAGGTCATGGCGCGCCTGGACGACTCAAATGCGCGCGCCACGATGGATTTCGCAAAAGCGCAAGTTCAGCAAGCCGAAGCGGCATTGAATGCCGCAAAGCTCGCGTTCGAGAACGCCAAGCCGATTTTTGAACGCAACACTGAATTGTTGAAACGGGGTGTGATCAGCCAAACCGCGTTCGACAACTCCAAATCAAGCTTTGATGCCGTTGAAAGTAGTTTGCGTGTTTCGACAAAATCTCTCGAAGTTTCGCGTGCGAATCTGGCGATGGCCCAGCGCAATGCCGATGACACGATTGTTCGCGCGCCGTTTCCGGGCGTTGTGACGGTGAAAGCCGCCCAGCCCGGCGAAATGGTCTCACCCATTTCTGCGGGCGGCGGATTTACCCGGACCGGCGTTGGAACAATTGTCGATATGGATTCGCTGGAAGTGGAAGTCGACGTCAGCGAAAATTTCATTAGCCGCGTCCATGCCAATCAACCGGCAACCATAAAACTCAATGCCTATCCGGATTGGTCAATCGCCGGCGAGATCATTGCCGTGATCCCCACGGCTGATCGCGCCAAGGCCACAGTGAAGGTGCGTGTGGGCTTTAAGGAAAGAGACGCGCGCATTCTACCGCAAATGGGCGCGCGTGTGGCGTTCCTGAGCGCGGCAGCACCCAACGCAACGGGCAGTGTTGCCGCTGCGCCGGGGGTGATTGTGCCCATCGACGCCGTTCAGGGCACCGGCGAAACGGGCGTCGTGTTTGTTATTCGCGGGGATAAGGTGGAACGCCGCGCCGTGAAATTGGGCGGCCGCAGTGCCGATGGGCAAACTATTTTATCAGGCGTTTCTGCCGGAGACCGCGTTGCCGTAGGTGATACGACAAAGCTCACCGATGGCGCAGAGGTGCATATTGAGTAATTTGAGCTGACATCTAAAGGACATCGCAAGAAAATGACCTCAGCAGTTTCCATTCGCAATGTTGTCAAAAGCTACACGCGCGGCAAGCAAAACGTCGAGGTGCTGCACGCGCTGAACCTTGATGTGCCCGAGGGCGAGTTTCTGGCCCTCATGGGCCCGTCAGGTTCGGGTAAAACAACACTGCTGAATTTGATCGGCGGCCTAGACCAACCGACGTCGGGTGAAATTACCGTGGCCGGGGAGCGGGTTGATCAACTCTCGAGCAGCGCGTTGTCCAAATGGCGCGCGCGTCATGTGGGCTTTGTATTCCAGTTTTATAACCTCATGCCCATGCTGACGGCCGAGAAGAATGTCGAGTTGCCGTTGTTGTTGACCTCGTTGTCGGGCGCTGAGCGCAAACAGCGTGTCGCGGCAGCCTTAGAAATCGTGGGACTTTCAGACCGCGCCAAGCACAAACCCAGCGAGCTCTCGGGCGGGCAACAACAGCGCGTGGCGATTGCGCGTGCCTTGGTGTCGGACCCAACAATTTTAGTCTGCGATGAGCCCACGGGCGACCTCGACCGCGCAACAGCCGAAGAGGTTCTGGGGCTTCTGCAAACCCTCAACCGCACCCAAAAGAAAACCATTGTGATGGTGACGCACGACCCCAAAGCCGCCGATCACGCTTCGCGCACGCTTCATATGGATAAGGGCCAACTGGTCAGCGAAACGGTGAAATCATGAAATACTTTCCCCTAGTATGGGCGGGGCTGTGGCGCAAACGCACGCGCACGATTTTCACGCTGCTGTCAATTTTGGTGGCGTTCCTGCTGTTTGGCATGTTGCAAGGCGTTAACTCCGCGTTCTCTAGCGCAATGGAGAACTCGAATGTGAATCGCATGTATGTCGAAAGCCGCGTCAGCATGATCGAGCCGCTACCCATCAGTTACATGCAGCGTATTTTGAGTGTACCGGGAGTGACCGGGACCAGCTTCGGCGTTTGGTTTGGCGGCTATCATGAGGAGCCGCGTAATTTCATTTTGTCGTTTCCGGTTGATGCTGAAACCTACTTTGACCTGTTCCCGGAATATTTGCTGCCGAAGGATCAACTGGCGGCCCTGAAGCAAACACGAAATGGCGCGGTGATTGGCGTTGCCTTGGCGCGCAAGTTTAATTGGAAAATTGGCGACACGGTTGTCGTGCCGACCACCATTTGGACGAAGAAAGACGGCACGCAGGATTGGAGCTTTCAAGTTGTCGGCATCTATGATCATGCCGAGGACACCAGCAAAGCCAACTCGTTCTTCTTCAACTTTGAATACTTCGATGAGATGCGCGCATTTTCGCTGGGGACAACGTCGTGGTTTGTTGTTCGCGTCGCCGACCCGACCAAGACAGCACAGGTGGGTGAGGCCATCGACGCGCTGTTCCTGAATTCACCAGACGAGACGCGGACGCAAAACGAAAAGGAATATGCACAAGCCTACTTCAAGCAGTTTGGCGACATTAACTTGATTATCAACGGCATCGTTGGTGCAGTGTTCTTCACGCTATTGTTTCTGACCGGCAATACCATGATGCAGTCGGTGCGTGAGCGAATTCCAGAATTGGCGGTGCTCAAAACGCTGGGCTTCACCAATGTCGGTGTTGTGGCGCTGGTCATCGCTGAGGCCGCGTTGTTGTGTTTAGTCTCTGGTGGATTGGGTCTAGGTCTGGCTGCAGCTTTGTTCCCAGCGATCAAAGACATCAGCACCGTCACGGCCATGCCGCTTGATGTGGTGGGTACCGGGGCCATTGCCGCTTTGGCGTTGGCGGTGGTGGCGTCGCTGCCACCAGCACTGAATGCCGGTCGATTAAAAATCGTCGACGCGTTGGCTCGTCGCTAGGTCCGCATCATGAGTGTTCTCAATCAAATCGGCGTTGTGACGGCCATGAACTTGCGCAACGTGTCGCAGCGCCTTGGCACTTCGTTTGTCATTGTCATTGGTGTGGCTGGCGTGGTGGCGGTGCTCATTTCGGTGATGGCGATGTCAGCAGGTTTTTCCAAAACCTTGGCCACCAGCGCTCGCGCCGATCGCGCGATTGTCTTGCGCGGAGGGGCAGCGGCCGAATTGAATAGCACGTTGTCGCGTGATGCCGTGGCGACCATTCGCGATGCCGCCGGCATCATGAAGTCCGGCGAGGGGCGTCCAATCGCCTCGCCCGAGTCAGTCGTCATGGTCAATGTGCCCAAGAAAGGCGAAAGCACTGTGACCAATGTCGCGCTGCGCGGCATCGACCCCATGGGACTGGTGCTGAGGCCCGAAATCAAAATCATCGAAGGCCGGATGTTCCAACCGGCGGTGCGCGAGATGATTGTGGGCAAGTCCGCGCAGTTTCAATTCCAAGGTCTCGAAGTTGGCAAGCAACTTTCGTTCCGCGGCAGCGATTGGACGATTGTTGGCATTTTCGAGAGCAATGGCGATTCTCATGAATCGGAAATGCTGGCCGATGTCGAGACAGTGATGTCGGCGTATCGCCGTGGCCTCTATTCGGCGGTGGCCCTGCAACTGGAATCGGCAGATTCGTTTACGGCCTTAAAGGATGCGCTCACCACAAACCCGGCGATCACGGTCGATGTGCAGCGCGAGACGGATTACTTCGCCTCACAGTCCAAAGATATCAACGCTATCATCTCCTTCGTGGCATTTTTTGTGGGCGGCATCATGGCGGTGGGCGCAATGTTCGGCGCACTCAATACCATGTACTCGGCCGTCAGTGCCCGCACGCTCGAAATTGCCACTTTGCGCGCCATCGGCTTTGGCGCCAGCGCGGTGGTGATCTCGATTTTTGTCGAGGCGCTGATGCTGGCCGTCACCGGCGGTTTGCTGGGCGCGGCGCTGGCTTGGTTGTTCTTTGACGGCAATGTCGTCAGCACGCTGGGCGGCAACTTTACGCAGATGGTGTTCCCCATGACCGTGACCACAGGATTGGTTGTGTTGGGCATTATCTGGGCCTGCACGATTGGGCTGATTGGCGCATCGCTGCCTGCCATCCGCGCCGCCAGGCTGCCTGTGGCGGCGGCACTCCAGGCGCAGTAGTCACCTCCACTCGGTTGCCTAAATCGGCCGGGCCCTTTAAACCCACGCTTTCCTGTCATTCTCCGGTGACGCCGGGGACTGACAGTTGAGATTGGTGCCGCACATGAGCGGCGTAAATTATTGAGACGGCGTTAGACCATGCTCGAAAAAACGTATGAACCGGGGGCCGTTGAAGAAGGCCTTTATAATCGCTGGGAACAGGCGGGTGATTTTGCTGCCGATGTGACCTCTGGCGCAAAACCCTATGTCATCATGATGCCACCGCCCAACGTGACGGGCAGTTTGCACATTGGCCATGCGCTTACGTTTACGCTGCAAGACATTCTGATTCGTTATAACCGCATGATCGGCAAAGACGCCCTGTGGCAACCGGGTACCGACCACGCGGGCATTGCCACGCAAATGGTGGTGGAACGCCAGCTCGAGCAATCGGGCACCAACCGCCGTGATATGGGCCGCGAAGCATTTTTGCAGCGCGTGTGGGGCTGGAAAGAACAATCGGGGGGCGTGATTACGCACCAACTGCGTCGTCTTGGCGCATCGCCCGACTGGAAGCGGGAACGCTTCACCATGGACGAGGGGCTTTCCGTCGCTGTGCGCAAAGTGTTCGTAGAGTTATATCGCCAAAAGCTGATTTACCGCGACAAGCGCCTTGTGAACTGGGACCCCAAACTGCACACCGCCATCTCGGACCTTGAGGTCGAGAACCGCGAGCAGAAGGGCAAGATGTGGTACTTCAAGTACCCCGTCGAAGGTCAGGCCGACACTTATATCACTGTTGGTACCACGCGCCCTGAAACCATGCTGGGCGACACGGGCGTCGCGGTTCACCCAGACGACGAGCGTTACACACAGTTAGTCGGCAAGCATTGCATTCTGCCCATCGTCGGCCGCCGCATTCCGATTGTCGCCGACGAATATGCCGACCCCGATAAGGGGTCAGGCGCGGTGAAAATTACGCCAGCCCACGACTTCAACGACTTTGCGGTGGGCAAGCGGCACAGCTTACCGATGATCAACGTGTTTGATCTCAACGCGAAGCTGAACGAAAACGCGCCCGCTGATTACCAAGGCATGGATCGCTTCAAGGCGCGCGAAAAAATCGTCAAGGCCATGGAAGAGGTGGGCCTGTTGGAAAAGATTGAAGACAACGTGATGACGATTCCCTATGGGGATCGCTCGGGCGTCGTGGTCGAGCCTTGGCTGACCGATCAATGGTATTGCGACGCTGCGACATTGGCCAAGCCTTGCATCGAAGCGGTGGAAACCGGTGCGACGCGCTTCGTGCCCAAGAACTGGGAAAACACCTTCTTCGAATGGATGCGCAACATTCAGCCGTGGTGCATTTCGCGCCAGTTGTGGTGGGGCCATCAAATTCCGGCGTGGTTCGCGCCAGATGGCGAGGTGTTTGTCGCCGAAACGGAAGCCGAGGCACTGGCGCAAGCCAAAGCGAAGTTCGGCAAAGATGTTGTGTTGAAACGCGACGAAGACGTTTTGGATACCTGGTTCTCATCGGCGCTGTGGCCGTTCTCGACTTTGGGCTGGCCCGAAAAAACGCCTGAACTGGCGCGCTATTATCCAGGTGACGTGCTGGTCACAGGGTTTGACATCATCTTCTTCTGGGTTGCCCGCATGATGATGATGGGCATGCACTTTATGAAAGATGAGAACGGCAAGCCCCAAGTGCCGTTCCGCGATGTCTACATCCACGCCCTGGTTCGCGATGAGAAGGGCCAGAAGATGTCGAAGTCCAAGGGCAACGTGATGGACCCTTTAGACCTATGCAACAAATACGGCACTGATGCGGTGCGGTTCACGCTCACCGCCATGGCCGCGCAAGGGCGCGACATCAAACTGGCCGAGACGCGCATTGCCGGTTATCGCAATTTCGTCACCAAAATTTGGAACGCCGCGCGCTTTTGCCAAATGAATGAATGTGCACCCGATGCAAAGTTCGACCCGCGCGCGGTCAAATCGACGCTGAACAAATGGATTGTCGGCAAAACGGCAGAGGCTGCCGCCACCGTGAGTGCTGCCATTGAGGCCTATCGATTCAATGACGCGGCCAACGGTTATTACCAATACACCTGGGGCACGTTCTGCGATTGGTTTTTAGAATTTGCCAAGCCGGTGTTTGCGGGCACTGACGAAGCTGCCAAAGCCGAAACGCGCGCCACGGCGGCTTGGGTGATCGAGCAGATCTTGCACATCGGCCAACCCATTATCCCGTACGTCACGCAAGAACTGTGGGACAAGTTGGCCGAGGAATACAACCTCACGCGGCCTTACCGCCTCATCAAAGCCAAGTGGCCGAAATACGACGGCTTATCAAATGCCGACGACGAAGCCGAGATGGACTGGGTGGTTGATGTGATTTCGGCCATTCGTTCAGTGCGCTCGGAAATGAATATCCCGCCCGGCCCACTGCTAAAGGGCGAAGTCACAGGTGCGAGTGCCGTCACCAAGGCCCGTATGGCAACACACAGTGCGCTGATTTGCGCCAATGCCAGATTGTCGGAGATTGTCGCGGTCGCCACACCCACGCCGGGCGGATCGGCTCAGGTTATTGTCGGCGACACTACTATCATGCTGCCGCTGGAAGGCGTGATCGATATTGCCAAGGAACGCGAACGCTTGAAAAAAGAAATCGCCAAAGCTGAGAGCGATATCGCCGCTGTCGACAAAAAGATGAGCAACGAAGCGTTTGTGTCTAAGGCCCCGCCCGAAATCATCGCCGAGAACCACGAGCGCCGTCGGGTTGCGGTCGAGACCAAAACGAAAGTCTCCGAGGCGTTGGCTCGAATTGGGGCCTAGACCTTTTAAAACTCGAAGTGTCTTTGGCGAGGGGCTTGCCATTCGCCCAACACTCCAACACTGTTGTTGAATGTCCACCGCGTCGCCGCCGCTGCCCGATATGAGTTCTGCCATCGCCATGATGCTGCGAGGCGGGCGCGAGGCATTGAATTTGGGCTCGTTTGATTTGGCCGAGACGTTGGGTCGCGAGGTTTTGACCTACGATTCCGCCAACGCCGAGGCGCACGTGATTTTGGGCCGCGCTTTGTTTTACACAAAGAAGTACCCGCAAGCCGTTGAGCATTTAGCGGCAGGGTTGTCACCCGCAAAACAGCCGGAAGTGTGGATTGAATTGGCGCGCGGCCACCAAACGCTTTTTCAATGGTCAAAGGCCATTAGCGCCTTTGAAACCGCTTACACGTTGAAGCCACCCACAGCGTTGCAAGAGGCTGAGTTAGGCCATGCCTTCAGCAACAATAAACAGTTTGCATTAGCTGTCGCTGCCTTTGCACGGGCTGCCGCGCTTGACGCGACGTCGCCCGAGATTTGGATCGACCTTGGCGCAGCCCAGTTAGAGTTAGGCGAACTTGAGGGGTCGTTGCGTAGTTTCGAATCCGCCCTGCAGCTCAAGCCCGACAACCATCAGGCGCTGAGTAACGTCGTGCTGGTGTACGAGGTCATGCAAGACGCGGCAGGTGCGTTGGCCACCGCTGATCGTCTGGTGGCAACCAAACCCACAGACCCGGCTATGCTGCAAAAACGCGGCGTCGTGCGGCTATCTCGTGGCCAACTCGTGAGCGGCTGGACCGATTATCGCGCGCGGTTATCAAACCCTGCGCACAAAGGTTGGCATGTGGGAATACCCAAGCCCATGTGGGATGGCGTTTCATCATTGAGCGACAAAGGCGTTTTAGTCTGGTCCGATCAAGGCTTGGGCGATCAGATTCTGACCGCGAGTTTATTGCCCGATGCGCTGGCGGCGGCCAAGAATGTTCTATTCAGCTGCGAGCCGCGTTTGGCGGCGCTGATCCAACGCTCGTTTCCAGGGGCACGCACCGTTTCGTTGTTCGATGTGCCTTTTGGCCGCGCGGATTTATCTGAAAGCGATGTGCAAGCCTCGATCTCGGAATTGGGACCGGCCTTCAGGCCAGACGTCGCGCATTTCCCAAAGCACACCGGCTACCTGAAAGCCGACCCCGCCAAAGTCGCCGAATTAAAAGCGCGCTATGCGGCGCTGCCGGGGCAGGGGCCAATCGTTGGCTTGTCGTGGCGCAGTTCTCATGACGTGGCGGGCGAGCATAAGTCCGTGTCGTTAGAACATTGGGCGCGGGTGCTGAAAACGCCTGGCGTTCGATTCGTTAGTTTACAGTACGGCAATGCCACTGCCGATATTGCCGCGTCAGGGGCAAACATTTTTGTCGACCCAAATGTCAATGCCATGCAGGACGTGGATTTGTTTGCAGCACAAGTGGCGGCGATGGATGTGATCATCTCCACCAGTAACACTACCGTGCATATGGCTGGCGCTTTGGGTGTGCCGACACTGTGTCTCACACCGTTCGTCGAAGGCCGCCCGTGGTATTGGTTTGTGGGGCATGACGTTTCGCCGTGGTACCCAAGTGTGCGCCACATTTGGCAAACCCAACGCCGCCAGTGGGGTGATGTGATGGGGCGGGCGGCAACCAGTTTGCGCGAGATGATTGAATCAAAGCAGTAAGCGCGTGGTTCGCCCAAAGGCCGCCTAAAGTCGCGTGTTATGGTCTGGCCTTTCGGTCTTCAATTTCATATGAATGGCGCCTATTCCTCGACCTCATAAGGCCCGCCCATGCCCCTCGATCGTCCCAAGCCATCCAAAGCCAAGTTTGATAAAGCCAAGCTGCCCAGTCGGCATGTGACCGAGGGGCCCGAGCGTGCGCCGCATCGCAGCTATTATTACGCCATGGGCATGACGACCGAAGAGATTCATCGTCCGCTGGTGGGCGTGGCGACGTGCTGGAACGAAGCGGCACCTTGCAACATTTCGCTCAGCCGTCAGGCACAGGCCGTGAAGATCGGCGTGAAAGAGGGCGGCGGTTCCCCGCGCGAATTCACCACCATCACCGTCACTGACGGTATCGCGATGGGTCACCAGGGTATGAAAAGCTCGCTCGCCTCGCGCGACGCCATTGCCGACACCGTGGAGTTGACGATGCGCGGTCATTGCTATGACGCGCTGGTGGGCTTGGCCGGCTGCGACAAAAGCTTGCCCGGCATGATGATGGCGATGGTGCGCCTGAACGTGCCATCAGTGTTCATGTACGGCGGCACCATTCTGCCCGGCAAGTTCAAGGGCAAGGACGTCAGCGTGAAAGATGTGTTTGAAGCCGTGGGTAAATACAGCGCCGGCAACATGTCGGAAAAGGACCTCACCGATCTTGAGTGCGTGGCATGCCCGTCGGCGGGCTCGTGCGGTGGGCAGTTTACCGCCAACACGATGGCCTGCGTATCCGAAGCCATGGGCTTGGCGTTGCCGAACTCAGCAGGCGCACCGGCACCTTATTTAAGCCGCGATGAGTTTGCGGCGGCGTCCGGACGCGCGGTGATGGAACTGTTGGCCAGCGGTATTCGCCCCCGCGATATCGTCACCAAAAAAGCATTAGAAAATGCTGCTGTCGTAGTTGCCGCATCGGGCGGTTCGACAAACGCTGGTTTGCATTTGCCCGCCATCGCACACGAGGCCGGCATTAAAATGAATCTCGACGACGTCTGCCGGTTCTTTAAGCGCACTCCCTACATCGCCGACTTACAGCCCGGCGGGCAATACCTAGCGCTCGACATGTACAAGGTTGGTGGCGTGTCAGTGTTGCTCAAAGCACTTCTGGAAGGCGGCTACCTGCACGGCGATTGCATGACGGTGACCGGCAAAACGCTTGAGCAAAACTTGCGCCACGTAAAAGTGCCGACCAATCAAACTGTTATTTACCCCACGACCAAGCCCCTGAGTAAAACCGGCGGCGTGGTTGGCTTGAAGGGCTCGCTCGCCCCGCAAGGTGCCATCGTGAAAGTTGCGGGAATGACGAACTTGAAGTTCTCAGGGCCTGCTCGTTGCTTTGATTGCGAAGAAGATGCTTTCGCCGCTGTGCAAAAGAAAAAGTACAAAGAGGGCGAGGTATTGGTCATCCGTTACGAAGGTCCGCGCGGCGGGCCGGGGATGCGCGAAATGTTGTCGACCACCGCCGCTCTCTATGGGCAGGGCATGGGCGATAAAATGGCGCTGATCACCGATGGTCGCTTTTCGGGTGCGACGCGCGGATTCTGCATCGGCCATGTCGGACCCGAGGCGGCTGTCGGCGGGCCGATTGCATTGGTGAAGAATGGCGACATCATTACGATCGACGCCGTGAAGGGAACGATTGAGCTGGAAATTTCCAAAGCCGAAATGGCCAAGCGTCGCAAAAAATGGAAGCCGCGCAAAACCGATTATCAGTCGGGCGCGCTGTGGAAATACGCGCAGTTAGTCGGCGATGCCTGCGACGGAGCGGTGACGCATCCGGGCGGCAAGGCTGAGACGCACGTCTACGCGGATATTTAAGCCGTCTGAAAACTGGCCCATGACCGAAGTTCCAAAGCCAACCAAAGCCGCCTTCGGTTTTATTCTGGTCACCGTCGTGTTGGACACCTTGGCGTTTGGTGTGATGGTGCCGGTGTTGCCGAAGCTGCTGGTGACATTGCAAGGCGGTGATACGGCGGGTGCGGCTACGATCCTCGGTATCTTCGGCACCGTCTGGGCGGTGATGCAGTTTATCGCAGCCCCCATTTTGGGGTCATTGTCAGATCGCTTTGGTCGCAGACCCGTGATTCTCATTTCGATGGCGGGGCTGTCGCTCGACTATGTGCTGATGGCCTTGGCACCAACGGTGGCGTGGCTTTTTATTGGTCGTGTGTTGTCGGGCATTACGACATCGGGCTTCCCCACGGCGATGGCCTACATCGCCGACACTACTGCGCCCGAATTGCGCGCCAAGCGTTTTGGTCTTGTGGGTGCAGCGTGGGGCTTTGGATTTATTATCGGCCCAGCTTTTGGCGGATTGCTAGCAGGCTTTGATCTGCGCACGCCCTTTTGGGTGGCGGCAGCGTTGTGCCTTGTGAACGCTGCCTATGGTTTCTTTATTTTGCCAGAGTCACTCAGCCTCGATAAGCGCAGCCCTTTTAAATGGCGCAATGCGAATTTCCTGGGCTCACTGAAGTTGTTGCGTTCCGCGCCGGCACTCATGGCCGTGGGCTTTGCCATGTTCTTTGTGCGCTTAGGCCACGATGTGAACCCGGCCATAGCCGTCATCTACGGACAGTTTCGTTACGCGTGGAACGAACAGCAAGTGGGCCTCATGTTGGCGACGGTCGGCATTTGTTCACTGGTGGTGCAAGCGACCATGATTGGTCCGGTGGTCAAGAAATTGGGCGATCGCGGCGCTCTCGTTTTGGGCCTGTCGTTCGGCGCATTGTCGTTCATCATTTACGCTTTCGCCCCCGTGGGCTGGGCGTTCCTGGCTGGTATTCCCTTTGGCGCACTATTTGGTTTTGCCGGCCCTTCGATGCAGGGCATTGCCACGCGGGCGGTCGGGGCGACCAATCAAGGCCAGTTGCAAGGCGCGTTGTCGAGCCTCACATCCATCGCCACGATGATTGCACCGCTTCTGTTTACGCAGTCATTCAAGCTTGGCATCGGCCTGACTAATCTGCCCGGCGCTGTCGGCCTGCCCTACATTTTGGCCGCAACCTGCTTGCTTGTGGCGATGGTTCTGGCGTGGCGGACGTCGCAGGCCAAGGTCGAGTAAAAGAAATTTTATATTGGTGCGGCCGAGGGCAGGGACGTTCCCGCACGCTCATGCGGCCAAGCGCGGGCTACAATCCTTCGATTTCGGTCAAGTGGTACGTACAGTTGAGTAAGTCCCAGCGCATCTTGACGAATACGAAGTCGCCTGGCGTCGACCAAACGTCCAGAGGCGGATTGGCTTGCACCTCTGCCCGGGTTGGCAGCACGCGGAAGTGAATTGTATCGAAAGTGCCGGCGGGCACGGTGACCTTTTCGAAGCCCACGAATTCGAGCGTGCGGTCATGAACCGTCAGACCCGGTGCTTCGCCGCCGTCGGGCCTGAGCGAGCTCGATCCGCTGTTCTTGACGACCGTGCGCCCGCCAGGCTGCGAGGTATTAACGCCGGCGCACTGCAGGCCGTCGCAGACAATGGGATGAGTGACGAAGGATCCGATTCCTCCCGGAGCAGCCACGCGCTGCGTAAAACGGCCCATACTGCGGGAATGGGCCTCGCATTCAGCGCCATCGGGCTGGAACGTGAACCACGCGGCACCTTGCGAGATGCCCTTTATGCTGACTCGATTGTAAGCCTCGAGTGGCCGAAATTGAGCATCCATCACGTAGGTAACATCACGCAGGATGCCGCTGTCATCCATCTCGCACATGGCGCGCACGGTCCGCGCTCCGTCGGCTTCGATGGTATACGTAAACCACTCACGGCCGCGTTCGCCTGACGCGTCGCCAACATACAAAATTTTTCCGCGAATGCGTTTGTGAGTCACTTGAGCTTGTCCTTTAATGAATTGCGGTCCACTGGGGTTACTTCATTTGGTCAAGGAAGCCGGGCTCGGGTCTCAAATGTTGAGTTCACACCACACCGGCGTGTGATCAGACGCTTTCTCCTGACCACGCGGGGTTTTATCGATGCCTGAGGCTGTCAATCGATCAGCCGCTTGCGGCGAAAGCAGCAGGTGATCAATAAGCAGTCCGTGGTCTTTCTGCCAGGCGCCGGCTTGATAGTCCCAGTATGAATACAAGTGGGGCTGCGGATGAAATGAGCGCAGGGCATCTGTCAAACCTAAGTGGTGAATGGCGCGAAATTTAGCCCGGCTTTCAGGCTGGGTGAGGGCGTCGTCTTTCATCGCGCGTGGGTCCCACACATCGGTGTCGGTCGGGATCACGTTGTAGTCGCCCCCCCAAACCGCAATTTCTTCGTCGACCAGCCGTCGCTGAATGTGAGTCTTCAGTCGATCCATCCATCCTAATTTGTAGGTAAACTTCTCGGTGCCCAGCGGGTTGCCATTGGGCAGATAGATGGCGGCCACGCGGACCGAGCCATAAACAGTGCCCTCCATGTAACGTGCTTGCTCGTCGGTCGGGTCGCCGGGCAGGCCGCGCACCACGTCTTCAATGGGGGTTTTCGAAAGAATTGCCACTCCATTGTATGTTTTCTGACCGTGCGTAGCGACATTGTAGCCGGCGTCCTCGATCTCGAGGCGAGGGAAGTTCTCATCGATGCACTTAATCTCCTGCAGCAAGACCACGTCCGGAGAAAACGCTTTCAGCCAGGCTAAAAAGTTAGGCAAGCGGGCCTTAATGGAATTCACGTTAAAGGTGGCGATTTTGATCGAACTCATACCCACACTCTTTGCCCGCGGCTGTTAACTTTTCAAGCGGCCATTTCACCCCCGAATTAGGCCGATGCGGCAAAATGGCTACACTACGAACAAAAGGAGGTCGCCGCCTGTTTGCCAGTTGGCCGATGTGACCGTTCTGTTATGATCGCCAAAGTTGGACCCCTGGGGATAGGGGCTCATGAGGGACTTAATAGGGTATTGGTCGCTATCAAAAATTGGGGGATTTACGATGCAGTCGAATGTCGTTCGTTGCGGGCTTCTAGCCTCGGTTGCTCTCGCTGGTTTCAGCACATCAGGGTGGGCGCAGCAGCAAGCCCAAGCACAAGTCAGCGGCATTGAAGAAATCGTTGTTACTGCCCGCCAACGCAATGAGACATTGCAAGAAATTCCCCTCGCCATTGCCGCATTCACGGCCGAAGACATTCAAAAAGCCGGGTTCAAAGACCTTGGCGACATCGCGATGCAAACCGCGGGTGTTCAATTTAACCCGAACATTGGTTCTTTGACTGCGGGCCGGTTCAACTCGGTCATTCGTATGCGCGGCGTGTCGGTGCTAAGCCAACTGCCGCATCTCCAAGCCACGTCGCTGTTTGTCGATGGCGTTTACTCGCTGGGCGGCGCGCAGGTGTTGCCTATTCAAGACCTTGAGCGTGTTGAAATCATCAAAGGCCCGCAATCGGCATTCTTCGGTCGCAATACTTTCGCGGGGGCCATCAACTACATCACCAAAAAACCGAACCTTGAGAAATTCGAAGGCGTAGTCGACGTCTCGGGCGCGACCTATGACCAGTATGAGATGAATGCTCAGGTCACCGGTCCTTTGGTCGAGAACAAGTTGGGCTATCTGGCCAATGTGCGCCTCTATGATAAGGGCAGCATGTTCACCGCTTCCGATGGCGGTGGCTTGGGTAAGCAGAATTCCAAATCAGCATCGCTGTCGTTACTCGCCCATCCGACTGACAGTATCAATGTTAAGCTTCGGGCCTTCTACCAGGAAGACGATGACGGGCCCGCCGCCGAAGCCTTCTTGGCGACGCGCGGGGTCGCAACCCCCGGATTGTTCGGATCGGCAGGCTTAGATACTTGTGCCGGCAAGACAGTAACTGGCGTGTCGGTGGCTGGTGCTGTTGTTGGTTCGCGCGGCGGGGAAACGATTACGCTAAGTCCTAAAAATTGGATCTGCGGCAGAATCCCTCAGCCGGGTCAGGCAGGCGCACCCAAGATTACAACCAATACCAGCTTGTTCCCCACGCAGTTTGCGCGTGTGCGACCTGGCTTTGATTTCGAGTTAAGCGTGCCGGTACCGGCGGCAATCGCGCGGCCAAACTTCTTGGTCGACAATCTGATCAACCGCAAATTCATCAAAGGCATCCCGACGATTGATGGCTTTGGTTTGCGCCGCAACACATTCCGTGGATCGTTGAACGCCGATTGGGAATTTGCTGAAGGATACAAAGCGACCCTGACGGCGGGTTACAACGACATGAAAGCCAATTGGCTTCGTGACTTTGACGTTTCTGATTCTGAAGTCTGGTATTCGGCTGATCCGCAATCCGGCAGAGATAAAAGTGCCGAGTTGCGCGTCTCCTCGCCCGGCGAAGATCGTTTCCGCTGGCTGGTCGGCGGTACGTATTACAAGCAAACCTTTATCACGAATGGCGGCGGCGGCTTGTTGGTCTCCTCGTGCTTCAATCAAAGTTGCACAGTCGGACCCGTGAATGCCGCCTTAGCTGCGACAGCCGGCGACCAGGCCAAAGTGTACGCCGGTTACGGTTCCGCATCGTATGACATCTTCGACCAACTGACGCTCGATCTTGAATTCCGCTACATGCAGGATACGCGCACAAACACGCAAACCTTTGGCGCCTCAGTCAGGAATTTGTCGCAAAAGTACAAGCAGAAAACGCCGCGCATCATTTTGAGCTACAAGCCTAGCGATCAAACAACAATCTATGCGCAAGGGTCGCGCGGTACGTTGCCAGGCGTGATTAACGGCTTGGTTGCGATTTGCAGCTCTGACGCATTTACTGTTGCTTACACCAACCCACGCACTGGGTTGCCGTCAACAGCATCTGAATGCGATCAAATCGCGGCACAGTCACCCGGTGGCAAGCTGATCGGCACAACGCCGGCTCAGTATCTTGATGCCCTCGAAGGCGGCATCAAACAAGGATTTGCCGATGGGGCAGGGCGTGTCAATTTCACAGGCTATTACTACAAGTGGAAAAACTTCCCCACGCCGATTTCCATTATTTATGTGCGTGATGCCGACGACCCGGCTGCGCGCGACCGTATCCCGAAGGCTTCGGCAAATACGCTGGGCATCAACACCTCGGGCAGTGCTCAATTCAAAGGAGCCGAGTTAGAGGCCGCATTAGCGTTGAACCAGAACTGGAATTTCAATGCGAACCTCAGCTACAACAAAAGCAAGTTCACAGAGTTTGTGAACGTGGGGCTGTTTAGCAACGAAGTCTTCAATTTCGGGGGCATTAGCCCGGCCACTGGCTTCCGCATCGGGGCCACGGCAGACCCGACCACCATCAGCGCGCAAGGTAACCTCAAGGGTAAAACCCCTCCGCGTTACCCGAAATGGATGGGCAATATGTCGGCCAATTACTCCAATACTCTAGTTGGTGATTGGAGCTGGTTTGCCCGTCTTGATGCCATTTACAATGGCAAGGCGTTTGTTGATTTCTGGAATTTGGCGACAACCGATGCTTATTGGCTGTTCCATACGCGGGCTGGTGTTGAGAAGGATAATCTCAGGATCGAGTTTTATGTTCGCAACCTGTTTGATGAAAACAAGTGGGCCGCAGCAAACGCCGCGTCGGACTTTGCAAGAACCGACTTTGGTGTTGCAGGCGGATTTAGCTTCTCGGCCCAAGGTATTGGTCTCGTGCCGCAAGACAAGCGCACCTTTGGCTTGCGCATGAACTACAAGTTCTAGTTCCTTCGTTTTACTGGAGGGGGGAACTCCAGGGGGCCGGTCGAAAGACCGGCCCTTGCTTTTTGTGCGGTCGGTCAAAAGTCCGGCCCTTACTTTTTGGGGGCTTTCCGGCCTATTTCACCCTGCGGACTATTTACACTCCCAGCATCGGTTTGGTGAAATGGTGGTATAGTTTCGTCTTCCGGAGGTTGCCCATGACCAATGCATCATTACCTGAATCGCCCATTACTCCCTTTAAGACGGTGTCGTTGGCCCAGCGTGGCCGAGCAGGCATGGAATTCTTAGGCTCGCTGCAAAGCTTTGTGGCCGGCACAGTTCGGCAGCGCGCGCGCGCCGATTTCAATGCCGACCCCGAAGGTGCCGCACTGGCGCAAAATTGGGCGCAGCGCAACGAGCCTTGGTCAGAGCGCATCGCAAAGGCCAAGGCCGTGGCGGAACGGTCGACGACTTACCGCTACGACCGTTTGATGCAGCGTTACGTGGCCGAGGAAGTTTACACCAAGGGCATTCCAGCCACCGAAGCGCGGCGCGCAGAAGCTGAAGCCTTCTATGCCATTCCGATCAAACCGGCCGGCGGCTCACTTGAATTAGACCCAAGTATTCCGATTCCGAAATATCACAGCGAGACCGAATGGCATCTGATGCCCGGCGGTTGGGATGGCTACGACCTCTACGGCATTACGATGGGATCAGGTGTTGGGCCGTTGGTTTTCGTGCGCGGCGGGTTTGCGGCCGTCGAAGCAGGCGACGACTTGCGCCAGCAGCGCATCGACGTGGCCAAGCAGTTCCCGAAAAAGAGCTACGGTCGCATTTACGAGCCAGGCTGTGGCGGCTTTGGCACGCTTGCCGCCGTGCATAAAGTTTTCCCCGAGGCGGAGTTGGTTGGTAGCGACCTTTCGCCCCACCTGTTACGCCAGGGCCATATGGGCGCTGAACGCATGGGAATCAAAGTTGATTTCAAGCAGCGCGACGCACGTGACACCAAAGAACCGTCCAACTCGGTCGACGGCGTGATTATGTATGCGCTTCAACATGAAATGCCGATTGATGTGAATATCGACACGTTGAAAGAAGCGCTTCGTATTCTCAAACCAGGCGGCGATTTGGTCATGTCCGACCCACCGCCGTTTGCTGCCGTGCATCCGTTGCAGGCTGTCGTGCTTGATTGGGATACCGAGCATCGCGGCGAGCCGTTCTTCACCGTCACCCGTGAAGTTGAATGGGCCGACGTAATGAAGGAATTGGGCTTTGTGAATGTCGAGGCCTATACAATTGGCGCGCAAGGATATCCGTATATCGTGCGCGGCTCGAAGCCAGCATAGAGAGCAACCATGGTCGACGCCCCAAAGCAGCCCTATACGGGCGATGAGATGATGGACAATCTCATTCGCATGAATACCGAGTTGATGTCCGAGTTATGGGTGTTGCGCGATCGCGTGACCATCCTTGAACACATGCTGCAAGAAAAAGGCGCCATCAGCCGCAAAGCGATTGATGACTTTGTGCCCACGGGGGATTTAGCCAAAGAGCTCGTTCGCGAGCGTGACGGTTTGGTGGAAAAAGTGGTGGGTGGTGCTTGGATGCAGGGCTTCTCAGTCGAAAGTTTGGTGGCGAAGGCCAAAAAATAAGTGCGGCATGCGCGCCATTCTCGCGTTTGCCTTTGTCGCATTCGGGCTTGGTTTTCAGGCCACCGCGCAAACAGTCGGCCGTAACTCGTGCCCGCCGTATACAGCTCCCGTCACGGTGAACTTCACCACCGATAACGCCGCAACGGTTTATAACAACGAGTACAACGTCACCGGCATTCAAAACATCATGCGTCGTCGCGGTCATGTCGTGGCCGGCGTGCATCAACGCGCACTCGGCATTACGTCGAGCGAAATCGCGCTGTCGATGCAGGCGCAAACCTACGCCACACGGGCGCGCGGCGGGTTTTGTGTTTACGTGAGCAGCGTTGACGTGAAGTTTGGATATCGGAGCATGGATGTCTTTATCGCCAGCGAATACCGACCGCAAAGTTGCGAATACCGCGTAATTTTGGATCACGAAAACCAGCACGTGGCGATTAACCGCAATGGCATTCGCGAGTACGCGCCATTGCTTCGCCAGCAACTTGAGCGGCAAGTCCAAACACTACAGCCGCGCTTTACTGCCGATGCCCAAACCTCGTCAGATCGCAAACTGACTGATCTCAAGGAAGGCCTTGATCCGCTGCTGGATGGGCTGGACCGGGCGCTGGCCCAACGCAATGCTGTGATTGATAATGATGTGAACTATGCGGCCATAGCTGAGATGTGCCAAAATTGGGATCAGGGCAATGTCTGGCCCAAATTCCCGGCCGCCAAACCTTAACCTCGTTGATCGGAGATTCTGATGCATAAAGTTATCGCTACCATCGAGCGCCCATCCTCAGAACTTATCGAGCGCTACAAGGCAGCCATGCGCGAGGTGGTGACTGAAAATATTCCGCGCTCGCAGCTCATGGACCCGGCCATCAAGCCGTTGGCAAACCGCGATTGGTCCATCGTGGGGCCGGCTGTGACTGTGAAAATCGAAACGTTCGATCACCTCATGTCGATTGCCGCACTCGGCGTCGTAAAGCCCGGCGATGTGATCGTGGTTGCCGCCAATGGCCATTTGAACTCGGCGGTGTGGGGCGGGGGGTTGACCTTGTCGGCTAAACACTTAGGCGTGGAAGCTGTGATTGTGGATGGGGCGGTGATGGACTCACGCGCTATTTTATCGCGTGAAGTGCCGGTGTGGTGCCGCGGCAGTTACCCTGCTCATGGCACGTGGGAAAAGCCCGGTTCGGTCAACGTGCCGGTGTCTGCTGGCGGCGTCATCGTCAATCCAGGCGATATTATTTTGGGCGACCTTGACGGCGTGATCGTGGTGCCAAGGGGTGATGCGGAAAAAATTATTATTCCCGTCGAGGAAAAGACGAAGCTGCTTTTGGAGCGGCGCAAAAATATGATCGCCACGAAGGGGACGCTTTATTCCGTTCGCGGCGGCAAGGACTATGTCAAAAGCAAAGGCGTCGAGTGGATCGATTAAACCGCGAATGAGGTGCCGCAGCCGCAGGTGGATTTGGCGTTGGGGTTGGTGATACGGAACGACGAGGCTAGCAGGTCTTCGGCGTAGTCGATCTCGGAGCCTTTCAGCAGGTCGAGCGAGACGTCGTCGATCACCAGTTTCGCGCCATGGAATTCCAGCACTTTGTCGTCGGCGGTGGCTGCGTCATCCAAGCTGAAACCGTACGAGAACCCAGAGCATCCGCCGCCCGAAACGGCCAAGCGAAGCATCAGGTTGGGGTTGCCTTCGCCCGCCACAAGCTTGTTCACCTTAGCAGCGGCTGAGGCGGTCATAGACACGGGTTGGGCTTCGGTTGCGATGTGGTTCATGGCCCTAATGTAATAGCTTGCGGCCCCACCTTCAAGGACCCCAGGTTTTGCGCCATTTTTGGGCGATTCGCGTTATTTGCTCCTGCCGCCTGGGTCGGATAGTTTCCACCCATGAGTAACACCGAAAATATGGATGTCAGGGCGTTGGCGGGGGCCATGACGGCGATCGCCTGCGACCCAGCGAAAACGCGTGGGCGGCTGCATGCCGAGCCGGAAGCGCGCACGCGCACGGCCTATCAGCGCGACCGCGACCGGATCATTCATTGCGGGGCGTTTCGTCGCCTTAAGCACAAGACCCAAGTTTTTGTGTACGACTATGAAGGCGGGGACCACCACCGCACGCGTCTCACGCATAGCCTTGAAGTGGCACAAATCGCACGTTCGATCAGCCGGTTCTTAGGCCTCAACGAGGACATGGCCGAGACGTTGGCATTGGCACATGACATGGGACACACGTGTTTTGGCCATGCGGGTGAAGACGCGCTGAAGGAGTGCATGCAAAATTACAATGGCTTTGACCATAACGCTCAGTCGTTGCGATTGGTAACAAAGCTTGAGAAGCGTTACATCGCGTTCGATGGACTGAACCTGACGTGGGACACGCTTGAAGGCTTGGTGAAACATAACGGCCCGTTACTGGGTCAGGCTAATTCCAAACCTTTGCCGTTGGCCATTGCGGAATATAACGCCACGCATGATCTGGAGCTGGCCACGTGGCCCAGCGCCGAAGCGCAAATTGCTGCGATCTCCGATGACATCGCGTACAACACCCACGACATTGAGGACGGCCTGCGGGCAGAACTTTTTGCCATCGATGACCTGCTGAATGTGCCCTTTGTCGGCAGTGTGTTTAAGGACATTGGCGATCATAACCCCGGCCTTGAAACCGGCGTTTGGATTCACGAATCCACACGGCGGATTATCGGGGCGATGGTTAATGATGTGATCACCGAATCCTGTCGACGATTGGCTGCCCACAAGCCCAAAACTACTGATGACGTACGGGCCTTGGGAGCGCAGTTGTGTGGGTTTTCCGATGATATGGCGGCCAAAGATAAGGCCTTGAAGCAATTCCTTTGGGCGAATATGTACCGCCACGCAGAAGTGAACCGTATGACCGAGCATGCGCAACGCGTGGTGCAGGATCTTTTCGGCGCACTTCTGGGTGACCCAGGCTTATTGCCGGAAGCATGGCGCAAGGGCCTGAATGGTTCGGATAAAATGAAAACAGCGCGGCGCGTCGCCGATTATATTGCGGGCATGACGGATCGCTTTGCCCAAGACGAACATGCCCGCCTCTTTGGGCCGAGAAAGTAGACCCCCACTGTCATGAATATTTTCAATCTGTATAAAGATCGTATCGTCGGGATTGTCGCTGAGTTGGTGAGCGCCGGTGCGCTGCCTGCTGACCTTGATTTGTCAAAAGTGGCGGCCGAGCCGCCGCGCGATCCGACGCATGGTGACATCGCGACAAACGTTGCCATGGTTCTCAGTAAGCCCGCCGGCAAAAATCCGCGTGATCTGGCCGCGTTGTTGCTCGAGCCCTTGAAAAAACTTCCAGGCGTCACCGAGGTGACCGTTGCCGGGCCGGGGTTCATCAACATGCGTCTTGTTGGCTCAACTTGGGCCGATACGCTGCGCCATGTGCTGACCATCGGCACTAAGTTTGGTGATGGCCATGTGGGGCAGGGCGAGCCAATCAACGTTGAGTATGTCTCGGCTAATCCAACGGGCCCGATGCACGTAGGCCATGCGCGGGGCGCCGTGGTGGGCGACGCGTTGGCGCGCCTTTTGGCCAAAGCGGGCTATCAGGTGACCAAAGAATACTACATCAACGACGCAGGCGGGCAGGTGAACTCGGCAGCGCGTGCGGTGCGCATGCGTTACCTGCAGGTGCTGGGCCGCCTGACTGAAGACGAGTTTCAGGCCGCGCTGGCTCGCAAAGAAATCGAGTACGGCGGAGCGTATCTTATTCCCATCGCCGAAACGCTGGCCAAGCGTGACGGAGAAAAGTGGGTCGCAGGCGAAGAGTCGGCGTGGCTCGAGCCCATCAAAGCTTTCGTCGTAGCCGAGATGATGGCGATGATCAAAGACGATCTGGCGGCGCTCGGCGTTCAGCATGATGTGTTTACGTCCGAACGAGCATTGGTCGACGCCGGCAAGGTCAAAGATGCCGTAAAGTTTCTGGAAGATGCAGGCCTGATGTACACGGGCGTGCTCGAACCGCCTAAAGGCAAGACGCCCGATGATTGGGAGGCGCGTCCGCAGCGCTTGTTCAAAGCCACCCAGTTTGGCGACGAAATCGATAGGCCGTTGCAAAAATCCGACGGCAGCTGGACCTACTTCGCAGGCGATATTGCATACCACAAAGACAAGGTTGATCGCGGTTTTAAACAACTGGTCAACGTGTGGGGCGCCGATCACGGCGGCTACGTCAAGCGCGTACAAGCTGCGTTGAAAGCGCTCACAGCGGGTGCCGGTTCAGTCGATGTTCTGCTTTGCCAAATGGTCAAAGTGCTCAACAAAGGCGAGCCAGTGAAAATGTCTAAGCGCGCCGGTAATTTTGTCACCATGCGTGACTTAATTGACGCCGTCGGCAAAGACGTTGTGCGGTTTATCATGCTGACGCGCAAATCTGATGCGGGGCTCGACTTCGACTACGCCAAAGTCACGGAAAAGACTCGCGATAACCCAGTTTTTTATGTGCAATACGCCCATGCGCGTGGGCGCTCGGTGTTTCGTCATGCCAAAGAAATGTTTCCATCGGCCGACTTCTCAGACGCCGGCCTGGCTCAGGCGCACTTGGAATTACTTACAGATCCAGACGAAATCGGCACCTTGCGCCTGATGGCGGCGTGGCCGCGCATTGTCGAGCAGGCCGCGTTAACGCATGAACCGCACCGCGTGGCGTTCTACCTGAATGATCTGGCTTCGCAGTTTCATGGCCTGTGGAACAAGGGCAACGATGCCGCCGAATTGCGCTTTTTGCAGGCCGACAACCAGGCGATCTCGCTGGCGCGCCTTGCGCTTGTGCGTGGTGTCGGGCTGGTGATAGCGTCGGGGCTAGACGTTTATGGCGTCGAGCCTGTGGAGGAAATGCGCTGATGCCCATTGACCGCGAAGGTGATGGCCCGCCGCTTCGTAAAACCGAGTCCAAACCCAGTGATGGGTCTGGTTTGAGGGCCACCCCGTTTACTGATGATGTCTTTGACGATGAGTATTATCGGGGGCGCGGGCGCGCCACAAATGGATCACCGTTAGGCTTGATCGTTGGCGTCATTTTTGGAGCCATTATTGCTGGGGGCGCGGCTTGGTTTGTGCTGAAGGACCAAAACATCAGCAGCCTCACCAAAACCGACGGCGGTGTGCCCATCGTAAAAGCCGATCCGTCGCCCTACAAAATTAAGCCCGAAACACCCGGCGGTCTGCAGGTCGAGAACCAGGACAAAACTGTTTATGACCGTGTGGCAAAAACCGACGCGCCAAATCGCGTCGAGAATTTGCTGCCGCCGCCCGAGCAGCCCAAGGCGCCACCCAAAATGGAGCCAAAAGCAGAACCCAAGCCGGCTGCTGCTAAACCGGCAGAGCCGCCCCTTGAGGTTAAATCCCCGCTCGATGAAAAGCGCGATGAGTTGGCCGCGATGATCGCCAATCTCGATAAAAAAGACTCGGGTCCCAAGACCGTGATCGAAGAACCCGTCGCGGCAGCTAAACCCGCCGCGGCAGTACCTTCATCGCCGCCTAAGCCCTTGGTACCGATGCCGCCACAAAATCCCGCGCCCGATTTAGCTGCCGCTGTTGCCGCTGGGACAACACCACCAACGGCTGCCCCGGTTCCAACGCCGACCCCTGCGGCAGCTCCGCCGTCTGCATCTGGCTCTGGCTTACTGGTTCAGTTAGCGGCGGCCAAGTCGGAAGAGGGTGCAATGGCCGAGTGGAACCGAATCAAAGCCAAACATGCAGCTTTGGTTGGCACGCTGTCTCCTTCTGTTGTGCGGGCCGATTTAGGCGAGCGCGGTGTATTTTTCCGGTTACGCGCAGGCATGCTTCCAGACAAAGCCGCCGCCGATGCGCTATGTGCCGCGCTCACCGCCGAAGGCAACGCCTGCCTTGTGGTCAAACCGTAACTGCTGACAGATGACCCAATCAACGATGTCGCCTAAGGCGGCAATTTTTGGACTCGCGGGCTTAAAGCTCACCGATGCCGAGCGCGCGTTTTTTATGGCGCAGCGTCCAGTGGGGTACATCCTTTTTGCGCGCAACGTGGAAACGCCCGAGCAAGTCAAAGCCTTGGTCGCCGAATTACGATCTATCACGCCCGGCCATAACCCTGTGGTGCTGATTGACCAAGAGGGTGGGCGGGTCCAGCGCCTCAAGCCGCCGTATTGGAGATTTGCACCGCCGGGGGCGGATTTCGGCAGTCTGCATGCGACCAACCCACAGGCCGCCGCTGCAGGACTACGCATCAACATGCGCCTCATTGGCAAAGAACTGGCCGATTTGGGTATCGATGTTGACTGTGCCCCGTTGCTCGATGTGCCCGTGCCAGGGGCGCACGATGTGATTGGCGATCGGGCCTTCAGCACGAATCCCGAGGTGGTGGCGGCCCTCGCACCTGTAGCTGCCGATGGATTGATTGATTCCGGCGTCATCCCGGTCATTAAACATATACCGGGCCATGGCCGCGCGACCGCCGATAGCCATAAAGCACTGCCCGTCGTGGATGCCGACATTGCCACCCTGCGCGCGACTGATTTTCAGCCTTACTACACCTGGGCAAAACTGAACCCTAAACCTCTGGTTTTTGCGATGACCGCGCATGTTGTCTACACGGCGATTGATGCGGCACGCCCGGCCACGCAGTCCAAAAAAATGTTCGACGAATTTATTCGCGGCGAGCTTGAATATGACGGACTTGTGATGAGCGATGATTTGTCGATGGCTGCTCTGACTGGGCCCTTTGATGAGCGCGCGGCCCTGTCGCTCGAAGCAGGGTGTGATGTCGTTCTCCATTGCAACGGCGATTTGGCAGAGATGGAGGCTGTGGCGCGCGGCACCGGGCAGCTGGGTAGTCGAGGGCTCATGGCCTTAGCGGCGTCCGAAAGCGTTCGCCTCAAACCTCGTGTTCCATTGAGTAACGAACAAGCTATGGCCCTGGATTTTGAATTGATGGTTCAGCTTCGTAACAGCCAGATTGCAAATGGATAGTGAACTATCCATAATCGAATCCGTAGTGGCTTTTGGCGTTCCGACGCTGTTGGCGATTACCCTTCACGAGGCCGCACACGCCTATGCGGCCAATATGCTGGGCGACACGACTGCCAAAGACCTCGGTCGCATGTCGCTGAACCCCATTAAGCACATTGACCCCATCGGCACGATTGCCCTGCCGCTCATGCTGAAATTGGCGGGTTCTTCGTTCCTTTTTGGCTGGGCCAAACCCGTTCCCGTTGATCAACGGCGCTTCCAGAATCCGCGTCGCGATATGATGTGGGTCGCATTGGCCGGTCCGTTGATGAATCTGTTTTTAGCCATGGTCTCGGCACGCCTGTTCGTGACGGTCAACTCGCTCCCGCCAGAGTTTCAAAAAGCGGCCTTCGAGACATTCAAAAATGGGCTGATTATCAATATCTTGCTTGCAGTTCTTAATATGCTACCTATCCCCCCGTTGGATGGCGGAAAAGTGCTGATCGGTTTACTGCCCCCAGGCCCGGCAATGCGCTTGGCCCAGGTAGAGAAATACGGCATGTTGCCGCTCCTTGTGCTCATGGTGGCGTTGCCAATGCTGGGTAACGCCATTGGGGTCAGTCTCAATCCTGTCGGGTGGGTGGTCGTGAACATCGCCGATGCGATTGTCCAACTCATTGCC
This sequence comes from Rhodospirillaceae bacterium, assembly GCA_947476925.1. Classification (GTDB taxonomy): domain Bacteria; phylum Pseudomonadota; class Alphaproteobacteria; order Rhodospirillales; family Rhodospirillaceae. The sequence continues at coordinate 85,677 of CANJSF010000003.1, read as the reverse complement.
CGGCTGTCCGGCCTGTAAAAAAGAAGACGAACGCGATCGATGTCCGATACCACCGCCACCGAGCCACCGGCTTTTGAAGAAGACGTCCATCCCGCCACGCGGGAACTTGGCGCAATGGCCGACTTTGTGCTGTCGTTGGGGGCCTACGAGGGCCCCATCGACGTGCTTCTGGCGCTGGCCCGCGACCAAAAGGTGGACCTGAAGCATATCTCGATTTTGGCTCTGGCCGAGCAATACGTCCGGTTCATTGAAACCGCGCAGGAACTGCAGCTGGAAATCGCCGCCGATTATTTGGTCATGGCCGCTTGGCTGGCATACCTGAAATCGAAAATGCTGCTGCCGCCGGAAGACAATGGCGATCAGCCATCGGCCGAGGAAATGGCCGAAGCGCTGAAGTTTCAGCTGCTGCGGCTGGAAGCGATGCAGGCGGCCGGTCGCAATCTGTTCGCGCTGCCCATCGATGGCATCAATTTCTTCCGCCGTGGCATGGAAGAAGACCTGCCGGTGACTTATCACCCAGTCTACGATGTGTCGCTCTATGACCTTTTAAAGGCCTATGCCGCGCAGCACCGCGACAAGGCGGTTCAAGCCCTCGAAATCGAGCCCTTCGATTTGTTTTCGATTGACGAGGCCATCGAGCGCCTTCGCAACATTCTTCCCGGTGTGCCTGATTGGACGACATTGTTGGATTTCTTGCCGCGCGGCATCCGTCAGCCCTTGTTGCGCCGCTCGGCTATCAGTACGACACTCATCGCCGCGCTTGAACTGGTGCGCCAAGGGAAAGCCGATATCCGCCAAGAGGCGGCTTTCTCCCCGATTTTCTTGAAACCTGCCAATAGAACTGATGTTGCCAATGACTAATCCCGATACCCCGGATACCACCCCCCAAGCCGACGATATTGCGACGGTTGAATTGCCCGAGCCTGCGGCCGTGCATGAAGCCGTGGCTGAAATTGCCGCTGGCCGTGAAGATGAGATCAAGCGCCGCCGTCTTGAGGATATGCGCGTAGCCGAAGCGCTTTTGTTTGCCACCAAAGAGCCATTAACAGAGCGCGCCATTGGCGAGCGCTTAGGCGAGGGCTCGGATGTGACAGGTGTGCTGGAAGATTTACGCGGTAAGTATGCACCTGGCGGCGTCCACTTGGTCCAAGCTGGCGGACGTTGGTATTTCCGCACCGATCCGGCATTGGGTGAGCGGTTACATTTGGAAAAGCTTGTGCCGCGCAAGCTTTCGCGCGCGGCTATCGAAACACTGGCGATCATTGCCTATCACCAACCCGTCACCCGTGCAGAAATCGAAGAAATACGCGGCGTGATTGTCTCGACCGGAACACTCGACATTTTGCTGGAAGAAGGCTGGATTAAGCCCAAAGGCCACAAGAATGTGCCGGGCCGTCCCGCGATGTGGGGCACCACGTCGGCGTTCCTGGACCATTTTGGGCTTGAGTCGATCCAAGACCTGCCGGGCTTGGATGAATTGAAAGCCGCCGGATTGCTGGATAGCCGTCGCGGCGTGGGGGCTTATGCCACACGTGCCGACGATATGGGCGCGGCGCCCTTCGACACCGAGGAATCCGATGCAGCCATGGACCCCCTGGTTGAGTCCGGCGACAGTTCATCAGACGGTGACGACAGCGCGTCATCATCTTGAAATAGTTAAATAATTGCGGCTTTGGGTTGCCGCGATGCGGCCTTTCTGCGATTGTTCCCTATATACAGGCGTGTAGTCCGGGCTATCGGCTCGGTTCCCACCAGGAGAAAGAAAATGGGCAGTTTTAGCATTTGGCATTGGGTTATCATTTTGGCGGTTGTGTTGCTGCTGTTCGGTGCTGGCAAAATTCCGCGCCTCATGGGCGACGTGGCCAAGGGCATCAATGCGTTCAAGAAGGGCTTGAAGGATGACAGCGGCGACGAGACTGCCGCCAAATCCATCGACGCCACCAAAGAAAAAGACGCGACCCCGACCTAAGACGGCATTGGTCGCGGTCTCCAAGACCATAGGCGTATTTACACATGCTTGATCTGGCGTGGTCCGAAATTGCGGTGATCGTGTTGGTCGCCGTACTTGTATTGGGCCCGAAAGAATTGCCTAAAGCCATGCGCACGATGGCGCAGTTTATGCGCAAGGCGCGCAAAATGGCCGGCGAGTTTCAAGGCCACTTCAATGAAATGGTTCGTGAAAGCGAACTCGACGAAGTCAAAAACGCAGTCACGCGCGTCACCAACATCAGCGTTGGCGATGAAGTTGAAAAGTTCATCGATCCTTCGGGCGAGTTTAAGCGCGAACTCGATGACACCGTCAGCCAAACCCGCAATGCTATTGAAACGGCTGCGACCGGCGAAGCTCCTGCACCGGCGGCCGCACAGGCACCTGCACCTGCTCCAGTCGCCGTGGCCCCAACCGCCGGAGCGCCGGTCTAGCCCCTCGGGCTTTGCGCCGCACACGAAACCATGGCCGAGAATCCTGACTCGCACACAATGCCGCTTCTCGATCACCTGGTCGAACTGCGCCAGCGTTTGCTCTACGCCAGCTTGGCGCTGATTTTAGCGTTCATGGTGTCGTTCTATTTTTCGGAGCATATTTTTAATTTCCTCATGCAGCCGCTGGCCAAGGCCATGAAGGATGTGAGCGGCAGCACCAACCGGATGATCTACACGCATTTGGCCGAGAATTTCCTCACACAAATGAAAGTGGCATTTTTTGCTGCTGCATTCTGCACGTTTCCGATTTTTGCCAACCAAATGTGGCTCTTCGTTGCGCCCGGTTTGTACAAACACGAACGCGCGGCGATACTGCCGTTTTTAATGGCCAGCCCGGTGTTGTTCTTCCTGGGCGGGCTGTTGGTCTACGGCTTGATTATGCCCATGGCGTGGAAATTTCTGTTGGGCTTCCAAACCACAACTGCTGAAACCATTATGCCCATACAGCTTGAACCACGTGTGGGCGAATACTTGTCTTTGGTCACAACGTTGATTTTCGCCTTCGGCATCAGTTTCCAGATGCCGGTGCTGTTGGTGCTGCTCGCGCGTGTGGGCATAGTCTCGGCAGCCGGACTTGCCGAGAAGCGCAGATATGCGATCGTTGGCATCTTCATTTTTGCAGGCATCGTCACACCGCCCGATGTCTTCAGCCAGGTGGGGTTAGCCTTTCCGCTCATCTTGCTTTACGAGGTCGCGATCATCGGTGCCAAATTTGCTGAAAAGCAACGCGAGCAGGCCTGGGCCGATGAAACCACCGGCGGCATCGAAGACACCGACTTTAATCAGGCGTAGCCAGGCCTAAGCACTAATCAGAGTCATTTTGACGCTTGAAGATGGCAGCGCCAAGGTTGTTGCCGACCCGCGTGTGCCGTCCGCGGCCAGCAGACTTTCACCTGCGCCAGAGATGAGCTGCAGACCGCGCTGGGCGCCTCGGAAATGCTAGACATTTCAACGATTCCACCCGCCTAGACGCCCCTCGCGCGCCGCCGTATAACCGCGCCATATCTTGGCGCAGTTTTGCAGCGGTTACGGTCATGCTCGATATCAAGTGGATCAGGGATAACCCGGCTGGTTTGGATGCCGCCTTGGCGCGTCGCGGCGCGGCCCCGCGTTCGGCTGAAATTCTGGAACTCGACGCCAACCACCGTGGCGTGATCACCGAATTGCAAAACCTGCAATCGCGCCGCAACGAAGCGTCGAAACAAATTGGCGCAGTGAAATCTAAGGGCGGCGATGCCAGTGCGCTGATGGCCGAAGTAGCCACCATCAAAGACCGCATGACCGAGCTTGAGGGCAAAGAAAAAGAGGTCGGTCAGTATTTGCACGACGTGCTGATGACCGTGCCCAACGTGCTGGATGTGACGGTGCCCGAAGGGCGAGACGAAAGTGCCAATGTGGAACTGCGCAAGTGGGGCACGCCACAGACTTTTAGTTTTGCGGCCAAAGATCACGCCGATATCGGGCAGGGGCTAGGGTTACTGGATTTTGACCAAGCCGCTGTTATTTCCGGCGCACGCTTCTCTATTCTGAAAGGCGCCCTGGCCTGCATGGAACGCGCGCTGGCACAGTTCATGCTCGACACTCACACCACCGAGCATGGATTTACGGAAATAAATCCGCCGCTGTTGGTGAAGGCTGAAGCGTTACAAGGCTCGGGCCAATTGCCCAAGTTTGTCGACGACCTGTACGTCACCACTGCGGGCCATTGGCTGATTCCCACCTCGGAAGTTTCGCTGGTGAACATGGTGGCGGGCAAAATTCTCAGCACCGCTGAATTACCCATTCGTCTCACAGCCTTTACGCCATGCTTTCGGTCTGAGGCCGGGGCTGCGGGGAAAGATACCAAGGGGATCATTCGCCAACACCAGTTCGAGAAGGTCGAGTTGGTGACAATTTGCACACCTGAGCAATCGGCCGCGGAGCATGAGCGTATCGTCAAATGTGCCGAGACCATTCTGCAACGGTTGGAATTGCCCTACCGGGTGGTTGCCTTGTGCGCCGGCGATGTCGGGTTCACCATGGCGCGCACGTTTGACCTTGAAGTGTGGCTGCCCGGCCAAAATGCTTACCGCGAGATTTCAAGCTGTTCAAATGGGCACGAGTTTCAAGCACGCCGCATGAACGCGCGCTTCCGCCCCGATGGAGAAACCAAAGGCACGCGCTTTGTTCACACGCTGAATGGTTCGGGGCTTGCGGTCGGGCGGACGTTAGTTGCGGTCATGGAAAACTACCAAGAGGCCGATGGCTCGATCCGCGTGCCCAAAGCCTTGCAACCTTACATGGGCGGGATCGACTTGATCCGTCGCGGTTAAGGGGTTGCCGTGACCGAGCATTACGCCCCGCTGCCTGACCTCAAAGGCAAGCGCATACTTTTGTCAAATGACGACGGCATTTCGGCGCACGGCTTGGTGGTGCTTGAAAAAATCGCCCGAACCTTGTCGGATGATATTTGGGTTGTGGCGCCCGCGTCCGAGCAAAGCGGAGCAGGGCACTCGCTGACCTTGCATCATCCGCTGCGTCCCGTGAAAATTTCGGACCAGCGTTACACTATTAATGGCACGCCGACCGATTGCGTGTTGGTGGCCATCAATCATCTGATGCGCGATCACCCGCCTGATTTGGTGCTCTCGGGCGTCAACATGGGCGTGAACTTAGGCGAAGATGTGCACTATTCGGGCACAGTGGCGGCAGCCATGGAAGGCGCGCTACTGGGTTACCGCGCCATTGCCATGAGCCAAGACTTCGAAGATGCCGAGAACGTACCGTGGAATGCAGCCTTGAGGTTTGCGCCTGATATCATTCGCAACGCCTGCGCCATCGGGTGGTCGAAACAAGTGCTGATCAACGTGAACTTCCCCAACCGCGACCCCGACGACATTAAGGGCGTAAAAGTGGTGCGCCAGGGCAAGCACAAAATCGGCGATGACCTTACGCACCGCAATGATCCACGCGGAAAACCCTACATCTGGATTTCTGGCCGACGGCTCGCCAATGCCAATGTCGAAGGCACCGATTTGAAGGCGGTGGCTGACAGCTATATCTCGGTCACGCCGCTGAACATCGACCTCACGGATGATGAATCAATTCAAATTTTAGGGCGTGCGTTCGCAGCTCCTTAATGTATCTCAGTGCTAATATCGGCCATGAGTCACGATAGCCGCAAAATTCGCCTGATCATGGACCTGCGCAATCAGGGCGTCACCGATACGGCTATTCTGTCGGCGATTGAAACCATGCCGCGTGAGGCGTTCGTCGAAGAGGCGTTTCTCGATCAGGCCTATGCCAATCAGGCGCTGCCGATTAATTGCGGGCAAACCATCAGCCAGCCTTTGATCGTCGGGCTCATGACCCAGGCATTGGAATTGGGTGACCGGCACAAGGTGCTGGAAGTTGGGACGGGCAGTGGGTATCAGGCGGCGATTTTATCGAAACTCGCGCGCCGCGTTTACACCATCGAGCGCCATCGTGATTTGCTGGCCCAGGCCGAGAAGCGGTTCACCAAACTGCACATCCACAATATCACCACAATGTCTGGCGATGGTTACAAGGGCTGGCCCGCCCAGGCCCCATTTGATCGCATTTTGGTTACCGCTGCGGCGCGCGTCGTACCGCCCGAATTGGTCGCGCAGTTATCAGACCAAGGTGGGATTATGGTGCTGCCGGTGGGTGATACGGGTGGGCTGAACCAAGAAGTCATTCGCGTGCGGAAAGACGGCAAGCAGTTTCATAGCGAGCGGATGTTCCCGGTGCGCTTCGTGCCCTTGGTTGAGGGCTTTCCAGCCGACGAGTCCGCCGCCAAGCGCCAACGGTAAGTGAGCGCTATCGCCTGCCCTTGAAAACGGGCGAGCACATTTTCAATCGAACACGATAAAACTGGATTCCCGATTTCGCGGGAATGACTGTATAATCAACACATCATGACCAGAACGCTTCTCATTTTCGCCCTTGCCACTCTCCTCGCGGCCTGCGCGCCGAAGTTCGAACCGCCGCCGGGTTTCAAGGGGGGGTTTTTGTGGGATGCGGGCCAAAGCCGTACCGTCTCCGTCCAACAGGGCGATACGCTGTACACCATCTCGCGGCGATACAACGTGCCGACGCGTGCGATTATCGCGCGTAATGGTTTGCAATCGCCTTACGAGTTGCGCACCGGACAGCAACTGATTCTCGACCCCGCGCGCTCGCACAAAGTTGAGTCGGGCGACACATTATCTAAGCTCGCGCGCCAATATGGCGTCGAGATGCGGCTGATCGCGGCGGCTAACGACCTAAGCCCACCTTACGTCATTGTGCTGGGCCAGATGTTGTGGATCCCTGACCCGTTCAGTGCGGCGGCTGCGCCCGTCAGCGCCGATTTACCGCCGGTGAATGTGGCTATGCCTGCCGGGAGCGCGCCGCGTTCCACCTCGATTTCTCGCGAGACATTGGCACCGCCGCCGGGACAACCACAACCGATGACTGAGCCGTTGGTGCGCAGTGACTTGCCGCGTGAGGTAACGCCCGAGCCACCTGCAGCCGCTACGCCTAGCCGGCCAGCAGCGCAGCCTGCGTCGAACTTACCTCCGCCCTCAACGCCTGTCGCTGAACCAGCGCCGGCACAAGTCGCCGCGCTACCGCCCGAACCAAAGCCGCTGACAGCCCCACCGCCACGTGCGGCGGCGCGCTTTATTTGGCCGCTGAAAGGAAAGATTCTCTCGGGCTTCGGGCCGGCGGAGAAGGGTTTGCACAACGACGGCATCAACATTTCCGCTGCGCCAGGCACGCAAGTGAAGGCGGCCGACAACGGCGTGGTTGCTTATGCAGGCAATGAATTGAAAGGTTTTGGCAACTTACTTTTGGTGAAGCATGCCGACGGCTGGATTACGGCCTATGCTCACAACGATAAATTGCTCGTCAAACGCGGCGATGAAGTGCGCCAGGGACAAGTCATTTCAACCGTGGGCCGCACAGGAAATGTAGATCAGCCGCAGCTTCATTTCGAGATTCGGCAGGGCACTCAGTCCGTCGACCCCCTGAAGCATTTGGATGCTCAAGGGTAATCGACGGACCTGCGTTGCGAATTCTTAGAACTTAAATGTGACGCGGCCTTCGATGCCGTGGCTGCTTTGATCGCTTCCACCCACCAATCCGCGATAACCAATCGCAGTTGTGATGCCGCCTTGCATCTCGCCGCTAATAGAGGCTTCGATGCGCGCTGCTGTTTTGCCCGGGTGTTGCACAGGCGCGGCAAACGCAACGGCCGAGCCCACCAGTTGATAGCTCACGGCCCCTTTGGATTCGTCAAATACATGGCGGGCACCCACCAGCAAGCGGGGGGTCAATGTTCCCCAAGACTGATTTGACGGTGCGGCAAATGTTGCGCCGATTTCGTAAGCCGAGTCATTTGTGCTGATTTTCGGCACAACAAGGCCAAGCGATGAAGCGCCGGCTTCCGTGTAGGCATCGATTTTTGCTTTCGCAAAATCGACAGCCGCATACGGCACAACGCGCATGTTGCCGTCCATGTCGAATTCTTTGGACAACTTCATAGCCGCCGACCAGGTTTTACCATCGTGCGATGATGTGGCCGTGCGGGCCAAGCTGGTGATGTTGCGGCTCGTGTTCAGTTTCACCCAACCGTAGCCGACGACGCCATCGAGCGACAAACCGCTGCCATCGAGGTTCGAGCTAAAAAAGCCTTGGACTGCGGTTGTCTTGACTTTGGTATTACCGCCGCCAGCCTTCAACTTATCTTTGCCGTCGGCATATCCTACAGCGACGCCCGCGCTACCGGCGGGGCCAAAGCTGTAGTCATACCCGCCGACGATAAACGGGCGCTCGACTTTCGAGCCCGAGCCTTCGGCCGTGGTCGAACGTTTGCCGAAGTCATAACCGGCTGTGACAAATCCGCGCGCACCTTCTTCCGGCTTGGCGTTGCTCAGGCGTTGGTCTTCGGCCCGAGCAAAAATGCTTCCGCCCAAACTTGCGAGCGACTCAACGGCGTTGCGACCTTGAACATAAACGCTGCGTGCTGAGATATCTTCGAGCGCCTGGGCCTTGGCCGTGGCCGAGCTGAGCAAATTGGTTTGAATCAGAACTTGGTCAAGGTCGGCGTTAAAACCTGCCGAAACATCCAAGGCCCCTGCGACGGCGCGCTGCGTATCCGTGGTCGCCGAAGGTGCCAAAACGGCGCGGATAAATTGCCCGCGAATTTCGCCACCCGGGCGCGAGACCGAGTGAATATTAAAGTAAAGGCCGGCGTTTTCGAGATTGATGACATCGGCGGCCGGAATGGCCCAGGTCAGCGGCCCAATGGGGCTTAACGCGCTGGGGAAGGGGAAAATAACCGGCCCATTGACTGTGGCTGTGCCGCGATGGATGTGGCCCTGCACGACGGTACTGGGGACAACCGTATGGGTGCCGGTGACGATCGCTGATGTTTTGGCGTCGTTAAGAATTAAAACGCCGGTGCCGGTTGCTGTCGACGGATTTGCCGGAATTTCGTTGGCTGCCGATAGGTTGGCAAGAAACAGCGTGCCCGCTTGGGCGGATGCAGACATCAATGAGGCAAGTGCGACGCCGGAACGTAAAACTGATTTAAAAGTCATGTCTGCTCCCCTAAGCATTTGAATTTATTGGAACATCATGGCACGTTCCAACCGCCAGGGTAGCCTCGAGTGCCGCCCCGTTGCTAATCAGACGTATGTGAAGGGCCAGTTATTCCCCAACGTGTTATGGCTTGCGTCATGTTGAAACGGACCGCTTCCCCATTTTACGCCCGCAGCGCTGCCTGCTTGGCACTGGTGCTTATTGCCATGCTGCCGAGGTTTGCGCTGGCACAGCTCGACGCCGCCCCAATCACGACGGGACCGGGCATTTGGTGGGAAGTTGGTCGCCACGGGCGGCTTATCGCAGCTTGAGGGGGCTGGCGGCGGTGGATTAACGCCCTGGGCGCTCATCACGGGCTACGGAACGAATACGCAGATTGGCGCGAATGGGCACGTGACGCACATCGCGACGAACGATCTGCACATGAATTCGTACGGTGCTGCGGTGGGGCTTTATGACCGTGTTGAGTTCTCGGTTGCCCGGCAAGATTTAAACACCGGGAATATCGGAACGGCGTTGGGGTTAGGCAAAGGCTTCACCATCCGGCAGGGCGTGGTGGGCGTTAAAGTAAAGGTCGCGGGCGATGCCGTGCTGGAGCAAGACAGCCTGCTGCCGCAAATTGCAGTGGGTGCGCAGTTTAAACACAACAATCGCGGACCAATGATTGCGGCACTGAGCGGCGCAACAAACGACGGCATCGATATTTACCTCAGCGCCACCAAATTGATTCTGTCGCAAAGCCTTTTGGTCAACGGCACGTTGCGTATGACGAAAGCCAATCAAACAGGACTTCTGGGGTTTAACGGGTCCTTCAAACCCATGCTTGAAGGCTCGGCCGCTCTGCTGCTCAGCCGCAATTGGGCGGTAGGGGCCGAGTATCGCATGAAACCCAACAATCTCGCGGTCGTTGCGAAAGAAAGCGATTGGGCTAATGTGTTTGTGGCGTGGTTTCCAACCAAAAATCTGTCTGTCACGGCCGCGTATGTGCAGCTTGGTCGCATCATCACAGCAAAGAACCAAAACGCTTTCTATCTCTCCATGCAGGTGGGGTTCTAATGGCCTCGTTTAGCCGGTCACTACCGTTCATGTCGGGTCGCAGGCGCGTCATCCTGGCTGCGATGTCTGTTGCGTTTGGCAACATTCTTCCAGCCCGCGCGGCGCAAAATGTGCTGGCCGAGTTTGGCGGTAAAGATGGACTGACGGCGATCATGGAGGATTTTGATACCTTCCTTATGGCCGATAGCCGCACGCGGCCGTTCTTTGAAAAGGTCGACCGTAAGCGCATTAAGCAACAACTGGTGATTCAGTTTTGCGCGCTTTTGGGGGGTGACTGTGTTTACAGCGGCGGCAACATGAAGGGCATTCATCGCGGGCTTCAGATTACCAAAGAAGATTTCAATGCGTTGATCGAGGCTTTGCAAGAGGCCATGGACAAACACAAAGTTTCATTCCGCGCTCAAAACAAACTGCTCGCGGTCCTGGCCCCCATGCACCGCGATATCGTCGAGAAGTAGCCGCTATAGTATTGTTTTGACGCCCAGCTCGCCCGCTAAATCCTGAACGAACTGCCACGCCACACGACCCGATCTCGCCCCACGCGTGGCCGACCATTCAATCGCACGGGCTTTCAGCGCATCGGGCTTGATTGGCAATTTCATGGCCGCCGCATAGCCATCGATAATGGCCAAATAAGTGGCCTGGTCGAGATGATGGAATCCCAGCCAAAGCCCAAATCGATCAGACAGCGAGACCTTTTCTTCGATAGGTTCGGTGTCGTGGATTGCCGCCGCGCGTTCGTTCTCGATCATATCGCGCGACATCAAATGACGCCGGTTCGAGGTGGCATACAACACAACGTTTTCAGGCCGACCTTCGATGCCGCCTTCCAGCACGCTTTTCAGGGCCTTGTAGCTGGTATCCTGTCCCTCGAACGAAAGGTCGTCGCACAACAGCAAAAACCGTTGTGGCAGGCTGCGCAATATCGCCAACAGGGCGGGCAGGGTGGGAATGTCCTCGCGATGGATTTCCACCATCATTAGTTGGGTCTTTGCTGGTAACCTGCGGTTGACCTCGCCATGCACCGCCTTGATCAATGAGCTTTTACCTGTGCCGCGCGCGCCCCACAGCAGGGCATTGTTGGCGGGCAGACCCCGCGCATGTCGGTCGGTGTTGACCAGCAAGGTTTTGGCCTGGCGCTCGACGCCTTTCAGCAAAGCCAACGGCACGCGGTTAATTATGCTCACAGGGGTGAGTGCCCGCGATTGAGGATGCCAAACAAACGCATCGGCACCTTGAAGGGTGGTTTTGGCGGCAGGGGGCGGCGCTAGCCGTTCGAGGCCTTTGGCGATCTGGCTTAAGGTGGCCTGCAACGGGTGGGGCCTTGCGGGCGCGCGGCGTACTTTTGGTGTCTTTTTGCGGGTCATAGGCGTTAGGTTAACAGATTGCGGGATAAAGGAAAAAGCGTGATTCCGAGGGGGCCTTGCAATCGCCGAGGCCCGCCCGATATTGTTTGCAATACCCCCCTGCGTGAGTATAGTCCGCCCGCATTTTCAGGCGCGCCATCAGGCGTGCAACGACGTTAGGAGCCCCGAATGTTTGTCTCCCCGGCCTATGCCCAGGCCGCTGCTGGCGATCCGGCCAGCGCATTTACAGCCTTCATTCAGCTGATTTTGATTTTTTTGGTCTTCTACTTTTTGCTGATCCGTCCGCAGCAAAAGAAGATGAAAGAGCACAAGGCAATGCTCGAAGCTGTTCGCCGTGGCGACCGCGTAGTCACCAATGGTGGAATTATTGGCCTTGTCACGAAGGTCATGGAAGCCGAGCGCGAGCTTCAAGTTGAAATTGCCGATGGCGTGCGGGTGCGGGTGCTTCGCGATATGGTCGCAAGCGTGCTGAATAAAACTGAACCGGTTGCCGCCAACGACTCTGAGAAGAAGGACTAAGGCGCCGCTTCGCGCGCCCGTGCCGCATCATGCTTCAATATTCCGCATCCAAAGTCGCTCTGGTTGTTGCCGTCACGTTGATGGGCATCATCTTTGCGGCTCCAAATTTATTCAGCAAAGCAACCTTGGCCGATTTGCCGACGTGGGCGAAATCTTGGTTCAAGCCCATGCAGCTGGGTTTGGATTTGCAGGGCGGATCATACCTTTTGCTCGAAGTTGATTTGAATGCTGTTTACAAGGAACAGATCAACAATATTGAAGAGTCAGTGCGGGCATCGCTGCGTGAACCACGCATTGGGTTTCGTAACTTGCGCGCCGCCGACGACGGCGTTTATGTGTCCATCACTGATGCCGAGCAGTTCAAGACTGCGCGCGATTTGATTGCCAAAGCTAATCCAGATTCTAAAATTGAAAGCTTGGACGAAAATCGTCTTCGGATTTACGTCGATGACAAAGCGCGCCGCGACCGTGAGATCGCCGCTCTGTCGCAAAGCATTGAAATTGTCCGCCGTCGCGTCGACGAGTTTGGCACGAGCGATCCGTCGATCCAGCGCCAAGGTCGTGATCGCATTATCGTTGAATTGCCCGGTGTCAGCGACCCCGAGCGCATTAAGGCGTTGATTGGCCAAACAGCAAAGCTGAACTTTCATTTGATCGAGCCGGGCGTGAACGCACTGACAGATGCTCGCAGCATGCCGGCGGGCGTGATGATGTTGCCAGGCACCAAAGACGATCCAAATATGTATCCGGTGCGGCGGCGCGTCGAAGTCAGCGGCGAGCGCTTAGTTGATGCTCAAGCCACGTTCCAAGAAGGCCGCCCGGTTGTCACGTTCCGTTTTGATACGGCAGGTGGACGGCGCTTTGGGGCGGTGACGGCGGCGAATGTCAACAATCGCCTGGCCATTGTCCTCGATAATAAAGTCATCAGTGCGCCCAACATCAAAAGCCCGATCACGGGTGGGAATGGGTACATCGAAGGCGGATTTAGCGTGCAAGGTGCCCAAGATTTGGCACTTCTGTTGCGCGCGGGCGCACTGCCTGCTCCGTTATTGGTTCTCGAAGAACGCACGGTTGGCCCCGGCTTGGGTGAGGACTCCATTCGCGATGGAACGCTGGCCAGCGTTGTCGGTGCGGCGCTTGTGATCATCTTCATGGTTCTTGCCTATTTCACGTTCGGCATTTTTGCGGTTGTGGCGTTGGTGGCCAATATCATCTTGCTGTTTGCGATTCTCAGCATCACGGGATCAGTGCTGACGCTGCCGGGCATTGCGGGGATCGTGCTTGCGCTGGGTATGGCGGTCGACGCCAACGTGCTGATTTACGAGCGTATGCGCGAGGAGTGGCAAACCGGCCGCTCTCTGCTCAGTTCGCTCACGTCGGGCTTCAACCAAGCCTTCATGACGATTGCGGACTCGAACATCACGGCATTCATCGCCGGCGTGTTGTTGTTCTTCTTAGGTGCCGGCCCGGTGCGCGGCTTTGCTGTCACGCACATTGTGGGCCTTATTACGTCGATGTTCTCGGCGGTGATGATTACGCGGATGCTGGTGTGGTTCTGGTTCCGCTACAGCAACCGTAAATCACTTCCGATTTGATGTTGCAGGACAGATTATGAAACCGTTTATTCAGTTCCTGCCCAAGGACTTCCACTTCGACTTCATCTCCTTCCGGATGTGGCCGATTTCGTTCTCGTGCATTCTTGTCGTTATTTCGATGATTTCACTGGCCACCCAGGGTTTGACCTACGGCATCGACTTCGCCGGTGGGATTCTGATGGAAGCGCGCGCTAAGAACGAGTTGAACATCGGGCAGATGCGCGAAGATCTGAACAATCTTGGCATAGGCGAGGTCGCAATTTCATCGTTTGGTGATTCCGGAAAAGACGTCACCATTCGCGTGGGCGAGCAAGTCGGCGATGAAACGGCCACCAACAAAGCCGTGACCAAAATTAAAGAGAAGCTGGGCGATTCATTTGACATTCGCAAAACGGAAGTCGTGGGCCCCAAAGTCGGCTCAGAGCTTGTGATCAACGGCGCCTTGGCCATCGCGTTGGGGATCATCGGGATTGCGGTCTATGTGTGGTTTCGATTTGAGTGGCAGTTTGCCTTAGGCGCGTGCCTTTCGATTTGCCACGACGTCATCACGACCATCGGATTTTTCTCCCTATTCAAACTTCAGTTCGATTTGAACATCGTCGCCGCGGTGCTGACGATTGCCGGGTTTTCGATCAACGATACCGTCGTGGTCTATGACCGCGTGCGCGATACGCTGCGAAAATACAAGAAGCTCTCGCTGGCTGACGTGTTGAATTTGTCGCTGAACAAGGTGCTGTCGCGCACCATCCTGACCACCGCGACGGCGACGCTGTCGGTCATCGCCTTGGTGACTGTTGGCGGCGAAGTGCTGCGCACCTTCAGCATCGCCATGCTGTGGGGCATGTTTGTGGGGGTGTACTCCACGATCTACATCGCGTTGCCGGTTTTGGTGTACTTCGAGTTGCGCCGCGACGACTTAAGCAACACGCAAGCTCCGGCCGTCACCCAGGCCCCTGAATACGAACGTCAGCCCGGATAAAACGGGCAGTCAGCGCGATGATGGTCTGATGGAGATCAAACGCCCTGTATTGCCTGCGGTTGCTGATCGCCCCAAAATTCAGAAGTACGGGGCAGGGCGGTTCACGATCTCTGGACTGGTTTTTGCCGGTGGTGTGTTTGTGCTGCCTGGTCAAACACTGGCTTGGCCTGCAACAGACATTGCCGCACTTAGTGACGAGGCTGTTGATTTGCTTTTGGCCCATGCGGCCGACGTCGATGTATGCCTGCTGGGCTGCGGCCCCAGAACTTTACCCATTCCACCAGTGCTTCGCGCGCGGTTTAAGGCAGCTGGATTTCGCGCCGATGCGATGGACACGGGCTCGGCTTGTCGCACTTACAATGTGCTCATGTCGGAAGGGCGGGCAGTGGCCGCCGCACTGATTGCCATATAAAAAAACGGGGACCTTTGGGGTCCCCGTTTTCGTATCGCATCTTAAATTTGGTGTCTTACCAAACAATGCCGTTTTGTTGGCCGACCATGCAGAACAGCATCGGCACCGACAGGATCATGTTGGTGCGGCTGAAAAGCATGGCGGTGCGGGCTGATTTCGCTTTCACATCGGCTTCGACCGTAACGATGCCTAGGGCGCGCTTTTGGTTTGGCCAAATCACAAACCATACATTGAACGCCATGATGTTGCCGAGCCACATGCCCAAGCCAATGGTTCGTGAACCTTCGCCGAACGAGAGGGCGTCGATCATGTAACCGGAGATCATCGACAGGAATAAGCCGGTCAACACTGTGGCCAAAGCTGCCCAACGGAACCAAAACAATGCCGCAGGTGCAATCACCTTGCTAATGGCGGGTTTTTGCTCGTCGGGAATTTTGGGCATGTTGGGGATTTGCACAAAGTTGAAATACCACAACAGGCCAACCCACATGACACCGCACAGAACGTGCAGATAACGGGTAATCACCAGCATCTGGCCGGTGACATTTCCCTGCGTGGTGAACCAAAACACAGCTAACGTCAGCACAATGGCGGTGATCACCGCATTGCGTAAGTTTGGCAGAATCAAATTAATCATTAAGTCTTCCCTTCGTTGTCCAAGTACGGGCCCCAGACCCGCCGTCGTCGCTCAAAAAGCTGGGCGCATGTTACCTCAAACCGGGCATGAGGCAAGCTAACCCGGCGCTAAACCCTGCTTGCACGGCGCTTTCTAAGGTACAGGGCAGGCCGGTGTTAACCCAGTCACCCGCTAAAAACACGTTTTGGAATATCGTTCTTATGGCCGGTCGATACGCTGCAACCCCCGGAACATGACGAATGGTCGCGCGGCGTTCTTTCACCACATGCACGGGCGGCAGCGGCATTTGGGGATCGCCCAATAGCGGCGCAATCTCGGTCCAAATCGTTTTGGCCAAGGTGTCGCCGTCGGTATTCATGTGTGCGTCTGCGGCGCTTATGGTGACGGTTGCCACGCCATCATGAACCCAAAGCCATTGGCTCAACCCGCCGATCAGGCCAACAAATCGCGATGCATGGGTCGGCGCGATGCGGAAATGCACATTCACGATGGGTGATAGCGCAAGAATATCGAAGTTAAGCCCCAACTGCCTCCAGACGGGCGCCCAAGGCGGCAGCGCAAACACGACGGCGTCAGCGGCCTGAACAGTCACCTCGGTTTGACTAAAAATGAGCCGTTCAACGTGCGTGTTTGATTTTCCGACATCTCGCAGGGGTGACTGAAGATGAACGATGCCGCCATGACGCTGTAACCACTCTTGAGCAGGTGCAAGGTAGGTGTGCGTCAATGAATGCACTGGCAGCTTTAAGCCCGAACGCAAGCCCGACCATCCCATCATGCCCCGGACGACTGTTGATAACAGTGCTGCGTCAGCTTCGATCAGCGGCGTGTTGAGGGCAGATGTACACAAAGGCTCCCATAACTTTTCGACAGCAGTTATTGAAGCGTTGAGGCTGGTGTGCGCAGCCTTGTTTGCGGAGCCCCACAGTAAGCGTGCGCTACAAATTAAATCCCACGCAGAAGTGCCAGGCGGGCGCGCAGATTTCGCCCATAAGCCTTGCGGCAAGTGCAGTTTCCACGTTGCACGGTCGCGCACGTCGACGAACGGAAGGCCATGCCTGCCAAAAGTCGCAAGGCGATCAGTTGCTCCAATCGTCTTTAAGTATCGATGAACAGCGGCGTTGTTAGCCAATACCGCATGAGCGCCGTTGTCGAGATCGCAACCAAATTCGTCGTGTCGATAGCTGCGACAACGTCCACCTAACTGAGGTGCGGCTTCATACAGGGTGACTGCCACACCGCGCTCGACACAGCCAATGGCTGCGGCCAGGCCAGCGACGCCACCGCCAATGATGTGCACCCTCATTGGCTACGGGTATCCAAACCACGCCACGCGCGCCGCGGTAAATACGGCGCGCCATTTTGAGATGGACGTTTTCGGCTGACCTGGCGTCCAACCTTTCTTCCGCAATTGGCGCCACAGTTGCCGGTAGACGGCCATCATTGCCAACGCGGCGCGAATATTTTTGCGGATCGGGGCACCGGGCAAAAGGGCGTCGGCCAAATGGAATTTGGCTTCAGCCATGAGGGCCAGCGCTAACCATGCATCGTTCAGGCGCTTGTCTGTCAGAACGATTGCGGGATCTTGGGCATCGATGCCCGCTGAGTCTAAGGCCTCGCGCGGAATATATAGTCGACCTTGATGGGCGTCTTCCTCGACATCGCGCAAAATGTTGGTGTATTGAACCGCCTCGCCCAAAGCCCGGCTAAATTCGGCCGCACCTTCGCCGCGCCACCCTAGAACGGCCAGGCACAACTCTCCGGGCGCGCTGGCGACGCCATGCGCATAGTGCTCGAGTTCGGCCAGAGTTGGCGCGCGCATATCGCCAGCCAGATCCATCTCCATGGCATCAATCACCCGCAGAAACAGGACGGGTGATAAATCATGCGCTGCCGTGGCTGCGCTCAGTGTCATGGCGACCATGAGCGAGTCACCGTCCATGCTGGCGGCTGAACGTTCATTCAGAAAGTAGTCGCGCCACAATGCTAACGATGCCGCCTTATCATCCAGGGCCAGATCGCCATCGACAATATCGTCCATGTGCCTGCACCATGCGTAGATGGCAAAAAGCCCCGAGCGTTGTGGCTCGGGCGCAATGCGCATAGGCCAGTAAAATGAACTTTGGCTGCTCATGCTTTCGTCAGCCACGTCTTTGCACCGCTCAGCAAGGCGGCCAACCAATCCAATGCCCGCAGTCTGATGTTGTGTGTCCAGGGGTTGTCTGATCGCAGACGCTTTAGCAAGCACCGTGCCAACGTAATGATTGCGGCACTTTGGGCGGCCAGCCCTCGATCGTGCAATGCAGTCGGAAGAGGGGCTGCAGCGGCCAGCAATTTTTCGCACTCATCGAGCATCATGTTTAGGCACACGCGCATTTTGGCGTTATCCAGCGGATTGGGCTTAAGGTCCACGACGTCCTCTTCGCCCTCAATGCGATAGTCGTCGCGTAACGGTATGAAGCCCGGACGATAGACCGTGTGCCCCATAAAACTGTGCAAATCGACAAGATCGATGTTCTGCGCATTCAACCATGCCATGGGGATGTAGCAACGCCGAAGTTCTAATGCATCTTTGCGCGCATCTTGCACATGGTTGAGAATTTGCAAAACCGCACACAGTGCATTGGAAGCGTCGTGGCCTTTGGATTCATCGTGGATGGCCAGCAAGAACCGCCCCACTGGCGCAGCCGAGTTGGCGCAATAGGCCAACACATCTGCAAAGGTTCGAACGATGGTGTTGCGGGCATCGGCTCGAAAGGCGATCAACAGGTCGGTTGCCAGTTCCAACGGCAGGTTTTTGTCGCGCAGCATCGCCCCCAAAAGGCGCGCAGCGTGATGGCCGGGATTTTCAGCGCTGCCCGTGCCTTTTTGCAGCGCCAATTCGAGTTCATCCAGGGCCGCTAGCTTTTGGAGTATCGTTAAATCGGGCGCATCGGCAATGTCATCGGCTGTGCGTGCAAAGGCATAGTAAGCTCGGACCAATGGTCGATGGCGCGCGGCCATGAACCACCCCGCCACGGGAAAGTTTTCGGACGAGGCACGGGCATTCACTGCCGATATGTCAGGGGGTGTCGTCACAAATGAAGAAGAGTTGGTTGTTATTACGGGCCATCCTATTCTAAAGCATGGGCCGCAAGGGGGCGGCAAGGATTATGCAAGATCGCGACAGTTATATCGCTGATCTGGTGCGGCGTGAGGACCGCGACCGGTTTCTGACGGCATTGTTCGTGCCAGCAGATCGCCGTGCCGACGTGCAGGCCCTCTATGCTTTTAATGCCGAACTCGCGCGGATTCGCAACAGCGTGTCGGAGAACATTATTGGCCGCATGAAGCTGCAATGGTGGCGCGACGTGATCGACGCCATATATGCCGGGCGCGGTGGGCCCCAAGGCAACCCCGTCACCGAATCTTTGGCCGAGGTGATTATCCGCCGCAATCTGACACGGGCGCATTTTGATACCATCATCACCACGCGCGAACGCGAAATGGATACCGATGACGATGGCTTGGCTTTCAATGTCACGACCGAGCTTGAAACATTTGCTGAGGGCACCGCGTCGCGCCTGATCGATCTTGTGCTCGAAGTGCTTGAGGCCAAGGCTGAAGTTGCCGCACGGCATGTGGGTATCGGGATCGCGCTCACGGGCATTTTGCGGGCCGTCATTTTTCAAGGCGCCGACGAAGCAACAAAAAAAGCTATCGCTGTTTCAGCCGAGGCTCATCTGGCCAAAGCGCGTGATCACAATGTTCCGCGTGCTGCGGTTCCAGCATTGCTGGGTGCTACGATTGCCAGCCAGTATTTGAAAACAATGAGGCGGGCCAACTATCAGGTCGATCATTCAGGCATGATCACCCTGCGTGCGGGCGTCCTTGGCCTGATATGGAACTCTTGGCGCGGCGTTTTCTAACTATTCAGCCGCCGCGCGCACCAAGCCCAGCCAGTTGTCGATGTCGGCCAGGGCGCGTGCTGATAACGCTTTTTTGCGCTCGCGCCCACGGATGGGCTTGCCGCGTCCATCACGCGCATCGATCTCGGGAAACAGCCCGAAGTTCACATTCATTGGCTGGAAGGTTTCGGCAACGGCTCCACCCGTAATGTGCCCTAAAATCGCCCCCAGGGCGGTCGTGTTCGGCGGCAACGCTAGCGGTTGACCTAAACGTTCCGCAGCGGCAAAGCGCCCGGCCATCAGGCCTACAGCGGCACTTTCGACATAGCCTTCGCAGCCCGTGATTTGACCGGCAAAACGCAAGCGCGGCATGGCCTTTAGTCGCAGCACGCCATCAAGCAACTTCGGTGAGTTGATAAACGTGTTGCGATGAATGCCGCCAAGCCTTGCAAACTCGGCATTTTCCAAGCCAGGGATTTGGCGAAAAATGCGCATCTGCTCGCCGTGCTTCAGCTTGGTTTGGAACCCGACCAAGTTGAACAACGTGCCCAGCGCATTGTCTTGGCGCAGCTGCACCACGGCATGAGGGCGGCGACCCGTGCGCGGGTCTGTAAGGCCCACGGGCTTCATCGGTCCATAGGCCAACGTGTCCATGCCGCGTTCGGCCATGACTTCGATCGGCAAGCACCCTTCAAAATAGGGTGTGTTTTTTTCCCACTCTTTAAATTCGGTTTTTTCGCCGACCTGCAACGACACCACAAAGTGCTCGTATTGCTCTTTGCTCATGGGGCAGTTGATATAATCGGCCCCGCCGCCAGGCACTTCGGCGCCTTTGTCGTAGCGCGACTGAAACCAGGCGATCTCCATATTGATGGATTCACGGTGCACAATGGGCGCAATGGCATCAAAGAAGGCCAGGGAGTCTTCGCCGGTCAATTGGCCGATGGCCGCACTCAAGTCGGGCGACGTCAGCGGGCCCGTGGCGATAATCACCGAATCCCAATCTGCGGGCGGCAGGCCGGGCACTTCGTTGCGATCAATGGTGATCAGGGGATTTTGGGCGAGAGTAGCTTCGACGGCTTTGGAAAAGCCATCGCGATCCACCGCCAAGGCCGCACCCGCGGGCACGCGGTGGGCATCGCCACATTGCAAAATCAGCGAACCGGCACGACGCATTTCCTCGTGCAAAAGGCCCACGGCATTGTAGTCCACATCGTCGGACCGAAATGAGTTCGAGCACACCAACTCGGCCAGCCCCTGGGTGTTATGGGCCTCGGTCATGCGGGTGGGGCGCATCTCGTGGATGGTGACGGGAACGCCAGCGCCGGCGATTTGCCAGGCGGCCTCGCAGCCGGCTAGCCCGCCGCCAATGATATGGATGGGGAGGGGAGTGCTCATGGCCCATACATAAGCCCTTCGGGCGCGAAAAGAAACGCTTTCAAGCCCGTAGAAAAATGGCCCAATTCGGTTATGGTGCGGCCATAAAATCCACCCGTTATGGAATGGCTAAAGCGACATGTCTGAACAGAAATTCTACGTTGTGGGCGGCGAATACGCCGATACATCGTTTACCGAACCGTCTGCGGGCACTGAACTGGAACGTCATGGACCGTTTAGCGAGCGTGAGGCTAAGTCCGTATGGCGCGACTTAACGGGCAAGACCGTCGACAACGCATTGGTGCGTTATTTTTTAAAAGCCGCAGAAGATCAGAATCAAAAAGTCCACTGGGTTGTGGGCGGCGAATACGCCGACGCCAGCTTCAGCAAACTTGCGGTCGGCAAGCAACTAGAGGTCTTTGGACCATTTGAGAAGTGGGAGGCGTTGGGCTTCTGGCGTGCGCTCACGTCACGCTCGGTCGATGATGCCATGGTGCGTTACGACATTCGCAAGGATTTTGACACCGAGAACGGCGGGCTGCCCGTGCGCAAGTCGGGCGGGCCTGTGACACGCACGATTGAAATCAAACTCTCAGGTGGGCGTGCGGCTTCAGTTCAACTCACGCGACCAGAGCCGCTCTCGGCGACCGATATCTCGGTCCTCGTGAATGAACTGGAAGGCGCGTTGGGCAAACTTAAGTTAACCCTTAGCCCGAAGTAACCGTTGCAGCTTATTTGATCGGCAGTTCAATACATTGCTGCGCTGTGCAGAAATGTACGGCCCCGGTGCGTTGGTCGAGGCGATAGATAAACGTGTTGTCGTTCGTCTGAACCGACTGAATGACGTAGCGCGGCTGCGTGACCGAGGCAAAGCCCCAAGCGATGGTGACCAGCAATGCCGCGATAATAATGCCGCGCCCCAAGCTGCGGCCGCTGGTTGGCGCCGGCTTTAAGACTTTCTTCGGTTTCACATCGCCGTCGGCCTCGTCCTCAACGCCGCCTTTTTTGAGCAACATTGTCGACTGCCCGCCTTTACCAGACTCTCCAGCGCCGCCAGGTTTTGTGATATCGGCCATAAGTGCACCCTCATCCAATACGCCTAGACCTAACTATAGGCTAATACCCCACAAAGCGCACCCATCATACCGACCACGACAAAAAGAAAGGGCGCGGTGGTTGCCCACCGCGCCCCGTGAAACGACATAGGATCTCGATTTAGAACTTATATTTCGCCCGCACCGACCAGCGTGATGGTTCGTCGAGGAATGCGACCGGGGCTAAGAATGCCGTGATCACGGTTTCACCCAGGCAGTTATCGCACTCAGCCGAGACTGACCAGTTTTTGTCCGTGTTCTCAAACGCCACCCCGGCATTCACGCGCCAATAGCTAGGTTGGAACCCATTGGCCTGGTTTGGGCCTTGGTTCGAGCCTGAAAGCCAGAAGCCTTTCGTGTATCGTGCATTGACCGAGGGAACGACTTGCAAATCGCCGCCGACGGGGATTGCGTAGTTTGCGCCCAGAGCAATTGTCGCGGCTGGGGCACGCGTTGGGATCGCCAGATCGCCTTTCGGAGTGACAATAGCAACGTTACAGGTTCCAGCGCCCACGCCGCCCGCAGCAACGGAAGCTCGGCAGGTTGCTTGTTGTGCAACAATTGATGCCGCCGGATTGACGTAGCGCGAATGCTGAGTGCCAAGGCCGAGGGTCAAGTTTAAGCCGTCAGTGGGCACGACCGTCGCTTCAACTTCGACACCGTAGTTACGAATATCGGCGAAGTTTCCGGTGATGAACACTTGTTGCCCGGTTGCTGGGTTGAACGATGCTGCGGGAACTTGAACCGCCGCGACGTCCATATAGTAAGCCGTCGTGTTGACGCGCAGACGATTGTCGAGCCAATCAGATCGGAACCCGGTTTCGTATGTCCATACGATTTCAGGATCAAAGGGCTGAATGGTGCCTGCGTTGGTGCCGCGTGCATTCCAACCACCTGACTTAAAGCCTTTGGTTGCCGATGCGAACAGCATCACGTCTGGCATCAGTTGGTAGTCAACCGCAAAGCGCGGTGTCCAGAGCTTGGTTTTCCGCGATGTCGGGATATTTAAAGCCTTGAGATCGCGGGTCGAGAAGATGTTGCAAGTCCCGGGGCTCGTCGCAAGTCCGGTGGTTGCATTAAACAGCGGCTGGCCCACAGGGGCCGTGCACGGCACTACAATGTTGCCGTTCGGGAGCAGCCGATTAGGAGCGGTGACATTCGGCTGGAAGTCGACCTCTTTCTTTTCGTCGGTGTAGCGAATACCGGCGGTGAGGGTGAGGTCTTCGACCGGCTTGAAGTCAAACTGAGCGTAACCGGCCGCCGATTCAGTTTTGTTTCGCAATGTTCGGTCGATAGCAACAGTTGTAATTCCGGTTACCGCATTGGTCGAATTGTTATCGGCAAAATCTGTGATGTTATCTTCATACAGGTAAAATACGCCGGCCACGTACTTCAGTTTGCCGTCCATAAAGGTGCCATTGGCCTTTATTTCTTGCGTGAACTGGTCGTAGTCGCCGTCCGTGGCATTCGCCACACCGCCCGTCGGGAATGTGTTGACCAACAATCGATCGGTCAGGAACTCCTGGCCCAAGGCGCGGAAACCCGTAATGAAGTTGACGTTAAAAGAATCGCCGGCGCTCGCTTGTAGGTTCGAAATGGCCGAAAGCATTTTCGCGGTATTGTGCAAACCCCACGTTGCCTTTTCTCCGGTCAACAAATTGAGGAATGCAGTTCCGGTTTTTCCTTTGCGCATTCCCGAACGCGTAATGCGGTCGCCTGTGGCTGGGTCGTATTGGTTGGCAATGTTCGTCAGAGAGGTGTCGATATATTCGAGCGACGAATCCCAAATCAGGTCGTCACTGAATTTCAAACGCAAGGCCGCGCGATAGCCTTTCGAGTCCTCGTCATTAATGCGCTCATTCGTTGTCAGGTTTTTCGTGTAGCCATCATCAGTGTTATAATAGGCAGAGAACTTGGTCAGGACTTTGTCGTTGATCGGCAAATCGACTGACGCCCGCGCTTCGATGCGCTTATACCGGCCATACGCAACTTCGCCAAAACCGCCCAACTCTTCTTGCGGCTTACGCATGATAACGTTGACGGCACCGCCGGTCGTGTTTCGACCGAACAGCGTGCCTTGAGGTCCGCGCAAAATTTCTACGCGCTCAACGTCGAAAAAGCTGAAGTTGTTGGCGTTCTGGCGGCTGATGTACACGTCGTCGACATAGGTGCCGACGGGCGGGTCGAATGTTGGGATCGACTCTGTATTGTTCAAAGACCGCAAAGAGTACGTATTCGCAGTACCCAGGCTGGTGTTGTTAGATCCCGTCATGTTGGGGACGAAGTTGACGAGGTCCAGGGTTTTGGTGACTTGACGACGCTCAAGCTCGACAGACGAGAAGGCCGAGATAGCAATCGGAACGCGTTGCAGATCTTCCGAGCGGCGCTGCGCCGTGACGACAATTTCTTCCAGGCCACCGGTTTGGGCCTGAGCGGACTGATTATTCTGAGCAAATGCCGCCGTTGTGGTCGTCGCCAACGTGATCGCGGCAACGCTGGATAGTAACTTTGCTGAAAAACGCATGTTTTTCCCCCTTTTTTAATAACTCGCTAAAGCTTGGCTCGTGTACGGCTATAGTCAACGCTTCGAGCGAACTGCGGTAACATGGTGGACGCGGTACTGGCAATCCGGAGGGGGTGCCTGTTAACGTTCGTGCCTGGTGGGGAAGGGATAAAATGGAACTATCGCGTCGTTTGGGGCTGAAAATCGCATTGGGTGGGGTTTCTGCCGCAGCCCTGGCCGGATCAGGCGTTGCCAACGCGGCGGTTGATCAATCCCAGGATGCCAAGGCGATGTTTCGCAAACTTCGGTACCGCGCCGATGAAGGGCTGGTGTTCTGGTGGCTGAAGGGCACGAAGTACGGCCAGGTTGGGCCTGAACTTAAACCGATCTTCGACATGCAGGTTGGTTCATTTATGCGCACTAAAAATAAGCCTGATGGCGGCTACGACGTCACCTCACTTGAACTAGTGTTTTACACCGACCTAGCGACCGGTGAATTTATGCGCGAGTGGACCAATCCCTACAACGGCAAGACATTGCGCATCAACCACGGGCTTGTAGGACCGACGACAATCCATTTCACCAAATCCGGCGATCAAGTGATGCCCACGGAAATTGGCGGGGCCAAACTTGAATCTGTGAATGTGATTGGCCCTCCGCTGATTGTTGGCGACGATATTTGGATCAAGCAAGACTCCACAGCGGCGGTGATGCCGGCCGACGCAAAAGGTGCGCCCTTTCGTGTCAATGACTGGTCGACGTACCTCGGGCGCATTGCTGACCTCAATAACGCGGCCATGCCATTTGCGCCGGCGACTGTGTATTTACAAGAAGCGACCAGTTGGCAGCGGTGGATGATGATGGGTGATGCGCCGGGCGGACTGACATCGCGAGCCGTTGGCCGCAAAGTCGCGACTTACGCCGAGATGCCCGAGGCGTGGCGTAAACTCGTCGCCGATATTGATCCAGATGTGGCTAAAGATCCGCTCGCCTCATTGGATCGCCCCTCTGCAAAATTTGAACGATAATTTTTATCACTCGGAGTGTAACGATGCGTTTGGTTCCAGCTTTGATTGTCTTGTCGGCATTGTCGTTCCCGGCGATAGCTCAACTCGATACGATCCGGATGCCGCCCGTAGCGACAAGGCTGTCAGACGCAGATTCTGCGCGCATCCTGGCCGAGCTTCAGTTGCGCGAAAGCGATAAGCCAGTCCGCGAGATGAAAGGTTGGACCAAGCCCAAGACGGTCGCCTTGTTGACCGATAGCCCAGAACGCACCGCGTGGCTGCGCGAAGTAGCGCCGGGCGTTGATATCATTCCAATCCCGCGGCCGATGGATGCCCTCAAGCTCGTCACAGCAAACGTCGATGCTCTTGTCGGCGTGTGCAACAAGCCGGTGGTTGCATTGGCTCCAAAAGCCAAGTGGGTTCACGTGGGCTCGGCGGGCGTGAACGAATGCCTTGATAGTCCGCGCATCGCGTCGGGCGAGGTGCTGTTAACAAACATGCAGCGTGTGTATGGGCCGCCGATGGCCGAACATGTGATCGCCCTGACTTTTGCATTGGCGCGAAACTTTCCATACTTCGATGCCCTGCAGCGCAAGGGGGAGTGGAACCAAACGGGGTTGCCGTTCGAAAACTTCATGGAGCTGCAAGGCAAAACCATGTTGATTGTTGGCTTGGGCGGAATCGGGACCGAAGTTGCCAAACGCGCCCAGGCGTTGGGAATGAATGTGATCGCGACGCGCAACTCGGGTCGCGAAGGGCCATCGTATGTCTCCTATGTTGGGCTCTCGAGTGAATTACCTGACCTCATCTCCAAAGCCGACGTGGTGATGAATGCCACGCCGCTCACTCCCGGCACGGACAACCTGTTCAACGCGGCGATGTTTGCCAGGATGAAGCCCACCGCGTTCTTTATTAATGTTGGTCGAGGGCAACAGGTGAACCAGCCAGATTTGATTGCAGCCCTTGAGAAGAAGGTGATTGCGGGGGCGGCTATCGACGTTGCCGACCCCGAGCCGCTGCCCAAAGATCATCCGTTATGGAAAGCGCCCAACCTGATTATCACGCCGCATGTGTCGAGCTTTTCGGGTGAACGCATGGATCGCTTTTGGGTGGTGTTGCGCGAAAACCTGAAACGCTACGTCGCGGGCGACAAGATGCTGTCAGTCGTTGATGTGAAACGCGGCTATTAAGGGGTGGACGCTTTTTGGTTTGCGCTAGCGCTCAAAGCGATAGCGACTGCGTTTGTTGTGGTGCTCGCCTCGGTCGTGGCCGAGCGGGTGGGGCCGAAGTGGGGCGGGCTGGTGGCCAGCATTCCGGTGTCTGCGGGCCCCGCATATTTGCTGCTGGCCATGCAACATGATGCTGCGTTTATCGCCCATAGTGCCTTGCTAAGCTTCGCCAGCGGAGCCGCCACTTGGGTATTTCTGGTGGCCTTTATGCGGGTCTCAGATCGATTGAGTCTTGCGCTCAGCCTGCCCACTGCACTGTTAATTTGGCTGGGCACAGCAATTGTCATCCGCAATGTTCCGTGGACTTGGGCAATGGCACTGCTGGCCAATGTTATTGCCTTCTCCGTGGCGACAACATGGGGCAGGTCCAGCGCGGTGCAACTCCACAGCACGAACGCTGCTGCCAATGCGTGGTACGAATTACCATTGCGCGCGGCCATGGTTGGCGCATTTGTTGCAACCGTCGTCACGCTCAGTGACGCCATTGGTCCATCGGCGACCGGCATTGCTGCTGTGTTTCCTATTGCATTGACCAGCCTGGCTATTTTGATCAATCGCCGCTTTGGAATTGCCGGCGCCCGCGCTGCGCTGACAGGCGCCATTACGCCGATGATCGGCATAGCCTGCGGCTTTGCGGTGCTGTCGCTCACGCCTGAAATCATAGGGACGCGGCCGGCCCTGGCACTTTCTCTATGCACGGCTTTGGTATGGCCTATGTCGATTATTGTACGCCATAGGGCTTGATTTGATCCTCACTCATCGGTCACCCTCAGGCTTCTTATGAGGGGCACGAATGCAATGACCGCACCCATTTTACTCAGCGCGACATTGGCCACAGCTGCGGCGTTGTCACTGCTTTACATGATCTTGCTGCTGCGCATCGTGCGCATGCGTTTTAAGAACCGGATCAGCTTAGGTGACGGCGGCAACGCCGAACTGCAAAAGCGCATTCGCGCCCACGGCAACTTTTCAGAATATGTTCCGTTTCTTCTGATCATGATGGGCTTGTTGGAATTGGCCGGCACGAACAGAATGATTCTGGGATGGATCGGAGCTGTGATGGCTGTGCTTCGTATCTGCCACGTCATTGGAATGCATCGCCCCGCTCCAAACCCGTATCGAGCGGTTGGAACGGTCGGGACATTTACACTGCTCATCGGCTTTGCAGTGTATGGGTTGTGGCTGGTCGTTCAGTCTTAGGCGATTTTGGAACTATCAATGGAATGATCACAACGGCGACCTCTCGGGTCACAAACGACTTCGCAAGTAACCGCCTGGTACAAGGCTTAGTCGTTTTCTGCAGCGCCGTTTGGATCTGGGCAGCAATAGGGCCGAAATATCGGTTTGATTGGCTTCTTGAAAACGTTCTGCTCGCGGGCGGAGTTGCGCTGTTGATATGGCTCTATCGAACCCATCCATTCTCGCAGCTTTCGTACACGCTCATTGCTATCTTTTTCAGCCTGCACACGGTGGGGGCGCACTATACGTACTCTGAGGTTCCATGGGGTGTCTGGCTTCAAAGCATCACGGGCGCTGAACGCAACCACTACGACCGCATCGTCCATTTCAGTTTTGGCCTGCTCATTGCCTATCCGGTCCGCGAATTGTTGATGCGCAGCGCAGGTCTACGGCGCGGCGTTTCGATTTTCTTTGGTTTCGCTGTCATGGTGGCATCGAGCGAAATATACGAACTGATCGAGTGGATCGTTGCAACGATGGTCAACCCAGAGGCCGCGCTGGCCTTTTTGGGAACGCAAGGCGACGCCTTCGACGCGCAGAAGGATACCGGCCTCGCCTTGCTGGGAACTGTGATCGCCTTAGGACTGACAAAAACTCTGGAGCGGAGTCCGCAGTCCGCCGCGCGATAGCAAGTTGAGCGTTGCCCCTAAATTTTAATCACGATCTTGCCCACCTTCGCGCCGCTTTCCATGTAGTTCATGGCGTCGAGCACCTTGTCGAAGGGGAACACTTTATCGATCACCGGCTTGATGTTGTTGGTCTCAATCGCTTTGACGGCGTCGGTCAACATGCGTCGGCTCCCAACCAATACGCCCTGAACGCGCAACCGGCGCATAATCATATTGCGGGGAAAGTCTTTTAAACCGACGGCTTGTGTGTTGTCGCCGCTAGGCGCAACGGGGTTGGCGCCGATCACCAACACGCGCCCATTAGACGCGCTCGCGCGAATGGAGCGATCCATTTCGCCGATGCCCACGGTGTTAAACACCGCATCAAGCCCTTTGCCGTCCGTCTGCTTCAGCGCTTCTTCGTGCCAATTGGGCGTGGTTTTGTAGTTGATGGTAAAGTCTGCGCCCAACTCTTTCATGCGGGCCAACTTCTCGTCGCTGGACGACGTAATGCCCACGCGCGCGCCCTGCATTTTGGCCCACTGCATGCAAAAAACGGAAACGCCGCCGGTGCCCAGTGTCAGGACATTTTCGCCGGGCAGCAGCCTTGCTTCGCGCACCACGGCGTTCCACGCGGTCAGACCGGCGTTGGGCAACGTGCAGGCTTCTTCGAACGATAAGCTGGGTGGGATTTTCACCAAACCTTCGGCGGGGACCACGGCTTGCTCGGCGCAAAAGCCATCGACATTCACACCGAAATCCATCTTCGACATGGTCGCGTCGTCCCACGGCCCGTCGATCCACAGCGGAAAGTGCGTGCAGATCACGCGATCACCAACAGCAACGCGAGTCACGCCCTCGCCAATCGACAGCACTTCACCGGCGTTGTCGTCGAACGGAACGCGGGTGGGGGCTTCGCCGGCGCCGCCATAAATGCGCACACCGCGCAGCAGGCTGCGGTCGCGCGCATTGAGGCCCGTGGCGCGCACACGCATCACCACCTGGCCGGGGCCGGCTTTGGGTGCGGGGCGTTTGACCATTCGCAGCGTGACGCCGTTGGCGTCTTGGTAGTTGCCGCTTTCATAAACGCGGATGGTACTGCCGGCAGCGGCTTGCTTTGAAGCCGACAGCGCCGCGAGGGCTGCGCCAGAACCTAAAATGTGACGTCGAGTGAGGTGTTCAGTCATGGTTTAAAATCCTGTTTCAATCTTGATACCTTCAGTTCACCACAGCCGGGCTGCCGCATCCAGTGACTTGATGAAGGCCCTAACGCTATTCGGCCGTGTCGGCGACAGACATAGGGAGGCCGATCCGCCACGCAAGATGCCGCGCGAAGGGTGGCCCGTAGCCGCTACACCTGTTTTCGAATGAATCTACAGGCTATACCAGCCGCAGGATGGATAGCGCGTTTGGGGCTTGTGGGGATGGTGTGCAAAACACCATCGCCCACAACAGCGCGGCGAAATCTCAGCCTTTGTACAGCTTGGTATAAAGGTTCCAGGCGGGCACGGTGTTGCGGCCGTGCTTTTTCTTAGCCGCCGCGTTCGCGGCCAAGTCAATCTCGGCCACCGCAAAACCTTCGTCTTTGCCGCCGATCTGCGCCAGCACCTTGCCCATGGGGTCGACGATGGTGGAGCTGCCGCCCATCCATTCGCCGTCCGGCACTTTGGGCAGAATAATGCGCGAGGTGGTGCCGGTGACCAAATACACATGGCACTGATAACCAATGGCTTGCTTCAGGGCCTGCCAGGGTGTGTCGTCGCCTTCCATGCTGGTGTGCACAATCACCTCGGCCCCTTTCGAGGCCAGCAGGCGCGAGACTTCCAACACTTCGGCTTCGCCCTCGACATAGCAGCCCAGCTTGCCGATGGGCGTTTGCACCACAGGCAAAATGGAATCGGGGCCGAACACTTTGGTGTACTCGTCGGCCATATCGCGCAGGTAGCTCACTTCCGGCGCGCTTTGGGCCTGCGACTTGGGCGAGCGCAGCACCAACCCTTCGGGGCCCATGATGAACCCGGTGTGGAAAAACCGGCCGGGCAGTTGAGGCACTTTCTCCTGCGTGCTGGTGGAGACATAGCAGTTATGCCGACGGCACGCCTCGATGACCGGCTTGAAAATACCTTTGTCCAGCGGCTCGGAAATCAAATCCACCGCCACCATCGACATGGGCGTGCCCGACACCGCACGGCGGGCCGACGTGTATTGCAACACCGGAAACACAACCAAGCGCGGCTTGGGGCCGGGGCCCTTCATCACCTTTTCAATGCCCGCCACCATGGCTTCGGCATTTTTGGTGCGCGTGGCATCAACGGTATCGAGCGTGGGCGGCACAATCACCGGCACGCGCATGACGGCGGCGCGATAGGGCGCGGGCGAGGGGGGTGTTGCCTCTTGGGCCGATGCCGAGCCAATGATGCTTTGCGATGCGGCAAGCGCTGCAGCCGAGAGTGTTCCCAATGCCGTCCGACGTTCCATGTGTGAAGTCCCCTACATAAATTGTGCCTGCACCCAGCCTAGCGGCTGAGCAGCAGATTGGAAGACCTCAGTTCAAATCACACCGCAGAGCGAAGCCTTACCGATCAAGCCGCGCGGCGGGCCTGTCTAACGCGCCAATGGGGTCGGCGGCGATATCGGGGTGGGCTTCGGCCATCAGGCTGCGCCATTTCTCGGGCATCTCGGCATAGGTTTTCACTTTGGCCCCAATGCAGCGTGCCGTGAGGTTGCCCGGGCGATCAGCCATACCCATCCACTTCGACCAACTGGTTGATTCCTGCAAATGCGAGGTGGCGGGAATGAAGGGCTTGTTCGCGGCCAACACATCGGCCGCGCGGCCATGAAATGTCGACCACTCGTTCACCTGAAACGGCGGAACCGCCGCATCTTTTTGTGTCACGCTGACGGTCGATTGTGTTTGCGCCCACACGTCGTCGCCCACCACGCTGGCCTGGCTATCAAACTTGCCCGCAATAATGGCGCCGCCCACTTCGCGCGGCACTTCCACTTTTCGCGCGTCGGCCTTAAACGCAATTGTTTCCGGGCCCAACGGGCCGTGAGTCACATTCACTGTGGCCTCGGTGTAAGGGTTCTTCCATTGCCGCAAGCGCGCGCCGGTTTCCAAATCGGTATAGAACACGACTTCAAGGCTGGTGAGGTCGAACGTGCCATCGGGCTTGTGCGCAATGCGGGCGATGGTGCCCACCTGCATATCAAACAACGGGCGCATGGCGGCGTTGACCTGACCCAACTTCGTGCCCTTCATCCACCAAAACAGCGGGCCGTTATCGGCCCGGTAGCGCAGTTTGATGTTGATCAACGCGGCATCGCGCACGGGGTCGAGCACCTTCGATGTCATCACCGCCGCTGCGGCAGGGCCGACGGCGGCCAGTGCCGCGGCCGATAATGTTCCAAGTGCTGTGCGACGTTGCAAGTGCATGGGACTGTCCTTTGGTTTTCGCGAACTTTGGACTTTAAGGCCGTGGCTTTCGGTCGACCACTCCCAAGTCATACTCGGACTTCATTGGAGTATCCAGTGTAACGACCGCGACAAGTGATGAAAGCCGATAGCAGCTCCAAACCCTGCGGCCCCGCGTCCGGCATGGGCGATGGTGATTTCACTTGCGCCGGGCACATGGCTTGGTAGGATAGCGGTCATACCAGCATCCTACTATTTGGTTTGATATGAAAGTTGATAAAATTAAAGTCGAGAAAATTTCGGTATCGTTGCCCGCTGCGTCCTCGCGCTTTTTAGAGCGCTACCGCAAACGGCGCGCCTTGAAGACGCGTTCCGAAGTCATCGTGCGCGCTATTCGACTGTTGGAAGAACAAGAACTGGAATCGGCCTACCGCGCCTCGGCCCGCGAGCGCGACAAGGCGTGGGATGCCACGACGGCAGATGGCCTGGCCGATGAGGCGTGGTGAAATTTATTTTGCCGACCTAAATCCCACCATCGGTCGCGAAATCCGTAAAAAGCGCCCGGTGCTGATTGTCAGTAACAACGCCAACAACCGCGCCGCCGACACGGTAACTGTTGTGCCCCTGACATCAAAGATCACGCGGGTTTATCCCTTCGAGGTGAAACTCAGCGCGAAAGACTCTGGCCTCAGCCAAGACTCCAAAGCCATGGCACAACAGGTGCGCACGATCTCCAAAGAACGCATTGCGGGTGGTCGGGCTGGCGCTGCACCACCGCTGCTGATGGAGCTGATCGACGCAGCATTGCGGATGCATTTGGGATTGTGAGTGAAGTACGCAGCGGGGAACTAACTCAACCTCGCCCCTCGGGGGAGAGGTCGGCGCATCGCGCCGGGTGAGGGGGCAATTTTCACTCTAACCCTAAACTTTCTAAACTTTTCTCGCGCTTATCTCAATTCTTGTCCAATTTGCTCCAGCCGGGTCAAAGTCGAAATGTATTGCGAGCGGCTAGGCCGAATAAGAAGATGAAAGCTGTCGAAAAAATTGCCTGCAAGTATCCTAGTAAACTTACGCTTACGGGTAAATTGGGATCGGAATCTGGCTTCATGTTGATGCCAGATTCATCGGCCCCCTGAATCACGCCGTATAAACACATATAAAGTTTGTTTGCGGTTTCGCTCCGATCCACAGTGAAGAAGATAAGCGTTCGACGGAGCGAAAGGAGCATTGATGCTTCAATACGGTCGCCAGAGCCTGAAATACATTTTGATTCTGATGTTGCGACTGAAAGAAGACTTAAAGTTAAAGCAGAAGGTTGACTCATGGTCGAATCAGCCGTTGCCCTTGACCCAATAAAATTTGAACGTACGGTCGGATGAATCTCAAAATAAGCGAATGAAAATAGCGCCCAAGAAAGAAATAGAAAAATTATTGGGCGTGCGAGGGACCTGCCATAATCTGAGAATCCTGAATAAAGCAGGCCAAACCAAAACCGCGCAGCGCCAGCCCAAACTGGAAGGCTATCCGCTCGAGTATAATGTTCTGGCTTTCTCCAGATCCAGTTACTGCTGGAAGTGTTAGGCCCAGTATAATGTTTACGGAAGAGATTTTGTGGTCGAGGGTAAGCCATATCGTGCAAGGCACGGGCAGCTTCAAGTTCATAGGCAAAAAACTCCAATTCGCGTTCATGATCTAATGAAGCGCGCGCGATTCTACGTAGCGCTCGATATCGGGATACGAGATCTGCTGATGTGTACACATCGGATAGAAGAGTTGGGGGTAAGCGTCTCAAGTTTTTAGGAGGGGCAGGGATAAAGGTTCTATCTAGGCTGGGTGGGTCTGCAAAGGTGGCCTGAGTAAAATCTGGGACTACGTGAAAACTTGCATTCGTAAGAAGAAAAACTCCGTTAGAAGATGCCGCCTGAAACTTACATAGCTTATCAAACCTTGCGCCTTGAAAGTCGACGCCCCTTTCAAAGACTGCGCTCGAAAACTGTGATGGCCCTATGTGTTTTGATTCGGCGAAATTTGCCTGCCCCGAAAATCTAGAACGCGTAAAATCGCAATCACTTGCGATTGATACATTGTTGAAGTCCGCAATTTTTGCAAACTCAGTTAGCGGTGCGCTTAGTTTAGTAAACTCAGAGAAAATGAAAAATGCATTGTCGGAAAAGATACTCCCGTCAAAATAGATGGGCTCAGAGTTCTTCAAACGATCAAAGGTGCAATGACCGCGAAAATTTACTCGACAAAAGAAAGCTAACTGATCGAACCTTGCTTCAGAGAAATTCGCTAGTGTAGAAAAAGTTGAGCCCGTAAAATTCACGCAGTGAGAGTCTGGGGTAGCTCTTTCAAGAAAGTCGCATTGAAAAAAATTTGCATCGCTGTCAAACTTCACACTTGCGAAAAACAGTGAGTACGTAGCAAAAATCGATTGCTGAAAATTAACTGATTGCTCAAACTGTGCGCTGGAAAAGTTCAAGTTTCCGAAGAAAATTGAATTGTTAAAATTAGTCTGTCCTTTAAAAAATGAATCGGAAAAATTACCACCTTGATTTAATTGCGCGCCAGAAAAGTTAACTGGACCCGGAAACAAGAACCCTGACAAGTCCAGGTACTCATCGTATATATGGGGCGCATCTGTAGTTGAGAAGTCAGCCAAAGCGTTTTGATGCCTATCGCGGGCGTTGAACATTTCCCCAAGTTGGCTCAGGTTCACACGGTTTTCGTGTGTTCTTCTGGCCCAGTCGTTCCAACTGTCTCGACCACTTGCAAGTAGCGCCAGAGTTTCAGTGCGATTCATCTTGCTTTCTCCCTACCCCAACCGCTCCTTCAAATACTCGCCCGTGTAGCTGCCCTTGGCTTTGGCCACTTGCTCGGGTGTTCCCACCGCCACAATCTTCCCGCCCTTGGCGCCACCTTCGGGGCCGATGTCGATAATCCAGTCGGCGGTTTTGATCACTTCCAAATTATGCTCGATGACGATGATGGTGTTGCCCTGGTCCACCAGGGTTTGCAGCACTTCTAATAATTTTCGCACGTCTTCGAAGTGCAGGCCGGTGGTGGGTTCGTCGAGAATATAAACGGTGCGGCCCGTGGCGCGTTTGCTGAGTTCCTTGGCCAGCTTTACGCGCTGCGCTTCGCCGCCCGACAGCGTGGTGGCCTGTTGGCCCAAGTGAACGTAACCCAAGCCCACTTG
This sequence comes from Rhodospirillaceae bacterium, assembly GCA_947476925.1. Classification (GTDB taxonomy): domain Bacteria; phylum Pseudomonadota; class Alphaproteobacteria; order Rhodospirillales; family Rhodospirillaceae. The sequence continues at coordinate 50,488 of CANJSF010000003.1, read as the reverse complement.
GTTCAGCAGGTCGAGCTTTTCGCGAATGCTGGGCATGGCTTTGAAAAATTCCACGCCTTCTTCCACCGTCATGTCCAACACATCGGCGATGGATTTGCCTTTGAAGTGAACCTCTAACGTTTCGCGGTTGTAGCGTTTGCCTTTGCACACATCGCAGGTGACATACACATCGGGCAAAAAGTGCATTTCAATTTTCAGCACGCCGTCGCCCTGGCAGGCTTCGCAGCGCCCGCCCTTGACGTTGAAGCTGAACCGCCCCGGCTGGTAGCCGCGCGTTTTGGCCTCGGGCAATTCGGCAAACCATTCGCGAATGGGCGTGAAACAGCCGGTGTAGGTAACGGGGTTGCTGCGCGGCGTGCGGCCAATGGGCGATTGGTCGATGTCGATAACCTTGTCGAGGAAATTGATGCCCTCAATTTTATCGTGCGGGCCGGGCAGGTCGCGCGCGCCGTACAATGTTTTGGCCAGGCTTTTATAAAGCGTTTCCAACACCAGCGATGACTTGCCGCCACCCGATACGCCGGTCACGCATGTGAGCGTGCCCATGGGGAAGCTGACATCCACGTTCTTCAAGTTGTTGGCGCGCGCGCCCTTGATGACAATGGATTTGCCGTTGCCTTTGCGACGCACTTTGGGAACGGGAATAAATTTGCGCCCCGTCAGGTACGCCGCCGTAATGCTGTCTTTGTTTTTCATCACCTGGGCGGGTGTGCCCTCGGCCACAATGGTGCCGCCATGAATGCCCGCACCGGGGCCCATGTCGATGAGGTAGTCGGCGCTGCGAATGGCGTCTTCATCGTGTTCCACCACCAGCACCGAGTTGCCGATATCGCGCAGCCGCCGCAGGGTTTCCAGCAGGCGGTTGTTGTCGCGCTGATGCAGGCCGATGGATGGCTCGTCGAGCACGTACAACACGCCCGTCAACCCTGAGCCAATTTGCGAGGCCAGTCGGATGCGCTGGCTTTCGCCGCCCGACAGCGTGCCGGAGTTGCGCGCCAGCGTGAGGTATTCCAGCCCGACGTTGTTGAGGAAGTGCAGGCGGTCGTCAATTTCGCGCAAAATGCGCCGCCCGATTTCCATTTGCTTGGGCGTGAGAACCTTGCTGAGCGCAACGAACCACGCGGCGGCATCGGAGATGCTGAGTTCCGACACTTCGCCGATATGCTTTTTGTTGATCTTCACCGCCAAGCATTCGGGCTTCAGGCGATAGCCTTTGCACGCCTCGCACGGGTGCGAGGTTTGGTATTTCTCTAATTCCTCGCGCACCCAGGCGCTGTCGGTCTCGCGCCAACGGCGTTGCAAGTTATTCAGCACGCCCTCGAACGGCTTTTTGGTTTCGTACTTGCGCGTGCCGTCATCGAACTTAATCGTAATGGATTCCTCGCCCGTGCCGTTCAAAATGGCGTCGCGCACTTTGGCGGGCAGTTTTTTCCACGGCGTTGTGGGGTCGGCCTTGAAGTGCGCGCACACGCCGCGCAGCGCTTGCAAGTAATAGGGCGAGGGCGGGTTGGAACTGCTCCAGGGCGCCACGGCGCCGTCATCAATGCTGGCGTTGCCATCGGGCACCACTTGGTCGGGGTCGAAATGCAACGTCACGCCCAAACCATCACAGGTCGGGCACGCGCCGAAGGGGTTGTTGAAGCTAAACAGGCGCGGTTCGATTTCATCAATCGTAAAGCCCGAAACCGGGCAGGCGAACTTGGCCGAAAACACGGTGCGCGCCGCTTCGCCCTTGCCGTCGGCGTTTTCAGCAAACGCAATGCCGTCTGCCAGACCCAATGCGGTTTCGAGAGAGTCTGCGAGGCGCGATTGCAAGCCGTCGCGCACGACAATGCGATCAACCACCACTTCGATGTCGTGTTTGATTTTTTTATTCAGCACCGGTACGGCGTCGATTTCGTGCAACGTGCCGTCGACCTTCACGCGCTGAAAGCCTTTTTTCTGCAACTCTTGCAGTTCTTTTTTGTATTCGCCCTTACGGCCGCGCACGATGGGCGCCAGCAAATACAGCCGCGTGCCTTCGCCCATGGCCATGATCCGGTCGACCATCTGCGACACGGTCTGCGCTTCGATGGGCAAGCCCGTGGCGGGCGAGTAGGGCACGCCGACGCGCGCCCACAGCAGGCGCATGTAGTCGTTAATCTCGGTGACCGTGCCGACGGTGGAGCGCGGATTGCGGCTGGTGGTTTTTTGCTCGATGGAAATGGCGGGCGAGAGGCCCTCGATGGAATCCACATCGGGCTTTTGCATCAGTTCCAAAAACTGACGCGCATAAGCCGACAACGATTCCACATACCGCCGCTGGCCTTCGGCATAGACCGTATCAAACGCCAGCGAACTCTTGCCCGATCCCGAAAGCCCGGTGATGACCACCAGCTTATTGCGGGGCAGGTCGACGTTGACGTTTTTCAGGTTATGTTCGCGCGCGCCGCGAATCTTGATGTCGGTGAGCATTTCTATAGATTTCAGGGGGCTGGAGTGGCGAGAACAAAACAGGTACACTCATAGACGGAACCGCCTAAAAGGGCAACCGTGAAGCGACGACAAAAGGTGGGGCAACGATGAATAAACCGATCAATGCACGCGACATGCTGCGGCTGAACCAACAGCATCGCCACGCCATGCTGCCGCAGGAAACCCACGACGAACGCGCCAGGGCCGAGGCCATCAAAGCGTTTCGGGGCAAGGTGGGCCGGCTGTTCTTTGGCGGCGGTCGCGCGATTTTCGAAAAAGAGGTGAAGCCCGCCTTTGAAAAGGCCCAAGGTCGAGCGCTGAAAGATCACCACGAGGCGCGCAAGGAATTGCGCAAAAATGGCTTTTTCCAAACCGTCACGGCCATGCGCCGCACCGGTCAAGAAATGATGTGGTCGACGGTGATTGATACGGTGGAACGTGAAGCGCCGGGCCTGATTGCCAAATCAAAAGAGCTGATCGCCAAAGGCGGCACGCTGACGCTGGACGAAAATGTCAAAGTGCCCGCGTACAATGACGCGTGTGATATTCATGTGATGCCCGGTGGCTATCATACCGACCGACTGCCCGATGATATCACCCAAGGCGCGATCCTCGATCGCGGGGCATTCATTTATCACGGTGGGTTTCCGGGCAAAAAGTTCGACGCGCAAGCCAAGTCGTCTATCTTTTGGCTGAAGCAGCATTACCCCAACTTCAAACCCAAGCGCATTTTGGATTTAGGGTGCAGCGTGGGCCACGCCACTGTTGCGTTATCCGATGCATTCCCCGACGCAGAAGTGACCGGCATTGATGTCGGCGCGCCGTGTTTGCGCTACGGTGCCGCACGCGCTGCGGCGTACGGAAACAAGGTCAACTTCGCGCAGATGAATGCCGAAAAAACCTCGTTCCCCGATGCGAGTTTTGATTTGGTGTATTCGCACATTCTGTTTCATGAAACGTCGCTGAAGGCGATTCCCAACATCATCAACGAATGCGCACGGGTCTTGAAACCAAACGGCATGATGCTGCATGCCGACTTACCCAACATCAACCTCATCCCCGACTTGTACCAACGCGTGTGCGTGAACGAAGACAATTACGATAACAACGAACCGTTCTGGATGACCATGCACGACCGCGATTGGGCCAAGGATGCAGCTGATGCGGGTTTTGCCGACATCAAGCTCACGGCCACGCCGTTGTTGATTGCGCTCCCGGCCGAAAGCGGCGACCCCGAGGCCGAAGAACGCTTGGTTCCCGGCCAGTTGATGTTCACCATTCTCGCCGGAACAAAGGCCTAAGCCATGAGCGAAACACAACCATTGAAAATTAGCCGGGTTGCCAAAGGCAAGCGCCCGTCGTTCTACCCCGAGGAGCCCGCCGCTGAGCGATTGTTGTCGATTGTCTCGGCGCTGATCACCGAAGTGGCCGTGCTGCGCGAACGCGTCGATACCATGGAGCGCATTGCTGACAAAAAGGGCGTGGTGCTGACGGCCGAAATTGAAAGTTTTGCGCCCGACGCCAAAGCCCTCGAAGAACGCGAGCGTTGGCGTCAGGCCTATATGGACCGTGTTTTCGCGATCCTCGATCAGGAAGTGGCGGGCGCATAGACCGCCCAAAACTGTGGATAACTTGGCGCTTTTTTGCACCTAACGAAGTCGGTAAGGTCCGACAACATATTCAGGAGCGTTCATCATGGCCGGCAGCGTCAATAAAGTAATTCTCATTGGCAACTTGGGCAAAGACCCCGAAGTGCGCACCATGCAGAACGGCAACAAGGTGGCCAACCTGTCGTTAGCCACGTCGGAAAATTGGCGCGATAAAGCCACCGGCGAGCGCAAAGAAAAGACCGAATGGCACCGCGTGGTGATTTTCGGCAACTTGGCCGACATCGCCGAGAAGTACCTCAAAAAAGGTTCGAAGGTGTATGTCTCGGGTTCGCTGCAAACGCGCAAGTGGCAGAACAAAGAAGGCCAAGACCAATACTCTACCGAAGTTGTGCTGCAGGGCTATGGCGGCGAACTGACGATGCTGGATGGCAAAGGCGGCGGTGGCGGCGGCGGCGGTATGGCCGGTGGCGGCGGGGGCATGGATGACCCCGTGATGGACCGTGGCAGTTCTGACCGTGGCTGGGATTCCGGCGGCGGCAATAAGGCCGGCGGCCGCAAAGGCGGCGACGAAATGGATGACGATATTCCGTTCTAAATTACGCCCGATTCTCGATGATTTTGATAAAGCGCCGACACACTACAATTTGTGGTGCCCGAACTGCTGCCCAGGGGCTCATTCCGTTTTCTAGAATACTTCAAGGATATTCGTTAACTAGCTGATTTAACGCCATAAGTTATCCACAGCCTAAGACCTATAAAGCTCAGTTAGGTCCGTGTGCGCCACCTCAATCGGTTGTGTGACATGCCCTTGTCATCTGATACACTTTTTGGTCTGCGATAGGGGACCAGAACGGAACTTTGTCTGCGTCAAAACGCGTCGCTTTTTTGTTCCCCATTGAAGGGTTTGTTCCGTTGACCGACACCGCCGATCTGCCGCCCGAAGAGACCAACGGTAAAAAACCGCCCGTCGTTCCGCCTGGCCCAGGGCTGAGCGGCCCGTCGGATTTCGACATCACGCCGATCACCATCGAAGAGGAAATGAAGCGCAGCTATCTCGATTACGCCATGAGCGTGATCGTGAGCCGCGCGCTGCCCGACGTGCGCGACGGCTTGAAGCCTGTGCATCGGCGTATTCTCTATTCGATGAAGGAAAGCGGCTACGAGTACAACAAGCCGTTCCGTAAGTCCGCGCGTATCGTCGGCGACGTGATGGGTAAATACCACCCGCACGGCGACCAAAGCATTTACGATGCCATGGTTCGCATGGCGCAAGATTTCTCGATGCGACTGCCGCTGATTGACGGGCAGGGTAACTTTGGCTCGATGGATGGCGACCCACCGGCGGCCATGCGTTACACGGAATCGCGTTTAGCGAAGCCTGCACATTCACTCATTGATGACATCGACAAAGACACCGTCGACTTCCAACCCAACTATGACGAAAGCGAGCACGAGCCGCTGGTGTTGCCGGCGCGCTTTCCAAATTTGCTGGTCAATGGCGCGGGCGGCATTGCCGTCGGCATGGCGACCAATATTCCGCCGCACAATTTGGGCGAAGTCATCGACGCCTGCTGCGCGCTGATCGACGACCCCACGACCACCAACGAAAAGTTGATGGACATCGTGCCGGGGCCCGACTTTCCCACGGGCGGCATTATTTTGGGCCATGCGGGTTGCCGGGCCGGCTATATGACCGGCCGTGGCTCGGTGGTCATGCGGGGCCGCGCCGAGATTGAGGAATTGGCCAAAGAACGCCAGGCCATTGTCGTTACGGAAATTCCGTATCAGGTGAACAAAGCCTCGATGATCGAAAAGATCGCCGAGTTGGTGCGCGATAAAAAAATCGAAGGCATCTCCGAGATGCGCGATGAGTCCGACCGCCATGGCGTTCGGGTGGTCGTGGAAATCAAACGCGACGCCGTCGCCGAAGTTGTGCTGAACCAACTTTACAAATTCACGCCGCTGCAATCGAGTTTCGGTGTGAACATGTTGGCAATCAACGGCGGTCGTCCGCAGTTGATGATCCTGCGCGAGATGCTCACGGCCTTCATTGCGTTCCGCGAAGAGGTGATTCGCCGCCGCACCGTTTACGAACTGGGCCAAGCGCGTAGTCGCGCCCATACGTTGGTGGGGTTGGCCATTGCCGTGGCGAACCTGGACGAAGTGATTACGCTGATCCGCAAAGCGCCTGACCCCAATATTGCGCGCGAACAATTGATGGCGCGCGATTGGCCGGCAGGCGATGTGGAGCCTTTGGTTCAGTTGATCGACGAGCCCGACCGCAAAGTTCTGGGCGGTACATACAAACTCTCGGAAAACCAAGCCAAGGCGATTTTGGAATTGCGCCTGCAACGCCTCACCGGCTTGGAGCGCGATAAAATCCATGCTGAGCTGAAAGAGATCGGCGGGCAGATCGTCAATTTCCTGGAAATTTTACGTTCGCGGGAGAAGCTTTACTCGATCATGCGCGAAGAGCTGGTGGCGATGAAAACCGAGTACGCCACACCGCGCCGCACCACCATTGAAGACTTGGAATTCGAGACCGACATCGAAGACCTGATTCAACGTGAAGACATGGTGGTGACGGTCACCAATTCGGGCTGGATTAAGCGCGTGCCGTTGTCCACCTATCGCGCCCAACGCCGTGGCGGCAAAGGCCGGGCCGGTATGGCGACGAAGGAAGAGGATTTTGTCACCTCGCTGTATGTGGTGAACACGCATACGCCGGTGTTGTTTTTCTCGACCGCAGGCATGGTCTACAAATTGAAGGTCTACAAGTTACCGGTGGGTACGCCGCAAAGTCGCGGCAAAGCCATGGTGAACTTGTTGCCGCTGAAGGAAGGCGAGACGATTTCCACCGTGATGCCGTTGCCCGAGGATGAAACCACCTGGGGCCAGCTAAACGTCATGTTCGCCACCACCACCGGCACGGTGCGCCGCAACGACCTTTCGGATTTTGTCAGCATCTTCCGCAACGGCAAAATTGCCATGAAACTCGACGGTGACGACCGCCTGATTGGCGTCGACACCTGCGATGAGGGCAATGACGTGTTGCTGAATACGCGCCAAGGCAAGTGTATTCGCTTCCATGTTGCAGATGTACGTGTGTTTACAGGGCGTAACTCTGTGGGCGTGCGCGGAATCAAGCTGGCGGACGGCGACGAAGTGATTTCGATGTCAATCCTGAAGCACGTGGAATTCGACACCGATAGCCGCAATGCGTATCTGCGCAAAGCTAAACAACTCCGCGGCGGCGAAGATCTCGAAGAAGTGCCAACGAAGGACGAGGACGCGGGCGAGAACGGCGATGCAACGAAAGTTCTGACCGAAGAAGAATTCCAGCATTTTGCTACGCAGGAAGAGTTCATCCTAACAGCCACGCGCAAAGGCTATGGCAAACGCACATCCGCCTACGAATATCGCGTCAGTGGGCGCGGGGGCTCGGGCATCACGTCCATCGCCACCAGCAAGCGCAATGGCGAGGTTGTGGCGAGCTTCCCGGTGAAAGACACCGATCAGATTATGATGATCACCGATGCGGGCCGCCTGATCCGTATGGGCATCACCGATATCCGCATTGCCGGTCGCTCGACTCAGGGCGTGACCTTGTTCTCGACGGGCGATGAAGAGAAGGTCACGTCTGTGGCGCACTTGCCGGGTGATGATAGCAGCGAGGCAGCCCATGAACACGCTGCCGACGCGAGTGGCGAGCCGAATCATGAACCGACTGATGACCCCAGCGTTGAGACATAAGCGCCATGGCGAAAGCACCGAAGAAGCCGATACCGACCAACGGCCTGTACCGCGTAGGGGTTTACCCCGGAACTTTTGACCCGATTACCAACGGTCACATCGATATCATCGGCCGTGCGGTGAAGGTGATTGATAAGTTGATTGTCGCGGTGGCCGTGAATGCGGGGAAGGGGCCGATGTTCACGACCAAAGAACGCGTCGATATGTGCCGCGCTGAGGTATCGAAACTTAAATTGCCGGTGAATGTGCCCATCGAGGTCGTGCCGTTCGATAATTTGCTGATGCACTTCGTACAACAAATGAAGGGCACATTCATTGTCCGCGGCCTGCGCGCGGTATCGGACTTTGAATACGAATTTCAAATGGCGGGCATGAATGCCCGGCTTAATCCCGATGTGGAAACGATGTTCCTGATGGCGTCTGAGCGCAATCAGTTCATTGCTTCGCGTTTTGTCAAAGAAATCGCCAAGCTGGGCGGCGACGTGTCGTCGTTCGTTCCGCGCGGGGTCAACGATAAGATTAAGGCGAAGTTTAAAAAATAGGTGGGGTTGGCATGTCGCGCACGACGTTCTTGGCAAGTTTATGCTTCACCATGACCATGGCTCACATGACCCAGGCACTTGACTACAAAATGGTCCCTGGTGCGGGCGGTGTGCCGCTCAACACTGTCGAAGCGGGTGATAAATCGAAGCCGGGGATCTTGTTGGTGCATGGCTTTGCCCAAAGCCACATGAGCTTCAAGAAGCAATTGGAATCGGCCGATCTAACGCGCGACTATCACCTTGTTGCGTTCGATTTGCGTGGGCATGGCAATTCGGGCAAGCCATGGAAGCCTGAAGACTACAAAGATTCAAAAATCTGGGCCGATGACGTCGCCGCCGTGATGGACGCGACCGGTCTGCAAAAAGCAGTCGTGGTGGGGTGGTCTTACGGCGGCTTTGTCATGGCCAATTTCATCGAGCATTACGGAACATCGCGTGTGCTTGGTTTGAACTTGGCCGGCTCAGCCGGCGGCATGGTGATGCCGCCATTCCCGGCTCCGCCGCCGGGCGCCGATCCTGAAATCGCCAAACAGCGTGCGGCAACGGCAAAACGACAAGTCTCGGGCAATATCGAAGAAAACTTAGTAGGTGCGCGCGAGGGCATTGCGTTCTTAACCGCAGGGCCCGGCGATGAAACGTGGCAAGGCATCTCGCGCGCAGGCGGCATGTTACTTTTGCCGTATGTTCGTACAGCCCTCGGCGGGCGCAGCCTCGACAATACGAAAGTTCTACCCACGATCGCTTCGCTACCGATGCTGATCACATACGGCAGTGCAGATGGCGTGATTGGCCTGCAGCAATTGGATGGCCTGAAAAAAGTGCTGAAGAACGCCAAATACTCGGTCTATGACGGTGTAGGCCACTCGACGTTCTATGAAGCGTCCGAGCGCTTTAACAAAGAATTGTCGGCCTTTGCAGCGTCGGTTTCGAAGTAGCAGCGTTATCCTAACTTCACTGCCGTTCCGCTGACACTCACCATCAGCAGCGTGCGGCTGTCGCCGCCAATTGATTCTGTATCTAAATTCACGCCGACGATGGCATCAGCTCCGGCGGCCTGCGCCCGAGCGCGCATTTCAAACAGCGCGGACTCCCGGGCCTTGGCGATCTCTTCTTCGTAGGCGGCCGAACGGCCACCAACAATGTCGCGCACGCCGGCAAACAGATCTTTGAAGATATTTGTTCCCATAATGGACTCGCCCGAAACGATGCCGAGGTAGCTCACAATGCGTTTGCCTTCGATGCCGGACGTTGTGGTCATAATCATGAGGTTTCTCCGAAAGGGTTGGGCGGTAGACTGATCGTTCGACTTGCTCTTTTTACGTGCTGATTTTGGCTATCTTGTGTCGTCGACAACAAAAAGCAAATGTTCCGCGCACATTGAAATCTTTTCACATTGGATGTCGTCTCTTGAGCCATGGCGTGCGCCGGGCTAAGACTTGCGCCTTCATTTTACCCCCGCAAGGAGCGGACCCCGTATGACTGTTGTTCGTAGGCTCTCACGTGTGCTCAAGGCCAGCTTTGTGGCCCTGGTCGCGCTGGTCGGCCTGGGCGGCGTCGTGCCATCCCACGCCCAGGAGAAACTTGACATGGAAAACACTCTTTATATGGATCTCGAGTACGGCCGCGTTGTGATTAAATTGCGCCCTGATCTTGCGCCGAAGCATGTGGCGCGCATTAAAGAGCTCACCCGCCAAGGCTTTTACGATGGCCTGATTTTTCATCGCGTTATTGACGGCTTCATGGCCCAGACCGGCGACCCCAAGGGCGACGGCACCGGCGGCTCTGGGACCAACATCCCAGCCGAGTTCAATGCCGGCCAGCATACGCGCGGCGCCGTGTCGATGGCTCGTGCCTCAAACATCAATTCAGCCGACAGCCAGTTCTTTATTGTTCTTGCCGACAGTGCGCACTTGAACGGTCAGTACACGTACTGGGGCGAAGTTGTCAGCGGCATGGAATTTGTCGACCAAATCCGCAAAGGCAACCCAGCGGCCAACGGCAAAGTGCCGTATCCCGACCGCATGGTTCGCATGCAAGTGGCATCGGATGCAGCTAAAACCGAGGCCAAAAAGAAATAGCCGTTACAGAAAACGTTTTGAGCGAAAGGCCGCCTGACTTGTTTGGCGGCCTTTTTTCTTTGTCCGCCATCTCAAAGTGGACAAAGACGGACTTGGCGGGCGGCTGGGCTGGTTTTCGTTACCGGCGCGTGTGCGAACGCTCATCACCATGGACGCTTGATGATCTGGCTGCGCACCCTATGATCGGCCCCCTAGCGGTGGGGGAACATCAATGGCTGGCACACAGACTGAAACGCTTGGCGGGGAATTCAAGCGGGGCTGGACGATTATCGTGGTTGCCGCCATCGGCATGGCCTGTGGCCTGTCGGCGCTTCCCATCTACAGCATTGGCACGTTCACCAAGCCGCTGACCGAGGCTTACGGTTGGTCGCGGGCGGAAGTGCAGGGCATCTACTCGTGGATGACCATCGGCAATTTGGTGGCCGCCCCCGTTTTGGGCTGGCTCATCGACAGCCAAGGTGTGCGTAAGGTTGCGATCATTTCCGTTATTGGAACGGCCGTGGGTTACGTGGCGCTGGGGCTTTTTTCCGGGCCACTGTGGAGCTTTTATGTCTTGGCGTTTATGACGGCGATTATCGGCGTCGGCACCGTGCCAATTACGTGGACCCGCGTGGTAATTGACTGGTTCGATATCGGCCGCGGTCGTGCACTAGGCTTGGCGCTTGCGGGCACTGGCATCAGCGCCATGCTGATCCCGATTTACGTGACCTGGATTATTGCCGATTACGGTTGGCGTGCGGGCTTTATCGGTTTGGCGCTGCTGCCGGCCGTGATTGCCTTGCCCGCTGTTTATTTTCTGCTGCACGACCGCACCGGCGCGCACATCAAACAGACAGAGCTAGCGCAAGGCGAAGTCCGCCGCGAAGACCTTGGCATGGATTTCGCGAGTACCCTCAAGGGCTATCGATTTTGGCTCCTCAACATTATCTTTTTCTTCATCGGCGCTTGCGTTGCGGGGCTCATCGCTCATCTGGTGCCGATGCTGACCGACCAAGGCCACTCGGCTGCATCAGCGGCACAAATCGCTGGTCTCATTGGGGCGGCGGTGATCGTCGGGCGAATTTGCACGGGCTACCTCATCGACCGTTTCTGGGCTCCGGGCGTGGGGTTCGTGTTGCTGAGTCTGCCCGCATTGTCGTGCCTGATTTTGGCAACGGGCGGCGCAAGCAATACGCTGGCCGCGATGCTTTCAGCCATTCTGATCGGGCTCGCCGCCGGGGCGGAATTCGACATGATGTCGTTTTTGGTCAGCCAATATTTCGGACAGCGGCGCTACGGCATTATTTACGCGATCTTGTATGCCACCTTCAAAATTTCGGCAGGCGTCGGCGCGCCATTGTTTGGCTACGGATTTGATACAACCGGGTCGTACAACACAATCTTGCTGCTGTCGGCAGGCAGCTTTATTGGCAGCTCGGCCTTGCTATTGCTGTTGGGCAAATACCCAACCAAGGCGACGGCTTAAGGTTTTTGGTGATACTGCCGCGCGTAAAACATGCGGTGCGCGGTTTGAGTGGTGGCAATCACACGGTCGAGTAAATCGGCCTTGGGGGCGTCGGACGGAGTCAGTTCAAACGGCCCCGGTGTCATGGTGTAACCATACACGTTGTTGCCCGGTGCAATAATCGCCACATCACTGCCGTTGCCGTTCGCAATGGAAAAGTTGTGCTGCATCACGACCCGTCCGTGGTCTGGCGCCACACGCCGCAAATCGAGGCCGAAGAATGGGCTGTCGTAGGTGATACTCAGCAAGCCCATCAACGTCGGAGCCACATCCATGCTGGAGCCCACAACGTCATTGCGCTCGGGCGCAATAACGCCGGGCGCATAAATCAGCAGCGGAACGCGAAACGACGGCACAGGTACTTTAGCGGCACCAAATACGCGCGGACCGTGATCGCCGATGAATACAAAGATTGTGTCTTTGAACCACGGCTTGGACTTTGCATTCTCAATAAACTGCCCAAACGCCCAATCGGCATAGGCTGCCGCGTTATAGCGATACTTCTCGTTGGGATCGCGCGAGATGCGGCCTGTTGGATAGGTGTAAGGCCGGTGGTTTGACACCGTCAGCATCGACAGAAAGAATGGTTTTCCCGCCGCCGATAATTCGTCGCCCCGCACAATCGCTTCATCAAACAGGTACTCGTCGGCGACGCCCCAAATGGTGGAGAAGTCGGCGCGCTTGATGTCGTTCTGATCCCAGACGTTTTCAAAGCCAATACCCGACCAAAACGTCCCCATGTTGTCGAAGGCCTTGCGCCCGCCATACAAAAACGCGGTGTTGTACCCATGGGTTTTCAACGTCGCGGGCAGCGAGTTCATGCCGGCCGAGCCCGCGCGCCGCGCCGTTGAAATGCCGGGCAGCGGCGGAAAGGACGTGAAAATTGCTTCCAACGCGTTGACGGTGCGATTTCCGGTTGCGTAGATGTTGGTGAAAACCAAACCCTCGGCGGCCAGTCGGTCAAGGTTGGGCGAAATTATTTCGCCGCCCTTATTGTCGGTGCCATTCACATAAACGCTGCCAAATGATTCTTCGAGCACCAGCACCACGTTCAGCTTTCGTTCGGGTGCGCTTGCCGTGACGCTGCGGCGAAGGCTGCGGACATCGGCTGCATCCAGAAACTGCGTGTTGTCTTGGGCCACTTGAGCGCGCGCCAGCGTAATGGCTTTGGCTTCATCCATGCCGGGGTACAGGCCGTCGTAAGCTTGATCGTTGGTCAGGGCTGCGGCCAAAAAGCGTTCAGCGCTGCTGGCCGAAAGCTCGCTGAGTTCGCGGTTGGCGCTGACACGGAGCGGGCCAACCCACGTGATGGCCCCAGCAATGACCAGTGCGCCAATGGCCCAAGGCACAATGCGTTTTGTTTCAGATGGCTCCAAAGGCGCAGCTAGCGCGCGTTTGAAGTTGCCGACGAGTGCGACGTACAAAACGCCGGCCATAATAGGGATGCCGATCATGACCTTGGTGTCGAAGGATTCCCGAATCACGCCCAGCACTTCGCGCGGGAAAATCAGGTAATTCACGGCAATGGAATTGAAACGGCTGTCAAACTCGTTCCAAAAAATAACGCCTGCGATTTGGGTGAGCACCGGAACCATCAGCAGCGCATAAAATATGAGGTGAGCCAGCACTGCGCCTGGCCGTGTTCGCCAAAACCGCGCCAACACATGCAAGCCTAACAAAAACGGCAGCGCTAAGACCATTGCGATGGCGGCGTCGTTGATCAGGCCCAGCGGGAAAACCGCCATGCCGTTGGGAAATATGGCCGTGCCGTTGCCGCTGGCCATGACGGCCAAAGCGACCCGCCCAAGGCTGTCGGCCGCGACGAACAGCACAACGCACAGCAGCCAAAAGTGTTGTCGGGGCAGGCGAAGCACTGGGGGCATTCAGCTCAGAACTCCGACGGGAGATTGCACGCTGAGAGTATCCACCATTCACCCGATGATAGGGAAAATGGTGAGCCCGGATGGAATCGAACCATCGACAACCGCATTAAAAGTGCGATGCTCTACCGCTGAGCTACGGGCCCCTTTTAGCCGCGCCCGCAGCAGGTGGGGCAGGGCCGAAACGCGGGCCAACATATATGGATGGGGGCAGGGCGGGTCAAGCGCCGTGAGGCGTTGCAAAATAAGGGTTTTCCCGGGAAATTAGCTGCCGCCGCGTGATGTTGAGGGATTTGATGACTTTAAAGCTAGCTCAGGCCGACAAAATTGAACCGGCAGACCTGAAGGCGCTGAGTGACGGCCTGACGGCCCACATGGCTGGAAAGGGCTTTCCGACCGAGTGGAAGGAGTTTGCCTTCTTTGCTCGCGACGACCAAGGCACCATTCGCGCAGGCATTTCCGGCAACTCGGGCCAGGGCGGTATTTTTATTCGCCTGCTATGGGTGCACGAGGACGAGCGGGGCAAGGGCTTGGGGCAAAAGTTGCTTGCGATGGCCGAAGCCGAAGGCCTGCAGCGAGGCTGCCACACGGCTTACCTCGATACATTCTCGGCCCAGGCGCCGGAGTTTTACCCCAAGTTTGGCTACGTCCAGTTTGGCCATGTCGACGGCCTAGGGCCAAACCGTGATTTGTCGCGCCACTGGTTTGTGAAGCGGATCGCGTAAGTCGGCCTCACGTCATCAACGCAAATAACTCTCGCCCCTTACACCCCCGGATTATCCAACCAACCGGGGTGGCGTTCGTTGATCAGCACCTGTAGCGCCAGCGGCATTTCGTCCTTGCGCTTCAATTTTTTGCCCGTGAGCTGGAACATGATCCCGCCCATTTCTTGGCCCATCCGCATCCACGGATACCAGCCGCCATTGGTTTGGTAGTTCATGGTTGCGGGCATCCATTGGCTGTCGGGCGTGGCGACGTCTTTCATGTTCAGAGTGTACATCACCAGCGACGTCGACGTTTGCACGGGCACGCGCACTGTCAGCGGGTCGGCTGGCGGTGTAGCAGGTGCCGGAATGGCTGCTTTGACAATCAGCTCTTCACCAATCCACATGGTATCGCCTTGCACCACGGGGTCGGTGATGGTGCCCCTGAACATTTCAACCGGCGGCGCACCAGCCGGGCGCATGGCGTTGCCTTGCGCATCGAATACAAACTTTTGCGGCGATTTATAGTGTTGCGGTTTGCACGCCAGGCCGTTGATGGGGTTCACCCATTCGTCTGCGGGCTTAAATGTCCCCGGTTCGCACCAGAACCCAACCTCGACCATGCTTTGCGACAGCGTGCCGTCGGCATTCAGTTCGATACGATTGAAGCTAAACCCGTGGACCGTGAAAAATTGGACCGCGGCATCAAGCGTGCGTTTTCCCCACAGTTTGCCCGTGTACCACTGGAAGCCCATTTGGCCCTTTGGGGCGCCACGCGCCCTGCCATAAATGCGCACTTTGTCTTTGATGTAGCTATTTGGTTCTGCCGCCATGGCTTGGTTCGGCAAAACTGCACCAGCCGCCAGTGCCGCAGTACCGCCTAAAATATCGCGCCGCATCAAATTGGTCATCGGATGATCCTTCAGTTAGGTGCGTTCTAAAAATGCACGATTGTTCGTCAAAGCAGGCAAGTCGGCCGTTCGCAAAAACTTTTTCGCAGGCTTGTCGTTGTTCAAGTAAGCATCGAGAAATGCCGTTGATGCGCCGTTCACATACGACAATCCATCGGGGTCGGGTTTGCCGCCGGCGCCTTCGCGGCAAATCAAACCGCCGTAGTAGTGATCGCCCATCGCGATCGATACGGCATATTTTTCTTTGCTGCCTGCCAAGTCATAGGCACCAATGCGCCAACGCCATGGCCGCAGCAGGCCATCGCCGGTGGCGCCTGGGTCGTTCGTGCCCGACGCGGCAAATATCGGCACGGTCACATCGCTCCATTTGTCGTTGGCAACGCGATCCATGGGACCTGTGCCGTTATACGACACCAAGGCCTTTATGCGTTTGTCGCCGTAGCTTTTTGGCCCCGCCGGCGTTGTGATGGGCAAGCCAGCCATGATCAGTGCTATTTGGCCGCCGAAAGAATGACCAGAGACCGCAATTCGATTTTTGTCGAGTTTGCCGGAGATGCCGGCCTTATCGGCAATCGCATCCATATTGTTCAGCACAAACTGCATGTCGCCAATGCGACTGCTCAGAAGTTGGTCAGGCGTGATGCTGCCCATCTTGAATCCCAGAGATTCAGAATCGAGGTGAGTGGGTTGAATCGCCGCATAGCCATGCGACGCCCAATGATTGATGACACGCGTGTAGAGATCTTTCGATGACGCCGCGCCGTGAGAGAACACGATGACCGGGAAGGGGCCGGCACCATCGGGCCAGGTTACGCGCAGTTTCACATCCTTCGCTTGGTCTTCAACCCGCATCGTCACAGTTTCGGCAGTTTTAACGCTGTAGGGGCCGAGCTTGAGTTTGAAGGCTGCCGGAGCATCTGCAGCAAAGGACATGTCTGATCTAAACCCTGCACTTGTGGCAGCAAGCGCGGCCGACAATACGATGGAACGTCTTTGAAGTGTCACGTACCGCTCCTTGGTTGTAAATTCTTTCAATCAGCAATTGTGATAATGTTTCGAGCGGCAATCAAGTCAAACACCGCAGGTGTTCGTTTTACTTGCTAAGAAATATCAAGGCTGTACGCTTTACAAAGGGAAATAAGACCTTAAAAACAACTGCGGGGAGAGCCACGGTCACACGTGGCCTTATCGAGATCAAGCGCCGACAACGGCGCGGGTTTGTTGGACATGAGTGGAAGAGGCGGCGGAATAACAGTCGGGCCAGCTGCGGCAGCGCAGCTCGGAGGCAAGCCTCTGCCTGCTGCCAAGCCGCTGCCGGTGGGCAAGACGGCGATTCCCACCATCGACCTCGACCCGAAGAACATGGAAAAAGTGATCGCCTTCATTGCCATGGGCAACGAGGGCGAAGCGCAAGACGTGGCAGGCATGCTGAACCGTTTAGGTGTCTTGAACGTCACAACCAAAACGGATCTCGGCACAATTCGTAAAATGATGGACGAAACCGCTCCGGATTTGATTGTTCTTGGAGCCGACGTCGCTGCTGATGTTTTCGATTTTGTTCGCGATATTCGCCACAGCAAGTTGGGCGAAAACCCTTTCGTCATGATCACCACACTGGTCGATAACGACCAAGTGGCCGCCGTTAAAAAAGCCATGCAAGCGGGCACCGACGACATCATCATCAAGCCGCTGAAGGAAGATCAATTATTGCAGCGGCTGAAGCGTGTGACCGTTAATCGCCAAGCGTTTGTTGTTACCAGCGATTATTTAGGGCCGGATCGCCGCGCTAAAAACCGACCATCGAGCATTCGTCGCATTCAAGTCCTCAACACGATGCTCGAGAAGGCGAATGGCAACGACATTCAGAAAGAAGAAATTAAAGCCGCCGTTGAAAGCTCGGTCAATGACGTGTTGCACGCACGGCTTGACAGCAACAGCTACCGATTAGGTTTTGTCTGTCATCTCATCATTGACGCGTATGAGACCAAGAACATTACGCCCGATATTAAAGATAAGATTTTGGTTCTGGTGGAAGTCTTGCGGGATGCGGCCAAAACTGCCGAGCGCATCAACGAGGGCGAGTTGGGCATGGTTTGTGGCTCGTTGGCCAAGCAGGTCGAAGAGATCGCCGAGCGCTACGATAACCCCAGCGAGCGCGACATTAAGATGATCCAAAAGCTGACGCGCGCCGTGATGCTGGTGGTTAAACCCCACGTTCCGGCGCTGCAGTTGGAAAAAGAAGCGCGTGAGGCGGCACAAAATTATTTGAAACACAAACGTGGCGAATTCGACAAGGGCGCGGAAATCCATCGCTCGCCCACCGATGCGCCGGTGGAACCTCTCGAGGATCAGTCCATCGAGATTATGTTCGTGGCGAAAGGGCAAACGGTTTTCAAGCAAGGCGAAGTGGCGACCTCGGCATACATTCTGGCGTCGGGCTCGATTGCAATTTATCGCGATATCGACGGCAAGCGCACGCCGGTATCGCGTGTGCGAAAAGGCGAATTGTTCGGCGAGATGGCAATTATCGACGGTACGCCGCGTCGTGCCACCGCAGTCGCTCTGGAAGACTGTACGCTGTCATTGATTGCAAAAGATATGATCGTGCAAAAAATGGCCGACGCCGATCCGCTGGTGAATAACTATATGCACATGCTGATTGATAGCGTGCGACTGGTGCCCGAGGTTTTTACCGCTAAGCCCCGTAACCTTGAAGATGTCGGCCGCGAGGTGCGCGAGCACGCAGTTGCAATCAATGGCCATGTGGCTCGCAGTTCCTCAGCCGCCCTGATCAAAGAAGCACGCGCGCCCTTGGCTCATCTCGAAACCGTCGTGAAAGAGCTCGACGACCTGATTAAGCGCGGATCGATAAATGACCCCCGACTGTCGGCAAAGCCAACCTCGGGTGAACTGGACGGGGCTGCGGCGGCACGGGCTGCCAGCAAGCCCTAACCACATGAATTTATTTTAATTTTTCAACTCGCTTCCAGGGCCTGACAGGGCTTGCGTGCCCCAGTTGGGCAAAGTAGCGTCTCGCGCAATACGGGCCGGAATTGGCGCCCGGACGCACTATATGAGTGTCCAAAATTTACGAACCTGACGGTGAGGGTAGCGCATGACAGCGATGGTTGAGGTTGACCGCCTGGTCAAAACCTTTGGAAATTTTGTTGGTGTTGACGGCATTAGTTTGTCGGTCGGCAAGGGCGAGGTTCTGGGCTTCTTGGGGCCGAATGGCGCCGGCAAAACAACCACCATGCGCATGATTGCTGGGTTTCTGACACCCACCAGCGGCACCGCCACTGTCTGTGGTCATGATGTGGCCAGCGACCCCACGGCTGTGAAGCGTGCTTTGGGCTACATGCCCGAAGGCTCGCCGTCGTACGAAGACATGACCGTGCGTGCGTTCCTGACGTTTATCGCCGCTGTCCGCGGACTTGAAGGTGCCGAAGCACAAACCCGTATCGCGCGCGCTGTTGAGCGCGTGGTGCTGGGGGATGTAATCGACCGCCCGATTGAAGTGTTGTCAAAGGGTTACAAGCGCCGCGTTGGCATGGCGCAGGCGATTTTGCACGATCCGCCGGTTTTGATTCTCGACGAACCCACAGACGGGTTAGATCCGAACCAGAAGCATCATGTGCGCTCGCTCATCAAAGAAATGGCGGCCGACAAAGCCATTATTATTTCCACTCACATTCTTGAAGAAGTGACAGCTGTTTGCACACGTGCCGTCATCATCGGGCAGGGCAAGTTGCTGGCCGATGGAACATCCGACCAACTGCTGGCAAAGCTGCCCGATTATCATGCCGTCGCGGTTGTGATTCCGACGGTCCAGGTTGAATCAGCTATCGCCGCGCTGCGTGGCGTGACCAATGTCGCGTATACACAATCGCAGACGATTGATGACAATACGACGCGACTGCGCGCTATTCCAAAAACCAGCGCGCCGATCTTGAGCGATGTGGCGACGGCGATGCGAAACAATGGCATTAATGTTGCGGAAATCTTCCAAGATCGCGGCGATCTGGATGATGTCTTCCGCCTCATTACGACCGGCGCGATCAAATCCGCGGCCTAATCTTTTTTGCACTTAAGGATACATACCCATGCGTCAAGCCTGGATCATCGCCAAGCGCGAGTTGTACGCGTACTTCGCAACACCTATGGCGTTTGTGTTTATCGCCATCTTTGTGGCCATGACTGGTGCCTTTACATTCTACATCGGGCGCTTTTTTGATCGTAACCAAGCCAGCCTTGAAGGTTTTTTCAGCTTTCATCCATGGCTGTATTTATTGCTGGTTCCAGCCGTTGCGATGCGGTTATGGGCCGAAGAACGCAAATCAGGAACGATTGAACAACTCCTCACTCTTCCCATCACGACTTTTGATGCCGTGCTGGGCAAGTTTGTTGCGGCGTGGATCTTCTGCGGCATTGCCTTAGCCCTGACTTTCCCCATGTGGCTGACAGTGAATGTGTTGGGCTCGCCCGACAACGGTGTGATTTTTGTGAGCTACATTGGCAGTTTCCTAATGGCGGGCGCATTCCTGGCCATTGGCATTTGCATGTCAGCCCTTACACGCAATCAAATCATCGCGTTTATCGCAGGCTCGGTGGTGTGCTTCTTGTTCACCATGAGCGGATTGGATTTGGTGCTGAACTTCTTCCGGTTGTGGGCGCCCGATGCGGTTGTGACCACCATCGCGTCGTTCAGCTTTCTCACGCGCTTTGAAGCGCTCAGCCGCGGCATCATCGACATTCGGGACTTTATTTATTTCCTCTCGTTGATCGGCTTTTGGCTCTTTGCCACGGTCGTTGCTGTTGAAACCAAAAAAGCGGCGTAAGGGAGCACCATCATGATGCAAGATCGTTCCAAACTCGCCGTTGTTGCCGTGGCTGTCGCTGCGGTTCTTCTGGTCGCTGTGAATTTAGTCTCGAACACGTCGCTGCTGGGATTGCGCTACGATGCCACGCAAGGCGCCGCCTATTCGTTGTCGGATCAAGTCAAACCGGTGTTCACCGGAATTGAAGAGCCGATTACGGTTCGCATTTACTTCTCGTCGATGTTGGGCGAGGCGAGCCCGCGCCATTCCGCGTACTACCAACGCGTGCGCGATTTGCTTCAACAATACTCAGCGCTGGCGAAAGGCAAGCTTAAGGTCGAGTACTTCAACCCCGAACCGTTCTCGGACACCGAAGACCGTGCCGTTGGTTTTGGCATGCAAGCGGTGCCATTGGGGCAGGGCGGTGAGGTCGGCTATTTCGGTTTAGCGGCGACGAATTCCACCGACGACCAAAAGACGATTCCATTTTTCAACCTCGAGCGTGAAAAATTCTTAGAGTACGATCTGACGAAGTTGATCTATTCGCTGTCGCGCCCCAACCAGCCAAAAATCGGCATGTTGACATCGCTGCCTCTAGAGGGCGGCATGTCGCAAGGTCAGTTTGGGATGGGCGGTCAACCCACACCACCGTGGGCGATCATGGAAGGGATCAAGGATCTTTTCGAGGTCACGAACCTCGATGTTAATTTGGAAGAAATTCCCAAAGACATCAGCATTCTGATGCTGGCTCAGCCCGAGAACCTGTCTGAGAGCGCGCAGTATGCCATTGACCAATTTGTGCTGCGTGGCGGCAAGGCCTTGGTATTTGTGGACCCCAATGCCGAAAGCGCCAACCCCATGGGTGGTATGCAAGGCGGCGGCTCGCTGGAAGGGGCCAAGAAATTGCTCGCTGCCTGGGGCGTGAGCATTCCCGATGGGCTGATTGCGGGCGATTTGGACGCGGCCACGCGCGTGAATTCGCAAGCGGGCGGTCGCCCGGTGGTGTCCGACTACGTTGCCTGGATGAACTTGCCCAAAGAAAATCTCGATGCCAATGATGCCATCACGGGCGACTTGGGCCAGATCATGATGGCGACCTCGGGCGTGATTGATACCATCGCCGATGCAGGCACCACAGTGACGCCGTTAATCAAAACGGGGCTGAAGTCGATGCGCGTGCCCGCAGACAAAGTTGTGGGCATGCCCGACGTTGTGGCCTTGTTCCGCGACTTCAAACCTGCCAATCGCGCTGAAAACTTAGCCGTGCGTATTTCGGGTACGGCGAAGTCGGCATTCCCCGACGGCGCTCCGAAACGGCCCGAGGGCGCTGCCGCCAAAGCGCCTGCGGCAGAACACCTCAAGCAATCGACGCAGCCAATTCAGGTTGTGGTGGTGGCCGATGCAGACATGTTGTCTGAGCGTTTCTGGGCTCAGGAAAGCAACTTCATGGGCCAACGTGTGTTGGTGCCCACATCAGACAACGCCAGTTTTGTTGTCAACGCGTTGGAAAACTTGACCGGCTCGCCCGCCTTATCAAGCCTTCGTGGGCGCGGCGCACAAAGCCGTCCGTTCGAACTGATCGATAGCATTCGCCAAGATGCCGAGCTCCAGTTCCGTAATAAAGAGCAGGCGCTGCTGACACGCCTTGACGAATTGCAAAAGAAAATTGGTGACGTTCAATTGAAGCAGCAAGGTCCAGGAGCGGCTGAGGCCATGCTGAGTGAGGAAGACACCAAAACCATCGAGAATTATCGTGGAGAAATTATCGCCACGCGCGGCGAGTTACGCGAGGTGCAACGCGCCCTGCGCCAGGACATCGAAACCATCGAAGGTTTTGTGAAGTTCATCAACATCGCAGGCGTTCCAATTGTATTTGGGCTTATCTTGATTGGTTTGGCCATCGTGCGACACAACCGGCGCAAAATTCGCGCGGTTGAGACTTAAAGGGGGGAGACAGAACCATGACCATGAAATCGTTTCTCGCCCTGTGCGCCGCAACTGTACTGGCTGTTGGTTTGGCCATTGTCGTTGTGGGTTCCCAACCTTCCTACGAAAGTGCCGATGCCGGTGGCACTTTGGTATTTCCCAAACTCGTCACCGATGTAAACCGCCTCAAAACGGTGGTTGTTCGCAGCAAAGATGGCACTTACACGATTGACTGGGATGGACAAAACTGGCGTTTCCGTGAACGCGGCAACTATTTGTCCGACGACAAAAAGGTCAACGAATTGGTGTTGCGCTTAGCGCGCATGGCTAAGTTGGAAGCCAAAACGAAACTTGAAAACCGTTACGACCGGCTGGACTTGAACGAACCCGACGCCAAAGACGGTCGCGCCAAACAAGTCACGCTGCTCGACAAAGAGGGCAAAACCATCGCCGACGTCGTGATTGGCAAGCGCAAGTTCACACTTGGCAGCAAAGAAGGCGGCACGTACATCCGCATTCCTGGCGACGCGCAGACATGGCTGGCCTTAGGTGAGCTAAACCCCGGGGACAAAGCGCGCGACTGGTTGAAGCGCGATGTGGCCGACATTAAAGACAAGCAGATCAAGCGCGTTACGGTACGCCAACCCGATGGCGAGCGTGTTGTGGTCGCCAAGGAAAAGCCCGAGGACGCCAGTTTCAAAATTCAAGGCATCCCGGCTGGTCGTGAACCGGCCACCGATTTTGTCGCCGACGAGCTTGGCCGAGTTTTGGCGATTTTGCTGCTCGATGACGTCCGCAAAGCATCAGACGTTGCCATGCCTGCCAATAAAACCATCAAGGCCGAGTTTGAGGGCTTCGATGGATTTAAGGTGTTGATCGACTACGCCGAGGTTGACGGTAAAAGCTGGATCAAGGTGCGCGGCGAAGCTACTGCGCCCGCAACACCACCGGCTGAAGGCGCAACGGATTGGGTCAAGGCGATGGCCGAACTGACCGCGCGCGGCGAAGGCTGGGTTTTTGAGGTGCCGGCTTATGAAGTCGCCCCCTTGAAAAAGCGCATGGCCGAACTCACGAAGAAACCGGAGGCAAAATCGTAAGCCGTGAATCAGGCAGGCTCTAGATTTTTTCCTGCGCCCACGGCAAGGTTGCTATCTCGATCGCGGGTTGGGGGACCACATGGGAAGGCTTGCTTTAATTCAGGCTCTGTATTGCATCACGGGGATTCTATTCTTTGTGAAAGATCTCTTTGAAAAAGTGCCGATGGGCAAAGGTATGGTGAATGCTTTTATTTGGCCCTATGCACAATGGCCGGTAATCAAAGCAACAGCGCTCACAAGCTTGGCGCCCGTGATCAGCTTTGTAGAGAAAGCGCTTAACTAAGTTTTTCTTTTTCGGCTTTGGCTGCTTGCCACGCCGCATAGGCACGCTTCATGCGCTCGCGACGCAGGCGGCAGGCCTCGCACGGCAAAATCAGCGCCACGCCAACAATGAGTGCCAACAGCACGCCAACCGTGACGAACAATTCCATCATGGAGCGACGTCGGCCCCAGCCGCTGTTTGACGCTTTTTGACCTCCGCCCGGATCGACACCATCACCGCCTCTAGTCGTTCATCGCTCACGTCGCTGTTAAGATTCAGCATGTCGCCGGCTTGAATTTTGATGTTCGGTCCAATCGCGCAGTTGTTCATGCACGGACCGCGAATCACTTTGGTCGGCAACCCCTCGGCAATGATCTGCTTTTCCAGTCGATCGGCAAGCTCGCGCGACCCGCGACCGGCGCAGTTGGGCAGGTTGTCGGTATTGAGACGCCGATTAATGCACAGCCGCACGTTAAACAGCGGCTGAACGGCAGGAACGTAATCAACTTCAAACATGTCTGACCTTAGCCCATCTTTAGCGCGGTTTCGATAATGCGTAATGTTTCAGGCCACAATTCCAAAGCGGTAATGCGTTCCAGGGACATCCACTCGGCATGAGCGGCGTCACTCCCGGCCACAGGCTCGCCCGCAACCCAATCGGCCCGAAAATCCACAAGTACCCATTGCGTGCGCAAACTTCCGTCGGGGTGTTTGCCGAAGGCGTCAACCACATCGATGAGTTTCAAATTGGCAATGGACAGGCCGGTTTCTTCCAAAATTTCACGCACGGCCGTTTCGCGCACGGTCTCGCCCAGTTCCTGGGTGCCACCAGGAATGCTCCATTCGCCCTGGCGCGGCGGCTGGCCACGCCGGATCATTAAGACCTCGCTGCCTTTGACGATCACCACACCGACGCCGACGGTAGGTTGAGAAGCGTATACACCCTGTGACATTGGGGCAATATAGCGCGCTTGCGCAGTCGATACGAATGCAAATGCGCCCAACGCAAACGCGAGCAGCGCCTTGATGAGACCTCCCATCTTCATGAAGGGGTATCGATGGTAACCCTGGCGCATTCGTTCTCAGTTCGACGAACATCAGACTTTAAGGTATAAAGTCGGCAATGACGAACGCACCTCCTGAAATTAAACTCTCGCTGCGCCGTTCCTTCGCTGCGCGGCTGCGCAACTATTTCTTTGCCGGGGTGCTGATTACGGCGCCCATTGGCGTGACGTTGTACGTGTCCTGGGCCGTGATTTCGTGGGTGGACGAAACCGTCGCGGGCTTGCTGCCGCACGCCTACAACCCCAACACCTATTTACCCGTCGATGTTCCAGGCGTGGGCCTGATTATGTTGCTGGCCGCGCTCACCCTGATCGGCTTTCTCACGGCCAATTTTTTAGGGCGTGTGCTGGTGCGCTGGGGCGAGCGCATTGTGGCGCGCATGCCCATCGTCAGCAGCATCTATTCAGCAGTGAAACAAATATTTGAATCGGTGCTGGGCAGTACGGGAACGTCGTTCAACGAAGTGGTGCTGGTGGAATATCCCCGCCGCGAGATGTGGACATTAGGGCTCGTCATCGGCGAGGCCTACGGCGAAGTGCGCGAGAAAACCGGCCAAGCGCTTTATAACGTTTACTTGCCCACCACACCCAACCCAACCTCGGGATACTTGGTATTCCTACCACGCGAGCAAATGATTCATTTGGATATGTCGGTCGAAGACTGCATGAAGATGATCGTGTCGGGAGGGATTGTCACGCCGCCCTATAAAGCCGCGCTCCCGAAGGTCAAAGCGCCCGAGGAAGAGGGCCCGCCTTAGCCGGACCGCAAGGTCCTAATCGCATCATCTTGCTCGAATAAATACAGTAGAGTGCGCAATGCTTGGCCGCGTGGGGTTTGCAGTTCGGCATCGCGGGCGATGATCAATTGAGCATCGTCACGCGCGATGGGCACGAAGTCGGCATGCAAACTGAGATTGGCGAGCTTAAATACGGGCAAGCCGCTTTGTCGGGTTCCCAGCATTTCACCGCTTCCTCGTAATCGTAAATCTTCCTCGGCGATGAGGAAACCGTCCTCGGTGTCGCGCAAAATCGACAGCCGCGCCTTTGCTGTTGCACCCAGCGGCGGGGCATAGAGCAACAAGCATGTGCCTTCTTTTCCGCCGCGGCCCACGCGCCCGCGCAACTGATGAAGTTGCGACAGTCCAAACCGCTCAGCATGTTCGATGACCATGATCGTGGCATCTGGCACGTCGACGCCCACTTCAATCACCGTTGTCGCCACAAGTATCTTTGGCCCGCCATTCGTTTTCGAGGCAAAGGCCTCCATCACTGTATCGCGTTCAGCCGGCTTCATGCGGCCATGAATCAGGCCGACGTCGTTGCCAAAGCGCGCCTTGAGTGCAGCATAGCGGTCTTCCGCAGCGGCGAGATCGATAAGTTCAGACTCTTCAATCAGCGGGCACACCCAATAAACCTTAGCGCCTTTTTGAATGGCACGGCCCATGGCCTCCATCGTTTCGTCGAGGCGTTCGAGATTCACCGTGCGCGTATCGACGGGTTTGCGGCCTGGTGGTTTTTCATCCAGCCGCGAGGAATCCATGTCGCCGTATGCTGTCAGCGCCAGCGTGCGCGGAATGGGCGTGGCAGTCATCACCAGCATGTCGGTACCACGGCCTTTTTCCGCCAGCTCCAATCGCTGCGCGACGCCAAACCGATGTTGCTCGTCAATCACAGCAAAGGCCAGATCGGCGAACTCCAACTCTTTTTGCACCAACGCATGCGTGCCCACGACCAACGGAATGGTTCCTGTGGCTAAGCCCTCCATAGTCGCGGCGCGCGCGGCACCTTTGACGCGACCGGTCAGAATTTCAAGGCGCACACCCGCCATTGCCGCCAGGGGTTGCAAGTTCTCAAAATGCTGGTGGGCTAAGAGTTCAGTTGGTGCCATCAGCGCGGCTTGGCTGCCGGATTCCACTGCGATTAGCATAGCCAACAAAGCAACTACAGTTTTGCCGCTGCCAACGTCGCCTTGCAACAGACGCAACATGCGGGTTTCGCTACCCATATCCGCGGCAATTTCGGCCAATGTTCGCGTTTGTGCTGCGGTGAGTTTGTAGGGCAGGGCGGCAAGTACTTTGGCTTGCAGTTTGCCATCTCCGCTCAGCGCGCGACCTCGCCGCTTGCGGGTTTTCATCCGCACCAGCGACAATGCTAACTGATTAGATAACAGTTCATCATACGCCAATCGTGATCGGTCAGGACGTAGCGGCGACAATCCGGCCTCATCGGTTGGCGCGTGCGCTGTCGTCAGCGCGCTGCGCCAATCGGGCCACTGGCGTTGCTTTTTGAACTCTGGATCAAGCCACTCGGGCAGAGCCGGTGCGCGTTCCAACGCGCCATGTATGGCTTTGTCTAAAACCTTGGCCGACAACCCCGCAGTGAGGGGATAAACCGGTTCGACGCGCTGTACCAAGGCAATGTCATTGATCGACACGATATGATCGGGATGCGTCATTTGGCGGCGGCCGTCGAACAATTCGAGTTTGCCCGAGATAACCCGTGTCTCACCAATCGGAAGCGCGTTTTCCAGGTAGTCCCCTTTAGCGTGGAAAAACACCAACACGATGCGACCGGTGTCATCGCCGCAGGTTACGCGGTAAGGGACACGGCGGTTGCCGGGCGGCGGCGGGCTGTGGGCCAGCACCTCCACTTGAAGGGTCACAACTTCATTAGGCGGCGCATCGCCGACTTTGGGCGAAAAACGCCGGTCGATCAGCCCCGCAGGCAAATGCCACAACAGGCCGACGATTTTTTCGCCGACCAGTTTTTCCACCACTTTCGCCAAGCGCGGGCCAATGCCCCGCAGCGCCGTCACCTTGGCGAACAGCGGGTTCAAAACTTCGGGGCGAAGAGAGCCTTTGGCGGTGGCCATAGCTATACGCAAACCTAATGACAGACAGGGCTGGTGCCTATATACACCGCGGCGTTCCTGGCGGCCATGCGGGCCGATCCGGGGAGGAGTCTGTTTGCGGCTTGGGTCATGGACGTCGAAACACGCAAAAAGCGCATTCTTTACCGGGCCCATCACCGGGGAACAAAGGAATCTGACGTGATTGTCGGCGGATTTTTCGATGCCCGGACCCCATCATTGATGCCGTCCGACTTGGACGACGCCGACCGCGTGCTCGACCTCCTGGATGCCGACTTGATGGATTGGATCATCAAAAAAGCAACAGTGCCCAACGAAGTGCGATCAGCCTTACTAGATGAACTGGTCGCATACGGCCGGGCGAAGGGCTAACGGGCATGGAGCACTTTCTCGCCCAAGCCCGCGTGCGCATATTGGCGGGCGTTCCCGATGGCTACGATGCCTTGGTGTTGGTTGATCGCGCCCGGCGTGCGTTGCGCGATGGCACACTGCACGTGGCGCGTGACGAGGGGCGGCTGAACGCGCTGGCCGAGGCAGTGGCGTATTTTGCGCCAGACATCGAAATCGTGACCATTCCAGGGTGGGATTGCTTGCCGTACGATCGCGTCTCGCCCAATGCGGCCGTCGTCGCGCGACGTGTGGACGCCTTATGCAGGCTCACCGAACCCATTGCGCCCGGACAGACCAGGCTGGTGATCACCACTGTCAGCGCGGTTTTGCAACGGGTGCCTCAAGCCGAAAAGCTGATGGGCACAACGCGCATCATTGCCAAAGGCACGCGCTTTAAAGTCGAGGACTACACCGAATATTTGGCGGCAAACGGGTACGTGCGTGCCGAGCAGGTGATGGAGCCTGGTGAGTTTGCCGTGCGCGGTGGGCTGGTTGATATTTTCCCGCCAGGTTTACCCGAGCCCGTGCGCATCGACTTATTCGGCGATGAAGTCGAGGGCCTAAGGTACTTCGACCCGGTCAGCCAGCGCACGACAACGCCGTGCGAGAAAACCGCGCTGATGCCCATGAGCGAGATCGTACTGTCGACAGAATCGATCAATCGATTCCGCAGTCGCTACCGCGAAATGTTCGGCGCAGTCGGCACCAATGACGCGCTGTATGAGTCGGTGGGGGCAGGGCGCCGCTTCTTGGGCATGGAACACTGGCTGCCACTTTTCCACGACGGCCTCTCGACTTTGCTTGACTACCTGCCAACGTCAAGCGTGTCGCTGGATCACGACATCGAAGAGTCCGTGACTTCGCGATTGGAAATGATCCGCGATTACTACCAAGCTCGACGCGCTGTCACGGTTGCACAGGCCAAAGGCGCTGATCACGACGGCGGTATGATTTACAACCCCATTCCGCCGGGCTCACTGTATGTCGAATCTGATGAGTGGTTGAAGTTATTGGCCGGCCGCGCCGTTAGCGCGTTTCGCGCGTTTGCCCCCACTGATCTCGGCACGGAAGATGACGCCGGCGGACGGCCAGGCCACGATTTCGCCGATGTTCGTGCGCGACCCAATGAAAACGTCTACGAGGCTTTTTTGGCGCACATTCGCACCGAGCAGGCCGCAGGCCGCCGCGTGGTGCTGGCCTGCACCAGTTCCGGCAGCCGGGCGCGCCTCAAAGGCGTGCTGAAAGAACATACCTTTAGCTCATTCGTCGATGCCGACACCTGGGCCGATGCGCAACATGCCCCGAAAGGCACAATTGCCGCCGTTTGCGTTGTCCTCGAGCGCGGCTTTGTCACAACTGAAATCGCGCTGATCACCGAGCAAGATCTGTTGGGGGATCGACTCGTGCGCTCGGGCCGCAAGCGCCGCAAGGCCGATGTCTTCTTGGCCGAAGCCTCGCAGCTCAGCGAAATGGATCTGGTCGTGCACATCGAGCACGGAATTGGGCGTTACGAGAGCCTTGAAACACTCATGGTTGGCGGAGCGCGACACGACTGTTTGCGCATTATCTATCAAGGCAACGACAAATTGTTTGTGCCGGTTGAGAACATCGAGGTGCTGTCACGCTTTGGCTCGGAAACCACGGGCGTTCAGCTTGATCGACTTGGCGGTGCGGCATGGCAGGCCCGCAAAGCGAAACTGAAAGAACGCATCCGTGATATGGCCGAGCAGTTGATCAACATTGCCGCTCAGCGCCAGTTGAAAGACGCGCCCGCCTTCATTCCCGCCGAAGGCTTATACGACGAATTTTGTGCGCGCTTCCCGTATGCGGAGACCGATGATCAACTGCGTGCGATATCCGATTGCATCGAAGATTTGGGCAAAGGCAAGCCCATGGACCGCCTGATCTGCGGCGATGTCGGCTTTGGCAAAACTGAAGTGGCCTTGCGCGCGGCGTTTACGGCAGCGCTGACTGGTATGCAAGTTGCAGTCGTTGTGCCCACAACATTACTGGCTCGCCAGCACTTTAAAACCTTCACGGAACGCTTTGCTGGGTTTCCCGTGCGCGTCGCACAGCTCTCGCGGCTTGTGACACCGAAGGATGCCGAGAAAGTGAAAGCCGGGATGGCCGATGGCACGGTTGATATTGTGGTTGGAACGCACGCGCTGTTGGCGCAAGGCATCAGCCTAAAAAACTTAGGCCTACTAATCATCGACGAAGAGCAGCACTTTGGCGTTATCCACAAAGAGCGCCTGAAACAACTGCGCGCGGAAGTTCATGTGCTCACACTCTCGGCAACGCCCATTCCGCGCACACTGCAAATGGCGCTGACCGGCGTGCGTGATATGACGATTATCGCAACCCCGCCTGTGGATCGCTTGGCGGTGCGGACGTTTGTGCTGCCGTTTGACGGTGTGGTCATCCGCGAAGCGATTTTGCGCGAGCGCTTTCGTGGGGGGCAAACATTCTATGTCGTGCCGCGATTGGCCGATATTGACGGCGTGATCGAGCGGCTGAAATCACTGATACCTGAAATCTCAACTGCTGTGGCGCACGGTCAAATGTCGCCCACCCAGTTGGAAGACGTCATGAATGCCTTTGCCGACGGCAAATTCGACGTTCTGCTGTCGACCAACATTATCGAGTCCGGCCTCGATATGCCCCAGGTTAACACCATCATCATTCACCGCGCAGATATGTTTGGTTTGTCGCAACTTTACCAACTACGAGGTCGAGTGGGCCGCGCCAAGTCGCGCGGCTACGCCTACCTGACACTGCCGTCCGAGCGCAAACCAACGCCCGCAGCAATGAAACGCCTGGACGTCATGCAAACACTCGACAGCCTGGGCGCTGGTTTTGCCTTGGCCAGCCACGACCTGGATATTCGCGGTGCAGGTAATTTGCTGGGCGATGAACAATCGGGCCACATCAAGGAGGTTGGGGTGGAGCTATACCAACACCTGTTGGAAGAAGCCGTGGCGGCCGCACGGGCAGGGGCCGCAGACGAAATAGCCGCAACGCAATCACAAGAGTGGTCACCACAAATCAATACCGGCGCCGCCGTGCTAATTCCCGATACTTATGTGAAAGATCTTGGCGCGCGTATGTCGTTGTATCGACGCATCGCCACGTTAGGTGATCGCGCCGAGATTGATGCGTTTGCCGCCGAATTGATAGACCGCTTTGGTGATCTTCCGGCTGAAGTGGAAAACTTACTTGATATCGTCAGCATCAAAGTGCTGTGCCGCATTGCCAATATCGAAAAAGTCGATGCAGGTCCCAAAGGTGCCACAGTGAGTTTGCGCAACAACGTCTTCCCAAACCCAGGCGGGTTGGTGGATTTTATCGGTCGCAGTTCAGGCACCGCAAAACTGCGGCCCGATCAGAAAATTGTGTTTATACGCCCCTGGGAAACGCCCCAAGAACGCATCAAGGGGCTGCAGGCGTTGCTGGGCCAGATCGCAAAGCTGGCGGCTTAAGCGGTTGCGAGTTGTTTTCCGCTGGCAGATTTGCCGCTGATCGTGCGCTGGTCTTCAGCAAACCGCATGGCAATCACGAAACGGTCGCGATCTTCGATGGTTGAGAAAATGGCCGAGGCGATGATTGTAAAGGGAACCTCGGACCGATCACGGGCTTCTATATTCACCCAGTGTTGACTGCGGCATGTGCGAAGCGCGAGCTTTTGGAACGTCTCCAAAGACATCCGTGTCTTGAAGGTTTTCTCGCAATACTCGGTGGCGTCGTCGCCGCTGAAATCGGTCATCGCTCTCTCCTCGGTCCGAACTGTTTTTGTGTTCGGTGTTGCCGAAGAAAATGACGCTGATTTCCTACTAAAACCTTAAAAAGCTACTTTTAATGTATAAATCTAACCTATTGATTTAACGCGCTATTTTAGCGTCTTGCGAAAATATCTCGCGAACGGCGGCTTACGCCATTGACTGCATCTCAGTTCGGCCAGCCGATTCTGCCAAAGCCATATCAAACATGCGCACCAAAATTTCGGGTTCTTGAGCTCCGGCGATGGCACGGCCTTCGTTGAAGATGTAGCAGGGCACACCGGTGATGCCGAGCCGATGCATCCGCGCGTTTTCGGTATACACCGCATTGAGGTCGGTTTCGGTCGACAGGTGCGCATAGGCCATGCCGCGCTCAAGCCCAATTTCCTCGGCGAGTCTGACCAGCACCTCGACGTTACCGATATCAAGCCCACGTTCGAAGTAGGCGCTAAACAGCGCGTCAACGGCTTCGGTTTGCCGGTTCATGGTGCGCGCCAAACGGATGAGGCGATGCGAGTTGGCCGAGTTAGGCGTGCGCTTAATTTTGTCCAGGGCAAAATTGATGCCTTCGCCTTTGCCCGTAAAGACCAACGCTTCCACAATACGCTCGTATTGCGCGCTTCCGCCAAACTTTCGTTCCAAGTACTCACGCCGATCTACACCTTGCGGCGGCAGGTCTGGGTTCAGCAAGAAAGAACGATAACGCAACTGCGGTTTGATGTTGGGGCGCATTTTTAGGGCGCGCTCAAACCGGCGCTTGCCAACATAGCACCACGGACAGACGGTATCGAAAACGACGTCAATTTGCATGAAGGGGCACTCCGCTCGGACCATCATAAACCCATACCTTCGGTGCGGGCGAGTCTGGATGGGCTCATTCTATCAACATAGACGCGCTGAAAACACAATTGACTTAAGGTCGATCCAGGGGCTTCCTGACCTAAACCTAGCATTGAGTGGGCATAGGATGCTGAACTTAGATCTCCCCGGCGACCGTTTGCGGGCCTTGGTGCGCTTGCGCGGCCGCGAAGATGGTGAAGTCTGGCAATGGTTCGAGGGCACTCTCTTTGGCCGGGCCGAGGGTGAGGTGCTCAAACCCATCTGCGGGTTTACCTCGGTTTTGTGCGTTCGTTACGACCCACCACAGGACGGGGTTTACAAATTCTCGCAGCGTGAGTCCAACCACTACACCGACCTTGTGACCAAGCAGCCCATAGGCGAAGTGAAAAACCCCTACACGGGCAAAACCAACATCGCAATCGGTTACGTCTCGCCCAAATGGAGCTTTCATTTGTCGTCGGCAGGCGTGGCAATGGCCGCCAACCCCGAAACTATTGTCGGCCGCGTCTCGCCGACCTTTGAAGACGACGGCGTTGATGTGTGGGCCACGGAATCACGCGCCAATGATTTTGGCTCGGGTATTTCGGAAGAAGAATTTCCCGAGGCTTATGCGGGTAAAGTACGAAAGTCGGCCGATGTGGCCAGCTACCGCGCCAGTAAGAATGCCATTTGCGACACGTCTATTCCTTTCGTGCGGGCGAGCATGGACTTCATCGCCGACACGCCCTGGACCTTGTGGATGATGATGGGCAAATCATCGGGCCATATGGTCTGGATCGGGCAGGGGACTAAGTTCGAAAAAGTTGGCGAGTTGCCAAGCTCCATAGCAGCACGCATCGAACATGTGCATCCGGGTTTTCTGGCCGACCCGTGGGGCTTGAAGGCAACAGCGTATTCGACCGTAAAACAAATGCGCGATCTGCGCGCGGCAGGAAAAATCTAGCAATGTTCGCGAAGGTCCTCGCCGTACTCATGGTTCTGACGTCTGTCGCAAGTGCTGCAGACAAAGTTACCGTCGGCGTGAGCGCGTTGCCTGCGGGCATGGGCAATCCCTATACGACCGGCGGCTTTCCCGGTATCGACTTTCACGGCTCCATCTTCGATGGATTGGCCGAGTTGAGCGAAGACAGCACGCTTAAGCCGGCGCTCGCACTCTCGTGGGAGGCCAAAGACAACCTCACCTGGATTTTTAAGCTGCGCCCCGATGTAAAGTTTGCCAATGGGGCGGCCTTTAGCGCAAAAACAGTCGAAGCGGTTTACGCGATCCTGAGCACCGAGCAAGCCAAGGCCTGGTCGATGGTGCGTGAGGTGCGCAACATTGAAAGCGTCAAAGCGCTTGATGCGTTGACGGTGGAAGTACGCACCCATACTTCCGATCTCATGCTGCCTGCGCGTTTTGCCGCACTCAAAATGATTGAGCCGGAATCCTGGGCAAGGCTAGGGCCCGAGGGGTTTGCCAAACAGCCCATCGGCACTGGGCCTTACATCGTGAAAAGTTGGGCCAATCAGCAAGTTGACCTGACCGCCAACCCCTATGCGTGGCGCAAACCGAAAGTGCCGACGCTGACGATTAGGGCGGTGCCTGAAACGTCCGCACGCCTTGCGGGCCTCCAAGCAGGCGCGCTCGATGTTGCTTTGAACATGGGGCCGGAAGACATCAGCGCGCTGGAGGAATTTGGCGGCCGCGTTCACACTTATCCGCAAAGCGGCGTGATGGGGTTGTCATTCATTTTGGTCAAACAAACGCCGTTCTCCGACAAACGCGTGCGCCAGGCCATGACCTACGCCGTCAACCGACAAGCCATTGTCGATACGATCTTTGCCGGCAAAGCAAAGGTGGCCAGCCAACCCGGGCCAAGCCCCGCTTTCGGCCATGATCCAACTTTGAAAGCCTACCCTTACGACCCTGACAAGGCGCGCGCGCTGTTGGCCGCCGCCGGGTTTGCCAAGGGTTTTGCGTTTAGCGCCGATGTGATGCTGGTGAACTCCACTGACGCCTCGCTGTGGCAAGCAGTAAAAGCCGACCTGATGAAGGTGGGCGTCGACTTGACCATCAATGCCGTGCCCTTCGCGCGCTATAACCAGGGCCTTTATAGCGGGAACTGGACGGGCGAGGCCTTTGGGATGAACTATGGGTCATTGCCCGCGTTAGATCCGATGGTGGGTTTCCAGTATCACTCGTGTTTGTGGTTGAAGCCCTGGATTTGCGACGCGGCGCAAACTGACCTGATCAAACGCATCACAAGCGATTTTGACCGCGCCAAGCGCGAAAGCCTGACACGCGAACTGATGCGTATAACCTACGAAGACCCCATTGGAATCTATTTGTACGAGGTCACACGTTTCGATGGCCTTGGCCCGCGTGTTGCCACCTATCGCTCGCCGTTTGGCTACACGGCCTATCACGACATCTCACTCAAAGCGGAAAAGCATTAGTCATGAGCCTGCCCACCGATGCGGCTGCATTTTTGCGCGTCCTCCCTGTGATGTCGAAATCCGAGGGCGTGTGGGAGGGTATGTATCGCCGCTATGATGCTGAAGGCAAATTCATGAGTGCGCACCGCTCGCGTGTGGTGTTTCGCCTGCTGCGCGACAGGCCAGGCCCCGAGATTTATAGCTAAACCAACATCTACCGCTTTGCCGACGGCAAGCTGCAGGTGATTGAGTCGACGGGAACTTTTGACGGCGAGCGGCTTAACTTCGGCAGCGACCGGGGCGTGAAGGGCTGGTCGATTGATGACCGCACCGATCCGCACGGGCGCATTTGTTTGATGTACATGGACGTAACCGTCGATACACCGCAACTCAAGGCCGGGACGACCTGCTATGAATTGGTGCAGGTCAGCGATTGCGGCAGATTTCGCACCCGTATGACGCAGTATGCGCTGGGCGGCAAAACCGTAATGCGCACGCTGATCGACGAAGAATTCGTCACCCGCGATTGGGCTGCCAAAGATTGGGCGAAGTTGGAATTGGCCCCGCCGTAATCCTTCGGCTATAAGGGCCGCATATTTTCCAGAGAATGCAATGCCCCAAGACCAACCGCGAAATTCAAACGAAATCTTCAAGCAGGCTTTCGGTCTGCATCAGCAGGGCGCGATAGATGCTGCCAAAAGCCTATATTCCCAGCTTTTAAAGCAAGAGCCGCGGCATTTTGACGCGCTGCATTTGCTCGGGGTTGCCCATCTTCAACAAGGCGACCCCAAAGCCGCCGTTGAATTTATTGGCCAAGCCTTGGCGATCGATCAACGACAGCCCGCCGCCTTTAGCAATCGCGGTGCAGGTCAGGTTGCCCTGCTCAATTATAGTGCCGCGCTTTCGGATTTTGACCGCGCCATCGCCCTAAAGCCGTTGCAACCGGAAGCGCACTATAATCGCGCCAAGGCTTTGGTTGGCTTGGGTCGTGCACCCGAAGCGATGGGGTCAATCAACACAGCGTTGTCGCAGAATCCGAATTATGCCGAAGCCCTGGTGTTATGCGGTCTCTTGAACGCTCAGAGCGGAGCGCACGATGCAGCATTGACCTGTTATGAAAAAGCCTTAGCCATTTATCCTGCGTCATTTGAAGCGCACTTTAATCGCGCAAATGCTCTATGCGAGTTGGGCCGGCACGCTGACGCATTGGCCTCATTCGATCAGGCGCTGACCATTGTGCCCAACCATCCTGACGTGCTGAACAATCGCGGCGATGCGCAGCGGCATCTCAAAAAGTTCACGGCGGCGATTTCAGACTTTCAAAAAGCAATTCTGGCCCAGCCAGATTTTGCCGGAGCACACGTCAATCTGGCCATGAGCCAGCTGGCAACGGGCGAATTTGCCAAAGGTTGGCGGACCTACGAATGGCGACTCAAAACCCCGGAGTTAGCTCCCATTCTTGAAAGCGCTACAGCGCCGCAATGGCGGGGCGATCAAGACATCGCCGGTAAAACGATCCTGCTGAAGGCCGAGCAGGGGTTAGGCGATACAATTCAGTTCTCTCGCTTAGCCAGCTTGGTTGCTGCACGCGGTGCGCGTGTGGTTCTGGAAGTCCCGCGTCCTTTGCGACGACTGCTTGCCAATCTCGACGGCGTGAGTTCTGTGATCGCCGAGGACGAGGCGCGACCGGTGCATGACTATTTCTGCCCGCTGATGAGCCTGCCATTCGTTTTGGGACTCACTGTCGAAACGATCCCAAGCGCCGTTTATTTAAAACCAGATTCGTCGCTGGCGGAGAATTGGAAAAGGAGGCTCGCGAGCACTCATGGTCTTCGCGTTGGCCTCGTGTGGGCGGGAAGCCCGCGCCCAAACATGCCTGCTGCAGCAGCGATTGATAAGAAACGCTCACTCCCCCTGAGCGCCTTTGAACCCTTAGGCAAGATTCCTGGCGTTACTTTTGTCAGTTTACAAAAAGGTAGCCCCGCAGCACAGCTTGCACAGTTAAATGCTACGCGTTGGGGTGGCCCGGCCCTACTTGATTATACCTCAAGCCTTTCTGATTTCGCTGATACGGCGGCACTGACCTCGTGCCTTGATCTCGTGATCACCTGCGATACGGCTGTTGCCCACTTGGCAGGCGGCCTTGGCATTCCGGTGTGGGTTCTCAGCCGTTTCGACGGATGCTGGCGCTGGCTGACTGACCGCACCGACTCCCCTTGGTATCCCAGCATGAAACTATTTCACCAAACAACGCCTGGTGATTGGGGCGGGGTCGTCGCGAGCGTAGCGCAGGACCTGGCAGCGATGGCCCGCTAAGACATATGCGCCGCTTTGCATTGCTTTTGCTGCTCATAGGCCTCAGTAGCTGTTCCACGGCTGTGACGCGCGCGCCAATCCAAGATTGCGCCAAATGCCCCGCGATGGTGTTGATACCTGCGGGTCAGTTTCTCATGGGATCAACCGAAGCTGAAACAAACCGAGAGAAGGTGCCCGCGCGCATGGCCGCGCGTGAGTACCCTCAGCACCAGGTTGTCATCCCACATCCGTTTGCGATGGGCAGAACCGAGGTCACGCGTGCAGAATTTGCAGCATTTGTGGCCGATACAGGCACGACGATTCAGGCGAATTGCTTATTTTGGGGCAATAATAAATGGGAGCGCGCGCCTGAACGCGACTGGCGCAATCCCGGCTTTGCCCAAACTGATGACGACCCGGTCGTGTGTGTCGACTGGAGTGACGCGCAAAAATATGCGGCGTGGCTGTCGCAACGTTCGGGCCACACCTATCGCATTCCCAGCGAAGCCGAGTGGGAGTACGCCGCCCGCGCCGGCAGCGCAACCGCGCGGTACTGGGGCGACGACACTGCTATCGCGTGCGCTTATGGCAATGTTGCCGATGACGCGATGAAAGCCCATTTTAATGACTGGCCTGCGCTAAGCTGTAACGACGGCTTCGTCTTCACTGCGCCTGTTGGGTCATTTAAACCAAACGCGTTCGGCTTGTACGATATGATGGGCAACGTGTGGGAATGGACCGGCGACTGCATCCATGACACCTACGATGGTGCGCCTGGCACATCTGCGGCATGGCATGACACACCCGGTTGCGACCCGGTCATGCGCGGAGGAACGTGGGATGGCAGCCTGTTCCTGCTGCGCTCCGCCGCCCGCGTCACATTTCCTCAAACGCAGCGCATGTATCGGTTGGGGTTTCGGGTGGTGAGGGACGTGAAAGCTGATGCGACTGACGCCGTCACACGGCGCAATTAAAAATCACACGACAGATGCGGTTGCAGGCGCCAGCGGCAGCATCACCTTGAACGTTGTGCCTTTGCCAATTTCTGATTCCACCCATATCTTGCCTTGGTGTGTCCGGGTCACAATAGAGTGGGCAACGGAAAGGCCCTGACCTGTCCCGCGTCCCGGCTGCTTCGTCGTAAAGAACAAGTCGAATATCTTATTTGCGATCTCCGGCTTTATGCCGGTTCCATTGTCGCTCACCCAACATTCTACTCCGCCCTCAACAGTGCGTGTTGATACCTTAATAAGGCCTTTTTCACTGGGTTGCTTCTTGTCTTCAATGGCATGGGCCGCATTTACAATGAGATTAATCAGGACTTGATTCAATTCACCGGCATTCGACTTCACGGTGGGCAAATTGGGGTCGAGATCTAATTCAAGTTCAGCGATGTACTTCCATTGATTGCGCGAGACGGTGACTGTTGTCTTCACAATGTCGTTGAGATTGTTGGCTGTAAAACCGGCGCTGCTGGGGTGCAAGAATCGCTTCACCGCCAAGACGATTTCAGAAACACGCGCCAGCCCCTCGAGTGACTGGTCAAGCGCCTGCGGCGCTTCCGTTTCAAGATATTCAACATCATACTTTGAAGAGATGTTGTCGGCATCGGCAGCCGAAACAAGACTACGAAAGTCAGCGATCGCATGCGCTTGATCGCCAAATGCCGTTTTCAGGAAATTGGTATTGTCCGTAATAAATTGAATCGGTGTATTGAGCTCGTGTGCAATACCACCGGCCATCGTGCCTAAAGATTCTAGCTTTTGGGCATTCCGCAGTTCGCCTTCGAGTTCGGCTCGCTTTTCGTCAGCTTGTATCTTCTTGGTGACATCGCGAATCACCCAGAGTAACCGACCCTGATCATCAACCGATGCGATTTGGACATCGCTCTTAAACTCTGATCCCCCATAACGTCGAGCCGTAATAAACGAATTTTTTTCCAGCTCATCTAGCACGGCCATTTCTAAGTCTTCCGCGCCCGCTAAAGCCGGTAGGAAGTCGGCGATGGGCATGCCGTGGATTTCAATGCGTCCAACATTGAACATCGTGCGTGCGTAAGAATTTCCGAAATCGATCACGCCATCCGGCGAGCCCGAAAAAACGCCAATCGGCATTCGATTGAGTATGTTTTGAATGGCGTCTGATGAACGTCGCGCCGATTGGCTTTCTTTAAAAATTTGCAATGCCTGAGCCGTATCGCCGATTTCATCACCCCGATTCACGACTGGAATGTTGACGTCGGCTTCATTCGTGGCCAGCGACTTTAAGACCTTCGTCATACCGTAAAGCGGTCGCAGAATATTGCTGTAAACCATGAATGAAACCAAAGCGATGGTGCCCAACGATAGCAGGGCCAAAGCCGCGACCAGGTAAACAAGTCGCTGCGAATTTGCAGCGATAATGTCGACGTCTTGGCCCGCCCCATCAATTGTGTCGCTCAGCTTTGATCCCGTCAGCCACTTCAAAGTATCCATGACAATCCGCAAGTCGTCGGCGGCGGCGTCAAACTCGATCATGCGGGAATTTCCCGCGTCCGTACCACCGTCGATGTAGGCCTGAGCCATTTCTTTGCCGAGGAAATAATAAGGCTTAAACAGCGCTTGCGCTTGATCGATGGCCTCTACGATATCCACACGGCCAAGTTCTTTCGCAACTGAGCGGGCGCCGATTGCACGCAATGCAAATTGATCGGCGTTATATTGTGCATTCTTGAATCCTGTATCGAGACCATCGCGCGCACGCGTTGCCGAGACATCTGATAAATACTGCTGCACCTCAACCATCAATAATTCCATGTCTTTGATGAGGACAACAAGGTTGGCAGCCTGCCCAGCAGTCGCCACATAACGAGCTCGACCATCGCTGAGGCGCAAATTTTGGTCCCGTGCGGTTAACCAAATAAACGCCGAGTTCGCCGATATAATGAGCGCAAGAACACTCAATGCTGCGATTAGCTTAAACTTGATAGACATGCGAAGCCCCAATTGGTGCGCTTTTAAAACTGAGCGACCGTGATTAGGCTTCGAGAATGGCCGGAATCTGTCTTGGGCCATATCCCCAAATAGAGACATGGCAGCAATTCTGTGCTTTTTCTTTGAATGCGTTTAAACCATTGATAAATCTCATAATTTATATATTGGAAGGGCTCTGCGGCGAAAAATCAGCACGACAAGACCTCGGCAAGCGCATCGGCCAGCAGATCACATACAATTGAGGGCTGAATGCGGATGGCGTAATGGCCGCTTTACCACCAATTGGGGATACCGTTGATGCATCGAAGTTTTTAGTATTTTTTTACCGTCGCAATTATCAGAGGTGAGATTATAAAGGGTATTGTGTTTACCGAGTTCTTTGAAATGGTCGAGCAGAAGTTCAGTCCAGAAATGCTTGACGATATTATTGAATCGGCAGAATTGCCCAATCACGGCGCATACACTTCGGTTGGTACTTATCCGCATGCTGAGTTGGGCCGGCTGGTCATTGAACTGAGCAAGCGATCGCAAGCCAAAGTGCCAGACCTGCTGCGGGCCTATGGAGAATATTTATTTAGGAGGTTTTTTGACGGCTACCCCGTATTCTTCGAGAAGGTCACAGATAGCTTCGGATTCTTATCAACGATTGATCAGATCGTTCATGTCGAGGTTCGTAAATTATATCCCGAAGCCGAACTGCCTAGCTTTGAAACAACCGCCGTCTCGCCTGATCGGATGTCGATGATTTATCGCTCACCGCGCTGCCTTGGAGACTTTGCCGAAGGCCTTATGCTGGGTTGTTTTACGCACTTTGGGGAGCCCATTAAAATTGAGCGTAAAGACGAGGCGGGTGGCAAAGTCGTCAAATTCGAACTTACGAGAACGCATTAAAAAGCCGATTGATCGTGATCGCGAACGCAAATCAACTTACCGAAGTCGAGCGCCTGGCAAAGCGCGCAGAGCGTGAGCGCGCGGCGCGCAAGGAGGCGGAACGCCAACTTGAAGAAAAAAGCAGTCAGTTATTTGAGTCTCACGAGCAGCTTAAGCATGCATTTGCTCAAGTGAGAGAATCGGCAGATCGCACACGCGCGATCCTCGAAAGCATGCCGAACGGCGTATTTGTCACCGCCCGTGACAACACGATCCTCGATGTGAATGCGATGGCTTGTCAAAAATTTGGCCTAACGACAAGTTCTGCAATAGGCAGATTGTTGGCTGAGTTCTTGCCATTTATTGAAAACCTTTCTGCATCAAAGAAAGAAGAACTATTTAGCTCTCATCTGCCCTATGTTTCGACGGCACGAACCAAGGACAACGTCGAGATTCCTTGCGAAATAACAGCAACGCGGATTGATGCCGATCAAGTTGTATGGATGGTGCGTGACATCAGCGCTCGTGTCGAGGCTGAGATGCGCCAACGAAAACTCGAGGCAGAACTTCAACAGTCTCAGAAATTCGAATCCCTCGGCACAATGGCGGGGGGCATAGCGCACGAGTTAAACACGCCCATTCAATTTGTGACCGACAACACAAGGTTTCTGCAAAAGGCGTTCACCGATCTCGTTGCCGCAGTCCAGGACTTGAAGGTGTGTGTCACGCCGGACGTGGCAAAACGTGTCGTGGATAAATTTGATCTTGAGTATCTCGACGCCGAAGTGCCCCAAGCAATTACACAATCGATTGATGGACTTGAACGCATCGCAGAGATTGTGCTTGCAATTAAGCGCTTCTCCCATCCCGCCAGCGCCACCAAAGAGGCCAATGATCTCAACCAGATCATACATACGACAGTATTGGTGACGAAGAATCAGTGGAAATATGTCGCCGAACTAAATCTTGAGCTTGCGCCAAACCTTCCGCCGATCATGTCAAATGCGGGCGAACTCACGCAGGTGATTTTGAACCTCATTGTGAACGCAACCCATGCAATCGAGGATCGAAAGTACGCAGGTAAATTGGGCAAAATTGTAATATCGACGCACGCTATCGAAAATGGGGTCGAGTGCCGCATTCAAGACAACGGCAGTGGAATTGAGCCGGCAAATCTAAAACGCATTTTTGATTTGTTTTTTACAACAAAGACGCCAGGTCGAGGAACCGGGCAGGGGCTGGCCCTCGCGCATTCGATTATATGCAACTCTCATGGCGGGAACATCGACGTTGAATCGCAATTGGGGGAGGGCAGTACTTTTATACTGCGTCTGCCGCTTGACGGTACCGGCGCGAGTTGGCAGTCCAAGTAACAATTGGGATGAAAGTCGACATCAGATTAACGCGGGAGATGTCATGACTAATTTCACAAGCTCGGACTGACGACCTGTATTCGTTTTAACGAACGCCTGTTTTAAGTATGTCCGTGCCGTACTGAGGGTAATGCCACACTTTTCGGCAGCTTCTTCAACTCGTAGGCCTTCAGCAAGCGCATGCGCTAATCGTGATTCTGCCGGGCTTAGCCCGAACAGCCGAGCCATCGTTTCCGGCGATGGGAGTGGTTGCTTTTCAGGATCAGTTACAAAAATAACCGCCAGCGGGCCATGGCTATCGGTTTTTTGATCAAGCGGTAAACTGAGTGGGACAGCAAGCGCGCTATATGAGCGCTTGAGCGATGGCCGAACAATTGGCATGCCGCTTGTTTCGTCATCGTCATCAGCTTGCTGGACTTGCGACGTCGCCCGTTCAATCAAATGATGCAAGCGGTCAGTGTCAGACTTTACGCTCAACCGGCAGACGTTATCGGCGCCTAGAAATATGCCATCCTGAGTCGCTAAAATTTGGCCAGCGGACAGATTCGTCAGGAGCACTCGTGCATTGGCATCAACGACGAACGCCCCAATCGCCAACCTATTGAGGGCAGCCAGGCCAATCGCCTCACTCAAACCATTTATGTCGGGCCGTTCGCTCGGGTTGTCGTTGACTACTTTCCTCCGAGCGAGCACGTCGCGGATCGCGGCATTTACGCCTTCAGCGAGTAAAGCCGAATTGCATGGTTTGGTGAAAAACCGGAACACTTCAGCCTGATTAATGGCGTCGACGGCCTTCCGCAAATCGGCTGTCCCCGTGAGCATGATGAACGCGGTATCGGTTTTTGCCTTACGCATCTCCATAATCATGCTCAGGCCATCCATGTCGAGCATTGCGAGGTCCGACACGACAACATCAAACGGTTCAGCCAGGAATTCTTGCAGTGCAGCAACCGGACTCTGGGCAAAATGCATGTCCCAGGCCTGGGCGTAGCCCCTCAATGACCGCTTTAGGCCACTGAGAACCCGAGGTTCGTCGTCGACAAAGAGCACTCGAGAGGGCATATTATCCTTATATCTCAAATATTTAGCTGGCAGCGCCGGAACCCCTAATTTGGGGATACTGCTTGCCGATAACTTCGCGCAACATACTCCGCCGGTCGAAGACCTCAACTTGTTTGGTATGCCATATGAACATTGAATCGAAACCCACTATCCTGTTTGTCGAGGACGAAGAGAACGTCTTGCGCGGCTTGGGTCGTATGCTGCGGTCGCGTCGCAATACATGGGATTTACGTTTCGCACTGGGTGGCCAAGAGGCCCTTAATATGTTGGCGCAACAGCCTGCCGACGTCATCGTCACCGACATGAAAATGCCGGGTATGGATGGCTCTGAGTTGTTAGGAATTGTGCAAAAAAAATACCCCGGCTCGATTCGAATTGTCCTGTCTGGATTTGCAGAGCGTGAAGCTATTCTGAAAACGATCGGGCCCTCACACAGGTATCTAGCCAAGCCGAGTTCCGAGGCCGTGCTCGTCACTTCAATCGAGAACGCACTGACACTCCGAGCCCATATCCAAGACCAAAAGGTGAAGGAGGCGGTTGCGAGCCTCTCACATCTTCCAACCTTACCTAAGATTTACGCTGAGATTCTCGCCGAGCTGACCGCGGAGCACGGATCAGCCGAAAGTCTCTCTGCGAAGATTGAACAAGACATCAGCGTCAGTGCGCAGCTGATGAAGTTGACAAATTCGGCCTACTTCAGTCTTCCACAGAAATGTCGGACGGCTCGACAGGCTGTCATGTTTCTTGGGTTTGACAACGTGCGCGCAGCCGTTCTCCTTGCGGGCGTGTTTGATCAATTCAAACACCTTGGACCGTCAGCGCAGTTAACCATTGAGCGTCTGTCCCAAAATAGTCTTTCGATTGGCGTCTTGGCGCAGGCCATTGCGCGACATCAGGGATGGAGTGCTGATATTGTGGATCAAGCCTTTTGTGCCGGCCTGCTGTCGCATGTTGGTACCCTGATCCTGATTGCTCATGATGCGGCCAAATTTTCGGATATGATGGCGCAAGTTGACAATCGTCAGTTAGATTTGTTGGACGCTGAAACACAAGCTTTCGGAGCAAACCACGCGCAGCTCGGAGCATACCTGCTAGGGCTCTGGGGCTTTTCTGATGTGATTACTGAGACTGTTGCATTCCATCATCAACCAAGCATTTATACAAAAGCCCCTCTCGAAGTTCTGACGGCGGTTAACGCGGCACAGAATCTGACCCGTCAGGCCTACGGGAAGGGGGGAAGAGCCGGGCAAAAATCAAGTGATTGGGACACTGAATATCTGAGCGCGCATGGGCTCAGCCAACGCCTTCCAGAATGGCAGAAGATATTGGAAACAATTAGTAAGGAATGGCCAAATGAGTGAGAGCGATGCACGCCCACCCGAAGGAGTTCTTTCGCCGGAGAAGGTTTTATTTGTCGACGATGAGAAGAATGTCTTAGCGGCCATTCATCGCCAGCTTCGGAAAGAATTCAATTTG
Source organism: Rhodospirillaceae bacterium (assembly GCA_947476925.1). Lineage (GTDB taxonomy): Bacteria > Pseudomonadota > Alphaproteobacteria > Rhodospirillales > Rhodospirillaceae. Next base: position 5,548 of record CANJSF010000003.1, on the reverse strand, counting down.
ATACCGGCACTCGGTGGCGAAAACGCGCTTCAAATGTTGGAGACGCATCGCCCGGCCGTCGTTGTATGCGATATGCGCATGCCTGGAATGAGTGGCGTAGATACTCTGGCAGAGTTTGAGCGTCGCAGCCCCGATACAGTTCGGATCATGCTGACGGGAAATTCCGACCAAGAGACAGCCGTTGACGCGATCAATCGCGGGAAAATTTCTAGATTCTTGACGAAGCCATGCCCCGAGCCAGTTCTTCGCCAGGCTCTCATCGACGCTTTGCGGCAACACCAATTGGTCGTGGCGGAAAAAACGCTTCTACAACAAACGTTGACGGGCAGTGTGCGCGCATTGGTCGATGTATTGTCGCTGGTTGTTCCCGTCGAGTTTGATAAGTCTAATCGTGCGCGTGCGTGGGCCCAACCCCTTGCGGCGGCTATTGGGCTGAACGGCGGATGGGAGCTGGAAATGGCGACAATGCTCTATCCACTAGGTCTGGTTGCTGTTCCAGGCGAATTGTTGGAAAAGGCGCGAGTTTCTCCAAAACAAATTTCGAAAAAAGAAGCAGCCATGATTTCCCGCGCGCCAGCCTCCGCTCGCAGGTTGCTCATGCATATTCCGCGCCTTGAAAGCGTTGCCGAAGCCATTTCAATGCAAGATTGCAGCTATACTGCGAGTAGCGCTGCGGAAAGTGGGCCAAGCGGCGTACGTATTCCAGTGCTGGCCAGAGCCCTAAGGGTTTTGAAAGATCTAGCGGCTGAAACAACCACCGAAGTTCCAACGGATAGCGCCGTGGCAAAACTTCTGGCACGAAGCGAGTTGTATGATCTGCGGATCTTGAACGCAGCAAAAAAATTGTGGGGCATTGGGCCTGGCCTATCTGAGGCGACGATCGCTGCCAGTGTGAAATCGCGGGTCAAGGTCATGCTGGACAGTCTTCTGCCGGCCGACCTTTTGCTGACTCCGATTAAGTTACAATCGGGCAAGCTCCTGCTTTCCGACGGCGTTCGGATAACGGCGGCGCAAATTGAACGCCTTCGAAATCTCCGCCAACTTGAAGCGATACAAGAGCCTATCGAAATTGAGCGTCAGGTGCCTTTGGCGGCCTAATCTTGCGTAACGCATGCGTTCGAAATGGGATTGAGACACCGAACTCAATGCTCGCCAGCACGACTGGCCTAGGATTCTGATACGCGGCTCGATCAGTGATGCGAGCGCTGGGTTTGGCGCGTTTAAATGCTGCGGCGATGCGCCCGGCAAATAAGTCAAGGCCATGACCTGTGACAATTTCTTCATTTGATGAGGGGGTTAATCTCGTTCGCAGAGTTTCCATCGCAAATGGAGTCACAACGATTTAGAAAAATCACCCGTTACGACAAGGGAAGGGGCGTGGGCAACTTTTGGAAGGGACCGCGCGAGCGGCGTGAACCAGAGCACCATATTGGGGGACGAGATGAATAATTTAACCGCTGTGATCGCAAGAGGCCTCCTCGCTGCTACTATTGGCGCGTCGATTCCGGTTGGCGTTGCTGCAGAACCCATGAACGACGCACAAACGGCATATCAGAACGGCGACTACGCAGCAGCGATCGGACTCTATAGAGTTGCGGCAAATGATGGGGAGCCCGCTGCGCAATACGCAATCGGCACGATGTACGCGAAGGGTCTAGGCGTCGCGCAGGATTTCCAACAGGCTTTGGCATGGTTTCGCAAAGCCGCCGATCGAGGCTCGGCCGAGGCGCAATTCAGTATTGGCGCGATGTACTTCACAGGTCTTGGCATCGCTAAAGACTTTGCTGAGGCAGCGAGTTGGTACCGCAAAGCTGCAGAGAGTGGCGATCCGGGCGCTCAAGCAAACTTGGGTATGATGTATGAAAGCAACCGGGGGGTGCCACTTGATCTTCCCAAAGCCCTCTACTGGTTTACGAAAGCTGCGGAAAAAAACTACCCAGAGGCACAAAACAAGCTTGGCCAAATGCATGAGAAAGGTCGGGCAGTAACACAGAACGTTGTGGCCGCTGCCGATTGGTATCGTAAGGCCGCCGAACAAGGCTATGCCGAAGCTCAGGAAAACCTAGCCCAGCTGTATACCAAAGGCCAAGGCGTACCTCATGATAACATCCAAGCGTACATCTGGTATGACCTGGCATCACGTTATTATCAGCCCTTTGAAGTCAAACAACGAAACTACGCTCTAGCGCGCCGGGATAAAGTGGCCGCTGAGCTTAGCCCCGCCCAGATCAGCGCTGCCCAGACTGCAGCGCGCGAGTGGAAACCTGCGGCTCAAATGCGCCGGATCAGATTTCCCTGAGAAGGAAACGAGCGAGGGGCATGCCCAAAAAGTTCGCCTCCGCACGGACTTGCTACGAAGGTTCGCCCTGATCAAAAAATGATAAATTCCCTGGAAATGATCCGTATCAAGGCGAGGAGCCCCCAACGCCAATAGCGTCATGGGACTACTTTGGCATCCCCAGGAGGACTCCCGTGTCGATCAAACGTATCTTAGTTCCGTTGACCGGCTACAGTGAAGCAACGGAAACCGTTATGTGTGCGCTGACATTAGCACAGCGGCTACAAGCGCATGTCACGGTGACCGAGACAACCGTCGGGCCGACGCCCTACATCGACAGTGCGGATGTCACGGGGCTTGCATACGTCGAAACAATGAAAGCAATGGAAGCGGCACGAACCCAGGCGCAATCCCGGGCTCGTCGGTGCTTCGATACCGCTGTCGCAGCAACCAAAGTTATGATTGCTGACCGGCCCGCCCACGGGGGTGCATCGGTCGCTTGGGTCGACAGCGCGCCCTTCGGCGGAAATGTCATTTCACAGCTTGGTCGCATGTCTGATTTGGTTATTGCACGGCGACCTAGCGAAACAGGTCTTGCTGACGTCGATGTGCTCGAAACCGCTATTTTTGCCGTACGCCGGCCGGTGCTACTCGTCCCACCCCAGCATAGTGCAATGGGAGCCGGTATCGCCGTTGCGTGGAATGGAAGCCTTGAGGCTGCCGACGCGCTTGAGCGTGCCGTTGATGTACATGTGCCGGGCGGCGCAGTCACATTGATTCAAGTCGGAGAACTGCCGGTTGGCGGCGTTGCCGTTGAGGAAGCGGTGAATTACTTGGGTTGGCATGGCGTGAAAGCCTCCGTTAAAACAGTTGCCGACCAACCCAAAGCCACCGCTCAGGTTTTGATGCGCGAGGCCAAGGCTGCTGGCGCGGGCCTTCTGGTGATGGGGGCCTATACGCATAGCCGCCTGCGCGAGATGGTTTTTGGCGGCGTCACCGCGCACATGATCACGAAATCTGAGATGCCGGTCCTCTTGGCCCACTAATGCGATCCTCGGATAGATTGTCGCGAGATTGCTTAGGTTAGATTGCTATTTCAACATGGTTACGGTGATCGTCATGCACTCAGCAAATCCCATCGCCCACGGCGTCGCCGCGCTCGCGCTTGTTGAGGCTCTTTCCCATAAACTAATTGCCAAAGGACTGCTGAAGAAGTCTGAGGTTCTCGATATCTGTGCAGAACTTAAGGCCACTTTAGATGCTCAAGGCGTACGACATGATAGTAGCGCCGAGACCGATGCGTCACTGCTCATCGCTGCGCACAAGGCGAAGATCGACGAGCAACATTGACCTGTTAGGACTCCAGATCAGCCAATGCGCGCGTGAGATAACGCAGCCTGCCCGTAAGAACGCTGGCTAACCCGCCAAAAAGGTTGAGTGCTGCCTTTTTGTGATGCTCAGCAAAGGCGTCAAAGGTGGTACGCGAGATTGTAAATAGTTCGACGTCAGTCTGGGCGTACGCATCTGTCAAACTATCGTCGCCTTCGAGGAACGTCTGCTCTCCGAAAAACGCGCCACGGCCGCAGGTGTAAAGGTGGCGAGAATGTGCGCCATCAATTGGCAGCACCAGGCGAACCAAGCCTCTGCGAACGAAGAACAACTTATTGCACGCCTCGCCGTGCGCAAATATTCTTGCTCCGGCGGTGTAGCTGACCTTTTCCAGAATTGCATCAAGCGCCAAAAGCGTTTCTTGCTTGCGCTCTTTGAAAAGATCGATCTCATGAAGCTCTAAAGGTGTTTCTGGCGCGTCTTTAATCGGCGTTTCTTTTAAAGTGCCTGCTGCCGCCTTCAGGATACGGTTTTCTATCCAACCCTTCGCGTCATCAATATCGTCAAACACACGGGCTGCACTTTTGTAGGGAGCCAGCCCTGTTTGATTGATGTACTGTTGCATGTCTTGACCCGACGGGAGTTTGGTCGGCAACTGGCTATAGACGAGGAACCCGTTCTTTTCGTTCATCGAGATACGCACTTGATCGAGCAAATGAGCGGCAGTGAAATCAATGGCTTGTACGCGACGCATATCAAGCACGATGTATTTTCGTTTTTCGATTTCGGGTTCCAAGATCGAGTAAAGCTGATCGGCGGTACCAAAGAACAGGCTTCCCTGCAATTCCAGGATCACAGTCTGGTCGCCTTGTGCCTCAAGAATTTCCATCTCTTGCTGCGGGCGTGTCCGCAGCGAAAAGTTCGAATTCCCGTATGTCTTGCGCCGAATGACGGAACTACTCAGTTGTTCACGAATGAACAAGAAGACGGCCAGAACGATACCTGTGGCCGAAGCCGGGATTAGACCAACGAATAGCGCGACAATGACAACCGCCACGATGACGAAAAAGTCGAGTCTTGTATGCCGCGATTTGACCAGTGCGAAACTATGACGATCAATCATTCGGACGCCAATGACGATCAGGATTGCGGCCAGCGCGCCGATCGGCACCCAAGCGATTATGCGACTGAGTAAAACAAACGCGATGAGCGCCAATAGGCCTTCAATCGTGCCAGAGAGCCTGGTCTCGGCCCCACTTGAAATATTGACGAGCGTTGCACCCATAGTGCCCGCACCAGGAATGCCACCGACAAACCCTGCTGCTAGGTTTCCGAATCCCTGTCCAATCAACTCGCGGTTCGGGTTATGCCGTGTTCGGGTCATGGCATCTAAAACGACGCAGGTCTTCAGAGTATCAATCGAGAGCAGGACCGAAAGGGTCAGCGCAGGCATCAGCAAAGACGTCAATTGCTTGAAATCGAGCGTTTTTATTGCGCTGACGCGGGCCGAAAATGCGTCGACGAAGCCAGAGCCAATTCCACTCGTGCCGCCCATGGGGCCGACAATCAGGCGATTACCTTCGACCGTAAGCAGCGCCGCATCACCGAGGCCAAGACCAAAATAGGTCAACACTCCGGCCCCGAGAGCAAGAATAACAGCTGGAACACGGGTTGTGAGTTTTGGCGCGCCAACCATAACGAGCGCTGTCACCAGCCCCACCACAATGCCTTGCCACTGCCAAGCCGTTGGTGTGAGCAATGACGACCAGAAATGTAAATCACTGGGAACGCCGAGCAGTCGCGGAACTTGGCTGCCAATAATGGTCAGCCCAACACCAGATAGGTAACCACTGACCACTGGATAAGGCATGTACTTGATCAGACGACCAAGGCCAACCGTCCCGTAAATGACCTGTAAAATTCCCGACAGCAAACCAATAG
>CANJSF010000002.1 GCA_947476925.1 Rhodospirillaceae bacterium | reverse complement strand
GGTGTCGGGATACTCAGATTGAAGCAGGCTTGCAAGCAAAACCTCGCCCCTCAGGGCTAAAGGGGTCCGCGCTAAGCCCTTCCCAAACTTGACGGATTGACCAGCGGCAGCCCATGGACATAACTGAAAAGAGGTTGCGAATCGGCGGTTTTGCCTGTTGTTCAAGTAAATAGCTTTGAGTAAAGTGCCCAGCAGCACGGGCACCGGGCGGATTTCGGTGCTGACTCAAGCCCTTAGGGTTTGATCTGGGGATAACATAACAATCGTTCTGGGCGGCTTGCCCAGAACCAGAACCAAGCGTGGGTTTGCCACGGGCAGGATTTGGCTCATGACGTTTGAACGGGTTGCAAAAAAACGCGGTGCACAACAGCATCGCTGGATTGTTGTCGGCATGGCGCTGGCGCTGGGAGGTTGCTCGTTTGCAAGCGATGCGCTGTTCCCGTCGTTTGGCTCAGAGACGACCGAAGCCGGTGCAACAATGCCGGCACCTCCGCCGCCGCCTGCTCCCGCACCTGCAGCAGCGGCTGAAGAGCCTGGATTTTTTGGCCGCTTGTTCTCGAGCACGCCCGAAACAAAGCCGGCTCCTGGCGCTGTGGCCGCGCCAACGGCAATGCCTGCTCCGAGTGGCACAAGCTATCGTGGCACAACAGCAGTTGGGCAACGCGTCGCGCAATTTCGCGGCGAATTTGAAACGCTGAGAGCAAATGCCGCCACACACGGCCAACAATTCAACGCGGCACGCAGCCAAACTGTTGCCAATGCCAATGCTTATAATGCCGCCGTTGGCGCCATTCGTTCCAGATTGCAAATCGGCACGACACCCGGCAACCCCGAACTGTTGGCGCAATGGCAAGAAGCACAATCACGCCTGACGGCCAGCGATGGCGATTTATCGACGATGAACCAGTTGTCGTCGTTAGTGGCCTCAGATGCCGGAGCGGCGGGCTACTTGCTCGATAACGTGCGCAGTGCCTTTACGTTGTCGGGCGCAGTCGACGAAGACCATCGCCAATTGCGCATGCTGGAAGACGAGTTGGGCCAGACCAACATCGTCATCGACCGACTCCTGCAAAGCCTGAACAACGACATTTCGCGCCAACAGCAATTCATTACCAGCGAGCGTAACGGCTTGGTGGATTTGGCCGCCGGCATAAATGTCGGCGGGCTCTATTCGGCTGGTGGGCGCATGGCCGCCCAACCCCGCCAAGTCACAGCATCAACATCACCTGCATCGTTCACCGACCGGAAGCCTTTGGTCGTCATCCGCTTTGACAAAGCCGACGTCGCCTATGAACCAGCTCTTTACCAAGCCCTCAGCCGCGCACTGGAACGACGCCCCGATGCGGTGTTCGATTTGGTGGCCGTCTCACCGTCGGGTGGCAACACAAACAGCTCACGTCGCAACGCTGAGAATGTGATGCGTTCGATGACAAGCATGGGCCTGCCGTCAGATCGCGTGATCATGGCGTCGATGACCAATCCGTCAGTTTCGACATCCGAAGTACACGTCTACGTGCGTTAAGCTAACGGGACTTCGACGTTATCGATCAGCCGCGCGCGACCCAAGTGGGCTGCCGCAAAAACCCGACCGCCTTTTTCAGTGGGCCCTAGCTGCGCCAATGTCTCGGCGTGTCTGGCGTCGACATAGTCAATAGAGCGATAGCCCGCAGCCATGATCGTGGCTTTGGCCTCGGCCGTGGCCGCAAGTGGATTCTCACCAGCAGCAATTTTTTCGGCCGCGCGCGTGATTGCGCCGAACAGAGCGGGCGCCTTGGCGCGTTCATCAGCCGTGAGGTACGCATTGCGTGATGACATCGCCAAACCATCAGCCTCGCGCACCGTCGGCACGCCAATGATATCGACCGGGACATTGAGATCGGCCGTGAAACGCTTGATGACGGCAAGTTGTTGAAAGTCTTTGTCGCCGAACAGCGCAATATCGGGTTGAGCTTGCAACAGCAATTTTGTCACCACCGTTGCTACGCCCTCGAAATGCCCGGGCCGCAATGGGCCACAGAGGGCGTCGGTCAATCTGGCCACGCGGACCGACGTCGCAAAACCTGGCGGGTACATGGTTGCTGCGCTAGGTGCAAACAACACGTGTACGCCCGCCTGCTCTAACATTTCGAAATCGCGTGCCTCGTGGCGCGGGTAGGCATTGAAATCCTCAGAGGGGCCAAACTGAGTCGGATTTACAAAGATTGTCGCCACCACTCGATCTGCCATCGCACCGGCGCGCTCCATGAGCACCGCATGGCCGCGATGAAGTGCGCCCATGGTCGGCACTAAGGCGACTGAAAGGCCCGCCTTTTTCCACGACCGGACGCGATGTCGCAAGCCGTCGACGTCGCGGACCGTGACGAGTGTATCGTTTTCAGATGAAGCCATTTGTCAAAGTTGATTTAGGTTTTGGGTTTGGTCGTGACTACGTGGGCCGGGCCAGGAAACCGCCGCGCGCGGACATCGGCAGCATAGGCCTCGACAGCTGACGTAACCTCGCGGCCCAGTTCTGCATATCGTTTAACAAACTTAGGGGTAAACGTGCTGAACAAACCCAGCATATCTTCAGCAACCAACACCTGGCCGTCACACGCAACAGATGCGCCAATACCAATCGTCGGAATGGCCACTGACTTTGTAATGGCACGCGCCACAGGCTCGACCGTGCCTTCAATAACAACTGAGAATGCGCCCGCGTTGGCGACGGCGGTTGCATCAGACATAATCCCGTCCGCCTCATCATCTGTTTTGCCGCGCGTGCGATAGCCGCCGAGTTGGTGAACTGATTGAGGCGTAAGGCCCACATGGCCCATGACCGGAATGCCGCGGGCGGTTAAAAATGCAATGGTTTCGGCCATCGCAGCGCCACCTTCGAGTTTCACGGCGGCGCATCCGGTTTCAGCCAGCACGCGGGCGCAATTTTTAAACGCATCAGCAGGTGAGGCCTGGTACGTACCAAACGGCATATCAACGACAACACAAGCGTGCTTTGAGCCGCGCACCACTGCGGCGCCATGGGCGATCATCATCTCTAAGGTGACAGCAAGTGTGGAGTCCATGCCATAGAGCACCATGCCCAGTGAGTCACCCACGAGCAAAACGTCCACGGCGTCATCCATCAAGCCCGCCATGGGCGCTGTGTACGCCGTAATGCAGACAATAGGTGTTTGCCCTTTGCGTGCTGCAATATCGCGCACGCTCAGGCGTTGATTGGCTTTTTTTGTTGGCGCCGTGCTCACAATTTTTGTTCGCCCATTTTCTGCTTGTAAAAATGTTTCTAGGCTAGCCGCGCGGACGATAAATCCACATGACCAGCGCAATGGCCAATAGCAGCAACACCAGCCCAAGTATCGTCGAAATAGTCATGGCCCTTATTTAAGCCACGGGCAGCAGAACCGCAAATACCGTTGCCCCGACCGCGGTTGACCGCAAAACGATATCACCGCCTTGAACACGCATAGCTTCGCGCGCGATGGGCAATCCTAAACCCGTTCCGCCCGATTTCGCCGAACCTGAAAATGGCACAAACAAATTGTCCACGGCCTTTTTGGGCAGCCCATTTCCGTTGTCGGTGATGATGAGCGCCCCGGACGCATTTATACGCTCGTATGTCAGTACAATTTGTGTGGCACCACCCTCGGATGCGTTGCGGATCAGGTTTTCAAGTGCGCGCTGCAGCAAATCTGGGTCGCCCGAAAAAACAATCTCTGGGGCAATGTCGACCGTCATGGCGGCCGTTGGCAAGGCGGGGCGTAAAGCAGCACATACGTCGCTTAACACGTTCAACAGTGGGAGATTTTGCTTGCGGGCTTCGGGCAGGCCTTCGCGGGCAAAACGAATGGTATTGGTTGATAATCTGATGGCGCGGTCGATGGCGCGAACAATTCCATTAGTGATGCGTTTGATGTCAGGGTCGATGTTTGGTGTGTTTTCTAACCGGTCCGATTCTAATTGTGCGGTGGTGAGAATATTTTTCAGGTCATGCGAGATTTTCGTGACGGCGAAGCCAACGCCCGCGAGGCGCTCTTTTTCTAACAGCAAAGCGCGCAGTTGCTGCTGCATGTCGGCCAACGCTTGCTCGGCAGTACCGACCTCATCGCCGCGCGCTTCAGGCGTAATCACACGACGCGGGTCGTGTGGGTCTTGCTGGAACGCGGTCATGTTGGCGGTGAGGCGCCGCAACGGCCGCACGGCCAGCCATTGAAGCGCGGCGTAGACCAACGCTGAAGTGGTCACGGAAATGAAAATGCTGATCACGAGCAGGCGGTTAAAGTAAGCCCAAAGGCCTTCGCGCAACGGCTGTTCGTCAAGAACGACTTCAACCACCACCCGTGGATCAACCTTGCTAAGGCCCGTGACACCCATCACCGACGGCTCAGCCTCGGCCATGGTCGATAGCGCATCGAGCACCAGCTCCACAGCCATGGCATTGCGTAAATCGTAGAGCATGGGAATTTGCGGCGGCATGCGCGGCCCCAATGTACGCGGTGGCATATTGGGGCGCAGAATCGTCATGCCCAACATGTCGGCCTGATCCAAAAGCCGGTCACGCAGTTTGGGGTCGATCTGGCCGGGTGGGTATTGCTGCCCGGGAGCCGCTTCCAGCGCCGACATAATAAGGTGGGCGGCGTCGATTTTTTCGCTGAGGTAGTCGACGCGAAACCGCGCGAGCGAGGGCACCAGGATGAAAACCTCAGCCAGCATGGCAAATACCAATGTCAGGACAAGTAGCCGCCAGGACAGCCCAAACGTCACGTGGGCTTTGCCAACATGAGGGGTCGGCAATGTCATGGTTGGGGTTTTCTCGTGAGCCAGGGCGTCCATGGGGGCCCATCTTAGCTGCTCGTGGTGCAGAAACGAACCAATTGACTCGCCTTGAAGGGCAAAACGACGGCCAAAACCCTCGAAAAACGGCCAAAATCTGCCGTTTTATAGCTTCAAAGGCCGCCCTTTCATTTGACTCTGGGTCTGCGGAACCGTATACACCGGCGGCCTTAAAGTTTGGGACGCTCCGCCTTAGTCGGGTGGGGTGTCTTTTTTTCTGACCTTCCGGAGTTCTTATCGTGAAACGCACGTATCAACCGAGCAAACTGGTGCGTAAACGCCGCCACGGCTTCCGGTCCCGCATGGCAACAGTTGGCGGCCGCAAGGTTCTCGCCAACCGTCGCGCCAAGGGCCGCAAGCGCCTGTCGGCCTAACCCCCCGGCGACCCCGGGATTAATGCCATGGGCAGGGCCTGGGGCCGCCTACCAGAACGAAGCGACTTTTTGCGCGTCGCCGCACAGGGCATACGCCAAGGGACTCCTGCGTTTTTGTTGCAGTGTGCGACCCAAGCTGCTGTTCAAAGTCAAATGCGAGTGGGCTTTACCGCTAGCCGTAAAATCGGCAATGCCGTGATTCGCAATCGAGCCAAACGCCGACTGCGAGCTGCGGCCGACGCGGCCCTAAGCACGATGACACAACAAAATGTCGATATGGTCTTAGTGGCCCGTCACAGTGCGACGACACGCGATTTTAGCGAGATGACGACTGATTTGCGCAAAGCTGCAGAACGCATTTTCCGCCAGTTGTCGCAACGCCAACCAACGCCGACGGCGGCACCATGATCAAGTCGGCTGCCACAGTTTTGTTGCGCGGCGTCATCAAGGCTTACCAATGGACGCTGTCGCCGCTGATTGGTCCGGTTTGTCGCTATACGCCGTCTTGTTCGCATTACACAGCCGACGCCATTCAGATACATGGGCCTTTCGCCGGATCTTGGCTTGGTCTGAAGCGAATCGCGCGCTGCCACCCCTGGGGTGGTTCTGGCTACGATCCCGTACCTGCTGCGCAACACCACACCTGCGTCGAGCACCACGCACACGCTTCTAATTCCCCACCAACCTCAACGGTTCAGACACACGCCCATGGGTGACAATAAAAACATTCTGCTGGCAGCATCATTGTCGCTGCTCATTCTATTGGGTTGGGAAATGTTCTTCGCGCCCAAGCCTGTGCCAAAGCCCGCCGTCACCGCCGAGGCCACCGCACCAATTGCGCCGCCGGCCACGCCCGGTAGCGTGCCGGATTTAGCGGCCGCGCCAGGAATGGCAGCAGCGCCAACTGCCCCCGCGCCTGCAGTGGATCCCCCGCGCGTGAGCATTGAAACACCGCACATCAAGGGCTCGCTGTCGTTGGCCGGGTCGCGCTTCGATGATGTCACGCTGACCAAGTATCGTGAGACGATCGACCCAACCAGCCCACCCATTGATCTGCTCTCGCCCGCATCAGCCTCCAAACCGTATTTCGTTGAAATGGGCTGGCTATCAGCTGATGCCAGCCTGAAATTGCCGAATGCAACTACAGTTTGGAATTCGCAAACCGAAGGACAAGCACTGACCGAAACCACACCGATTGTGCTGACTTGGGATAATGGCGCCGGCTTGCGCTTCACCAAAACGATTCGCGCCGACAAAGATTACATGTTCACGATTGAACAAACCGTCGAGAACATTGGCGAGCAAGCCGCTACGATTTACCCGTACGGATTAGTGGCACGAATGGATACGCCCGCCACACAAGGCATTTACATTTTGCACGAAGGCCCCTTGGGCGTATTCGACAAAACGCTAAAGGAAGTGAAGTACAAAGACCTGAAAAAGGAACAGCGCATTGCGGCCCAGTCGACCGGCGGCTGGATAGGCTTTACCGACAAATACTGGCTGACAGCGCTCGCCTTTGATCAGACGCTTAAAATTGATGCGACGTTTAATTACGCCTCGGTCAACGGTCGCGACCGTTTTCAAACCGATGTGCGCGGCGAACCCATCACCATTGCCCCGAAAGAAAGCAAAACCATCAAGTCGTATGTTTTTGCCGGCGCCAAAGAAGTGAAGCTGCTGGATGGATATACTGAAAGTCTTGGCATTACGCGCATGGACTTGGCCATCGATTTTGGCTGGTTCTATTTCCTCACCTACCCGTTCTTTTACATTTTGAACTGGATGAAGGACGTTTTGGGGAACTTTGGCCTAGCGATCTTGGGCTTCACGATCATCTTGCGCGGTTTAATGTTCCCGCTGGCCAATAAGCAGTTCGCGGCCATGAGCAAACTGAAAAAGCTTCAGCCGGAAATGCAAAAGCTGCAAGAGCGCTATGCCAACGACCGCACCAAGCTGAACCAAGAAATGATGGAACTGTATAAGCGCGAGAAGGCCAATCCGCTGTCTGGATGTCTGCCGATCGTCATTCAGATCCCCGTCTTTTTTGCACTCTATAAGGTGCTGTATGTCAGCATCGAAATGCGCCACGCGCCCTTCTATGGCTGGATTCACGATCTTTCAGCTATGGACCCGACAAATGTGTTCACCCTGTTTGGCCTGATCCCGTTCACCATGCCGTCGTTCCTGCACATCGGCGTGTGGCCCCTGATTATGGGCGTGACGATGTGGTTGCAACAAAAGCTCAACCCGCAACCGGCCGATCCGATCCAGGCCAAAGTGTTCATGATCTTCCCGTTTGTATTCACCTATATGCTGGCCAGCTTCCCGGCCGGCTTGGTGATTTACTGGGCGTGGAGCAATGTCCTGGGTATCGCGCAGCAATGGGTCATCATGCGCCGCATGGGCGTTAAGGCTTAGGTGACCGAAGCATTCGATAAAGCGGCGTTGGACTACGGCCACCGGTTGTTTATCAGGCCGGTCGCTTTTGTTACAGGCGCCTTGTCGGAAGATGCTTTGCCGATTACCAGCTTGCCCGAGATTGCTTTTGCCGGGCGCTCGAACGTCGGCAAATCGAGCTTGATCAACACCCTGGTGGGACAACGCCAGCTGGCGCGCGTCTCAAATACACCCGGTCGCACGCAAGAGATCAATTTCTTCGACTTGGGCGGGCGATTGATGATTGTCGACCTGCCGGGCTATGGCTACGCCCAAGCGCCCAAAGACAAAGCGGCAATTTGGGCAGTGTTCATCAAACGCTTCCTCAAAGGCCGCACCCAATTGCGCCGGGCATACGTGCTGATCGACAGCCGTCATGGAATCAAGCCGCAAGACGAAGACATTATGACGTTGATGGACGAATCGGCGGTGAACTACCAAATCATTCTGACCAAAACAGATAAAATCAAACCAGACGAACTCGTCCGGTGCCAGGCCGCCGTGACCGAGGCCGCCGCCAAGCACGTTGCCGCGCACCCCGTGGTTCTGGCCACCAGCTCTGTTGACGGCGCAGGCATGCCTGAGCTACGAGCCGCCTTGTCAGAGTTGGCTTTGCCAGAGTAGGTGTAAGAAGCTTGGCAATGACGAAGTTCGTTTGAGAACAAGGAACCACGATGAACGGCGAGCGCGTAACCCCGACCGATGATTGGCTGGCCAAAGCCGGCGTACTGGCCGATGCCCTGCCCTTCATGCGCGAGCACGCCGGCGAAACCGTCGTGGTCAAGTACGGCGGGCACGCCATGGGCGATGATGCGGTTGCCGAAAATTTTGCCCGCGACATCGTGCTGCTGAAACAGGTTGGCATTAATCCAATCGTGGTGCACGGCGGCGGGCCACAAATTGGCGCCATGCTGGAACGCCTGAAAATCAAAAGCTCATTTATCGATGGCCTGCGCGTCACCGACGCCGACACCGTCGACATTGTCGAAATGGTCCTGTGCGGCTCGATCAACAAGCAAATCGTCTCGGCTATTAACCGTGCGGGCGGCTTTGCCGTGGGCATGTCCGGCAAAGACGGAAATTTGATCAGGGCGCAAAAGCTGCGCCGCACCAAACGCGACCCCGGCTCAAACATCGAGAAGATTCTCGACCTTGGCTATGTCGGCGAGCCCACCGAAATTAACCCGCATATTCTCGATACCTTCGAGAAGTCCGACATTATTCCGGTGATTGCGCCCATCGGCGTGGGACCGGCTGGCGAGACGTACAATATTAACGCTGACACCGCAGCCGGTGCCGTGGCAGGCGCGGTGGGCGCTGCGCGGCTGCTGATGCTGACCGATGTGGCCGGCGTCCTAGATGACACGGGGCGTTTGATCAAGGAAATGACGGTCGAGCGTGCCAAAACCTTGATGCAAACCGGCACCATCTCGGGCGGTATGATCCCTAAAGTGGAAACTTGCCTCGATGCTGTTGCGCAAGGTGTTGAGGCAGCCGTGATCATGGATGGTCGTGTGGCTCATGCGGTGCTGCTTGAATTGTTCACGCCCGGCGGCGCAGGAACATTGATCAAATCGAAATGAGCGACAAGGTCGATACGTGGATCTTCGATCTCGATAACACGCTCTACTCCGCCAGCAGCGGCGTTTTTGCGCAAATTGATGCGCGGATGAAGGCCTTTATTTCGCATGAAATCGGCCTCTCTCTTGACGACGCCTATGCCCTTCAAAAAAAATATTTTCATGCCCACGGAACGACTCTGCGCGGGCTGATGCTCAACCACAACACGAATCCTGATGCTTTTTTGGATTTTGTTCACGATATTGATCACAGCTATCTGGGGCCTGACCAACGCCTTGCCGCCGCCATCGACGCTTTGCCCGGGCGCAAACTGATTTACACCAACGCTACGACCTATCACGCCGAACGCGTTGTGGATCGCTTGAAGATCGGCCATCTGTTCGACGACATTTTTGATATTCGTGCAGCAGAGTTTTTACCCAAGCCCGATCCCACACCCTACCGCAAAATGATCAATGACCACGTGATCACGCCCAACACTGCCGCGATGTTTGAAGACTCGAGCGCCAATCTCAGGCCAGCGGCTGCGTTAGGAATGACAACCATTTGGGTGCAGCACCCGACTCCGGCGCATCTCGATCTGGGCAGCCATGATCATTGCCATCATGTCACCACTGATATCACTGCTTGGTTAGAAACGACGGCGCGATCACTTTAAGCCGAGGCGCGCGCAGGCTGCGCCGCATCTTTGAACATGCCCAATTGCCATGTCATCTCGGCTTCGGAGGCGTCAAACCACCCGTCGCGTCTTGGCTTAATGACCTGATCGGGCATCACGCGCGCTACTTTCAGCTGAAGCGTTTCGGCTTGGTCGGCCGTGAAATCTGCACTCCAGGCAACGGCCAGCATGCCCTTGGCGCTAGCTGAACGTACAACTTCGGCCACCGCCTCTACTGGAAGATTGGCCTTCACTGCAAGTGCTGCAACAATCATGGGAGACAAACCATCTTGGGCCAACGCCATCACTGCCGCCGAAGTCAGCTTGCCAGATTTGGCCATGTTGGCCGCACGCGTGACCGCAGCATTCAATGCGCTGGGCTCAAGGGCGGCTGAGAGTGCGTCGGGCGTTAAAGTGGGGCCGTTTTCCTCTCGTTTGAGTTTCTGACGAACAATTAAGCTCAATGCCGCGGTGGTGGATTGATCGAAGTCCGTGCGCGCCGCAAGCTTCTTCAGCAGCGAATCGGCGACAAAATTGGCAATGCGCAGTGCGGCGCGCCCGGGCAATTGCCGCCGCTGAACAAGGGGTTCATGCCACGATGGAAAGACCGGCGCTGCATCAATAATCGCGTCGAGAGTTGCCTCGCGAATCTGAGCACTTTGATTATTCAATAAGGCCGTGATCGCATCGACGTCCGCCGTTCCGACGATGGCATTTGACACTTCTTCGCCAACGTTGACGCGCTTGGAAATTGCGATCAATGACGCCGTAAGGGGACTGCTTTGAATAATGTCGATGAGGTCTTCGTCGGTGAGCACCGGCGAGAATTCTAGTATTGGCGCGGCCACCGCAGTTTCAGGATCACGCGCGAGGTGAGCAATAATGTCGTGCGGTGCATCGGGAACGCACTTCAATGCTTCCGAGAGCACGCGGCGCACGCGTGGCAATTGGTCACGCACCAAAAGCATCAACACTTGGTGCACAGTGCGCCAAGTTTTATCGGTGTCGTTCTTGTCAAATCCGGGCACAACCCGGCTGATCCGTTGCGCGAGGTCGGCACGCACATCAGCATCGTCGTCGGCCGCCAGCATTAAGGATGCCTTATCCGGCGTTGCCGCATTTGCTGCCGTCAAACGACGCACTGCGGCATCGGAATCGCGCGCAAGAAAGAAGAGTATCTCGGGCTCAAGGTCGGCGCGACCCGCCAATGCGGTGCGCACCTCGACGTCCGGGTGGTCCAATAAATCGCGCGCCTGTTCGTAGGTCACCTTATGGCCCGGCAAACCCAGCAAATGAACTAAGCGATTTTTGGCTGGGCTCATGGTGAGGCCCCTGCCGCCGGGGCTAGATAGAACGTCCCCTTGCCGCCACGCTTGGCCTCGTACATGGCCGTATCGGCGCGCGCCATCAGATGATCGACATCTTCACCGGGCGCGGGTTGCCACACCGCCAGACCAATCGACATTCCAACCGGCCGTGACGCGGAGCCAGAATAGGGGATCAATGACTGACTGCGCTGAAGAATTTGTCGGCCACGCATTTCACCGGCCGCTTGATCCGCACCCACCAGCCAAATCGCAAATTCATCTCCACCAAGACGCGCGACGACGTCGGTTGGCCGAGTACTTTCCAGCAAAATATCACGCACTTTTACCAACAGCTCATCACCAGCTTGGTGCCCGCGAATATCATTCACGGCTTTGAAGTTATCGAGGTCGACATACATCAGCGTTGAGGGACCGGTATCGGGGCGCAGGCGTCTCAGGTGCCGCGTCAGGGCATCAAGAAATGCGCCACGGTTGAGCAATCCGGTCAACGCATCGGTGCGCGAAATTTTAAGAATGTGTTCGTGATGGGAGAGTTGCTCGATGGTCACGCCAATTTGGTTGGCGATATCGGCGATCAGCAGTCGGTCATCGTCGGACCATGGGCCACGACCAATATCGCGCCACAGCACCACCACGCCGTTGTTGGCACCTTGGAACCGTGCAGGGGCCGCCAGCACCTGCCATGGGTCGCGCAAAATTTCTGCCGCCCCGGTGCCCCCGGCAAACAGCGCTAAAATATCGGCGGAAGCTGGCGCAGCGCCGTCACCAAAGCGTGCGGCCAATTGAAAATCGGTCTGGCCTTCGATGAGGTTGACTGATGGTGTTTGGGATGCACGGAAAATTTGACTATGATCGGCCCCTAAGCCTTTGGCCAGCACCTCTGCGGCCACCACCAGCATCGCCTCGGGGTTCACTTCATCTCGAAACGTGCGAACAATGCGCGTCAAGACGCGCTCGCGATTATTCACGCGTACCAGCGCTGCTTCGCGTTCGCGCAATTCCGAGACATCGCGGCAAACACCGCGCGCCCCGCGCCACACACCTTCAACATCGATCAGCGGCAGGCCGTTTGGCCGTCACTTCGACGCAGCCAAACTTCATGATGCTCAAGGCGCTCGTGGGTTAAGAACGGATTGCTCGCTGCCGACTCCGGAGCGACTAAACGACTAGGTTCAATCGTCAGCAAATCGTCGGCGCTAAAACCCAACGCCCCGTGGGGCGTCACATAGGCAAAGCGACGATCGGCACTTGTTTCCCACGTAAAGTCGTTGGAGATTTCAACGAAGTCGCGATAGCGACGGCGGCTATCGACCAGTGCGCGGCGCAAACTGTAGTCGAGCGTGAGATCGCGCATAAAACAAAATGCCGATGCACGCCCATCGACTAGAATGCAGGTCGCTTGCAGATGCTGAACACCCTCGCCTTCACCGACGTCAATGAGATCGACAATCGCTCGCTCTTCCCGCATGGCACGCAGAGCCAGTTGCGAGAGCTTTTCGCAATCATGAATTCCAAGCTTGGCTAAAAGCCCATCGGCCAGTGGATTGAGGGCACCGAGGTTGCCGTTGCGGTCAATTTCGAAGACCGCTTCTTCGTGGCGCTGCAAAGCCGCCCTGGAAATCGGGTGCGAGAGCTCGGCAGAGCTCTGAGAAGGGGATGAATCAACCGGGCCTACGGCCTGGACCATGGTGATTTCTCATATGTTCCAAGTGCTTAGATATGCCTTGAGATTAGTTTTGAGTCAAAAGGGGCACAAATATGGCGTCAGAAATGCCCAATGAGTGGCGTTGACACCCCTGCCCCGACCGCTATCTTGCGCGGAGCTTCATGCAAAACCTGAGAAATCGATAAATTATCATGGATATCAATAGCTTAGAAAAGTCCGTTGAGTCGGCATGGGATGCCCGGGAAAGTTTGGGCGCCAACACGCAGGGCGAGCATCGCAACGCGGTATCGACGGCCCTCGACATGCTCGATAGTGGAACGCTCCGAGTCGCAGAAAAACGTAATGGCGGCTGGGTGGTTAACCAGTGGCTCAAGAAAGCCGTGTTGTTGTCGTTCCGCCTGAACGATATGGGCACCATTTCGGGTGGTCCCGGCGGCGGCTCGTGGTGGGACAAAGTTCCATCGAAGTTCGACGGCTGGTCGGCCGAGCAGTTTAAGAAAGCCGGTTTTCGCGCCATCCCCGGCAGCATTGTGCGGCGCTCGGCCTTTATCGCGCCTGGCGTCGTGCTGCTGCCCAGCTTCGTCAATCTTGGCGCGTACGTTGACACGGGGACCATGATTGACACCTGGGCCACTGTCGGGAGCTGCGCCCAGATTGGGAAAAATGTGCACATATCGGGCGGAGCTGGAATCGGTGGCGTGCTTGAACCACTTCAAGCAGGGCCGGTGATTATCGAAGATAATTGCTTCGTTGGCGCGCGTTCGGAAGTCGCCGAAGGCGTGATCATTGAAGAAGGCGCTGTGTTGTCGATGGGCGTATTCATCGGCGCGTCGACCAAAATTATCGACCGCGCTACCGGCGAAATTTTCATGGGCCGGGTGCCGTCGCATAGCGTTGTGGTGCCAGGCACGTTGCCGGGCAAGCCGCTACCCGATGGCACACCGGGGCCGGGCTTAGCATGCGCTGTAATCGTGAAGCGCGTCGACGCCAAAACGCGCTCTAAAGTCTCGATCAACGAACTGTTGCGCGATTGAACATCTCCCCCAGCCCATCGAGCTTAAGCCAACCGCTGGAGCTGGCACGGGCGCTGATTCGCAAGCCCAGCATCACGCCGCGCGACGAAGGTGCGCTGGATGTGCTGCAAGCCGCCTTAACGACGCTGGGATTTGAATGTCATCGCCTCGTGTTCAACGATGACGGCGCGCCAGCCATTGATAACCTCTATGCTCGCTTAGGCAAAGCTGCACCGCATTTTTGTTTTGCCGGGCATACCGATGTCGTGCCTGTTGGATCGGGCTGGACAACCGAACCCTTCAACGCCGATGTCATTGATGGCTACATCTACGGGCGCGGCGCATCTGACATGAAAAGCGCCATTGCAGCATTCGTTGCCGCCGCTGCGCGGTTCACAACAGATGTACCGGCGTTCAAGGGCTCGATTAGTTTTCTCATCACCGGCGATGAGGAAGGCGATGCCATTAACGGCACAACCAAAGTGCTGAATTGGCTGAAAGCGCGCGGCGAGAAAATCGATGTGTGTGTGGTGGGCGAGCCCACCAGCCAAACGAAGTTGGGCGACATGGCCAAGATCGGCCGTCGCGGCAGCTTGACGGCCAAGCTTGTGGTCTATGGCACGCAAGGGCACTCGGCTTATCCGCATTTAGCCGACAACCCCATTCCGCGATTGATGACAATGCTGGGGGCGCTGATCGCCAAGCCGTTGGACAATGGATCGGCACATTTTCAGGCCTCAACCTTGGCGATCACGACCATTGACGTGGGCAATGCAGCTTCCAACGTCATTCCAGGTGCGGCGCGCGCGGCGTTCAACATCCGCTTCAACGATCACCACACCGGCGCAAAGCTGAAGACGTGGCTGAAAGAGACTCTCGATGCCGCCGCCGATGGCGGGCACTACGACCTGGACGTGCGCATCTCGGGCGAATCATTTTTGACGCCACCGGGCGCGTTGAGTGAGTTGGTCTCAAACGCCGTCAAAGATGTGACAGGCCGCACCCCCGAACTATCAACCACCGGCGGCACGTCAGACGCGCGGTTCATCAAAAACATGTGCCCGGTCGTTGAGATCGGCATGGTGGGCTTAACGATGCACAAGGCGGACGAGCGCTGCGCCATTGCCGACATCGATTCCTTGGCGGCAATTTATCGCCGTATGCTTGAACGTTATTTTGCAACCTCATGATTGACGCCACGCGATTTGCCCAAGTTCTACAGGGTTTGCGCCTGTTGCTCACGCTTGAACCTGGCGGGCTTTCGTATTTTGAAAAAACATACAGCGGCTTCGTCCGCTCGTTTTTCCCAGCGTTGGTTCTCGCCCCCTTTCAAGCCATTCACGTGGCAGCATTGTACCGCGCAGCAACGCCTACGCCCGACTTGACCGTTACCATTATCGTCGAGGTGCTGGCGTATATTGTATCGTGGACTCTGTTTCCGTTTGTCATGCTGTATGTCGCGCGCGCCTTGGGCAAGGACCGAGCCTATTTTACTTATATGGTGCCTTATAATTGGCTGCAGTTAATGATGGGCCTGATTATTTGGCCCCTCACACTACTCGTTGATGCGCGAATTCTCGGCAGCGAAGGTGCAGAGTTTTTTAACTTTGTGCTTCTGGGTATGCTTTTGTTTTATGGAACGTACTTAGCCCGCACGGCGCTTGAGATCGCGACCTCGCTCGCCTTTGGCATTGTCGCGATGGATATCGTCCTTAGTCTGATCAGCAATGATTTGATCGACAAAATCCCGCGCTAAATTTGGGCGCTCGGGTATTTCACTGAAATCAAGTACAAACCGCAGGCCGGTGCCGTTTGGCCCGCCTTAGATCGGTCGCGCGCTGCAAGCGCCGCGGCGACATCGGCGCGGGTCCACTTGCCATCTCCGACCGCCTTCAAAGTGCCGACAATATTGCGCACCTGATGGTGCAAGAAAGACCGCGCACGGGTGCGAATGACAATATCCTGACCTTGGCGGGTGACGGTCAGCTCATCGATTGAGCGCACGGGCGAGTCAGCCTGACAGGCAACCGCGCGAAAGCTGGTAAAATCGTGACGGCCCACCAGAACTTGTGCTGCGTCGTGCATCGCGTCTGCGTCAAGTTCATGGGAGATCCACCAGGCGCGATCAAGCTCGAGAGCGAGTGGCGCGCGGCGATTGGCAATTCGGTATTCGTAAGCGCGCTCTATGGCCGAGAAACGTGCATGAAAATCATCTGGGGCGCGTGCGGCAGAAATGACGGCAATAGGGTGTGGCCTCAGTAAGGCATTCAGCGCATTGGCCACCACTTCGGGTGGATCGTTGCGCGGAATATCGGCGTGAGCAACCTGTCCTAAGGCATGCACGCCCGCATCGGTGCGGCCCGCCACATACACAATGATATCGGTTTGGCAGTACGCCTTCAGAGCAGCTTCGACAGCAGCTTGAATCGAGGGGCCGTTATCTTGGCGTTGCCAGCCCGCATAACCGGTGCCGTCGTATTCGATGGTCAGCTTGAACCGCGGCATTAGGCAACAACGCCGTACTTTTGTCGCATCTGACGTGACGACAAGCCATTTGCTCCCAGCCACTCCTGATCCAAAATCGCCCAGCGTTCGTGGTCGCGCCAGACACCGTCGATTTGAAGGAATGCCGGCGAAAAGCCTTCTTTGCGAAAGCCCAGGCGCTGAATCAGTGCCAATGACGCTTCGTTGCCCGGCTGCACATTGGCCTCGATACGATGGAGTTTCAGCTCGGTAAATGCGCGGTCGAGCACCATGGATAATGCTTCGCTCATGTAGCCTGAGCGTGAGAAATTGTTGCCGATGTAATAGCCAAGTGTGCCTGACCTCATGCCGCCAAAGATGAGGTCATTGATATTAATCACACCTAAAAATGCATCATCTTCCAGCCGGCCAATAAAGAATCCGTACGTTCGACCCTCAGCCAATCGGTCGAGATAGGCACGATAGCGGCGCTGATCGAGCGCCGGAAAGACCCAAGGCCGGTGAAATTTTTCACTGGCTGTTGTCATGGCCAAAAAATCATCGGCGCAGTCGCGCGCAGGCTCGAACAGATAGACTCTGTCGCCTTTTGTGATGATCTTGCGGCGGCCGAACATAAGATAAGCCAAATTGACGTTGAATAAACGAACCTGAAATCTACGCGAGGCGGGTGTGTTGTGGCAACGTGAAGCCGCGCAAGAAGTCGCCGACCGACATGGCTGAACGCCCGGCACGCTGCACCAACGAGGGCTGAATGGCCCCCTCGGCACACGCGATCACAAAATCGGGCGTTATAATTTCACCAGGCTGTCCCCGCCCGCTAGCAACCTCGGCCCGAAGCAGTTTGATGCGTTCGCCCGCAAGTTCGATCCAAGCGCCGGGGAATGGCGATAGCCCATGAATTTGGCGAACAACGGTCTTTGCGTCGCATGAAAAATTGACCTTGGCTTCGGCCTTGTCGATTTTAGCGGCGTAAGTGACGTCATCAGAAGGTTGAGCCGTGGGCTTGAGAGTGCCGCTGGCCAAGACGTCCAGGATCAACTCGCCACCGAGCGCAGCAAGCGTATCGTGCAACTCGCCTGCCGTTGTGTGATCTGTGATAGGCACGGCACGGGAGGCCAACATTGCACCGGTATCGAGTCCGGCATCCATTTGCATGATGGTCACGCCGGTCGTGGCGTCGCCGGCCATGATTGCGCGTTGAATGGGGGCGGCACCGCGCCAACGCGGCAATAATGAGGCGTGGATATTGATGCAGCCTAGTTTCGGCGCGTCCAAAATAGCTTGGGGGAGAATCAATCCATAGGCGGCCACAACCGCCACGTCGGCCTTCAGATCAGCGAATTCTTTTTGCGCGTCGGGGGCCTTCAATGACTTCGGCGAGCGAACGAGAATCCCGCGTTTTTCGGCCCATTGCTGTACGGCGCTTGGGCGGTTGGCTTGGCCGCGCCCGGCTGGACGCGGCGGCTGAGTGTAAACGCAGATGACATTGTGGACATCGGCTAGGCGCGCCAATGCGGCTGCGGCAAAATCGGGCGTGCCCATGAAGATCATACGCATGGGGGGCGACATGGCGCTAAGCCGGCTCGGTGTCGTAGTAGGTGCGGCCTTGCTTCTTTTGCTTTGTGAGGCGCCGCAAAATCATGCCGCGCTTAAGGCTTGAGATGTGATCAACAAACAGCGTGCCTTCGAGGTGATCGATCTCGTGCTGAATAACGACGGACAACAACCCATCGGCTTCGATTTCTTGTGTTTTGTTCTTCTCGTCAACGTAGCGCACGCGAATTTTATCGGGGCGTTCGACGATGTCATATTCTTGCGGCAGCGAGAGGCAACCCTCTTCGTGGGTTTTTTTCTCGTCCGACGTCCAGATAATCTCCGGATTTGCCATTTTAATCGGCGCGAGCGGCGCTTTTTCCATCGCTGGGTCGACGACAATGATCCGCTTTGCGACGCCCACCTGCGGGGCAGCCAGGCCTATGCCCGGCGCGTCGTACATGGTTTCGAGCATGTCGCTCATCAGCTTTGCCGTCGCTGCATCAACCGTGTCCACGGGCAAGCACTTGCGCTTCAGGCGCATATCGGGGGCGATGATAATGTTGAGTTTGGCCATGGCTTTGCAGTCTCTCAATGCAGAGCCGTGAGATAAGGCGCTTCTGCCGCCTGGTCAACCGGGCCTAATTTTGGATTTTGGCGGTGTATTCCAGGGTTGTTTGGCCCTTCGCCGGCACGTTCAACGTCCATTCGGCCATTTGCGCATTAGCCTTGTCGTGGGGCTGGGTTTCGCGCGTGATCTCCCATGCGCCGTAAAGTGGCTCGATCACACGCACCGAAACGGGTTTAGATTTGGCGTTTTTGAGTGTGACCCGCCACGTCGTGAGGACAATGCGCTCGCCGCCTCGCACGAAGTTTTTCTGCTCGCGCTCCGACGTGACGTCAAAGTCACGCTCCACAACGATTCGGATATCACCGCCCTCGGCCGTATGATTCAGCGCCGATTCACCCATAAACTGCGGCGCACCTGTCTCGTCTTGCCCATAAACGCGTACCGTGCCCGCCGGCAGCGGCAGGCCCAGGCCTGAGGTTTTGGCGTTTTTCAGCGTGATGACCGTTTCGGCTTGGGTCACCGGCGGGCGTTCGGACATTTGTTGCTGATAATAATACGCCTCACCCCGCACAATATGCTCTTGCTTGGCGACGATGCCCTTGCCGCCCAGCAACGAGATTTGCTTGGTGCGGTTGTTCTCAATGCTCAAGGGTTTTTCAATGTTGTAGAGGTGATAGCCCCCGACACTTTGCTGAGCGATGCCATCGGCCGGCGCGGCCATGGCCATGGCAACTTCGGGCCCGCCACGGCGCACCATCGGCGACGGCGGCGGTGGCAGAGCGCTGCGGTTCACGTCACCTGAGATCAACTTCACTTTCGTGTCTTTGAAATCAACTCCGGTTGCATTCGTGATGGTGGCCCAGGCGGTCAGATCCAACCGTTTGGCATCGGCATCGAAGTCCACAACATAATTAGTGCGCCAAGAGAGGCCGGTAGTGAGGTAGCTCAACTCGCCGCGCAGATCTTTGCTGGCCACGCCCTTCACCGTCATCAGCAATGTTGGCGTAGTCCGCAGGCCTTCGGGCAGACGATCAAACACAATGCGCCCTGGAACTTGGGTATGAATTTTTCCGCCGATATCGAGAACCAGACCCTGATCGACCGAGAGCACCTTGGCGCGTTCGACTGTTTCCTTGCCGGTCGCGGCGTTGGGCGTAAGCACGGTCACTTCGCTACCGACCGAACGCTGCAATAAAGCTTGCGGGCTAAGGACATTAAAATCAAATGACTGTTCGATAATTTGGAATGGCTCGGGGCCGAGCAAGCGAAACAGCACGGTTTCGGGCTGCATTTGTGCACTGACGCCCGAGAACGCCAGGGTACTTTGACCGCTGGGAAGTTTTAGGTCCCGCTGGTCCTTCACCAAAGCGAGATCATTTTCGTAGATAGTCAATTCCAGCGCCTTGCGTGCCGCCGAGCTAACCGGCACCTCTTGCGCCTGAATTGTGAGCGGCAGGAACACAACAGCAAGAGCGATCAGACGCATGGGTACTTCTCTAGATTGGTGGTTGAAACGGGTTTAACCGCAGACTCGTTTAGAATATTGTCCCGATCATGGCAGCCAGCAAGCGGAGCGCAAAGCAGTGTTAACAACAACCATGGCCCTGACGGCGGTGGCGATAGCGCTAGCTGTGGTAGCGTTTCTGGCGGCTTATCGCGCCTTTAGCGCCTCGCGCCAAGATAACGACCGGCTAGGGATCCTGTCGGAGGCCATGAACCGGCTATCGGAAACGCAGTCTGCAATTACGGGCAGGCTGGCACAAATGGCCGAGGGCCAAGTGGCTGCCCAAGCCAGCATGGCCGAACGCCTGCAAGCGCAAGAACGTAGTGTGACCAAGATGCTCGATGAACGTCTTACCGACGTCACACGCCGCGTCGGCGAGAATTTGCAAAAAGCGGGCGAGAAAACCACCGAGACGCTGGGTCAACTGCAGGAACGATTAGCGGTGATTGATTCGGCACAAAAAAATATCGCCGAGCTTTCACAAGATGTTGTCAGCCTGCAAGACTTGCTATCAAACAAACAAGCGCGCGGCGCCATTGGCCAGGTCCAAATGGAAGATCTTGTGCGCAACATGCTGCCGCCGGGGGCCTATGAGTTTCAATTCACGCTGACAAACGGCAAACGGGCCGACTGCGTGATCAAGCTACCTAACCCACCGGGGTTGATTGCGGTGGATTCAAAATATCCGCACGAGGCTTTTGTTCGCATGATCGGCGCTAAAGATGAGCGCGAGCTTGTTTTAGCTCAGGCCTCGTTCCGCTCGGACGTTTTGAAGCATATCAAAGACATTGCCGACAAATACATCATTCCCGGCGAGACGTCAGACTCGGCCATTATGTTCGTGCCGGCAGAGTCCATCTTTGCCGAGCTGCATGAAAATTTCACCGACGTGGTCGAGGCGGGGTTTGCAAGGCGCGTGTATGTGGTGTCGCCTACGACGTTGATGGCCACGTTGAACACGGTGCGTGCGATTTTGAAAGATGCCCGCATGCGCGAACAGGCCCACCTGATTCAGCGCGAGATCGGCGAGCTGACCAAAGATGTCGTTCGGTTGGACAAGCGCGTGGGTGAGTTGGCGCGCCACTTCGGCCAAGCTCAGTCCGACGTGAAAGATATTCAAACCTCTACAGAGAAAATTGTGAAACGCGGCACACGGATTGAAAACATTCCGCTCGATGCGACTGGCGAGGCCGTCGAGCCTCCCGACCTGTTAACGCCCGAGCCGCCACAACCTCGGCGCGATTTATTGCAGTAACAACTCGTCGATCTTGATTACGCCACACTTTCCATTTTAAATGGTCCCTCCCGCAAACTCGGTTCGCGCCGTCAGGAGAAAACCTGTGACTGGGTCTATATTCGCACTTGTTCTTGCAGTCCTTGGCGTCATCGTCGTTTTCCGCGCCGTTGTTGTTGTCTCTCAGGGCTGGAATTACACGATCGAGCGCTTCGGCAAGTACATCGGGACGTTGCCGCCGGGGCTTCACATCATCACGCCGTTCATCGATTCCGTCGGGCGGAAAATGAACATGATGGAAGTGGTGCTGGACGTCCCTTCGCAGCAGGCCATCACCAAGGATAATGCGGTCGTCACGGCCGACGGCGTGCTGTTCTTTCAGGTGCTTGATGCCGCGAAGGCCGCGTACGAAGTCAGTAACATCAACATCGCCATTTTGAACCTGACCATGACCAACATTCGCACCGTCATGGGCAGCATGGATTTGGACGAGTTGTTGGCGCAGCGCGATTCCATCAATGCGCGCTTGTTACGGGTCGTCGATGAAGCGACATCGCCCTGGGGCATTAAGATCACGCGCATCGAGATCAAAGACATCTCGCCGCCGAAGGACTTGGTGGAAGCCATGGGCCGCCAAATGAAAGCCGAGCGCGAAAAACGCGCACAGATTTTGGAGGCAGAGGGCGCCAAGCAAGCCGCCATTTTGCGTGCCGAGGGCCAAAAGCAAGGCCAAATTTTGGAGGCAGAAGGCGAGCGGGAGGCGGCGTTCCGCCAAGCTGAGGCGCGTGAACGCCTGGCCGAAGCTGAGGCCAAGGCCACGACAATGGTTTCGGAAGCGATCGCCAAAGGCGACGTGCAAGCCATCAATTATTTCGTCGCCCAGAAATATGTGGAGGCTTTGCGAGACGTGGCGGCAGCGCCGAATGCAAAGTTAGTGCTGATGCCGCTTGAAGCGAGTGGTGTGATTGGCGCCATTGGCGGCATCGCTGAGTTGGCGCGCGAGGCGTTTGGTAAGGCGGGTCAAGCTGCGCCGCCGAAAGCTGCGCGCATTCCCGACGCCGGTTAAGTGGGGCGGCAGCGATGACCGACTTTATTGAGCATTTTAATTACTGGAGTTGGTGGACCATTGCCCTGGTTTTGTTTGTGATCGAACTGTTGGCACCGGGCGTTTTCTTTTTATGGATTGGCCTAGCCGCCTTGGCGGTCGGGTTTATTGTGCTGCTATTGCCCGATATTGCCTGGCAAATCGATTTTGCGATTTTGCGGTGTTGAGCGTGATCTCGGCCGTTCTTGGACGGCGCTTTTGGAAACCCAAGGCAGGCGATAGCCCTGACCCCACGCTGAACCAACGCGGCGCGCAGTACATTGGCCAAGTCTATACGCTTCAAACCGCCATCGAGAACGGACACGGCCGTTTGATGGTCGGCGATGGTTCGTGGCTCGTCAGTGGGCCAGACATGCCGAGTGGCGCACGCGTGCGTGTCACGGGTGCCGAAGGCGCACGACTGAAAGTCGAAAGTGCCTAATATTTAGTAGCTTGATCGCGAACTGGGCGAGGAAGCGGTGGCTGCGGCATCAACTCCTGGCGGAACCTGAACGCGCACAGTTTTCGTTGAGCCCGAGGCACCCGGAAAGTCTGTAAACAGCGCATCAAGAATATAGGGCATCACCGGCACGATTTGCCCGTTCAGGCCTTCGCTGAGCGCGCGGCCTTCGAACACACGCTCAGGGCTCGCCGTGCCGTAAGTGGAGCCCTTGTACATATTCAATTCCACGCGGCGCACATAGACCTGCTGGGTATTGGCATAGCTGTCGTACATGGGATCGTAGGTACCCGCCCAGCCCCACCGTGGGCCACCAAAGCCATAGCCAATCGACACACTTGAGGTGCGCGAGCGCACATCGGGGCTGGGGCCATCGACGCTGTATTTGAGGGTAATGGCAAAATCAGCCTTGCTAGGCCCGCCGGTCGATTGCTTGAGGCCCATCGCAGAGAGCTTGGTGTTGATCATATCTGCGTACTGTTTGTACTCGAGGCTTTGCTCTTGCTCTTTATCGAGCGCCGTAATGGCAAAGGTCTGGCCCGAAGGCATGGCGGGCAGCGTGTGAAAACGCGTGACATCAGAGCTGACATAACGGGGACTGACACAGGCCGACAAAGCTAAGGCTGCACAGGCCGCCACAAGAATGGAACGAATCATGACACTCTCCTCACGCCAAAGAACAACAACGCATGGCATCGCTAGGTTGTTGCGGGTCACATATGTACCAACAACGCCTCAATCAAGCCATATCATTGGCTAACATTGTGGCTAGGCTGTGGCGCTGACCATATATTACATGGGCCTGCGAGCTTTAAGTGCCGCAGAAATCGTTCCGTCATCAAGGTAATCGAGCTCGCCGCCCACGGGCACGCCATGCGCCAAACCGGAAATAACCACGCCTGCATCTTTAAGGCGGTCAGTAATATAGTGCGCCGTGGTTTGGCCATCGACGGTTGCGCTGAGGGCCAAAACAACTTCCTTCACCTCGCCGCGTCGTACGCGAGCCAGAAGCAAATCAATCTTCAAATCATCAGGACCAATTCCATCGATCGGCGAGAGCAATCCGCCTGTCACATGGTAACGGCCCTTGAACGCCGTTGTGCGCTCCATCGCCCACAGGTCCGACACGCCCTCGACCACACAGACGATCGATGCGTCCCGCCGGTTATCTTCGCAAATTGCACACGGATTTTGGCTGTCGAAGTTACCGCAGCTTGAGCAGATTTTCACTGTCTCGGCGGCCGCCATCATGGTGCGCACCAAGGGGTCGAGCATCGTTTCGCGTTTTTTTAGCAGCGCCAACGCAATGCGCCGGGCCGAGCGGGGGCCTAAGCCCGGCAGCTTTGCTAAATGGCGAATGAGAGCTTCAATTTCTGCACCGGCCATGACGCCGTCACGACCGGGCTAAAACGGCAGTTTGAAGCCAGGCGGCAAAGGCAGCCCGCCGGTTATTTTGCCCATCTCGGCTTGCGCTGCGGTATCGACTTTGTTTTTGGCATCGTTGACGGCCGCAACAATGAGATCTTCCAGCATTTCTTTTTCGGTTGGATTGATCAACGACGGATCAATTTTCATACCACGCAATTCGCCCTTGCCGTTCAACGTCGCTGTGATCATGCCGCCACCGGCCTGACCGGTCACTTCCATGTCGGCGAGGCGCTGTTGCATCTCGCCCATGCGCGATTGCATTTCCTGCACTTTTTGCATCATTTGGCCAAGGTTCTTCATCAATCGGTCTCCAACTTACGCCGTTTAAGTCTCTGCTTTGACAATGCGGTCAATCTTGGCTCCGGGAAAAGCGTCTAGTAACGCTTTCACCAGGGGCTCAGCTTTGGCTTTGTCTTCGGCCTGTTCGTAGAGCGTTTTATCGCCCGCAGCATTAACAACACTGACGATCCAGCGCTGACCGGTCCACTTCGTCAAATTTTTGCCAACCTGGCCCGCGAGATCATTGGGTGCGCCCTTTTCTGGGTTAAACTCGATGCGTCCTTCTTCAAATCGGACGAGACGCACGCCGCGCGTTAACTGCGCTGCCAACAAAATTTCCCGTTTTGATTCGAACAACGCGACGACGTCGGCGAACGACTTCAGCGCCACCACCTCAATGGGCTGCGCAGCCACGATCTCGGGCATGGCTTTGGGTTGAAGGATGGCGTTTGTGACCACGCTGCTCATGCCAACAGCCGCACGCGGCGCAGATGGCGGCGGTGACGGGGCGGAAGGTCGGGGGGGCACTGGGACAGCGCTTCCGCCTTGCAATGTCTTCAGTGCGTCGCCGGGCGTCGGCAGGTCTGACGCATAGGCCAGTCGAATCAGAACCATCTCGACAGCTTGTAATGGCAATGGCGCCGAGCGCGCCTCACTCAGGCCCTTTAGCAACATTTGCCACGCGCGCGACAACACCGGCACCGACAGCCCCTTGGCCATGTCGAGCCCTCGCGTACGCTCGGTCTCAGCAAGGCCAGGGTCGCGCGCTGTTTCAGTGGAAATTTTTACGCGCGTCAGCCAGTGCACAAGCTCGAGTAAATCTTGCACCACAACAACCGGATTGGCACCCGAGGCGTATTGGTCTTGGAGCATGTCCAGGGCG
This sequence comes from Rhodospirillaceae bacterium, assembly GCA_947476925.1. Classification (GTDB taxonomy): domain Bacteria; phylum Pseudomonadota; class Alphaproteobacteria; order Rhodospirillales; family Rhodospirillaceae. Next base: position 231,492 of record CANJSF010000002.1, on the reverse strand, counting down.
GCTTTGACATCGCCCCTCATGACAGCATCAAACAGGTCAAATACTTTGGCGCGGTCGGCCAAACCCAACATATCGCGCACCGCTTGCTCGGTGACGGTTTGATCTCCGCCACCGGCTGCTTGGGAAATCGCCTGGTCCAGAATTGATAGTCCATCACGCGCCGAACCATCGGCCGCGCGGGCAATCAAAGCCATTGCTGACGGTTCAACTTTGGCCGCTTCGTGTTCCGCCACGCCAGAAAAAAGTCTTATGAGATCTTCCGACTCAATTCGCCGCAGATCAAACCGCTGACAGCGCGAAAGGACAGTAACAGGGACTTTACGAATTTCCGTGGTGGCGAAAATGAATTTCACATGGGCTGGCGGCTCTTCCAGCGTTTTGAGCAAGGCATTGAATGCCTTCTCGGACAACATATGCACTTCGTCGACGATATAAACTTTGTATCGTGCCGAAGTGGGCCGATAGCGCACACCGTCTAATAATTCGCGGATATCGTCGATGCCCGTGCGGCTGGCCGCATCCATTTCCAGCACATCGACATGGCGATCTTCGGCAATGCCGACACAGTGCACGCAAACGCCACATGGGTCGGGCGTTGGGCCACCTTTGCCATCAGCGCCAATGCAATTCAGGGCACGAGCAATCAGGCGCGCCGTCGTGGTTTTGCCCACGCCGCGTACACCGGTCAGCATATAACCCTGCGCAATGCGCCCAGACGTGATCGCATTCGTGAGTGTACGCACCACGGCTTCTTGGCCGATGAGATCTGTAAATCGCGCGGGCCGGTATTTGCGGGCCAGCACCCGATACTCAGCGGCACTCTTGCCGGTCGCGGCCGCCGGATCAGTTGCGCTATCGGTCATGGGGCGAGGTGCGGCCTGACGGTGGGGAGAACATAAAGGCGAGAGACTGGACAGCGACCCAGACGTGATTCGTTACGGCTGCTTCCTTCCGGACCTGACCGGGTTGGCGAGACATCTGTCCACCGCCAGCCTCTCAGGGCCATATATCGACTATCGTTCCTCTCAGCGCAAGACCGATGGCGGGTTCTGGGGCCCCCGAAACATCTCACAACAAATTGATATATAAGGCTTTTTTGATATTGCTTTGGCCGCGAGTTAAGATCACAAGAACTCACGCGCCATCAAACTTCAGCGACTCGACCATACTTATATTTATCGATCATGACCGCGACCCGCCCGACACCCGTGATTTTGTGCATTCTGGATGGATGGGGCCATCGCGTTGAGCGCACGGACAACGCCATTGCCTTAGCCAATACGCCAACATGGGACCGCTTTTTAGCCAACTATCCTCATGCCCTGGTGGAAACCAGCGGCCTAGATGTGGGCTTACCTGCGGGCCAGATGGGCAACTCGGAAGTGGGGCATATGAATATCGGCGCAGGCCGAGTGATGATGCAGGAACTACCGCGCATTGATGCCGCCGTGGCCGATGGCAGCCTGGCCCAGAACCCGGCGCTGACAAACTTTATCGCCGCCCTGAAAAAAAGCGGCGGGGCGTGTCATCTTCTGGGGTTGATTTCCAACGGCGGCGTCCACTCGCATCAAGATCATATTGTGGCCTTGGCAAAAATTGTCAGCGACGCAGGAGTGCGCGTTCACATTCATGCTTTTCTGGATGGTCGCGACTGCCCGCCGCAATCGGCTTTTGGATTTATGGAGAAATTTGTCGCCGACCTGACGCCACAAAAGCTGACGCAAATTTCGACTGTGGGCGGGCGGTATTTCGGCATGGACCGCGACAAGCGCTGGGATCGCATTGAGAAAGGCTACCTTGCTATTGCCGAAGCCAAAGCGCCGCCGGCAAAAGACCCCCTTAGTGCCATTCGCGCGTCGTACGACAACAAAGTCACCGACGAATTTATGATCCCGGTTGTAATGCCCGGCTACGCAGGCATGCAAAACGGCGATGGCGTGCTCGTCGGCAACTTCCGCGCCGATCGCGTGCGCCAAATTTTAACCGCTCTTTTGGATCCAGCATTCGATGGCTTGGTGCGGCCGCGCACCATTGCATTTGCCGCAGCAACGGGCCTGACAGAATACTCCAGTGCGCTGAACCAATTTATGACCGCACTCTATTCATCAGGCCGCCCCCGCCATGTCCTGGGTGAGGTCATCAGCAGGGCCGGCTTAAAGCAGCTGCACATTGCTGAAACTGAAAAATATGCACACGTGACATTTTTCCTGAATGGCGGCGCCGAGGCAGAGTTTGACGGCGAAACACGCATTCTGGTGCCCAGCCCCAAAGTCGCCACCTACGACCTTCAGCCTGAGATGTCCGCGCGCGAAGTCACGGCACACATTGTCGAGAGCATCGAGAGAAATAAATTTGATATCATCATCGTCAACTACGCCAACGGCGATATGGTGGGGCACACGGGCATTTTACCGGCGGCCATCAAGGCGGCTGAAACCATCGATGTTTGCCTGAATGATTTAGAGGTTGCTGTAAAAAAATCAGGCGGCGCGTTGTTGATCACAGCCGACCACGGTAACTTAGAGCAGATGCGCGATAGCCTCACGGGCGAACCGCATACTCAGCATACTGTTGGCAAAGTTCCGGTCGTGCTGGTCAATGCGCCAGGCAAATTCGCATCGCTGCATGATGGTCGGCTGGCCGATATCGCGCCGACCGTTTTACAGCTGCTAAACCTGCCGCAGCCCACCGAGATGACGGGGCGATCATTGCTAGGTGGCGCTGTTCAATCGCAAAATCAACATCGTGCTGCAGTTTAATCGGCCCCTGAGCTCGACTTTTCTGTTTTTGGTGCTGCTGACCAGCGCAGGAACGACATGTTTGAATGTCACCGCGCAAGAGTTGTCGCCCGAAGAACAGCGTTTGCGCACAATTGAGCAAGAACTGAAATCAAGCGAGGCGGAGAAAGCGCGGCTGCAACAACGCCAAGATGCAGCGCAACGCGAGGCCGCCGCTTTGCGGACTTCGATGGTGGCTCTTGCCAAGGATATTCAAGACCAAGAGTATTCGCTCAACATTCTCGAAAGTCGCCTTGCCGATTTGGAGAAAGAAGAAGCAAAATTGAAATCAACTTTGGGGTTGCGCGACGAGCAGATGCAACGTGTTGCGATGGCCATTCAACGGCTGGCATTGCGCCCAAGCGATGCGATGAGCTTGTCGCCCCTTAAACCCGACGACGCCGTACGCACGGCAATTCTGCTGCGCGCAGCTGTCCCGGAAGTGCGGGCCTCGGCCAAAAACTTAGAAGGTGAGCTTGGCAAGCTTTATGGCGTGCGCGCCGAGATGGAAGGCCAGCAGCAAAAGATTGCCCTTGCGACCGCAGGGTTGATCGATCGACGGCGCACACTGGAAGGCCAAGAACAAGAGAAGGCCAAGCTGCACCTTGAATTGACGGCTGCGACGAGCGAAGCCAGCGCAAAGCTGCAGCGCCTGGCCGCTGAAGCCAGCGACATGAAAGACCTCGTCGCCAAAGTGATCGCCGGACGAGCCGCCGAGGCCAAACGACTCGAAGCCGCCCGCCAAGCCGAAGCAGCAAAGGCCCCCCGCATTGTGTTGAAGGCGCCGCCGGGGACAGAAACCGCCCAGCCTAAAGCACCAATCGGTGAGACCAAAGGTGGTGAAACCAAGGTCGCCGCCCTGCCCTCACAGCCCGCGCGGACTCCGCCCAAGCCTCCTGATTTGCGACCCTTTAGTGACGCACGCGGCACCATGCCCTTCCCGGCCGTGGGAACATTAAAAAGACGTTATGGGGAGGGTAGCGATGACCCCAACGCCCTGAACAAGGGTATTGTGATTGCTGCACGAGCGGGCGGCCAAGTCGTCGCGCCGTTCGATGGTGTGGTCGCATTTGCCGGACCGTTTCGCGGCTACGGCCTTCTCTTGATCATCGAACATAGCGAGGGATATCATACGCTTCTTGCAGGTTTAGGCCGTATTGACTGCGTTATGGAACAACGCATTTTTGCGGGCGAACCGATCGGTGTTATGACAAATGACAGCACGACCGATCTTTACGTCGAACTACGCCAAAACGGACAACCGATAAATCCCCTTCCCTGGTTAGCAAGCCGCACAGTCGGCAAGAGCAACGGATGACATTGACCTTTAAAAAAACTTTTTCGACCGCACTCCTCGTTTCAACCGCAGCCCTCGCACTTGCTGCCCCCACACACGCCGCCGAGACAAAATTCTCGAACGATACTTACAAGTATCTTGAATTGTTTGGCGATGTTTTCGAGCGCGTGCGCCGCGACTATGTCGAAGAAGTTTCGGACCAAGATCTGTTGGAGAATGCCATCAACGGCATGTTGACCGCGCTTGATCCTCACTCGGGCTATATGCCCGCCAAAAGCTTCCAAGACATGCAAGAGCAAACCAAGGGCGAATTCGGCGGCCTTGGCATTGAAGTGAATATGGAAAACGGCCTCGTGAAGGTCGTCTCGCCCATTGACGAAACACCCGCCGCCAAAGCCGGCGTGCAACCGGGCGACTACATCATCGGCATCGATGGCAAGCCGGCCATTGGCCTGACGCTGAATGAAGCGGTCGACAAAATGCGCGGTGCGCCCGACACCGAGATCACCATTACAATTCGTCGTCAGGGCCTAGACCCCTTCGACCTCAAGATGAAACGCGCGGTCGTGAGAGTACAATCGGTCCGCTCGCGTGTTGAAGGCGACATTGGATACTTGCGCATCACCTCGTTTAATGAACAAACGCAAGTCGGCCTTGAGAAGGCGATCAAAGACATCAATGCGAAGCTTGGCAATAAGCTGCGCGGGTTCATTCTCGATCTGCGCAACAATCCGGGCGGCCTGCTTGACCAAGCCATTTCGGTCTCTGACACTTTCCTAGAGCGTGGTGAGGTGGTCTCGACCCGCACGCGCCGCTTGGAAGACACGCAACGCTATAACGCCAAGCCTGGCGATTTAGCGGGTGGCAAACCCATTGTCGTTTTGATCAACGACGGATCGGCCTCCGCGTCTGAAATTGTTGCCGGAGCATTGCAAGATCACGGCCGTGCCGTTCTGCTGGGCACGAAGTCGTTCGGTAAGGGCTCGGTCCAAACAATTATTCCGCTGAACCGGAACGAAAGCGCCATGCGCCTGACCACGGCGCGTTACTACACGCCGAGCGGTCGTTCGATTCAGCTGACGGGGATCGAGCCAGATATCGAAGTGAAGCAAGCCACGGTTCAGCGACCCAATGCTGCAGGATTTCGCCGCGCGGAAGCCGACCTGCCGGGTGCCTTAAAAAATGACACCCTCCCGCCCGCTGGAGCCACAACACCGGCAGCGCCGGCAGCACCAAGTGCCAAACCAGCGACCCCGGCCAAATCGCCAGCCGCGCCAGCCGAGGGGGCAAAGACAGCCCCTGCGGGTGATGCGCGCACCACCCAGGATACCGATGACTACCAACTGGCCCGGGCGCTTGATTTGCTGCGTGGAATCTCGATTTATCAACGCGCGAGTACAAACTAGGACCGGCGACAAAGGGCCATTCTTAGGGGGCTGTTAAGGTCTACTCCGTTAAAAGACACACGGCGTAAACTAACCACAATAAACGGTGGGTAAATCGGCCATGGCGTTGCGTGATACCATCTATGGCGTAGTCGACAAAGTTCGCGGCCTGGTCAAGCGCAAGCCCAAAGCCATGGACGCATTTGGCGGCGATGACTTGTACGAAGCCGAGGATGATGGCGTCGGGTCCGAAGGCTCGTCCAATCTCGGCACCAAGATTGCATTCGGCGTTAGTGGTTTGATGCTCTTGGGCCTGATCGGCACGATCGGTGCGATCTTCATGATGGGCGATGACAGCGCCTCGAAGACGGGCGGTTCGCTTGCAGGAATAGAAGTCGAAGAGGAGCCCGCCACTGTCGAAGGCGGGGCAGAACGTCGTCCGTGGCTGACGCCAACTCAAGGTGGGTCGCGTCGCTTGGGCATGAGCGAAGACGCAAGCGCCCCGGAGTCAAAGCCGAGTGCTGACGGCAGTGCCGTTAAAAGCCCGCCTATGGCAACACGCGAGGTCGCCAAGGTTGAACCCATGAAGCCGCCGCCTGCCGGGCAGGATACGCAAGCTGCAAAGAAACCCGAGCCTGCGAAGGGCGCAGAACCGGAAAAAAAGCCTGCGGCTGATGCTAAATTAGAGCCAACCAAGGTCGCCGAGGCCGCGCCTGAACCCAAAGCTGACACACCTGCTACGGCTGACAAAAATAAGTCTGCTCCCGCAAAGGAAGCGCCCCCGGCCCAGAAGCCGCAGGATGCTAAACCTGAGATGGCGGCCGACGCTGACGACGAACCTGCTGACGCCAAACAACAAACCGCGGCATTGCCTTCGTTGATGTCACCGGCCCAGACCGCACCAGGGGCCCCGCGTCGTTTTGAAACCGAGAACAATGTTGCCGCCACAGCAGGTGGTAAGCCACGTTTGAACGACCCCAATTTGCCGCCCGTGGACCGCACGAGCATCGGCGCACCGCCGCCACGCTTTGCTGCCATTGCGACGATCAAGGTTGATCCGCCAACTGCTGCAACCTCGGCCAAAGTAGCGATCGTCGTTGAGGGACTAGGCCTGAACAAAGCAGCGACTGAAGCCGCACTGACCAAACTGCCGCCGAGCGTCACCTTGGCGTTCAGCCCCTATGCGCGCGATTTGAAGAAGCTCATGGACCGCGCCAAACAACGCGGCCACGAAGTGTTGATTGAAGTTCCGATGGAGGGCAAAGGCTTTCCGGCCGATGACCCTGGCCCGCTCGGGTTGCTGACATCCCTGGAGCCCAAGGATAACCAAGATCGACTTGAAACAATATTGAAAGAAGCAACGGGTGCTGTGGGCGTGTTCGACAGCACGGGCAGCAAGTTCCGCGAATCGCAAAGCCACATCGGCGATGTACTGGGAAAATTGAAGCAGCAGAACCTGTTCTATGTGCAGGGTCGCCCTGGTGTCCGCGTCGGCGATACCGTTGTTCCTAGCGCGACGACCGATATTGTTCTGGACGAACGCCCCTTTCGGGCTTCGGTCGATGCAAGGTTTGATTACGCAGAGCGCTTAGCCAAGTATCAAGGAAGTAGTGTTGCCGTGATGGATGCCCTGCCGATCAGCTTCGAGCGCTTAGCGCTGTGGATCGACCAACTGCCCAAAAAAGGCGTGACGTTGGCCCCCGTGTCTCAAGTCCTCACTCAATAAACTCGATGCCGCTCGTGCCCGAACCCACCCGCCCCTACCGGCGCGGCGTTGGCATTGCACTCCTCAATGCGCGAGGCATGGTGTTTGTGGGTCAGCGCTGTGACAGCACCGAGCCCGCCTGGCAAATGCCCCAAGGGGGTATTGATAAGGGCGAGGAGCCGCGAGTTGCAGCGATGCGCGAGATGGGCGAAGAGATCGGCACAGATAAAGCCAAGATCATCGCAGAAACCCCCGACTGGCTGCGATACGACTTGCCGCCTGATTTGGCGGCAACCATGTGGAAGGGCAAATATCGGGGTCAAGAGCAGAAGTGGTTTTTGATGCGGTTTTTAGCAACCGATGCCGACATCGATATCGCCACTGCACATCCAGAATTCTCGGCCTGGAAATGGTTGCCTTTTCGTGAACTGCCCAACGTGATTGTTGGCTTCAAACGCGATATTTATGTTCAGGTGGTTGAGGCGTTTGGAAGCATCGTGGATAAAATCAGAAAAGCCTAGGCCGCTGTTCGAAATCTGCGGCCCATAAATCCGATCACGAGCCACATGACTTTTTGCATCAATTGCCCGAACACCCCATCGGGCGACAGTCCGACGGCCTGAGCAATCATGTGCCCTGCCCGTTTCGTGTGTCGTTGACGATAAAAACCAAATGCGCGGGCGCTGTAAGCAGCTGCGCTGGCGTTGCGGTCATACGGGCCGGGCAAAGCATTGCCGGCAAAATAGGCTGAGGCGAGTTCATCGTCGTCGGCCTCATTCATGCGACCCAAAGCGATGCGAAGTCGGGCTGCGACGCTGAGAGGCTCGTGTGTTGAGTAGCGCTGCATGGCGTTCAGAAACAGTTTGTAGTGCCTGAATTCATCGGCGGCGATCTTGGCGCAGATGGCTTTCAGCACAGGCTCGTCAACGCCATCGCGCAACGCCGAGTAAAAGGAACTGGTCCCCGTTTCCACCACACATCGCGCGCACAGCTCGCCCGTGCGCGAGCCGCGCACCGAAGCCGTCGCATCAACAGGAATTTGGTAGAGATCCCGGAATTGTTGAAATGCGCTATCGAATTTATAGTTTGGGTCGGCCAGTTCAGCCCAGCGGCCCAGCGCGATGCCGTGCTGTTCTTCCTCCGTCGCCCAGGTGCGCGCTAAGTCGCAAAATGTGGGGTCATCGGCAAAAACGTTGCAGAGATAACGGCCATAATCCGCCCCATTGCGTTCGACCATGGCGGCAGCCTTCACAACCTTCAGCACGTCCGGATCGACACGCGCGGCCTGAAAATGGCCCCACGGAATATCGCTCAATGTCCAATTGCGAGAATGCGGCATGACGCTCAAGAGTACAGACCGAAGCCAGGCTGCCGCAATGGCAACGATTGTCTTAGTTGGCGCGGCCTGCAACGGCAGCCATTTCCTCGGCGACGCGCATGGCATCGGCAGCCTTGCGTTTATCACCTTCAGAACCGGCCTTGTCGATCATGCCTTGGGCTAACGCACGGCGCTCATCGGCCTTCGCGCGGGTGATCTCGGCCACCGGCACAGCTTCATCGACCAATACCGTAATACCTGAAGCATTCACCTCGGCAAAACCGGCGGCGACAAAATACTGCTGAGATATGGTGCCACCGCGATAGACGTCGATCACGCCGGGGCGCAACGTCGACATCACCGGAGCATGCTTGGGCAGCACACCGAAATAACCATCGGTACCGGGCACAACAACCATTTCCACTTGCTCGGACAGGAGCAAACGTTCCGGCGAGACCAGCTCAAATTGCAGGGTATCGGCCATTGGTGTCGTGCCTTACGTGAACGATATTAAGCAGCTTCGGCGGCGAGTTTCTTCGCTTTCTCGACCGCCTGTTCAATGGTGCCAACCATGTAGAACGCCTGTTCGGGCAGGTGATCGTAATCACCCTTCACGATGCCCTTGAAGCCCTTCACGGTGTCTTCCAACTTCACAAACACGCCCGGGTTGCCGGTGAACACTTCGGCCACGTGGAACGGCTGCGACAAGAAGCGTTGAATTTTGCGTGCGCGTGAAACGGTCAGGCGGTCTTCTTCCGACAATTCGTCCATGCCTAAGATCGCGATAATGTCTTGCAGCGATTTGTAGGTTTGCAGCACGCGCTGCACGTCACGAGCCACTTGGTAATGCTCTTCACCAACGATCAATGGATCAAGCGCGCGCGACGTTGAGTCCAGCGGATCGACCGCAGGATAAATGCCCAACTCGGAGATCGCGCGAGAGAGAACGGTCGTGGCGTCCAAGTGCGCGAACGAGGCGGCAGGTGCCGGATCGGTCAAGTCGTCGGCGGGCACGTAAATGGCCTGAACCGAGGTAATCGAGCCCTTCTTGGTCGAGGTAATACGCTCTTGCAGCGCGCCCATGTCGGTGGCCAACGTCGGCTGATAACCGACCGCCGAGGGAATACGACCCAGCAACGCCGAGACTTCAGAACCGGCTTGGGTGAAACGGAAAATGTTGTCGACGAAGAACAACACGTCTTTGCCTTCGGCGTCGCGGAAGTATTCAGCCTGGGTCAAGCCCGACAAGGCCACACGTGCACGTGCGCCGGGGGGCTCGTTCATTTGGCCGAACACGAGGGCGACGCGGCTGTTGGGGCCGTCGAGGTCGATAATCTTGGATTCGATAAACTCGTGATAGAGGTCGTTACCCTCACGCGTACGTTCACCAACGCCGGCGAACACCGAGTAACCGCCGTGTTGCTTGGCGATGTTGTTAATCAGTTCTTGGATGAGCACGGTTTTGCCCACGCCTGCGCCGCCGAACAAACCGACTTTACCGCCCTTCACGTAAGGCTCGAGCAAGTCGATGACCTTAATGCCTGTCACGAAAATTTCTGCTGATGTTGCTTGGTCAGCAAACGATGGCGCTGGACGGTGAATGGGGTAGAACTCTTTGGCGTCAATTGGGCCGCGCTCGTCGATGGGCTCGCCCACCACGTTCATAATGCGGCCCAAGGTGCCGGGGCCGACGGGCATGCTGATTGGCGCGCCGGTGTCGGTGGCCTTTTGGCCGCGCACAAGGCCGTCCGTTGAGTCCATGGCGATGCAGCGCACGACTGATTCGCCTAAGTGCTGTGCAACTTCGAGGATCAGGCGCTTGCCTTTATTCTCGACCACAAGCGCGCTCAAGATGTACGGAAGATCGCCTTCGAACTTCACGTCGACCACCGCGCCGGTGACCTGAGAGATTGCGCCTACATTGTTCTTCGCCATTGCTCGCTCCTATCGTGCTCGCATTCGTGTGTGGGCAGGCTTAAACGGCCTCAGCCCCAGAGATAATTTCAATCAGTTCTTTGGTGATCATGGCCTGACGAGTGCGGTTATACTTCAACGTCAGCCCGCTGATCATTTCGCCAGCGTTTCGTGTCGCGTTATCCATCGCCGTCATGCGCGCGCCTTGCTCCGAGGCTGCGTTTTCCAGCATGGAGCGGAAAATTTGAATCGCTAAGTTGCGCGGCAACAGATCTTCCAAAATTTCTTGGTCCGACGGCTCGTAGTCGTAGGGCACAGCAGCCGCAGACGTTTCCGGCAATGGGAACGGCACGATCTGCTGGCGGCTGACAACTTGCGTGAGCGCGGACTTAAAGCGCGCGTACACCATTGTGCAAACGTCAAACTGGCCGGCGTTAAACATCTCGGTCACGCGCGTGGCCACTTCGGCGGCTTCGACAAACGCAACACGTTTGCGGGCAAACTCGGTAAAGCTATCGACAATCAAGTCGCGGTAATCGCGGCGCAAGCTATCGCGGCCCTTGCGACCCACGCACAGCACCTTCACCTGCTTGCCTTTGTCTTTGAGGTCGCGGATCAGCAGGCGGGCATTGCGAATGATGTTTGAGTTAAACCCACCGCACAGGCCGCGATTGGCTGTCATCACAAGCACCAAATGCACATCGTCTTTGCCGGTGCCCGACATCATCTTGGGGCCGCCCGCTTGGCCTTTAAAACTTCCAGCGAGATTGCCCAACATCTTTTCCATACGCTCCGCATAGGGGCGTGCGGCTTCTGCGGCCTCTTGCGCACGGCGCAGCTTCGACGCCGCCACCATCTTCATGGCGGAGGTGATTTTTTTCGTCGATTGCACCGAGGCGATGCGAACGCGGAAGTCTTTAAGACTGGGCATGGGCTGCTACAAAATGCCTGTGTATCCGGACCGATCCTTTAGGCGAACGACTTGGCGAAATCGTCCAAGAACGCTTTCAAGCGCGTCTTCAGAGCGTCGGTGATTTGTTTCTCGGTGCGGATCGCCTGCAAAATGTCGGCGCCCTTGTCGCGCATGGCGGCCAACATCATTTTTTCAAACCGGCCCACATCACGCACGCCAACTTTGTCTAAGTAGCCATTGGTGCCAGCAAAAATAGACACCACTTGCTCTTCAACGGGCACGGGTTGGTATTGCGGTTGCTTCAGCAGTTCCGTCAAGCGCTCGCCGCGGGCAAGCAACTTCTGCGTCGAAGCATCGAGGTCGGACGCGAACTGCGCAAAGGCCTTCATTTCGCGGTATTGGGCCAGCTCAAGTTTAATCGAACCAGCGACTTGCTTCATGGCTTTGATCTGAGCCGACGAGCCGACGCGCGAGACCGAGATACCGACGTTCAACGCCGGGCGGATACCCTGATAGAACAGTGAGGTTTCCAGGAAGATCTGACCATCGGTGATGGAGATCACGTTGGTAGGAATGTAGGCCGAGACGTCACCGGCTTGCGTTTCAATGACGGGCAAGGCGGTCAATGACCCCGAGCCATTTGCTTCGCTCATTTTGGCGGCGCGTTCCAACAGACGTGAGTGCAAATAGAACACGTCGCCAGGATACGCTTCGCGGCCTGGTGGGCGGCGCAGCAACAATGACATTTGGCGGTAGGCGACGGCTTGCTTTGACAAATCGTCATAGAAAATGACGGCGTGCATGCCGTTGTCGCGGAACCATTCGCCCATGGCCGCACCGGTGTAGGGAGCCAAGAACTGCATGGGCGCCGGGTCAGAGGCGGTGGCAGCAATAATGATGGTGTATTCCAGCGCGCCTTGGTCGGCCAAGGTCTTCATCACCTGGGCAACGGTCGAGCGCTTTTGACCAACGGCTACATAGATGCAGTACAGCTTTTCTTTTTCACTGCCCGAGGCGTTGATTTTTTTCTGGTTGATAATGGTGTCGATAATGACTGCGGTTTTGCCGGTTTGACGGTCACCAATAATCAGTTCGCGCTGGCCGCGGCCAACGGGAATGAGCGCGTCGATGGCCTTAATGCCGGTTTGCACGGGCTCATGGACCGATCGGCGCGGAATGATGCCTGGCGCTTTGGTTTCAGCCAAACGGCGCTCTTTAGAATTGATCGCGCCCTTGCCGTCGATGGGGTTGCCCAAGCCGTCAACAACGCGGCCCAACAACTCTTTGCCCACTGGCACGTCGACGATGGTTCCGGTGCGCTTAACCGTGTCACCTTCTTTGATGCCACTGTCATCTCCGAAGATCACCGCGCCGACGTTGTCGGATTCGAGGTTGAGTGCCATGCCCTTAAGGCCGCCGGGGAACTCGATCATCTCGCCGGCCTGAACGTTATCAAGCCCGTGAATACGGGCGATACCGTCACCGACGGAGAGCACTTGGCCCACCTCGGCTGATTCGGCTTCGGTGCCGAAGTTGGCGATTTGCTGCTTGAGAATTGCGGAAATTTCCGCGGCACGGATATCCATTATCCGACCCCTTTCATGGCAAGCTTCAGACGCTGAAGTTTGGATTTGATTGAACTATCGACCATCCGCGAACCAACCCGAACAATCAGGCCGCCGAGAATAGACGCATCGATTTTAGACGTCAGCGCAACAGTGCGACCGACGGTTTGCTTCAGAGCGGCGGTAATCGCCGACATCTGAGAGTCACTGAGTGTCACAGCTGAGGTCACTTCGGCTGTGACCTCGCCACGACGTGTGGCAAGGATGTCCAAATAAGCTGCAATAATGCTGGGCAGGGCGAATAGCCGGCGGTTGGCCGCAGCCAGCCCCAAAAATTTCTGGGTCAAAGCCGAGAGTGCGGCCTTCTCACCCAACGCCTTGATGGCCTTGGACTGATCAGCACGCGAAAGAACCGGGCTTTTAATAAACCGGCGGAAGTCATCGCTGTCGTTGATCATGGCTTGAAGTGATTTCAGGTCTGCCGCGACAACGTCGAGCGCCTTTTGCTCATCGGCTAGGCCATAGAGGGCGGTTGCATAACGCACCGCCAAACCGCCTGTTCTGTCCGCTTGCCCCGCCACTGAAACCGCGTCCTTTAGTCCATCTGGTCGATCTGCCTCGTTCCGGGGTCCGGCGGACCCTTTTGCGGGGTCCCAGAAGCAGCTAACTTGTTGATTCTTTTAGCGATTTTCATGGCCAGAAGAGCCGCCAGATCCTCGCGGCGCGGTTGGTAGCATACCCCCTATCGCGTTGCAACAGATGGCGCTGCTCCAATCTCACTGCGGGGGCTGATCGGTTAGGCTAAGCCTGTGGGCCTTACGGCCGCCAGGGACCAATTCGAGGTCCGGATATTGGCCTGATAAGACAAGTTTGGCCATTTCGACAGAGCGGCGGGCCAGTCCCCGCGCCCCATCCCGAAGCTCGGTGCTTTCTTCGACATACCGGATGTTGTTTTCCATATCTTCAGCCGACCACCCCCGCGAATGGGCGATGAAGGGATGCCACGGAAACTGACAGCCAATTTCCGCAAAAAATGTCAGCATTTGCCCGGCCACGGCCTGAACATTGTCTTGGCCGCCGGTAATGATGAAAGCCGCGACCTTATTTTTGAGCAACACCCGCGAGGCAATGGTTTCTTGATTTTGGATGCTGTTACAGCGCTCGACCATTTTGTAATACAGCGAACTTGCGCCTCCCCACCGGATGGGTGTGGCCACCAAGATGAGATCGGCCCAGTGCACAAACGCCTCGTAAACTTGATCCATTTGGTCGGTCGGGTCCATTTGCGTGATTGAGCAGGGCCAAGTGCAAGCGCGCGCGCTTTTCGAATAGAACCCCTCGCAGTGGCGGAACTTGAGTTCATCGAGGCGGATTAATTTTGTCTCGCAGGACAATGTCTCGCGCGCCTCTTGCAGCGAGATTTCTAAAAGCCGTTCTGACGTGCTGCGTCGCGGATATGCGCGATCCATGACAGTCGTCGAAACACCAACCACACGCACAGGCCCCGGTGCGCGTTCGATGGGTCGCGCCAGCCGATGAGGTGTGTGCTTTTTGCGGGTTCTCGCACTGCCCGAATTGAGATCAACAAACACCCGGCCATTTTCGATTTTCGTTTTGAACGCGGGCACGGCGTCTTCCTCGGACCCTGGCTCGCCCTTGCCGGTCGATCGATGAAATCGCCACTGGTGCCAAGGACAGACAACATAGTCTCCCTCGAGCGTGCCTTGACCCAGCGGGCCGCCGACGTGATTGCAGGCCCCCGAGATGACTGCGATCTCGCCATCGCGCCACGAGACGGCCAGGCGCGTTTTGCCGATCACTATTTCTTGAAGAGGCTTTTGGCGGAGCAATTCAAGTTCGCCTAGATCATGCCAAGCGTCGGGTTCCATCAACTCAATCTCCCTATTGTGCGCGATCAAATTAAATTTCGAGATCTCTGCTCAAAGTATGAAATTGTTGGCGCCTTGCGTTGAGCATAACTTTAGAAAAAACTATACGGATCTACGTCAATCTGCACGCGCACGGCCGAGGGAATGCGCAGACGAGCCAGCCAGTCTTTGACAAGCGGCTGCGGTTTGATGTCGCGGCGCGTTTTCAGCAACAACCTATGCCGGTGGCGACCGCGCAGCAACGCCATGAACGCGGGGGCCGGGCCCAACACCTCGATGCCTTCGCCACGCGGCGCGACGTTGGCAAGTTGCTCGCCAACCGCTTTAACTTGGATCTCGTCCGGCCCTGAGAGGATGAGCGCAGTCAGCCGGCCGAACGGCGGCATGGCTAACATGCGCCGTGCGTCGGACTCTTGAGAATAAAAATCATCATCGTTACCCGACACCAGCGCGTTCATCACTGGATGAGCAGGATCGTGGGTTTGCAACAACACGCGGCCCCGACGTTCCGCACGGCCCGCTCGACCCGAGACTTGATGCAGGAGTTGATAGGTGCGCTCGGCGGCGCGCAAATCCCAGCTTGATAGGCCCAAGTCTGCGTCGACCACGCCGACGAGCGTGAGATTTGGAAAGTGATGCCCCTTGGCGAGCACTTGCGTGCCCACCAGAATATCAATGCGACGCTCCAATATATCGTTGATCAGCTCTGCCACGGCTGAGGGGCGATCGAGCGTATCACTCGCGACCATTTTCACCACGGCATCGGGCCAGCGGGCTTGGGCTTCTTCGGCTACGCGTTCAATGCCCGGTCCACACGCGACAAACGAATCGGTCGCGCCGCAGCTGACACACGTTTTGGGGCGGGCGGCGTTGTAACCGCAGTGATGGCATTGAAGCCGCTTGGTCAGGCGGTGTTCCACCAGCCACGCCGTGCACTGCGGGCAGTGCAGCCGATGACCGCAGGTGTTGCAAAGCGTCAGGGGCGCATAGCCGCGCCGATTCAAGAACAGCAAGCCCTGCTCACCTTGGCGCAGCGTTTCATCGACGGCAGCGACAAGCGGCGGGGCTAACCACGCGCGGCCCCAGAGGCCTTTTTCAGGTTTGTGTTTGCGCAGATCGACGACATCAATTTGCGGCAATACAGCTACGCCGAACCGGCTGGGCAAGCGCACCTCAGCATAGCGACCGGCTTGCACATTGATCATCGTTTCCAGCGCAGGTGTGGCACTCGAGAGCACGATGGGTATGGCCCCTTCGCGTGCACGGACCACAGCCATATCGCGCGCATGGTAAATCACGCCTTCTTCCTGTTTGAAGGCACTGTCGTGTTCTTCATCAACGATGATCAGGGATAAGTTTTTGAACGGCAGGAACAACGACGAGCGCGCGCCGACAATCACCTTGGCCTCGGCCGTTGCGACATTTAGCCAATTTTCACGACGCTGCTTGCCCTTAAGATCAGAGTGCCATTCGGTTGGCGCAAACCCAAAGCGTGCCTGAAAGCGTGAGATCCACTGCGATGTCAGCGCAATTTCAGGCAACAACACCAGCGCCTGCCCGCCTTTGGTCATCACGTCAGCGATGGATTCAAAGTAAACTTCGGTCTTGCCCGAGCCCGTCACGCCATCGAGCACCGTGACCGAAAACCCCTGACCTAACTTGGCACCAATCTCGGCGGCAGCGGCATGTTGTGCGGGCTCGAGCTTTGGTGGTGAGTTGGTAAAAGTTTGGGGCCCGTCCTTCAGCGCCAGCAACGTCAACACACCGGCGTCAATCAGGTCGCGAATCGTACCGGCACTCACGCCTGCGGCCTTGGCCAAAGCCGACATCGTGTCGTAGGTGCGGCCGCGCTCGACCGCCAACATAATTTTTTGCCGCGACGGCGTGGGCTTGATGCCTGCCGTTTCGAGGCTGGGACCAGCCGCCGCAATGACCGTGGGCGCCGTCGGCGGTTGCCAGCGGCGCGCCGGGTTTAAGGTCATGCGCAGCACCGCACCGGTCACTTGAAGGGTGTACGCAGCAACCCAGTCGATGAACTTTCGCGAGACATCAGGCAGCGGCGGCACGCCCACACGTTGCACCACCGGCTTAATTTTGTGGGCCGCCACATCGCCTTTGCCGGGACCCCACACCACCCCGACCTCGAACCGACGACCCAGCGGCACCTCGACGACGTCGCCCAGAACCAACGTCTCGTGCTCTGGCACGCGGTAGTCATAGGCCGCCTCGATGGGCAACGGCAAAAGCACCGTCACAATCTCACCGGGTTCGAACGAGGTTTTGTCGGCAGAGTTATTCACAGGCTGTGGGACCGTGTGGCGATACAATGAAGCTTCGACTACACTGTTGCCCTGACCGCGCCTGAGGCGCAACCACCAGGAACAGACAAGACCCCATGAAGTTTTTCATCGACACCGCTGACTTGAACGAGATCAAAGACCTGGCCGCCACCGGCATGGTCGATGGCGTAACAACGAATCCGTCGCTGGCTGCAAAGTCGGGCAAGAAGTTTTTAGACCTTGTGCGCGAGATTTGCGCTGTGGTGCCGGGCCCTGTGAGTGCCGAAGTCACCGCGCTTGACTACGACACGATGATGAAAGAGGCGGCGGTTTTGCGCAAAATCGCCAAAAACGTCACCATCAAAGTGCCGCTGACGCCCGATGGCCTGAAAACCTGCAAATCGCTGTCGAGCGACGGCGTGATGGTCAACGTCACCCTGTGCTTTTCGCCTGCCCAGGCCCTGTTAGCGGCTAAGGCAGGGGCCAGCTTCATTTCGCCCTTCGTGGGCCGGCTGGATGATATCGGCAGCGACGGCATGGCGCTGATCCAAGATATTTGCACTATATATAAGAACTACAGCTTCAAAACCGAGGTATTGGTGGCCTCGATTCGCCACCCCATGCATATAGTAGCTGCAGCCAAAATGGGGGCCCACGTCAGCACGATGCCCCCTGCCACCTTACGGCAATTGTTCAACCATCCGTTAACCGACAAGGGGTTAAAAGCGTTCCTGGACGATTGGGCCAAGACGGGCCAATCGATCCTGTAAGCCGACGCTATAAGCGGCAAGGGACTGAGTGGGGGACGACGATCCATGGCCGACCAATTCAAGCTGGGCGCAAAAACCAACACCGAGCCGCGAGTCGAACTGCGCGAGCAGGATGTGATTGCTTACTTGCGCCGCAATCCGCGCGTGCTGTTGAACAATTCAGATTTGCTGGCCGCCATTTCCCCCGACCGCACGTTCGAGACTGAATCTGTGGTTGTTGATATGCAGCGCTTTGTGGTGGACCGCTTGCGCCGCCAAGTCGATGAATTGAAAAATTCCAGCGACAGCCTGGTGAGCAACACACGCGCGAACATGTCACTGGTCGAGCGCTCGATGGAGTGCACCTTGGGCTTGTTGTATGCGCGTGATTACGCCGAGTTGTCGCAAATTCTGCACGATGAGTTGCCGCTGCACCTGGGCGTTGATGCCGTCTCAATTGCCTTCGAGACTGAAAGTTTGCCCGGTGATTCGGGCGGCGCGGTTCGCGGGCTGCCACAAGGCGCGATTGAAACACTGTTGGGTGGCAAACCCAGCCGCATCCGCCCCGATGTTGAAGGCGAAGCCGCGCTTTATGGCGCCAGCGCCGGCTTAGTGCGATCGGACGCGCTCATTCACCTCGATGCCGGCGAAGGCTTGCCGGCGGGCGTATTCGCGGTTGGCTGCCGTGTGCCCGGCTACTTCGACGCCGATCAAGGCACCGAGTTGATTGCCTTCCTCGGTCACGTCACCCGCTACGCTGTGGGCCGTTGGTGGACACTGGAACTTTAAAAGATCGCCTGATCCATTTCGCGGCGCGCAATGATCTGATCGCCGCCATTTCGTCGTGGCGCGAATGGTTGTCGTCGGAACGACGCGCCTCTGATCACACCATCGACGCTTACGCGCGCGACTTAGCAGCGTTTTTAGCCTTCATTGGTCAACACATCGGTGACGAGCCGAACGTCGCGGCGTTGGCGGCGCTCAAGCCCGCCGACTTTCGCGCCTATTTGGCTTATCGTAACGGCTTAGGGATTGCCCGCAGTTCTGTGGCGCGCGGCATGTCGACGTTGCGCAACTTCTTTAAGTTTCTCGAGCGCCAGGAAATTTTACATAACCCTGCCGTCACGGCGATCAAAACACCGCGCCTGCCTAAAAGCGTGCCCAAGGCATTGCGGGAAGACGATGCTCTGGAAGCGATTCGAACGATTGGCGACATCCACGATGAGCCCTGGTTGGCGGCCCGCGACACGGCCTTGATGGTGCTGTTGTATGGCTGTGGCTTGCGTATCGGTGAGGCCCTTGGCCTGACATGCGCCGACACGCCGAAGGGCGAGACACTGCGGGTGATCGGCAAAGGACGCAAAGAGCGCATTGTGCCGGTGCTGCCGGTCGTCAAAGACGCCATTGCGGCGTATCGCAAAATTTGCCCCTTTGCGCCTGATGACGACGCACCACTGTTTGTCGGCGCGCGCGGCAAGGCACTGAACCCCGGCGTGGTGCAACGCCAATTGCGCCACGTGCGCGCCCTGATGGGCTTGGAAGAAACAGCAACGCCGCACGCGTTACGACATAGTTTTGCTACTCATTTGCTAGCCAAGGGTGGCGATCTGCGAACCATCCAAGAATTGTTGGGCCACGCTTCGCTCTCAACCACGCAACGCTACACGGCGGTGGATGCCGCGCACCTGACGAAAGTCTATCGGCAGTCACACCCGCGCGCGAAGATGAAAGCGGCTTGATTTAGTTCTTCAACCGGTAACCGGTTTTGAAAATCCAGCCCACGCCGGCTAAGCACACACAAAGAAACACAAAAATCATGGCCAGGCTGTTGCCCACGGCCACATCCGCCGTGCCGTAGAAACTCCAGCGAAAGCCACTGATGAGGTAAACGATGGGGTTAAAGAGTGTGACCGTGCGCCAGAACGGCGGCAGCATATCGATGGAATAAAACGCCCCGCCCAAAAATGTGAGCGGTGTGACGATAAGAAAGGGGATCAGCGATAACTGCTCCCACCCCTTGGCCCACACGCCCAATATGAAACCAAACAGGCAGAACGTGATGGCCGTGAGCCCCAGGAAGGCGGCCATCCACAGCGGGTGAAGAATTTGCAGGGGCACAAACAGTGACGCGGTGGCCAAAATCAAAACACCGAGAATGATGGATTTGGTGACGGCCGCGCCGACAAACGCCAGCACCATTTCCCATGCTGAGATGGGAGCCGAGAGCAGTTCGTAAATCGTGCCGGTGAACTTTTGGACATAGATGCCAAAAGACGCATTCGACAGCCCCTCGGTGAACAACGACAGCATAATCAGCCCCGGCACGATGAACGCACCGTAGGCCACGCCGTCAATTGTGGTCATGCGCGAGCCGATGGCCGAGCCAAACACGACGAAATACAGCGAGGTCGTGAGGACCGGCGTGAGTACGCTTTGCACGGCCGTACGCATAAAGCGCGCCATTTCAAACCGGTAAATCGCCCATACGGCGTGGCTGTTAAAAATCGGGGCACTCATGATTGGCCTTGTCCTTTTGCGCTGACCAGGCTGACGAAAATATCCTCGAGCGAACTTTGCTGCGTTCGCAGATCGGTAAAGACGAGTCCAATTTCGGTCATGCGTTTCAGTAAGGCGGCAACGCCGCCGTGCTCGGCTTTTGCATCAAAAGAATACTCTAGCTCGTGACCACCAGGTTTGAGGGCCAGCTTCCACTCGGCCAGCTCGGATGGAACTACTGACAACGGTTGCGCTAGCTGTAATGTCAGTTGCTTTTGACCAAGCTTGGCCATGAGCACGGCTTTATCTTCGACCAATATCAACTCGCCTTTGTTGATAACGCCCACGCGATCAGCCATGTCTTCGGCCTCTTCGATGTAGTGCGTGGTGAGGATGATCGTTACGCCTTTGTCGCGTAACGCACGCACCATGGCCCACATATCGCGGCGCAATTCAACATCAACGCCTGCGGTGGGCTCGTCCAGAAACAGAATATCGGGCGCGTGAGACAAGGCCTTAGCAATCATGACGCGGCGCTTCATGCCGCCCGACAGCGTCATGATTTTGTCGTGGCGCTTGTCCCACAGTGAGAGATCCCGCAATACCTGTTCCAGATAGGCCTCGTCCGGCGCGCGGCCGAACAGGCCCCGGCTAAGTTTGACTGTGGCCCACACGGTTTCGAATGCATCAGTCGTAAGTTCTTGCGGCACCAAACCAATTTTGTAACGCGCATTGCGATAGTCGCGCACAACATCGTGGCCGTCGGCCAAAACCGTTCCGCTCGAGGGATTGACGATGCCGCAGACGATGCCGATCAGCGTGGTCTTGCCCGCGCCGTTCGGACCCAACAGAGCGAAGATCTCGCCACGGTTGATACTCAGGCTCACGTTCTTGAGCGCTGCCAAGCCCGAGGCATACGTTTTGGTGAGGTTGGTGATGGCGATAATCGGCGACATCTTTTTTAGTCCCAGGGCCCTTTGGGCCCGCCTGATCGCGGAACCGAACCGCCGCGCCTGATTCTGATCGGGCGCTTCTCTAGCGCAAATGCGCGGCTTTGGGCAGGCTCGAAAATGCTCACATCGGGCTTTTTGAAGAAGAACACCAGCACAGCACCCGCCACAAAACCACCGATATGCGCCATGAACGCCACGCCTGGTTCGCTGGCGTCGACGCTCATGGAACTCAGAAGTTGCATGCCAAACCACCCGCCCAGCACCAAAAATGCGGGCAAGTTCCACACCGAGAAATAGATGATGAACCACACGAACACGCGGATGTTGGCTCGCGGATGCAGCACCAAGTATGCACCCAGCACGCCTGAGATGGCACCCGAAGCACCGATCATGGGCACATCTGAACCGGGCGCAGCGATGACTTGCGCCAATGCAGCCGCCACACCGCAGAGCAGGTAGAACATGAAATAGCGGAAATGACCCAGTGACGCTTCGATGTTGTCGCCAAAGATCCAGAGATAACCCATGTTGCCCAGCAGATGCATCCAACCGCCGTGAAGGAACATGGAGGTGAAGATGGTGAGCACGGCTGGCGGGCGCTGAAATTGCGTGCGCACATTGCCGAGAAGATCACCGGGAATGAGCCCGAACATAAGAACCGCAGCTTCGCCCGCTTGGTCAGAGAGCGAGAATTGCCACAGGAACACGGCGATGCATGCTCCGATCAGCGTGTAATTGACGACAGGAAATGTGCTGTGAGAGTTATCGTCGCCAATGGGCAGAAACATGGTGGATTACCGCGTATTTCCGAGCAAGCGCTCGACGTGCAGAAGTCGCTCCATGCTGACAGCTTTCATCTGTTCGGTCATGACAAAGCCATCGTCGATGCCGCTGGCCATCCAGTCTTTTTTTGACAGCTTAAATTTATCGCGCTGACGATCGAGTGCATTGCCGGGCGAGACAAACTGCTCGCAAGTTTGCTCAACTATTTTAGCGTGCTTGACCAACTTTCGAAGGCACATGCGATAAAGCGTATCTTCGGTTCGGTAGGTGCGGAAGTCATCCTCTTCGGCAAAACCCTTGACCCACTCGTGCCAAATGCGGCGCACACAAAAGTTGATGGGGC
Organism: Rhodospirillaceae bacterium; assembly: GCA_947476925.1. Lineage (GTDB taxonomy): Bacteria > Pseudomonadota > Alphaproteobacteria > Rhodospirillales > Rhodospirillaceae. Next base: position 209,126 of record CANJSF010000002.1, on the reverse strand, counting down.
TGCTTTCATCAAGCGAGGGCGGCCAGTCGGGATGCATGGGCATATCGATGCGCATGCGTGTGAACACATAGCCCAGTGCGTCATCTGCCAACAACGCAGAAAGGCACGAGTGAATATGGGTGGCGTAAAACACGTCATCGGCGTCGAGAAAGAATAGAAACTGCGCAGCGCTTTGGCGCACCCCTTCGTTGCGGGCAAAGCCGGGGCCGCGATTCACAGCATTGGTGATCAGCCGCACACCCGGCGTGTTTTGGGCAATCGTCGGCGTGGCATCGGTAGAGCGGTCATCAACCACAATGATCTCGGCTTCGATTTCAAGCCCCTGGCTGCGGCAATGGCTGACCGATTCCAGTGCGCTGGCCAGCGTACGCGCGAGGGTGGCTGCCGCGTTATAGGCCGGAATGACGACGGCGATGGTGGGCGTCGAACGATTCATGAGTCAGCGCGCCACCTGCTAAAACAAAATCTGCAGGTGATTCCGGCCACTGGGTGGTCGGTATATACCGCAGCGGGATATCAAATGTGGATCGCGCGCTTATCGACGTTCAGCGCGGCTTCTTTCACCGCTTCGCCCAATTGCGGATGCGCATGGCAGGTGCGGGCAATGTCTTCGGCCGATGCCCCAAATTCCATGCCCAATGCCACTTCCATAATCAGGTCGCCACCTGATGGCCCGATGATGTGGCAGCCGAGAACGCGATCTGTCGTGGCGTCGGCGAGAATTTTGACAAACCCGTCCATATCGCCGTTGCTACGCGCACGGCTGTTGGCGGTGAACGGGAATTTGCCCACCTTGTACGCCACACCCGCTTCTTTCAGTTGCTCTTCAGTTTTGCCCACGCCGGCGACTTCGGGCCAAGTGTAAACCACCGAGGCAATGGCGTCGTAATTGATGTGCGCGGTCTGGCCGGCGCACAGTTCGGCTACGGCAACGCCTTCGTCTTCGGCTTTGTGCGCCAACATCATACCGCCGATGACATCGCCAATGGCAAAAATGCCTTCGATGTTTGTTTGGTAATGGGTGTCAGCTTCGACAAAGCCGCGGTTGGTCATTTTCACGCCCGCCTCGACCAAACCCAGACCGTTTGTAAAGGGGCGACGGCCCACGGCCACCAGCACCACATCGGCTTTCATCTCGGTTGCGGCACCACCTTTGGCGGGCTCGACCGTTAACGTCACGCCGTCTTTGCCGGGCACGGCCTTCGTGACCTTCTGCCCCAGCATAAATTTCATGCCCTGCTTTTCCAGAATGCGCTGCATTTGCTTGCGCACTTCGCCGTCCATGGGCGGCATAATAAAGTCGAGGAATTCAACGACCGTGACTATGGCGCCCAAGCGCCGCCAGACCGAGCCCATTTCCAGACCAATCACACCACCGCCGATGACGACCATGGATTTTGGCACCTTGGCCAACGTCAGCGCGCCGGTGGACGACACAATTTGTTTTTCGTCGATGGTAATGCCGGGCAGCGGCGTGACTTCTGAGCCCGTCGCGATAACAACGTACTTCGCCGTGTAAGTGGAATCCGTGCCATCGAGGCCTTTCACGGCGACTTGATGCGCGCCCGTGACAGCTTTGGCAATTTTGCCCGTGCCTTTGATGTAAGTAACTTTGTTTTTCTTGAACAGAAATTCGATGCCCGTGGTGTTTTGCTTCACCACATCGTCTTTGCGGGCCAGCATCGTTGCGAGATCAAGCTCGACCTTCGATACCTTAATACCATGCGTGGCAAACGAATGATTGGCTTCCTCGAACAGGTGCGAGGATTGCAGCATGGCCTTGGATGGAATGCAGCCGACGTTCAAGCATGTGCCGCCGAGTGTGCCGCGATTTTCGACACATGCGGTTTTAAGACCCAGCTGTGCGGCACGAATGGCGCACACGTACCCGCCGGGACCACCGCCGATGACAATGACGTCGAACGTATCGGACATCACAATCACATATCCAACACGAGGCGACCCGGATCTTCTAAGCCTTCTTTCACCCGCACCAGGAATGTGACGGCTTCGCGGCCGTCGATGATGCGGTGATCGTAACTTAAGGCCAGGTACATCATGGGTCGGGCAACGATAGAACCGTCATCCAGCACGACAGCGCGTTGCTTGATGTTGTGCATGCCCAAAATGGCCGACTGCGGCGTGTTAAGAATCGGCGTGGATAGCATTGAGCCGTAGATGCCGCCGTTCGAAATGGTGAAGCTGCCGCCCGTCATTTCTTCAATCGTCAACTTACCGTCGCGCGCCTTGCGCCCGAATCCAGAAATTTCGGCTTCGATCTCGGCGAACGATTTTGTGTCGCAATCGCGCACCACGGGCACAACCAAGCCCTGCGGCGTACCGACGGCCACGCCAATATCGTAGAAGTTCTTATAGACCAACTCATCACCGCGGATCTCGCCATTGACGGCGGGAAGCTCCTTTAGCGCCGCAACGCAGGCTTTGACGAAGAACGACATGAAACCCATTTTCACGCCGTGCTTTTTCTCGAAGCCGTCTTTGTATTTGTTGCGCATGGACATCACCGCCGACATGTCCACTTCGTTGAACGTGGTCAGCATGGCCGCCGTGTTTTGCGCTTCTTTCAAACGCTCGGCGATGCGCTTTCTCAACCGCGTCATCTTCACGCGCTCTTCACGAGCAACGTTATTGGGAACCGAGGGCTTCACGGCCTTGTCGCCGCCGGCTGCGATATAGCCAATGACATCGGCCTTGGTCAGGCGGCCATCCTTACCGGTGGCCGAGATTTTGCGTGGGTCAAGCCCATGCTCGTCGACCAAATGGCGCACCGACGGAGCGAGCGGAAAGTCGCCCGCCATGGAGACTTTGGGGGCGGCAGCGACCACAGGCGCAGGCGCAGCAGGTTTTGGCGCAGGAGCTGGCGGTGGAACCGCCGCCGCCTTGGGCGCAGCAGCGGGAGCAGGTGCAGCGGCGGGTTTGGCAGCAGCGGGTGCTGCTTTGGCCGCACCGGCCCCAGCGGCCCCGATCATGCCCAGGACAGCTCCGACGCCAACTTCGGCACCTTCAGCTGCAAGGATTTCGCTTAAGGTGCCGGCGCCTGGCGAATTGACTTCCAGCGTCACCTTGTCGGTTTCGAGCTCGAGAATGGGTTCGTCGGCTGCAACGCTATCACCCACTTTTTTCAGCCACTTGGCTACCGTGGCTTCGGTTACCGATTCCCCGAGCGTCGGAACTTTAATTTCAATGGTCATTTGCGAACCCTTACAGAGCCGAACTTGTGTTGTGTCGTATGTGCGGTGGAAAAATTATTCCGCCGCCATTTTAATTTTAGTGACGCGCCGGAACGGTTGGGGAATCTGCGCAACCGGCGTTGTTAACGCCCATTCCACCAATTGATTTTGTTCCTTCACGTGGGTTTTCATCAGGCCCGTAGCGGGCGAAGCGGCAGGTAAGCGGCCCGCATAGACAGGTCGCTTGGCTTTGACGTCGATGTTTTCCAGCGCGTATTCGATACGCCGGTCGACAAACGTCCACGCGCCCATATTTGCGGGCTCTTCTTGGCACCACACGACTTCGGCGTTTTTATATTTGGCCAACTCTTTGCCCAGCGTTTCTTTGGGCCATGGATAAAGCTGTTCGACGCGAACAATGGCCACGTCATCGATGCCTTTGTCTTCGCGCGTTTGCAGCAAGTCGTAATAAACTTTGCCCGTACACAGAACGACGCGGCGGATTTTCGCGTCCGCCACCAACTTGCCGTGTTCGCCCAGGACGCGCTGGAACTTGCCTTTGGTGCTGAGCTCTTCAAGCGTCGAGACGCAACGCTTGTGACGCAGGAGCGACTTCGGTTCGAACACAATGAGCGGCTTGCGGAAGTTGCGGCGAATTTGACGACGCAAGGCATGGAACAAATTAGCGGGCGTGGTGAAATTGCAAATCTGCCAATTGTCTTGGCCGGACATTTGCAAATAACGTTCGAACCGCGCCGATGAGTGTTCTGGTCCCTGGCCTTCGTAACCGTGCGGCAGCAACATCACCAAACCCGACAAGCGCAGCCATTTGCTTTCGGCCGAGGAAATGAACTGATCGATGATCATCTGCGCGCCATTGGAGAAATCGCCAAACTGCGCTTCCCATAACGTCAGCGTATTGGGTTCTGCCAAGCTGTAGCCATACTCAAAGCCAAGCAGCGAGAGTTCCGACAACGGGCTATCGAGAACTTCAAAGCGCGCCTGCTTGCCGGGGCGAATATTATTGAGCGGCACGTAACGCGCTTCGGTTTCTTGATCGACCAGCACGGAGTGACGTTGCGAGAACGTTCCTCGACCGCAATCTTGGCCCGATAGGCGCACCGCGCTGCCCTCGACGAGCAATGTGCCGAATGCCAAAGCCTCGGCAGTGGCCCAATCAATATCGTTGCCGGTATCGATAGCTTCGCGCTTGGCTTTGAGCTGGCGAGCAATTTTGCCGTTCACCGCCACGCCTGCTGGGCTGGCCGAGATGGCATAACCCACTTCTTTCAGAATATCGGGGGCAACGCCTGTGGCGTCCTCGCGGAACTCTTCTTCTTCGCCCATAGAGGCCAAGCCTTTCCACGACCCCTCGAGCCAATCGGCTTTGTTGGGCTTGAAGCTGGCAGAGGCTTCGAAGTCGGCTTCCATCATGTGCATGAACTTGGCCATCATGCCGTCGGCTTCGGCTTGCGTGAACAAACCCTCGTCCACCAGGCGTTGCGCATAGAGCGTGCGCGCCGTGGGATGAGCCTCGATCGCCTTATACATCAAGGGTTGCGTGAACTTTGGCTCGTCGCCTTCGTTGTGGCCAAAGCGACGGTAGCAGACGATATCAAGCACCACATCGATGCCAAATTCCTGGCGGAACTCCGTGACCATGCGCGCGCAATGGACCACCGCTTCGGGGTCGTCGGCATTGACGTGGAAGATGGGCGCTTCGACCATTTTGGCGATGTCGGTGCAGTACAAACCCGAGCGCGAGTAGCGCGGCGTTGTTGTAAAGCCGATTTGATTATTGATAACGACGTGGATGGTGCCGCCCGTCGTGTAGCCGTCGATTTGCGAAAACCCGAAGCACTCCGCGATGATGCCTTGGCCTGCGAACGCCGCGTCACCGTGAATGAGCAGCGCGAGATTCTGTTTGCGGGTTTTGTCGCCGCCCTGATCTTGCTTGGCGCGCACTTTGCCCAGCACGACGGGGTTTACAACTTCCAAATGCGACGGATTGGCCGTGAGCGACAAGTGGACGATGTTGCCGTCGAACTCGCGGTCGGCTGACGTGCCCAAGTGATACTTCACATCGCCCGAACCTTCGACGCTGTCGGGGTTGGGCGAGTTGCCTTGGAATTCCGAGAACAAGGCACTGAAGGGTTTGTGCATCACGTTGACAAGGATGTTTAACCGGCCGCGGTGGGCCATGCCCAACACAACCTGCTTCACACCCAATGCGCCACCGCGTTTGAGAATTTGTTCCAACGCCGGAATGGTCGATTCGCCGCCATCAAGCCCGAAGCGCTTCGTGCCGGTGTACTTGATGCCCAGGAATTTCTCAAAGCCTTCGGCATCGACCAAGCGTTCCAAAATTGCTTTTTTGCCTTCGGGCGAAAAGGCCGGTTGGTTGCGATTAGGCTCAATACGCTTTTGCAACCATTCGCGCTGCTTGATGTCTTGCACGTGCATATACTCGACACCGATTGTGCCGCAGTAGGTCTGCTTCAATGCATCCAGCAGCTGGCGCAGCGTGGCTTTGTCAAAACCCATGATGCCGCCCAGCACAATCTGGCGATCCAGATCGGCCTCGGTGAAGCCGTGGTAGCTGATTTCCAATTCCGGGTTTGATGTCGTTTTGTAAAGTTTGAGCGGGTCGAGATTGGCCAATTGATGGCCACGCGTGCGGTACGCACGCACCAACGCCAAGGCTTTGATCGAATCCTCGGCTTGCTTCATCACGGCGGCTTGATCGACCGCGCCGGCCGGAGCGGCGACGGGCTTAGACCCTTTATCTTTGCCTTTGGCGGGTGTTGCATCGGGATCGGCCACGCCAATAATCGCCGATGGACTGGTGCCCCAACTGGCACCATGCAATTCAGCGATCAGTTCGGCACGATCATCGCCAAGATCGCGGAAGAAGGCGGCCCAACTCGGATCGACCGAGCCCGGATTCTTCAAATACTGGTCATAAAGTTCGGCAAGAAAAACGGCGTTTGCGCCTGAAAGAAACGTTGTATCCACGGTTGGATTCCTTGGTCCCTGCGGTCCCGCCAACCATCCCCACCGACGGGGCGGACGCGCATAGGCTAGTCATAGCCCAATTGAGGCCCGCCGACAACGCGCTTAGCCTCGAAAAAGAGGCTAAATCCGTGTGATTTCAGAGGTCTAGGGAGGGGTTAACCATTTAGCCGGCTGGTTTTGTCCCAGCCTGGATTTTGGCAATCATGCCGTCCACGGTAATCACTTGGGCAAAGGCAAATTCAAGGGTCGCCAAGACAGCGGCCTTGACCTGATCGGCCGTCAAATTGGCAAGTCCGCGGTTTCCGGTCCCGTCACTCAGAAAGAAGACTTTGTAATCGCGCATGTTGGCTTCTCGGGCGGTGGTATCGCAGCACACATTCGTAGCGATACCGCCAATGATCACGGTGTCGATCCCTTTGGACCGCAAAATCAAATCCAGATCAGTGCCGGTAAAGGCGCCATAGCGCGGCTTGATAAGCACAATGTCGGAGGGTTGAACATCAAGGCGTGGCGAAAGTTTCACGGCGTCCGAGCCGGCACCAATGCCGCCGCGCTCCATGTTGTGGCTTTTCAAATAACTCTGGACGATATCCGAAGCGATGCCACGATTAGATTGGTCAGCGCGGGTTTCTTGCGCTGTATGAATCACCAACATGCCGGCTTTGCGCGCCTGCGCCGAAAGTCGATTGAGTTGCGCAACCACCTCGGGGCCATTGGGTGAAGAGATCGAGTAGCCCTCGACGAAGACATTCTGCAGATCGACATTGATCAGCGCTGTCGTTTTAGGGTTAACGGCCCAGTCGATCATGACTCACCCAATTAATTTTCCACGTCGTCGACATCCACTTGGCCCGAGATACGGCGGCGGAAAAGCGAGAACGACATCCCAATTGCGAGAATCAACGATAGGATAACCAAAACGATCCAGGTGAGAATGCTGCCCTGCCCCAAAGCCAGCACACCAAAGTCGACCAGCACCCAAATCAAAGCGGAAAAAAATGCGCCCGCCAAAATGAGCCCCAAGGGACCAATCGAAAACCACGTGGCGCGCAGATAAATGACAATGACAATCAGCAGCACAATGCCCACCAGGGCCTTGAGCGGCAGTTGGCCTTCAACCTGCATGACCCAATTAAAATAAGAGTAGTCGGTGGGATTGAATGTCCCCAGCACTACGACCAACGCCAAAATCCACCGCCATAAAAAGCCATGCCCGGTAATGGGGGCATTGGCCATTACAACACCTCGGACAATTCGACGCGAACGCCCTTGCGGTCATGGCCAATGCGCAACATGACGGTTTGACCCTTTTTAAGTTCACGCGGAATGGCAAAGGGATAAAACAACGGCGTCCAGTGCTTTGTGCGTGTGGCGTTGGCGCCTGCGGGCGCATTCTCGTAGGCCGTTTCGTCGTCGAGCAGAACGTGCATCCACTGCACGACACCTTGACACAGACCGTCTGCGGTCACGTCGACGGCCACCAGCCCAGACTCGGCTAAAAACATATCGCGATTTTTAAAGTCGAACTCAAACAGCGATAACGGCTCAGACATCCATTCGAACGCGTGGTTCGGTGTGTCCAAACTCATCAAGACCGGCGTGAAGGCATTGAACGGTGTAAAATCAAACCCTTCAACCGTCGACACGCGCGTGAGCTGCGCCAGGTCATCGTTGCGAACCAGCGCGCCCATCATGGCGGCCATCGCCGGAATCACGATACCGCCGGGCTTGAGCAATCGGCGCTTGGCGTCTTCGATGGTCGGGATAACTTCTTCCGACAACAACTGGGCTGAGAAAATTTCAGAAATCAGCACATCGGCTTGCTGCGGCACATCCGTGCCCACTTCGATGCTCCATGACGGTTTATCAATAACCGTGATTCGGTCGGCCAAGCCATTCGCTTCGATGATTCCCCGCGCCGCGAGCGCGAGCACGGGGTTGGATTCGCAGGTATAAATGCGCGCGCCAGTGCGCGCGGCCATCATTGCCAACAAGCCTGCCCCCGTGCCGATTTCAAGCACAACATGATGCGGCTTAATTTGACGCTCGATGGCTTTTTTGAAAGCAGCATTGCGCGTGGTATCGTTCATCATATTGAAGTGCCACGCCGGCACGGCCTCGCCGCGAATAATGCGCGCCATATAGTGAAGGTCGGCATCGTCAGGCGAGAGGGACAACGCGCGCTCGACACAAAACCACGCGCGCGCGATATCACCGGCACTACGATGCAGCTTGGCCGCACCCGACCAGAGATGTGAGGCCGTGTTGTCGACCGCAATAGCGCGTTCGAAAAAATCGAGCGCCTCTGCATTTTTCTCGAGGCTCGCTGCGGCTGTAGCGGCCGCGCTCAGCGCACGGAGATCTGTCGGATAGGCCTGCAACTGCGCTTGTGAGATACTTAATGAATCGTCCCAGCGATCTTGCATGGCATAGCATTCCGCCAAATCAAGATTGAGATCGAGCGGATCGGAAGGCGCCATTGTCGCCGCGCGCTGTAACTTTTCAATCGCGCCATCGAGGTCGCCTAAATCGATCAGAATGCGACCCAAAAGATGCAAATAGTCGCCATTATCGGGAGCCAAGTTCGCGGCAGCCTGCGCATATTGCAGCGCATCTTCAAACTCGCCGCGGCCCATCGTCAGGAGGGCCAGCAGCTTCAGCGCTTCGGTATTTTTGGGGTCGTCGTCAACGACATCGAGATAGCAAGCTTCCGCTTCGTCCAAGCGTCCCTGTTGGTGATGTGCGAGGCCTTCTTCGAGGCGGCCAGCAGGGTTGAAGTCGGCGATTTTCATTGCAGTCCTGGTTGCCTTGGGGGGCTTACGACGTGGCGGTCTTAAACCAGAAACCAGATGCCTCGGCAACCACCTGCACCGCGCACGGCGGCGCAAAATGCGCCGGAATCACCCACGCACCTGTATCCGACACGTCTTCAATAAACTTGGTACGGGTCTGCGCCGATTGCGCAGCGTCAAAGCAAAACCGGCTAGACCACTGGGGCCGCTCGATTTGTACGGGATGGTGAATGGTGTCGCCGACTAAATAAGCACGTTGTTTGCCATCATCCAGCACCAGCACGATATTTCCCGGTGTATGTCCCGGAGCGGACATCAGACGAACGCCCGGCTCGATTTCATAGTCGCCTGCGACAACCAATGCCTGCTTGGCGTCGAGAATTGGTTGCACCGAGTCGTCCCAAAACCTGTGGCGGGCTTTGACATCGGCGGTGCGCTGGGCATGGTCGGCATGCTCCAATTCAACGCTATGCATCACGTACTTGGCCTTAGGAAATGTGGGGACCCAACGACCATTGAGCAGCTTGGTATTCCAACCCACGTGATCGGCATGCAGGTGAGTACACAGAACGTGGGTGATGTCCTCCGGTGTCAGGCCGACGGCAGCCAAATTCCTGAGATAGTCGCCATCAGTGCGTTGATGCCATTCGGGCAACGCCGGGCGATCCTTATGATTGCCGACACAGGTATCGACCAGAATGATGTTGCGCGGTGTGCGCACAATCAAACTGTGGAAGGACATAATCAATTTGCAATCCGCGATGTTCACGAAGCGCGCATCTTTTGAAATGCGCGTGGCGGCAAATGCCTCGGGGGTTGCATCGGGGAACAAAAAACCCGGCTCGCGGAACGGATGGAAAAGATCTACGACGCGCGTGATCTCAAAAGGGCCGGGCAATTTCATGTGGGTCGCACCGTTACTTTTTGGGTGGCATGACAAAGCCATAGTAAAACGACGTGGCTTTTTCGCTGGGGCCGAAGGGGCCGGGAACTTTGCGCGACATCGGTTTGAGGCTTTTCAAATAGGCGGCAATGGCCTTGGCATCTTTGTCGGTCAACGCCGCAAATGAACGCCACGGCATCGCAGCTGACAGAACGCGGCCATCAGGGCGCACGCCTGTTCTGATGGCGGTCACAATTTGATCGGCCGTCCAGGAGCCAATCCCCGTCTCGGTGTCGGGTGTAAGATTGGCGCCATAGAAAATTCCCAACATGGGAATTTCGTAGCCCACCTCGCTGCCCGCCAGCGGATTATTTTTATCGGGCTTGCCCAGCAGCGCGCCAGGCGTGTGGCACTCGTTGCAGGTCATAATCTCGGCCAAGTACTTGCCGCGCTCGACTTGAGTTTCAGCCACGGCTGGCAAAGACAGCCCGGCAAGAAGAATCGCAAGATAAAATCGGAACATGTGAAGTCTCCTAGAATTCTAGGCCGGTCGTAGCCATCAAAATATTTGTGCCGCGATTTTTCTTGTGCAGCACTTGGGCGTTCGACACATGGGTGAGGCCGATGCCGGCTCGCACGCCCCTGACGACCCGGACCGAAGCTTGGAAGCCTAAATGAAACTGTGCAGTGCCGCCCAAAAATGTGCTGTCGCCTTGGTGATAGGCGGCGATTCCAGCCGAGGGCTCGAACTCAAAAAGGCCATTGTTCCATTGCATGGGTAAGGCAAAGCCAGCAAACATCAGGCCACCTTTGTCGGTGTTGATGAATGCGCCGATCAGCGGCTTGACGCCGAGAAAGTTGCCGCCCAGCGCGCGACCCCCGCCAAATCCATCAGCGAAACGATACTGAACGTGTGCCGCGACGGATTTGTTGTCGTTAGGAATAATGTCGTACTGGCCGACGCCAAACAGCAACTGCGCTTTCTCTGCAGCCTGGGCCGATGCGACACCAAAACAAAAAATCGTACAGGCCAACAGACCAATGACAACGCGCAAGTGCTTAGCCCTTCATGGCCTTGAGCATTGTTTGACCCAATGAAGCGGGGCTGTCGGCAATATGGAAGCCGGCGGCGCGCATGGCGTCGAACTTTGCCGTGGCTGTGCCTTTGCCGCCCGAAATGATGGCTCCAGCATGACCCATGCGACGGCCCGGAGGCGCGGTGACACCCGCGACAAATCCGACGATGGGCTTTTTCTTTTTGGCGCGCATGTAAAATTCAGCCGCGTCTTCTTCGGCCGTGCCGCCAATTTCGCCGATCATGATAATGCCTTCGGTCGCATCATCACCCAGAAACAGTTCGAGGCAATCGATGAAGTTCGTGCCATTGACCGGATCGCCGCCAATACCAATACAGGTGGTTTGGCCCAAGCCTGCCGCTGTGGTTTGAGCCACGGCTTCGTACGTCAGCGTGCCCGAGCGCGAGACAATGCCGATTTTACCTTTTTGGTGAATGTGACCGGGCATGATGCCGATTTTGCATTCGCCCGGCGTGATAATGCCGGGGCAGTTGGGTCCAATCAAACGGGTTTTAGAACCGGAAAGCACGCGTTTGACGCGCACCATGTCGAGGACCGGAATGCCTTCAGTGATGCAAACCACCAGCGGAATCTCAGCGTCGATGGCTTCTAAAATCGCATCAGCCGCAAACGGCGGCGGCACATAGATCGCCGAAGCATCGCAACCTGTGGCTTTTTTGGCATCCGCGACGGTATCGAACACAGGCAGATCTAAATGCTTCGTGCCGCCCTTACCGGGCGTTACGCCGCCAACCATTTTTGTTCCATACGCAATGGCTTGCTCGGAATGGAACGTGCCTTGGCTGCCGGTGAAGCCTTGGCAGATGACTTTGGTATTTTTACCAACGAGAACAGACATTACGCGGCCTCCTTCACGGCTTTGACCACCTTCTGCGCCGCGTCGGCGAGATTATCGGCAGTAATGATGGGAAGCCCAGAATCTTTCATGATCTTTTTGCCGAGATCGACGTTGGTGCCTTCCAGGCGCACAACCAAAGGCACATTCAGGCTGATCTCGCGGGCGGCGGCCACCACACCTTCGGCGATGACATCGCAGCGCATAATGCCCCCGAAGATATTGACCAGAATGCCTTCGACATTCACGTCCGACAAAATAATTTTGAACGCCGTCGTCACCCGCTCTTTGGTGGCGCCGCCGCCGACATCTAAAAAGTTGGCGGGCTCACCGCCGTACAGCTTGATGATGTCCATGGTTGCCATGGCCAAACCGGCACCATTGACCATGCAGCCGATATTGCCGTCGAGCTTCACGTAGTTCAGGTCAGCCTTAGAGGCTTCAAGTTCAGTGGGGTCTTCTTCATCCACATCGCGCAGTTCCATAATATCGGGGTGGCGGTAGAGCGCGTTGGAATCGAAGTTCATTTTGGCATCAAGCGGCAGCACTTCGCCTTCGGCTGTGACGACCAGCGGATTGATTTCCAGCATCGACGCATCGGTTTTCAGAAATGCCTCATACAAGGTCGGCAGCAATTTCGCGCACGATTTGATTTGATTGCCCGTGAGCCCCAAGCCAAACGCAATCTTGCGGCAGTGGAACCCTTGAATGCCGGTCACGGGGTCGATGGTTTGCAGGATGATTTTTTCGGGCGTGTTATGCGCCACGTCTTCGATGTTCACGCCGCCTTCGGTCGACGCCATAATGGTGACGCGGCTTGAAGCGCGGTCGACCAGCATCGACAAATAAAGTTCGCGCGCAATGTTGCAGCCCGCTTCAATGTAAACGCGCTTGACCACTTTGCCGGCAGCACCAGACTGAATTGTGACCAGCGTTTTGCCGATCATCTGGCTGGCGTTCTCTTTCACTTCCGCAATCGACTTTGACAGGCGCACGCCGCCTTTGTCGCCGGCTTCTTTCTCTTTGAACTTGCCCTTGCCACGCCCGCCCGCATGAATTTGCGATTTAACGATAAACGGCGGCTTGCCCAAGCGCTCGGCGACCTTTTCGGCCTCGGCTGCGGTATAGGCGACGCCGCCATCGAGCACGGGCACGCCGAATTTCTTCAAAATCTGCTTAGCTTGATACTCATGGATATTCATGCGGCACGGCTCCCCTGAACACGGCCGAATGAATGGCCGCAGCGATGCGATGTTGATGATCGCTTGGTGTTATTCCATTTATAGCACCCCAACCCCGGGGCGCAACCGCAGCGACTCGGGGTGCGGGCCGGAAAATCGAAGGGCCGGAAGGACTTAAAGCCCCTCCGGCCCTACGATTCAAACTGCGAAAGGGCGCGATTACTTGCCCAGGTTGGGGTCAATCTTCTTGCAGGCATCGACGAGGCCGCGCACCGAGTCGACCGATTTATCAAGCATGGTCTTTTCGTCGGCCGTGAGCGCGATTTCCACCGTGCGCTCCACACCTCCGGCACCAATAATGACCGGCACGCCGACATAGATATCCTTGAGCCCATAAGGTCCGTCGACATGCACAGCGCAAGGAAGCAGGCGCTTTTTGTCTTTCAGGTAGGCTTCGGCCATTTGAATGGCAGAGGCCGCCGGCGCGTAAAACGCCGAGCCGGTTTTGAGCAAGCCCACGATTTCCGCGCCGCCGTCGCGTGTACGTTGCACGATTTTGTCGATCTTCTCTTGAGTGCTCCAACCCATTTTGATCAGGTCCGGCACTGGAATTCCGGCTACGGTCGAATAGCGCGTCAAAGGCACCATGGTATCGCCATGGCCGCCCAACACGAATGCAGTCACATCCTCGACCGACACCTTAAACTCTTCGGCCAGGAAGTAGCGGAAACGCGCGCTATCCAGGACGCCTGCCATGCCGACCACTTTGTGCTTGGGCAGGCCGGAGTATTCGCGCAAGGCCCAGACCATGGCATCCAATGGGTTGGTGATGCAGATCACAAAAGCATTGGGGGCGTGCTTTTTCAGCCCCTCGCCCACTTGGCTCATGACTTTCAAATTGATTCCAAGCAAATCATCGCGGCTCATGCCCGGCTTGCGCGGGACGCCCGCCGTAACGATGACGACGTCGGAACCTGCGATGACCGAGTAGTCGTTGCCGCCCTTGTAGGCTGAGTCTTTGCCCTCAACCGGGGTTGATTCGGCGATATCCAAGCCTTTGCCCTGCGGAATGCCATCGGCAATGTCGAACATGGCAACGTCGCCGAGTTCTTTGAGGCCAATGAGGTGGGCCAACGTGCCGCCGATATTGCCCGCGCCGACGAGGCCGATTTTGGTACGCGCCATGGGTGGTATTCCCTTTCCAAATGCTAAATTGTGGCCGAGGTGGTAGCGTGAATCGGGCATTTAGGGCAAGGGAGCGCGTGATGAATCCGCAATGGTTAAAGCTATGGTCCGCGAGTCTGGTGGTGGCCGTCCTAAGTGCCTGCGCGTCCCAGCCCCCGGCGACCAAGGTTGCCTTAAAGGACCTGACGGACTTTACGCTGATTTACACCGATGGCGGCAAAGCCGCGCCCAAGTCTATGACTGTGGCCCAGGCCGCTGACGTACTGAAAAATTTCGATGTCGTCTTTTTGGGCGAGGAACATCGCCACCCGGGCAACCACATCGCACAAATGGCGCTGTTTCGCGCGATCCAGGAACGCGCGCCAAATGTGAGCTTATCGCTGGAACAGTTTGAACGCGATGTCCAGGGCACGCTTGACGACTTTATGGCGGGCAAAATCGGCGAGCAGCCCATGCGCACCAAAGCGCGGGCCTGGGACAACTACCCGGTCAGTTACCGACCCCTGGTGGAATATGCAAAGGCCCGAGGGTTGCCGGTGATTGCCGCCGAAGCCCCCGGATCGGTCATTCGCTGTGTGGGCGAAAGGGGCGCTGACTTTTTGGCGACTATGAAACCCGAACAGCGGGGCTGGGCTGCGGCACAACTGCACCTGAATGAAGGCGCCTACAAAGATAAGTATATGCGCTTTGCAGCAGGCGATGGATCGCACGGCGAAGATACGGATAAAGATAAGCCCAAGGGGCCAAGTGCTGCCGCGTTGCGTAGCTTCGAAGCCCAAGTGACTCGCGACGATACGATGGCCGAGTCAATTTACTTGCACCTGCAAAAAAATCCGGGGCGCAAGGTGGTGCATTTGAACGGTGCGTTTCATAGCGAGTCATTTTTGGGCACGGCCGAGCGCTTACAAATGCGCGATGCAAAATTAAGAATCGCCGTGGTGAACCCGGTTCAGATCAAGGCCGGAGCCAAAGTGGAAGCATCGACCAGCGACGCCAAAACGGGGACCTTTGTGTTGCTGATTGGTGAAACGCCCAAAAGCTACGCCAGCATGGACGAAATGAAAGCAGCTATTTCCGAGCAGATGAAGTTCCGGGGTGCCAATAAGTGTGAGTTGTAGTCTTTTTTGGCGGTCGTCACTTCATCGACTTTGTCTGGGGCGGAATGGAAAGCCACGCCGCCCAAAACACTGCTAATCCTCAACATGTCGTTGCTTAATGTAGTCGACGGCTTGCATTTCGATGAGGCGGGAGGCGGTGCGCTGAAACTCAAATCCGCCTTCGCGACCTTTGTAGAGTTCTATGGGCGCGACGGCGGCCGAGCAAATTAAGACCGTGCGATGTTCGTACAGGGCATCGACAAGCGTGACAAAACGCCGGGCGGCGTCTTTGGTCTCTTCGCTCATTTGCGGAATGTCGCTCATGATCACTGTTGAGTACTGCGCGGCAATCGCCATGTAGTCGGCGGGGCCCAACGCTTGTTGGCACAGATCTGAAAACGCAAACCTTGCCACTTGGTGCGCACTGGCGGGAATGGTCACGCGACGGCCCTGTACCGAAATAAAGTCAGCCTTCGCAGGAGCATCATCGGTCATGCGCGCCCAGGCTTGATTCAGAGCGGCGTCGGCCGTGGGGCCTAAGGGTGTGTAATACACCGACTGGCCCATCAATCGGCCAAGGCGGTAATCTTGCTGTGACTCCAGCGCCAAGACGTCAAGTTTGGTTTTGAGAAGACCAATGAATGGCAAAAATTTTTCGCGTTGCAGGCCGTCTTTATAAAGATCGTCGGGATGGCGGTTCGACGTCGCCACAACCACCACACCGCGCTCAAACAGGCGCTGAAACAATCGGCTGACGATCATCGCATCGGCGATATCGCGGACTTCAAGCTCGTCCAAACACAGCAGTGTCGTGTTGTCTGCGATCCCATCTGCCATGCCGGGAATCGGATCGCCTTCGAAAGGCACAGGCATTTGGCGCAGTTGATGAATCTCGGCGTGGATGTCGCGCATAAAGGCTTGGAAATGCACGCGGTCTTTGGTTTTGATCGGCACGCTTTGGAACAGCAAATCCATCAGCATCGATTTGCCGCGCCCGACACCGCCATACAAATAAATGCCCTGCGGTGGTGCGCGGTCGATGTCGGGCATGAGGCCGAAGCGCTGCATCCAGCCTTTTTTGCCGCTTTTGGGTGTGTAGTGCAGCAGAGCGTGGTGCAGGCTTTGCAGCCGTTCAGCCGCGAGCTCTTGCGCTGGGTCGGGCTTGAGCTCGCCCCGCGTCATGAGTTCGCGATAACGGAAAATGGGGCCTTCGGTCACTTCAAATGCAACAGGCTAAAATGCGTATCGCCCGAACAGAAACCTGCCGGGCGATACAGCGAAAGCGAAAAAAGAAAGATCAGCCGGCGGCGTTGATTTTTGCGATCAAGTCGCCCAGCGTTTTTTCCGACTGGTCGTTGGGCACTTGGCAGGTACCGGCTGCCATATGACCGCCGCCGCCGTACTTGAGGCACAAATCACCAACGTTGGTTTTTGATCCACGATCAAAGATCGACTTCCCAATCGCGAACACGGTGTTCTGCTTCTTCAAGCCCCACATGACGTGGATGGAAATGTTGGTTTCCGGGTACAGCGCGTAAATCAAAAAGCGATTGGCTGCCCAAATGGTGTCTTCATCGCGCAGGTCGAGAATGACCAAATTTTTGTAAACCTTCGAGCAACGCTTGATTTGCTCTTTGGCTTTGGCTTCGTGCTCGACATACAGGTCCACACGCTCGACCACATCGGGCAGCATGAGAATTTCGTCGATGGGAATTTCAACGCACTTGTCGATGAGTTCCATCATCAACTGATAGTTCGAAATGGTGAACTCGCGGAAGCGGCCCAAACCAGTGCGGGCATCCATCAGAAAGTTCATCAAGTCCCAGCCCTGGGGGTTGAGGACTTCGTTTTTGTTGAACTGGGCGGCATCGCCCTTATCGACCGCGATCATCAAATCATCGCCAATGCGCGGCAGCTTTTTCTTGCCGCCAAAGAAATCGTACACCACGCGGGCGGCCGATGGCGCTTCCGGATCAATAATATGGTTGTCTTTGGCGCCGACGCGCACGGTTTCAGACAGGTGGTGGTCGAATGCCGCGCGGACGCCCTCGACATAGGGCAGGTTGGTCGTGATATCGCGGCTGGAAATTTCGATCACCCCGTCTTGCATATCTTTGGGGTGGACGAACTTGATTTCGTCGATCAGCTTCAGCTCTTTCAAGACGGCGGCGCAAACCAGCCCGTCGAAATCGCTACGGGTAACCAGACGGAATTTTTTGCCTTCTTTGAGAAGGTCTTCGGCGGTAACAGGCATCAGATATCCCCTCGACAACAGTGCGTTCGGCCTGAAAGATAAACAGGTGCGATGAGGCTGACAACGCCTCAAACGCGGCAGATTTGCAAGGAATTTCATGGATTTGGAACATTCTAGGGCGACCCTTCCTGCGGCGGGCGACACCCCCCCTCGAGTCTCAGGGCGCGGTTGGCGGCAGGCCGCCGCCCTCGTTGTGATGGCCTTTGGCTTATGCAGTTGCGGCAGCGCGCCGTTTGTGGATGCCCGGCGCGAGGCTGGTCAGAAAACCGAGGTGGGGGTCTCGACGCCCGACCGGGTGGCTATTTGCTACTCGAGTCGGGGGGCCGCACCGCGCGACGTGCTGGCGTTGGCCAAAGCCGAGTGCGCCAAAACCAACCGGACGGCGGTGTTTGACGGCCAGGACGAATTCCGCTGCGTGCTGCTAGCCCCGACGCGCGCGTTTTTTAAATGCGTTGGGGGTTGACCAGAAATAATTACCCCTGGCGTTCGACCATCTTCATTTTGATATCGCCGATGGCTTTGGCGGGGTTGAGGCCCTTCGGGCAGGTCTGGGTGCAGTTCATAATTGTGTGGCAGCGATACAGCCGGAAGGGATCTTCCAGGTTGTCCAAACGCTCGCCGGTGGCCTCGTCGCGCGAGTCATTAATCCAGCGTGCGGCTTGCAGCAAAATCGCTGGGCCCAAATAGCGGTCGCCGTTCCACCAATAGCTGGGGCATGACGTGGTGCAGCAGAAGCACAAAATGCATTCCCACAATCCATCGAGTTTGGCGCGCTCTTCGGGTGATTGTTTGCGTTCGGCATTGGGTGGTGCCGGCGTGTCGGACTTGAGCCACGGCTCGATAGAGGCGTATTGCGCGTACACGTGCGTGAGATCGGGCACGAGGTCTTTGATGACGGGCATGTGCGGCAACGGATAAACCTTCACGTCGCCTTTGCATTCCTCGATGGGCTTTAAGCAGGCCAGCGTGTTGCGACCGTCGATATTCATCGAGCACGAGCCGCAAATGCCTTCGCGGCACGAGCGGCGAAGCGTGAGTGTTTGATCGGTTTCGTCTTTAATTTTCAGCAGCGCGTCCAGCACCATGGGCCCGCAGGTATCCATGTCGACATCGTAGCTGTCGAGCCGCGGGTTCTCGTCTTTATCGGGGTCGTAGCGATAAATCTGGAACGTGCGCAGATTTTTGGCACCCGCCGGGGCGGCGTGCTTTTTGCCCGCTTTGACTTGAGAATTTTTGGGAAGCGTAAATTCGGCCATGGAACCCTCGAACAAATTTTCTTAGTACACGCGCGCTTTGGGCGGGATGTACTGAACTTCGTTGGTCAGCGTATAGGTGTGCACCGGGCGATAATCGAGCTTCACCTTGTAAGCCTCGTCGATCGAGGCCAGCGTGTGCTTCATCCAGTTCGCATCATCACGATTGGGATAATCTTCATGCGCATGTGCGCCGCGGCTTTCATGGCGGGCTTCAGCACCGGCAATAGTGGCCAGCGCGCACGGAATAAGGTTGTCTAACTCCAGCGCTTCAATGAGATCGGTATTAAAGATCAGGCTACGATCCGACACCTTCAGGTCTTTCATGGTACCGGCAATTTGGCCCATTTTGTCCAAGCCCTCTTTGAGGGTTTTGGCGGTGCGGAACACGGCCGCATCGTTTTGCATGGTGCGCTGCATTGACTTGCGAATAGCGGCGGTGGTCAGCGAACCATTGGCATTGCGGATGCGATCTAAGCGGCTCAGCGCCAAGTCTGACGCGTCTTTGGGCAGCGGCCGATGTGTGGCACCGGCTTTGACGATGTCTTTGGCGCGTAAACTGGCCGCACGACCAAACACCACCAGATCAAGCAGTGAGTTTGTGCCCAAACGGTTGGCGCCGTGCACCGACACGCAGGCCGCTTCGCCCACTGCCATCAGGCCCGGCAGCACGTTGTCGGGTTTGCCCGGCAGCGGCTTAATCACCTCGGCCATGTAGTTGGTGGGAATGCCGCCCATGTTGTAGTGCACGGTCGGCAGCACGGGGATGGCGTTCTTGGTGGCGTCGATGCCGGCAAAAATTTTCGCTGTTTCAGTAATGCCGGGCAGACGTTGATACAGCACGTCAGCGCCTAAGTGCTCCAGATGCAGCAGAATGTGATCTTTCTCGGGCCCAACGCCGCGGCCTTCGCGAATTTCCATGGTCATCGAGCGCGAGACAACATCGCGCGAGGCCAAGTCCTTGGCCGTGGGCGCATAGCGTTCCATAAAGCGATCGCCTGCGGAGTTTGTGAGATAGCCACCCTCGCCGCGCGCACCTTCGGTGATCAGCACACCGGCGCCATACACACCGGTGGGATGGAATTGCACGAATTCCATATCTTGCAGCGGCAGGCCTGCGCGGGCCACCATGCCGTTGCCGTCACCGGTGCAGGTGTGCGCCGAGGTGCACGAGAAATAGGCGCGGCCATATCCGCCCGTGGCAATTACGGTGGTGTGCGCGCGGAACCGATGAATAGTGCCCGTGGCCATATCGAGCGCGACAACGCCGCGACAGCCTTCCGCATCCATCATCAAATCGATGGCAAAGTATTCGACAAAAAACTCGGCCTGATATTTCAGACTTTGCTGATAGAGCGTGTGCAAAATCGCGTGGCCGGTGCGGTCAGCCGCAGCACAGGCGCGCTGGACCGGCGCTTCGCCGAAGTTGCGCATGTGGCCGCCGAATGGGCGCTGATAAATTTTGCCATCGGGTGTGCGTGAAAAGGGCACGCCATAGTTTTCAAGCTCGTAAACCGCCGGAATAGCCTCGCGACACATGTATTCAATGGCGTCTTGATCGCCCAACCAGTCCGACCCCTTGACGGTGTCGTACATATGCCAAACCCAGTTGTCCTCGGCCATGTTGCCAAGTGCGGCACCGACGCCGCCCTGAGCGGCAACGGTGTGACTGCGCGTGGGAAACACTTTGGTGATGCAGGCGGTTTTCAAGCCGTTTTGAACCATGCCAAAGGTGGCGCGCAAACCTGCACCGCCCGCGCCCACAACCACGACATCGTAGTCGTGATCGACGATGTTATAGCCCGCTGTATTAAACGCCATGACCGATCAACCTTTAAACGCAACAACAAGAATGGAAACCGTGCACAGCACCGCCAGCGCAAAGCAGCCAAATTTAACAGCCGTGACGCAGACAATTCGCGCGGCATGGCCGGGGACATAGTCCTCGATCACGACTTGCATACCCAATTGCGCGTGATGGAAGCTCGCGACCAGGAACAAGATCATCACTGATGCATGGATCGGATTGTGAAACCAATCCACGAAGCCGGCATAGCCCGCGCCCGACAAACGCACGATGCTGGCAATCAGCCAAATTGAGAGCGGCACAAGGGCGACAGCCGTCAGACGTTGCTGCCACCAGTGATGCGTGCCTTCTTTGGCAGATCCCAAGCCACGGACATGGCCCAGAGCAGAACGAAGCACGCCAGGTTTAGATGTCATGGGGTGCTCCTTAAACGATGAGCCAAGTGAGAATCGTCAGGGCCACGGCCGCCGCGATCACGATTTGATTGGTGCGCTGAGTTGCGGGAATTTCAAAACCTTTGCCCGCGTCCCAAAATAAATGGCGGACCCCGGTGCAGACATGGAAATAAAACGCGACCGAAAAGCCAAACAGAACGAGCTGTCCGAGCCAGGACCCAATGAATGCCATGACAGTGGCATACGCAGTATCGCCAAAAGCAGCCGCAGCCAGCCACCACGTTAACAACAACAGACCCAGCACTAATCCGATGCCCGTCGCGCGATGACCGGCGATCGACAGCATTGCCGCCAAAGGCATGCGGTAGACCTGCAGGTGCGGGGACAACGGACGGGCGATTTCGCGCGTTCCCATTGTTCGTGTTGTGGTGGGTTTTGCAGCGGTTGACATGGCAGCCAAATCCCGATCTTTGCGAGGAATTCCAAGGTCTTCGGCCACCCCGGCCGAGAGGGGTTAGATGTAACTCCCCCCGACGCGCGAAGTCAAACACCCGCGGGCCCCACACCGCGATAAAAACGGGAATGTCCGAATGTGTCCATTGCTTGACCCCGTCAGTTTGGGCCACGATCACCCTAGGGAAAATGGGGAAGCGAACCGATGCTGAGCCGACTGCTTGCTGTTTTGCTCGCCATGGCCGCCGGGGCTATGCCCACCTTGGCGCAGGCACCGCCGGCGGTCGCGCCCGAAAACACCGGGCCCAACAGCAACATCGTGCGCTGGGCGCGCGGGACATACGAGTACCGCACCATTTCTGATAGGCGCGTCCGCGGCGTTGAAAATTGGCAACTGTTCGCCTATGGCGATGGCTCGCGCACCATGATCATGTGGCACGATTTATTTGCCACAAACACACAGTTCACCGGGGTTGCCCGCGTCGATCGAGACTTGCGCCCGCTCGACGCCTTTGCGCAGTTTTTCACCCAAGGAAAGTTTAAAGGGTCCGCACAGATTGTTTTCAATAACGACACCATGGACCTCACATCGACAGGGCCGGAGGGCCAAGTGCATCAACTGCGGTCGACGCCCAAAGAATTTTCCATCAGCTTGCATCCACTGGCCAGCGACTGGTGGCACTATTGGTATTACGACCGCAAAGCCAAAGGTTCGCAAATCAGCCGCTATTACTCGCTGGAAGCAGGCCGCGATTTAGGATTGCCTGTCACTGCACGACTGATTGAAACAGAACAAGCCGAGGCGGGCGAAGAGGATGTGAACGTGCCCGCCGGCACCTTCAAAGCCATCAAATTCACGAGTGGGAGTTCCGCAGCTTGGGTCAGCGGGCCTGATTCCATGTTGGTGAAGTCGTTGAACCCGAAATCTGATCGCGAATACCTTTTGATCAAGTACGAGGCGGGACAATGAGAGCAGCCATATCTTGCGCCCTGGTCGGTTTGTTTTTTGCCGTAAGCGCAACAGCACAAGACCAATCAGCCGCACCAAAAGAGAATGTTGGTGCGAACGCCAACATCACAAGGTGGCATGAGGGCGAAATTCTGTACCAGACGATGAAAGACAAACAGTGGCGGGGCAACGAGCGGTTCACAATCCTGGTTCACCCCGACCAGACACGCACATTGATCACGCACAACGATATCTTCGCCCGCAATGTCATTATGAACGTCGTCATGCGCGTGAGCGACACCTTTCGCCCCATCGAAGCTTTTACGGCTTATTGGAACGACGGAGGGTTTAAAGGCTCGGGTGTTTTTCGCGTGCTGGGAAATCAAATGACGGCCGAGATCAATGGGCCTTCTGGTCATTTTACCCAAAGTACTTATGCGCCTGACCGCTTTTCGCTGCTCTCTCACCCGCTGGCATTTGATGGCTGGCACGGCGGCACCTATGATAAAAAGCGCGGCGGCGTTCAGCGCATCGCGATGCTAAACATCGATGCCATTTCGAGACCTCAGAACCCGATCCTGGCCACGCCGATGGATCAATCCTGGGAGTTGAAGGGCATTGAAAGTGTGGTTGTACCCGCCGGTACGTTTAAGTCCGAGCACTATCGGGTCAATGAATTTGATGTTTGGGTCACGGGTCCTGATCGCGTTCTCGTGAAGTACGAGTGGCCATCGTTAGACCGTGAGTACTTGCTGACAAGCTATCGTACTGGCCCTTAAAAACGGAGATTAGCACAATGACTTTTTTCAAAATTTTAGTCGTTGCGGCAACTGTGCTCGCCTCACATGCGTGGGCGCAAGTGGCCGCGCCCACACAAGCCGAGAACACCGGCCCTAACACTAATATTAAGCGCTGGGCCGAGGGCACTTACACGTATCAGACGCTCAGCGATAAACGCAAACGCGGCTGGGAAAAATTCCACATGAACGTGCATCCCGATGATTCTCGCACGATGATCATGTGGCACGACTTATTTGCACGAAACAATCAGTTCACGGTGGTGTTGCGTGTGGCGCCCAACTTCCGCCCCCTTGAAGCTTACCTGAGTTACTGGACGCCGAATGGCTATAAGGGTTCGAACTTCATCACAGTCATGGGCGACAAACTCAACGCAGCGTCCAACGGGCCCACAGGGCAACTGACGCAGGCGCTGACCATCCCTGAGAAAATTTCGATCGGCTCGCACCCGGTGGCGGCCGACGGTTGGCACACGTGGTACGAAGACGCGAAAGTGAAAGGCCCCCAAAAGGGCACGCTGTATTCGATGGACGCCACAGCAGACATCAATAAGCCGCCGCTGGGGACGCTGGTTCCCTTTGAATTCGAGCGCGTCGGCAAAGAAAAGGTGACAGTGCCGGGGGGCACGTTCGACACTATAAAATACAAACTGGGTGGAGTCAGTGAGGCCTGGATCACGGAGCAAGACAAACTGATGGTCCGCGTCATCAATGGTCCGCGTGATTATGAATATCTGCTGACCGAGTTCAAATCCGGCGACAACGCTAAGAAATAAGTGGCCCGCATACTTGCCTTCATTGCTGTTGCAGGGTTGCTCGCAAGCCCGGCAACAGCTGTTGAACCTGCGCCCACGCCCAACAAAAATTTCACGCGCTGGGCTGCGGGCACCATTGCCTACCGGGTGAAAAGCACGGGCGTGGTGAATGGTTATGAAACATGGCGGCTGTCGGTTCACCCCGATGGTTCGCGCACCATGGCTGCGACGGTTCAATATGCGCCGCGCGATATTCAGCGTCACGTTGTGCAACGCGTCGACGGCGCTTTCAAACCGCTAGAGGCCTACGCGCTATACTGGATTGATGGGCAGTGGCGTGGCTCGGCCACGGTGAACGCCAGTAATAAAAAACTGAACATTAACGCCAGCACCCCCAGCGGCGTGCAAACCCAAAGCTTCGAGATCGGCGATACCTTGGCCATCGTGCCCCATGTGCTGGCCACCGATTCATGGCGGGCGATGATTTACGACAAAGCCAAAGGCGGTACGCAACCCATCCCGGCTTATAATTTCAACGCCACCGGCGAAGGCCCCATGGGCCTGCTGGGCAAAGTGATGTCGTACAAACTCACCTACGTTGGCGCAGAAAACGTCAGCGTGCCCGCCGGAACATTTGCCACCGACCATTACCGCGTCGAAGATGCGGTGGATTTGTTCATTACTGGGCCGGACGGCGTGCTGGTGAAATTTATCTACTCCTCCATCGACCGCGAGCATCACCTCATCGGCTACAGGAGCGGGCCATGAGACACATCGCTTTGATATGTGCGGCAGCTTTTATCTCGTGGGGCGCACTCGCCCAGACCGAACCTAACCCCACCATCGGCGGCGCGAATGCCAATGTCACCCGTGCGGCGACGGGCACCATTGTTTATAAAGTGTTGAGCACCGGCGCCGTGTTGGGCGGCGAGAACTGGAACTTGACCGTTCACCCCGACGGCTCGCGCACCATGCAAGCCCTGAACCGCTATGGCAGCCCCGGCGTGCAGCGCCATGTCACCTACCGGGTTGATGCCAACTTCCGGCCGCTGGAGGCCTATGCGCTCTACTGGGTGGGCGGAAAATGGAAAGGCTCGGCGTTTTTCACCATCCAGGGCGATCAGTTGAGTGCTGTCGCCAACACGCCCAACGGCATGCTCACCCATAATGTCAAAGTGCCTGAGAAATTTTCACTCATCCCCCACCCCTTAAGCACCGACGCCTGGCACATGGGCTATTACGATAAGAAAAATGGCGGCACCCAGACCATCACCGTTTACGACATCGATGCTGGCGCCGCCGGACCGCAAGCCTTGCTGGGGCGTTTATATACGCAAAAACTTGATTACGTGGGGCCTGAAAAAATGACCACGCCGGCTGGGGAATTTCAGGTCGATCACTATAAAATCGACAACGCCGTAGATATATATGTCACTGGGCCAGATGCGATCATGGTTAAATTTGTTTGGGCACCGGCCGATCGGGTTTACGAATTGGTCAAGCTCGAGCCGCCGCAGTAAGAACGCGGCCGTCGCGAGCATAGACAAAACGACCCTTGAGGCCGGATAATTGGGTCAACAGCGAGGAGATTGCCATGACTGAAAATGTCGACCACGACTTGAAAGTTGACTACAGCCGCGACGAGATGGCGCGCCAACATTTTGTGTCAGGCATGCGCACGTATGTGCTGAACAACCTCTCCGGCGGTATGCGAACCGTTTACAATAAAAAGGTCGAGCCCAATTTTAAGAAGAAGAATAAGCGCGTGCCCAAGACGGCGCCTGAGATTCACAAAGCACTCAAAGACGAGACGATTTTCAAATTCTACTCGTCGATGCGCTGCAATACGCAGGAAATGGTGTGGCGCAGCGTCATTCCCGGCATTGAACGCCAAGCTGAGGACTTGTCAGCCAAGACCAAAGTACTGGCGCAGTCGACACAAAAAGCCAACGGAACTTTGACTTTGGATCCCAAGCTCGCCATCCCGCGCTACACAGCCGATTTGGATGTGCACCTGATGCCCGGCAACTATCATGAAGAGCACATCCCCGACGACGTGAGCCAGGGCGCGATTTTCGACAATGGTCTTTCGGTGTTTGCGATGGGCTTTTTAGGCCCACGCATGGACGACATCACGCAGTCGGTGTCGACCTATTTCACCAAGCGTTACCCTGACTTCAAGCCCAAAGCAATTTTAGACATGGGCTGCACGTTGGGTCATTCCACCTTACCGTGGAAACAGCGCTATCCCAACGCCGAGGTGACAGGCATTGATGTGGGCGCACCATCGGTGCGCTATGCCCATGGCCGCGCGCAAAGTTATGGCGTCAGCGCGAACTTCGCGCAAAAGGATGCGGAGCATACGGCGTATCCAGATGAATCTTTCGACGTGATTTATTCGTGCATGTTTCTGCACGAGGTTCCCAAAAAGAACATTCGCAACATTTTTAAAGAAGCGTATCGGATGCTCAAACCCGGCGGCGTCATGCTTCATTACGAGCTGCCGCCCAATAAGATGCTGAGCGCCTATGATAGCTTCTATTTGGATTGGGACAGCTTCTATAACAAAGAGCCGTTTTATAAGGCGTTCCGCGATTCAGACCCCCAAGAGGAATGCACGGCAGCGGGCTTTAAGAAGAACAAGTATTTTCAGTACGTGGCGCCCAGCCTTAATTTTTATGGCGAATCTGCGATTATCAAAGCTATCGCCGACGCCAAGGCCAATACGGAAGGCGAGAACCATATGGGCCGCCTGGTTGATGGCGTGCAGTGGTTTACCTTCGGCGCTTGGAAATAAGGACGCCGCTGTATGTTCGCCGTAAAAGCAAAAAAGTCGCAAGCCAAACTGCGCCAAAGCGTGAAGGGAAAGCAAATGCGCTTTTTCGAAGCGCAGGGCGTGGATGAACTCGTGTCGATCTGCATGACGCTGGCCCAAGAGTTATGGGTGGTCAAAGAACGCCTGGCTTCTGTGGAAGCAGCCGCCGCGAAAAAAGGAGTTATTTTGGGTCAGGAGATCGAGAGCTTCGCTTTTAGCCCCGAGCAACGCGCAATGGTGGATGAGGAAAAAAAGCAGTTCATCGAGCGGGTGTTTTTTACACTGCGCGAGCAGGCCGAATCACTTGAGACGAAGCCGACGGCCGAACCCGACGGCCCGAAAGTTCCTTAACTTAATTCTTAGTGTCATGCCCGGGCTGGACCCAAGCATCCCGGGCTATTGATCTTAAATGCCTGCGTTCTTATGCCCGGGCCCCTCGGATCGAGACCGAAGGTCACAAGAAACTTATTTCTCCGGCACGCCCGGCCATTTTTCGGGCCGATCGCCCGCATCGGCTTTGGCGATATCCCATTCGATCAGATTAATCTTCTCGCCATCAGGTCCGCGCAGCGTCATCTCACGCTGTTTGACGTGCCCACGTACGCGCAATGCAACGGGTGCAGCCACAATCGTCAGCCCGCGCTTTTGGGCTTGCGCATACACGGGGTCGAGATTGTCACAGTAAAAAACGATACAGAACTCGCCGACGTTCGAGCTGCTATTCTGGCGTTGAATTTTGGGCGGCGCCGGGTTTTTCACCTCGAACAGCCCGACCATTCCATAAGCGGGTTTATTCGGTACTTTCAAAATACATACACGCGTGGTGACCGTGTCGGGCATGCCGATCAGCGCGTTCATGTTCCCGCCCTTGGCTTCACTTTCGGTGTAGACTTCGGTGAGGCCTAAAACGTTCGTGTAAAACTCGCGGCTTTGTTCAAGGTCTGAAACCATCAAAGCCGCACGCACCATTTGACTCACGGACATTTTATTCTCCTAATCTAGGCAGCTTCACGTTGCGATAATTGAAAGGCTTGGGCAATCAGTTCGTACGAACGTAACCGGGCGCGAAACTCATGACAAATCGTAACGACCATTATTTCCTCAACGGCATGATCGGCGGCCATTTTCTCAAGGCCGGCCTTCACAGTCGACGGGTCGCCAATAATGGCTGTGCGTTTTGATTTCTCGGCGGTGCGGCGCTCTTGCTCGGTGTAAGGATAGGCCGCTGCCTCTTCCGGCGTCGGGTATGGGCCAAGCGCACCTTTATCCAGCATCACGCGCCACAGCCCGCGCGAAAGCGCCAACCGGTCGGCCTCAGCTTGTGTGGCCGCACAAACAGCACCCACACACAACGCGGCTTTGGGTTTGGCTAACAAATCTGACGGTTGAAAATTTGCCGTATAGTCACGCAAAATTCTTTCCGCGCCGATAGGGTTGATGAAATGCGCGAAGGCAAAAGACAGCCCAAACGTGGCAGCCAGCTTGGCGCTTTCATCCGATGAGCCCAACAACCAAATTTCAGGCGGCACCGTAGGGCGCGGTGTGACCTTCACATTCGCCAAAGCTTTGTTGGCCGGAACTGTGCCCGTGAGAAATGCTTTCAAGTCGATGATTTTAGTGGGGTAGTATTCCACACCAATTTCAGAGCCATACTGCATGGCAATCGACGTGAGATAGTCGCCACCAGGTGCACGGCCCAATCCTAAATCAATGCGGCCCGGGTACATGGTTTGCAGCAGCGCAAAATTCTCGGCAACTTTCAGCGGGCTGTAGTGCGACAGCATCACACCTCCCGAGCCGATGCGCATGGTGGTGGTGGCTGCAGCGACGCGGGCAATCAAAATTTCGGGTGAAACGCCGGCCAAACCATCTGTGCCATGATGTTCAGCCAACCAATAGCGCTGATAGCCCAACTTTTCGGTGGCTTGGGCGAGCTTTACAGTTTCCTCGATGGCATCAAAGGCTGTGCCGCCCGAACGCACCGGTGATTGATCAAGAACTGAAAGCGTGAGTGTCATAGCCTACATTGCGCCGAGTGCGGTGATATCGTCGGCATAGGTCAACAATCGCTTAGCTTCGGCGACGTGCAGCACTTCGACCAAGCGGCCATCAAGCAACGTCACACCGAGCCCTTTTGCCGCCGCATCTTCGTGTGCAGCAACAATGCGTTTGGCGCGTTCAATTTCGTCGGTCCCGGGCGCGAAGACGGCATTGGCGACGTCTACCTGTTTGGGGTGGATCAATGTCTTGCCGTCAAATCCCAAGTCGCGGCCTTGGCGACAAGCTGCTTCAAAACCGACCACGTCATCCAAGTCCACATGTACGCCATCAAGCACATAAATGCCAAAAGCACGCGCTACCATCACGGCCGTTTGCAGCGCCATCAGCATCGGGGCCCGATCGGCCGGGTGCGCGCAATGCAAATCTTTGGCCAAGTCGGCCGTGCCCACACACAAGCCCGCCACGCGTGGCGAGGCGCTTGCAATGTCGCGGGCGTTGATCACGCCGCGCGGCGTTTCAATCATTGCCCACAAACCCAAACTGTCGGGCGCGCCGGCGCCTTTGAGAATGGCAACCGCCGAACGCACATCATTCGCATCGTTGACCTTGGGCAGCACCACGCCGTCCGCGCCAGACGTGGCAATCGCCACTAAATCATCGCGACACCAAGATGTATCAAGCGCGTTGGCGCGCACCATCACTTCGCGGCGGCCATAGGCGTTGGACGTCACAGCCGCGATTGCCGCGTGCCGGGCGGCGGGCTTGGCATCGGGCGCGACCGCATCTTCCAAATCAAAAATCAGCCCGTCCGCCGGGATTGTTTTGGCTTTCTCCAGCGCGCGCGGATTCGACGCCGGCATGTAAAGCATGCTGCGACGGGGGCGTGAGGGAAATGGCATGAGGCAGACGGTCCACAATGTACAAGGTTGTGACTTGATATCCGAGGAGGCTATGGTCGGTCTAGTGGAACAGGCTTGATATGCTGACGATGATTATCGAAATTCCCCTTTTGAGGGGGCTGATCATGGGCGTGCTGTTGGCCGCCCCCATTGGTGCGGTTGGCGCCATGTGTGTGAAGCGCGCAATGAGCGGTCAGTGGCTGCGCGCCCTGGCGGTCGGGCTTGGCTCGGCCACCGTCGATACACTGTTTGGCGCGATTGCTGCATTCGGCCTCACGATCATTGCCTCGTACGTGCTGTCGCACCAGACCTTGCTCGGCCTCATTGGCGGCGTGATTGTTACAGGCATGGGCGTTGCGACCTACATGTCGCAGTTTAAAAGCGACGGGACCGGCGATGAAGCGGAACAAATCGGTCGCGATTTCGCCAAGGCCGTCACCATGTCGGCCGCTAACCCTGCAACGTTTTTAGGCGCTTTGGGATTGTTCGCGGCCCTGGGCCCCACTGACCCGGACATTACGCGACTAGCGACGACAACTTTGGTCGCAGGTGTTTTTTGTGGATCGATGTTGTGGTGGACGTTCCTGAGTGCCATTGCGCACTTATTTCGCCGCCGCTTTGGGCCCGAGACCCTGCAGCGCTTCAACAAAATTGAAGGCGTCGTGATTGTGGTGCTTGGCCTCGCTGTTATTGCCGTGGCGACCTTCGGCGGCCTTGGCGGCAATCGGCCCTAGGCGTTCACGCTTAAGTAGTCGCGCACGAGCACTTCAGCGATTTGCACCGCATTGAGCGCCGCACCTTTGCGCAAGTTGTCGGCCACGACCCACATCGACAACCCATTGGGCACGCTGCGATCTTTGCGAATGCGCGAAATAAACACCGAATCTTCGCCGACAACTTCGGCGGGTGTAACATAGCCCTCATCGGCGCGATGATCGACCACCGATATTCCGGGCGCCTTAGACAAAAGCTGGCGCGCCTCACGTTCGGTGAAGGGCTTTTCGGTTTCGATGTTTATATATTCAGCGTGGCCGATAAATGTTCCCACGCGGGCGCAGTTGGCATGCACTTGGATATTGGGGTCGAGAATTTTCTTGGTCTCGACTTCCATTTTCCATTCTTCCTTGGTCGACCCATCGTCGAGGAAGATGTCAATGTGCGGAATCACATTGAAGGCGATCTGCTTGGTGAACAGCGACTTGGTATCGTGCGGCGATTGATTGACGAACACGCCCTTGGTTTGATTAAACAGCTCGTCCATCGCGGCCTTACCCTTGCCCGACGTGGACTGATAGGTCGACACCACGACGCGCTTAATTTTGAAGGCGTCATGCAGCGGCTTTAAGGCCACAACCATTTGGATGGTCGAGCAATTTGGATTGGCGATGATGCCCTTCTTTTTGTAGCGCGCAATATCTTGCGGGTTTACTTCCGGCACCACTAAGGGCACATCGGGGTCCATGCGGAAATGCGATGTGTTGTCGATGACCACGCAACCGGCTTTGGCCGCGCGCGGGCTATGAATGGCCGAGATTTTGGCACCGGGCGATGACAGCGCGATGTCGACACCCTTGAAGTCGAACTTCTCAAGGTCTTGCACCTTCAACACTTGGTCTTCGCCGTAAGACACTTCGGCGCCGACCGAGCGTTCCGACGCCACGGCGTAGATTTTTGAAACGGGGAAATTGCGTTCGGCCAGGGTTTGTAAGATTTCACGCCCGACATTGCCGGTGGCGCCAATGACAGCAACAACATAGCCGTCGCGTGATGAAGAACGTGCGTTATCGGGCATCGCAATGATCCTGATCTGATAAGGTGTGCCGGGGCATTCCGCCCAGCTTAAAGGTGGCGCAAACTACGCTGCTGGACCCCGAATCGCAAGGTATGAGCCCGAGGCCACAATGAGCGAGAAAATCAAGGATTACAGCGCCTTTTGGCCCTATTACCTGCGCGAACACGCCAAGCCTTTGACTCGCGCGTTACATTATATCGGCAGCGCAATGGCGCTGGTGTTTCTGGGTCTGGGAATTTTGAGCGACTCCACATTCTTCTTTGCCGCACTCCTGGCTGGCTACGGCTTTGCCTGGGTGGCGCACTTTTTCATCGAGCACAACAAACCCGCGACGTTCACTTATCCAGTTTGGTCGCTGTATAGCGACTGGCGCATGTTCGCGCTTTTCATAACCGGGCAGTTGCAGCGACACCTTGATCAGGCGGGCGTTCGGTAGATTTATTTTGCCAACCGCGTCAGCTCAGCGATCACTGCATCGGCCATCGCTGTGGTGCCGATGGGTATTTGGCCAGGCTCGGCGATGTCACCCGTGCGAACACCAGCTGACAGCACATTTTGCACCGCGCGTTCCAACAGGTCGGCATCTTTGCCTAAGCTGAAGGAGTAGCGCAGCATCATGGCCAGCGACAGAACCATCGCGAGCGGATTGGCAATGCCCTTGCCCGCAATGTCAGGTGCCGAACCATGGACGGGCTCGTACAGCGCCGGTTGGCGGCCATCGGCGCCGATCGCACCGAGGCTGGCCGACGGCAACATGCCCAGCGAGCCGGTAAGCATCGAAGCCAGATCTGACAAGATATCGCCGAACAGGTTATCGGTGACGATGACATCGAACTGTTTGGGCGTGCGCACCAATTGCATGGCGCAGTTGTCGACGTACATATGACTCAGTTCGACGTCGGGGTATGTGGAGTTGCGCAGCTTTGTGATTTCTTCGCGCCACACCAAACCACTTTCCATGACGTTGGCTTTGTCGACCGAGCACACCCGCTTGCCGCGTTTGCGCGCCAGCTCGAACGCCACATGGGCAATGCGCAAAATTTCAGCCGTTGAATAGGCTTGAGTGTTGTAGCCGCGCCGCGTGCCATCGGCCAATTGCTCGACGCCCCGCGGTTCCCCGAAGTAAATGCCGCCAATCAGTTCGCGCACGATCATGATATCAAGGCCGCGCACCAGATCGGTTTTCAGCGACGAGGCCGAAGCCAGAGCGTCCATGACAATTGCCGGGCGTAAGTTGGCAAACAGGCCCATCTCTTTGCGCAAGCGCAGCAACCCCTTTTCGGGGCGCACATCATAGGGCAGCTGGTCCCACTTAGGTCCACCAATGCAAGCAAACAAAACGGCATCGGCCGCTTTGGCGCGCGCAACGGTTTCGTCGGTGAGTGGGGTTTGGTGCGCATCATACGATGCGCCGCCGATCAACCCTTCCGACACATTAAATTTGGCGCGGCCGGTGGACTGGAACCAATCCATAACGCGGCGCGTGGCCAGCAAAACCTCGGGGCCAATGCCGTCGCCCGCAAGGGCTAAAACATTACGAACAATCATGCGTACAGCCAGGGCTGCTCGGCCTTTTGCTTGGCTTCAAAGGCTTTGATTTTATCGAGCTGCTGAAGCGTGAGGCCAATATCGTCCAGCCCGTTGAGCAAGTTATGGCGGCGCGTGTCGTCGATATCGAACTTGGTTACGACGCCATCGGGCGTGGTGATGGTTTTGGCCGAAAGATCAACCGCAAACTCGCCACCCTTCGTGTTGCCCTCTTGAGCTTTAGCCAAAAGCTTATCAACTTCGGCTTGCGGCAGCGTGATGCACAAAATGCCGTTCTTGAAGCAGTTGTTGTAAAAAATATCGGCAAAGCTGGGCGCAATCACACAGCGAAAGCCAAAATCGAGCAAACCCCAAGGCGCATGTTCACGCGACGAGCCGCAACCAAAGTTGGCACCGGCGATGAGGATTTTGGCGTTGCGAAAAGGTTCTTGGTTCAGCACGAACCCTGGCTTTTCTGCGCCATTATCTTCATAGCGCATATCAAACATGACGGCTTTGCCAAGGCCGGTGCGCTTGATGGTTTTCAGGAACTGCTTGGGCATGATCATGTCTGTATCGACATTGACCAACGGCAGTGGAGCGGCCACGCCCTTGAGGACTGTGAATTTTTCCATGGTGATCCCCTTTTAGTTCTTGCGCTCGTTGCGACGCGCAAAATGTGACAAAACGCTAAACTCGCGCAGTTGACTTAGCTTTCCGGAAAAATCGACGATCTCGACGCTGTCGCGCTGCAACGCGCGGTCAGCCTTGGCCTGACGCAGGGCGACGAGATCGACGTTGATTTCGCTAATCGTGCCTTTTGCCGACATTCACATCACCTTGCGCACATCGGTGAGGTGCCCGGTGATGGCTGCGGCGGCGGCCATGCCGGGGCTGAGTAAGTGAGTGCGCCCTCCGCGGCCTTGACGACCTTCGAAGTTGCGGTTGGAGGTCGACGCACAGCGTTCGCCCGGCTGTAGAATATCGGGGTTCATGCCAAGGCACATCGAGCAGCCTGGTTCGCGCCATTCTGCACCGGCGGCAACAAAAATTTTATCCAGGCCTTCTTCTTCAGCTTGATGTTTGACGAGGCCTGAGCCCGGCACCACCAACATGCCGACGTGGCTTGCGATTTTTTTGCCCTTGAGGATGGCGGCAACGGCACGCAAGTCTTCGATGCGGCCATTGGTGCATGAGCCGACAAATACTTTGTCTACTTTCACTTGTTCCAGCGGCGTGCCCGGGATCAGGCCCATGTATTCCAGCGAACGCTTGGCTGACACGCGCTTGTTGGCATCGCTCATATCATCGGGGTTGGGCACTTTGGCCGTGATCGGCAGCACGTCCTCGGGACTGGTGCCCCAGGTCACGTGCGGCACAATATCGGCTGCGTTCATGCGAATTTCTTTGTCGAACTTTGCGCCGTCGTCTGACTTCAACGTCTTCCAATAGGCGACCGCTTGTTCCCACTGCGCAGCCTTTGGCGCATGGGGCTTGCCCATCATATATGCAAAAGTTTTATCGTCGGGGGCCATCAGTCCGGCACGCGCACCCGCCTCGATGGTCATGTTGCACACAGTCATGCGCGCTTCCATCGACAGATCACGGAACACTTGGCCGACATACTCAACCACATGGCCCGTGCCGCCGGCCGTTCCCAGGCGGCCGATAATGGCCAAGATCAAGTCTTTGCCCGTCACGCCGGTGGGCAATGCACCATCAACCTGCACCCGCAGGTTTTTGGATTTTTGCATCTGCAGTGTTTGCGTAGCCAACACGTGCTCGACATCAGACGTGCCAATGCCAAAAGCCAGCGCGCCAAAAGCACCGTGCGTGGCCGTGTGCGAATCGCCGCACACAATGGTCTTGCCGGGCTGGGTCATGCCCAACTCAGGGCCGATGATGTGAACGATACCCTGGCGGATGTCGCTCATCGGAATGTAGGGCACGCCGAAATCACGCGCGTTGGATTCCAACATTTCGAGCTGGAGGCGGCTTTCGGGGTCTTTGATTGTTTCCAACCGATCGGGCGTGGTCGGCACGTTATGATCGGGCACTGCAATTGTTTTGTCGGTGCGGTGCATTTTGCGACCTGCCGCACGCAAACCTTCGAAGGCTTGCGGGGTGGTTACTTCGTGCGTGAGATGCAGGTCGATATAGACGAGGCAATTGCCCGCCCCGTCGCTGTGTGCGACGTGACTGTCCCACAGTTTGTCGTAAAGCGTACGTGGCGCGGCCATGGCACCTGTTCCTTGTCTCGATCTCGCGTGGCTTTATATATGCGGGTGCCCGCAAGCGCAGGCAACCCGCAGATACAATTCGTATTAGGCTTTTTTGTCCGCGTCAGCGGCCGTGGCAACGCCCTCGTTACCGCCCATCATGTCTTCGGTGATGCGAGCCGAGCGGCCGCGACGGTCGCGCAAGTAATACAACTTGGCGCGACGGACTTTGCCGCGACGCACGAGTTCGACCTTGTCGACCACGGGGGCGTACAACGGAAATACGCGCTCGACACCTTCGCCGAACGAAATTTTGCGCACCGTGAACGAAGAGTTGATGCCGGCATTTTTGCGCGCAATGCACACGCCTTCGTAGGCTTGCAGGCGGCTTTTGTCGCCTTCCTTCACCTTCACAAACACCTTCACGGTGTCGCCAGGATTAAAGTCAGGCATGGTTTTGCCGACCATCATCTCGGCCATGTGGGCCTGGTTGATTTGTTCAATGATATTCATGATCGATTTCCTTTTTCGTCTCTTGGTCTTGGTTAATGTCAATCGTCGTGTCGTTGGTCTTTTAAGTTTTGGGCGTTTGTCTCGCCTGGTAGCGGGCCCATAAATCGGGCCGTCGTTCTTGTGTTACCGCCTCAGCCTGCGCCCGTCGCCACGCGGCAACGTTTGCGTGATGGCCCGACTTCAACACCTCGGGCACGTTCATGTCGCGCCAGGGGTCGGGTCGGGTGTAGTGCGGGTATTCCAGCAACCCGGTCTCAAAACTTTCGTCCTCTAAGCTCTCGCCTCGTCCCACAACACCTGGCAACAATCGCACCACAGCATCAAGCAACGTCAGCGCCGCCAATTCACCGCCCGAGAGCACAAAATCGCCAAGGCTAATTTCCTCGACGCCACGTGCTTCAAGCACCCGCTGATCAACGCCCTCAAAGCGCCCACAAATCAGCGTTATCGTTTTCTCCGCCGCCAATGCCTTGACCCGCTGCTGGGTCAGGGTTGCGCCCCGGGGCGTGAAGTAGATCAGCGGGCCTTGGTTCGGGTACGACGCGCTAATCGCATCGTCCAAAACATCAGGCCGCATCACCATCCCTGCGCCACCACCGAAGGGGCTGTCGTCAACTGTGCGATGCCGATCTTTGGCAAAACCGCGAATGTCGACAGCCTTTAAATTCCACACACCGTCTTCAAGCGCTTTGCCCGCCAGCGAGTGCCCCAGGGGACCTGGAAACATCTCGTGGAACAACGTCAACACAACAGCGCTGAACAGTTCAGCCATGGTTTTTCACTTCGGTCGCATCATCGTCGGCGTTCTCATCTCCTTCTTCGATCAGTTCGTCGTCGTCGCCATCATCGAATAGTCCCGGCAATGGCTCGACGCGAACAACACCGTCTTTCATGTTCACCTCGGCGATGGCTGCATCCGAAAACGGCACCATCACCGAAGCTGTCGTTCCGTCGCCCACTTCGATGATGTCACCAGCACCGAAGTTATAAACCGCAAGGATGCTTCCCTTACTCTCACCCGTCGTCAGCACCACTTTCAGGCCAACCAGATCGGCGTGATAGTAGGTGCCTTCCTCCGGTGGCGGCAGCTTGGCGCGTGCGACGTAAAGTTTTTCGCCCTTTACGTCTTCAGCCTGGTTGCGATCTGCAATGCCCTTCAGCTTTGCAACAACAACCCCCTTCGCCTGGCCGACCACCCGCACTTCCCACGTCTTAGTTCCGTCTTCGCTTTCGACCGGGCCGTAACTACCAACATCGGTAGGAACTTCGGTGAAACTTTTGATTCGAACTTCACCGTTGACGCCCTTGGCCCCAACGATCACGCCCAAACACACGCGGGACTCAGACGCGGCCATGACAGGTGCCGCCGGCCGGGGTTAACCGGCCGCCGTAGCTTCCGCCGCTTTAGCAGATGCCTCAGCAGCAGCCTTCATGCGTTCTTGTGCTTTTGCCTTGGGCTTGTCCTTCTTGGTCTGCGGACGAATGGTCGGAGCAGCCATGACACCGGCCTGAGCCAAAAAGCGCTGCACGCGGTCAGACGGCAACGCGCCCACGCCCATCCAATGCTTGATGCGCTCGAGCTTTAAGACCACGCGGTCTTTGTGATCGCGCGGCAGCAAGGGATTGTAGGTGCCCAAGCGCTCCAAATAGCGACCATCGCGCGGCGAGCGCGAGTCGGCGACAACAATGCGATAGAACGCCCGATTGGTCGTTCCGGCGCGCGACATTCTGATTTTAAGACCCATATTAAAACTTCTCCTTGCTGTAGAAATTAAACCCTGGAGCGTGTCCCCGATTAGTGGGCTTC
The DNA here is from genome assembly GCA_947476925.1 of Rhodospirillaceae bacterium. GTDB lineage: Bacteria > Pseudomonadota > Alphaproteobacteria > Rhodospirillales > Rhodospirillaceae. Next base: position 171,614 of record CANJSF010000002.1, on the reverse strand, counting down.
CACTTGGCGTGGGACACGCAACCAAACAAAAACTTACCTTCGTCCCATGGGCGGACCACCTGGCCCGCGCATCCCAGGCATCATGCCCGGCAATCCTTTGCCCATCATCGCGCTCAACGCGCCGATGCCGCCCATCTTCTTCATGCGCTTCATCATGGTGGACATATCTTGGTGCTGCTTGAGCAGCTTGTTGACATCCGACACGCCGGTGCCCGAGCCGTTCGCAATGCGTTGCTTGCGCGATGCCTTGATCAGGTCGGGGTTACGGCGCTCTTTGGGTGTCATCGACAAAATAATGGCTTCTTGGCGCTTCACAGCACCGTCGTCAATTTTGGAAGCGGCCATTTGTTTGGCAGCAGCGCCAAGGCCGGGGATCATTCCCATCAGGCCTTTAAGGTCGCCCATTTTTTGCACTTGTCGAATTTGCGACAGCATATCATCGAGATCGAACTTGCCTTCCATCATGCGAGCGGCAAGTTTTTCAGCATCTTCTTGCTTGATGTTCTCGGTGGCCCGTTCGACCAAGCTGACAACGTCGCCCATGCCCAATATGCGGCCAGCAATTCGTGCTGGTTGGAACACGTCGATGGCATCGACCTTTTCGCCAAGGCCAATGTATTTAATCGGCTGGCCAGTGACCGCGCGCATCGACAGCGCCGCACCACCGCGCGCATCGGAATCAACACGCGTCAGCACAATGCCTGTAAGGCCGACGGTGTTATGGAATGCTGTGGCCGTGGCGACCGAGTCTTGGCCGATCATGGCGTCGGTTACTAATAACGTCTCATGCGGTTTGATGAGATCGCGCAAAGCCGCAACCTCAGTCATCATGTCGTCATCAACAGTTGTGCGACCGGCGGTATCGAAAATCACGACATCAAAGCCACCAAGTTTGGCTTCGTTGATCCCGCGTTTGGCAATATCGAGAGGTTTTTGGCCTTCGATGATTGGCAACGACACAACGCCCACTTGGCCGCCAAGAATGGCCAGCTGCTGTTGCGCGGCAGGGCGGTACGTATCAAGCGAGACCATCAAAACTTTTTTGCGGTCTTTGAGCTGTAAGCGATTGGCAATTTTTGCCGTGGTGGTGGTTTTGCCCGAGCCTTGCAAACCGACCATCAAAACCGGCACTGGCGGCTGTGCGCCAAAATCGATGCCGCCCGACACATTCTCGCCGCCCAGCATGGCGACCAGTTGATCGTGAACAATTTTGACAACCATCTGGCCGGGCGTCACCGACTTGATGACTTTTTCGCCAACGGCTTCGAGCGATACTTTATCGATGAAATCTTTGACAACCGGCAGAGCGACATCGGCCTCGAGCAGCGCCACGCGCACTTCGCGCATTGCCGCCGCGACATCAGATTCAGAAAGCGCGCCGCGCCGCGTCAGCCGCGTCAGCACTCCTCCTAATCGATCTGCCAAACTGTCAAACATCGAAGATCCAAAACCCAGTCACGCAAAACGCAAACTACGCCAGTGCGCGACACTCGCGGACTGGCGGGCCCCCTCAGGAGCGCAGTGCTCTAAATTAAAGTGATCTCAAGGCCTTACACGGAGCGAGCAGCCCTACGAAAGGTGGCCGTGTTTACGCTGGGGGCCAAAGCCAGTCAAGGAACAGCGGCTACATTAGGATGGATGAGGCGGCCGATTCCCGCTGGAAGTCAATTTTATATCGATAATATTTATAAATATCAACGGCTTATGCCATGTTTTTGCCCTGAAAAAACCGCCTATTCGGCTCCATGACCCGGCTGTGCAAAACCGCAGCACACTTTTGCTGAAAATGCCCTATAAACCCGCGCCATGGCCCTTAACCCATCATCGAGTCGCGAAGGCGTCGCCTTTCGCAAGATGCACGGCATCGGCAACGACTTCGTCGTGCTGGATGCGCGCGCGCGCGCCATCACATTGGATACCGCCACAGCCAAGACCTTGGCCGACCGGCGATGGGGCGTGGGCTGCGATGAAATTTTAATCATCGAGCGCGCCCGCAATGGTGGCGACTTTTTTATGGGCGTGCGGAACGCCGATGGCACCGTTGCCGAGCAATGCGGCAACGGTGTGCGTTGCGTTGCTGATATCGTCATGAATGAGACGGGCAAATCCGCGCTGCGGATCGAAACACTTGGCGGACCGGTGCTGGCCACGCGCGCCGCCAATGGCCTGATCACGATCGACATGGGACCGGCCAAATTAAAGTGGGATGAGATTCCGCTCTCTGAACAACGCGACACGCTGCATTTAGGAATTTCTGACGGCGAACTCAGCGACCCCGTGGGCGTGAGCATGGGCAATCCCCATGCGGTGTTCTTTGTGCCAAATGCAGATGCTGTCGATTTGAATGCGCGAGGGCCGCGCCTCGAGCACCATGCGCTGTTTCCTGAGCGCGCGAATATTGAGGTTATTCAAGTGCTGTCGCGCAATCACTTACGCATGCGGGTGTGGGAGCGCGGCTCGGGCATAACGCAGGCTTGCGGAACTGGAGCATGTGCCGCGTTAGTGGCTGCAGCACGGCGTGATTTAAGCGAGCGCGTTGCAACGCTGACGTTGGATGGTGGCGACTTGCACATCGAGTGGCGCGCCGACGGCCATGTCATGATGACCGGGCCCGTGGCTTATGTGTTCGAGGGAACCTGGACGCCGCCCGCATGAACGCGCTGACCAAAAATTCCAGCATTGAGGTCGTGAACTTCGGCTGCCGCTTAAACGCATATGAGTCCGAGGTGATGCGCGAGCACGCAACCGCAGCCGGTTTAACTAACACCATCATCGTCAATACCTGCGCGGTGACTAAAGAAGCCGAGCGCCAAAGCCAGCAAGCCATTCGCAAACTCAAGCGCGGCAACCCAACTGCGACCATCATCGCCACCGGCTGTGCTGCGCAGTTGGCGCCAGACACATATGCGGCCATGCCTGAAGTGGCGCGCGTGATCGGCAATGAACACAAGATGAAGCGCGAAAGCTTCATGCCTGAAAACGCCGTACCGATTTTGACCAGTGACATTATGGGGGTGCGCGAAACCGCCGAGCACTTGATTGAAGGGTTCGACGGACGCACGCGGGCGTTTGTGCAAGTGCAGCAAGGCTGCGATCACCGCTGCACGTTTTGTATTATTCCGTTTGCGCGGGGCAACAATCGCAGCGTGCCCATGGGCCGCATCGTCGAGGAAGTGCGCAACCTGGTGGCCAAAGGCTTCAAGGAAGTTGTCATCACCGGCGTGGATATTACCGGCTATGGCGGTGATTTGCCGGGCGAACCAACACTGGGCCAGATGCTGCGCCGCTTGCTCGTGGCTGTGCCGGAACTGCCCCGGCTGCGTTTGTCATCGATCGACCCAGCCGAGCTAGATGACGATTTACTGTCTGTGATTGCTGATAGCCCGCGCCTGATGCCGCATATTCATATTTCCGTTCAGGCGGGCGATGACATGATTTTGAAGCGCATGAAACGCCGTCATTTGCGCGCCGATATCATAACGTTCTGCACAAAGGTACGTCGCGCGCGGCCCGATGTGGTGTTTGGTGCCGATGTTATTGCGGGCTTTCCGACCGAGACCGAGGAGATGTTCGCCAACTCGCTGAGGCTTGTCGATGACTGTGGGCTCACACACCTGCACGTGTTTCCCTATTCCATTCGCCCTGGCACGCCCGCCGCCAAAATGCCGCAAGTGCACGGCGCGGCGATTAAAGAGCGTGCGGCACGTCTGCGCGAGAAGGGCCGCGACGCCATGGCCGCGTATTTGCGCTCACGCGTCGGCACACAGGCCAACGTTTTGATGGAGCGTGACGGAGCGGGCCAGTGCGAGCACTACGTGCCCGTGCGTGTTGACGGCGCGGAGGCGGGCGAGATTGCGCGTGTCCGCATTAGCGCCGTTGAGGACGCCACGTTAATCGGCGAACGTGTCAACCCATGACGAGCGATAGCGATGCTCCAAAAACAGGCTGGTTTGGCCGACTGAAGGCCGGACTTGCGCGCTCGTCCGCACGCCTGGTTGGCGGCATCGGCGACCTGTTCACTAAAAAGAAACTCGATGAGGAAACGCTTCAGCAACTTGAAGAGTTGCTGATCACATCCGACATCGGGTCGGCCACAGCTTCGCGCTTGGTGCAAGATTTAGCCAAAGCGCGCTTTGGCAAAGACATCAGCGGCGACGAAGTGCGCGCTACGTTTGCCGCCGAAATCGCCAAAGTATTGGAGCCGGTCGCGCGACCCCTTTCCATTGACCCCGGCAAAAAACCATTTGTGATTTTGATGGTGGGTGTGAATGGCGCAGGTAAGACCACCACAATCGGCAAACTGGCGCAGCTCTATAAAGAGCAAAACTTGACGTGCGCCTTAGCTGCCGGTGACACGTTTCGTGCCGCAGCCGTTGAGCAACTCAAGGTCTGGGGCAGCCGAACCGGCTCACCCGTTATTTCGCGCGATGCAGGTTCGGATGCAGCCAGCTTGGCGTTCGAAGCGCTGATGGAATCGCGTAAGCGCGGCGACAACGTCTTGCTGATCGACACGGCAGGACGCTTACACAACAAAGACAACCTCATGAGCGAGTTGCAGAAAATTGTGCGCGTGATCAAGAAAATCGATGAGACGGCACCACACGCAACATTGCTGGTGCTGGATTCGACCATTGGACAAAATGCTCACGCTCAAGTGGAAACGTTTAAGCAAATGATCGGCGTAACAGGCTTGGTCCTCACCAAGCTTGACGGCACCGCCAAGGGTGGCGTTGTGGTAGCGTTGGCCGAGAAATTTGGTTTGCCGATTCACTTCATCGGCGTGGGCGAAAGTGCTCAAGACCTGCGCCCCTTCACCTCGCATAGCTTTGCCCGCAGCCTGATGGGCCTTGAGCCGCAGTAGGGTCAGGCGCGGCCGTAGCGAATACACCGCATCGAGATGGACGCATGCTCGATGCCCTCATACTCGACAGAGAATGTATCTTCGGCGTCCACAGCACCCAGGGTATAAAGCAACGGTCGGTAGTGTTCCGGTGTGGGAATGCTCAGCCGGGCGGCATCGCTGTGCAGAACTTTATGATAGAGCGGTTTGAAGTCTTTGTTCGCTAATCGCGCCGCAACCCAGGCATCGAATTCAATGGCCCACGGAAACGCAGGCGCGGCCGCGTTCCAATCGATCAGCCGCAAGTTGTGAACAATATTGCCGCTGCCGACGATCAAGATGCCCTGGTCACGCAAAGGCTTGAGGGCTTGCCCGATCTTAAAGTGGTCCTGATCGGGCCGCGTGCCGTCGATGCTGAGTTGCAGCACCGGGACATCGGCATCGGGATACATATGGCGCAAGACAGACCAGGTTCCGTGATCGAGGCCCCAGGTTTTTTCGTCGGCTTGGATGGCTGCGTCAGAAGCGGTCGCGCAAATGAGATCGGCGATCTCAGGGCTGCCTGGCGCGGGGTATTGAACAGCAAACAATTCGGGCGGAAAGCCCGAAAAATCGTGGATCGTTTTGGGCTTGGCCATGCGAGTGACGAAAGTCCCATCGGTCACCCAATGGGCTGAAATGCATAATATTCCGCGCGGCTTTGGAAGACGCTGGCCCAGCGCCCTCAGCCGATGAGTATAGGCATTGTCGGCCAATGCGTTCATCGGACTGCCGTGACCAAGAAATAGCACAGGCATGGGGGCTGAGGCGGGCATATGCTTGGCCAGTGATGCGCTTAGGCGATGTTAATTGCGTCGAGCCATTCGTCGAAGCATCGGCGGCCTTGTTTTTCGAGCGCTGGGCCATAACGGCGGGTATCGTCGCGCAGCAATCGTGCATTGACGCCGGGCGTGGCCGCGATCTCGACAGCATGTCCGATGAACCATTTCTCCAGGTCGCGGGCGCGGACTTCAGGATGGCATTGAAAGGCCAGCACCACGTCGTTCCAAACAAACGCCTGATTTAAACAACTGCCCGTCGATGCCAAAAGCACTGCATCATCGGGCAAGTCGAACGTGTCGCCATGCCAATGGAACATGAACGCTTGATCGGCTGAGAACCATTTACACGGCGATGTATGTCCCGCGCCGCTCAGTTGAAGAGGGCTCCAGCCAATTTCTTTAACGGGGGCCGGATAGACCTTGGCACCCAACGCCGCAGCGATCATTTGAGCACCCAAACACAAACCCAATGTGGGCTTGCGGGCGGCCAGGCGACGTTCCAGAAACTTCAATTCCTGAGCAATGAGTGGATAAAGCTCATCGTCGTAAACGCTGATTGGGCCACCCAGCACGACGACCAAATCATCGGCTAAGGGATCAAGCGTATCCCACGCATCGGTTCCTGCCTCGTGATAGCGATACGACCATCCCCGCGCTTTAAAAATGTCTTCAAGAATTCCCAGATCCTCAAAGGCGACGTGGCGAATGGCGAGAATATTGGGCAATGCGGTCCTTCATCAGGCAGCACTTAGCCGCCTTCGCAAAATTGATTGATAGGATGGGGCCTGAGTCGAACTAAATGGAAATGTTCAGCCGACGCCCGCGCCGAGGATCAACGGGCTTTTTATCTTCTTTTTCTGCTTCAGTCGGGCGGGTGTATTGGGCCTGCTCGTTCATGTGATTCGTGGCCTTGCGCGTTTGTTGTTGGGCAGCGGCCTGCGCCGAATTGCCCAACTTGTTCAGCAAACTTGAACGTTGCGCGGAAAGCGCGGATTCGACTGTAGGGTCAATGGCCATAGCTCATTATCCTTGATCAGCAAAACGCAACATTAAGCCGACATCGCCTCGTTGCCCGCAATCACACCATGACAATGTTTGTACTTTTTGCCCGAACCGCAAGGACATGATTCATTTCGCGACACCTTGCCCCAGGTCGTTGGGTCGTTGGGTTTGCGATCTTCTAAGTTTTGCCGACCCACGGCGCGCGAGGAGATAAAGCTTTGTGTCTGCGGTGGCGGGTTGAGCGCACGAGCCTGATCCAACTTAACCCGCGGCTTGGGTGCCAGGTCTTCCGGTTTGGGCTCAACATTGATTTCGACGCGAGAGAGGATCGATGTCACGCGTTCACGCAACGATTCTAACATCTCTTCGAACATTACATAGGCTTCGCGCTGATATTCCAACAGCGGTTGCTTTTGCCCATAAGCGCGCAAGTTCACACCGTGGCGTAAATAATCCAGCCTTGCCAAGTGGTCGCGCCAACCATGATCGATCGTTTGCAACAGCAGGCTTTTTTCCACACGACGCATAAGGTCAGCGCCAAAGCGCGTCGACTTCTCGTCCATCTTGGCGTCAATGGCTGCCGTCATGCGGTCGCGGATCTCTTCATCCGCGATACCTTCTTCAGCGGCCCATTCTTTGAGCGGAAAATTAAGCCCAAGAATTCGCAAGGCTTCTTCGTGCAACGCATGCATGTCCCATTCTTCGGGCATGGCGCGTGCTGGGATAAATTTGCCGACCAAGTCTCCAATCACTTCGTGACGCATGTGCCCGATGAGTTGGGAGACATCTTCGGTGGTCATAATTTCGCGGCGTTGATCAAAAATCTCGCGGCGTTGGACGTTCATGACGTCGTCGAACTGCAACAAGTTTTTGCGCATATCAAAGTTACGCGCTTCGACCTTTTGCTGTGCTTTCTCGATCGCCTTATTGATCCAGGGGTGGATGATCGCTTCGCCTTGCTCGAGGCCAAGCTTGACGAGCATGCCGTCCATACGTTCAGACCCAAAGATGCGCATCAAGTCGTCTTGCAACGACAAGAAGAATTTGGACCCACCGGGATCGCCTTGACGGCCTGATCGGCCACGCAACTGGTTGTCGATGCGGCGCGATTCGTGGCGCTCGGTACCGATGACGTATAACCCACCCGATTCAAGGGCGAGCTGCTTATTTTTAGCAACATCGTCACGAATGGCTTGGCGTTCGGCGTCGGTCAGCGCGCGCTCCAGGCGCTTTTCTTCTTCCTGTATGCGGTATTCGGAATTACCGCCCAATTGAATGTCGGTGCCGCGACCCGCCATGTTGGTGGCAATAGTGACGCCACTGGGCATTCCCGCCTGGGCGATGATGTAGGCTTCTTGCTCGTGATATTTCGCGTTCAGAACTTGCGGATTTATTTTAGCTTTCTTGCGCAAGCGCTCGGCCAAAATTTCTGACTTTTCAATCGAGACCGTGCCCACCAGCACGGGCTGTTTGCGCGCGTGGCATTCTTCGATCAATTTCACGATGGCATCGTATTTTTCTTCGGCACTGCGATAAACTTCGTCGTGCTCGTCTTTACGAATGCGCGGCATATTGGGCGGCACATCAATGACTTCGAGGCCATAGATGGTCGTGAATTCTTCTTCTTCCGTCATCGCTGTGCCGGTCATGCCCGCAAGCTTGGGATACATACGGAAGTAGTTTTGGTAGGTGATGGTCGCCAGCGTTTGGTTTTCGTTTTGAACAGACACGCCTTCGCGCGCTTCAATGGCCTGATGCAAGCCTTCGGACAGGCGACGCCCTTCCATAATGCGGCCGGTAAATTCGTCGATCAAATGGACGCGGCCTTCACGCACGATGTAATCGACGTCGGGCTTGAACATATGGTGTGCTTTGAGCGCCTGATTGAGGTGATGCACCAATTCGACGTTTTGAATGTCGTACAGCCCACCTTCTTTCAATAAGCCATGGTCGCGCAGCAATTGCTCGCCATATTCAGTGCCCGCATCGGTGAACGCGATGGATTTAGCCTTCTCGTCTTTTTCGTAATGCTCGGGCTTGAACAGCGGCACAATTTTATTGACGCTGACGTACAGCTCGCTGCGATCTTGCGACGGACCAGAAATAATCAATGGCGTGCGCGCTTCGTCAATGAGGATGGAGTCCACTTCGTCGACGATGGCGAAATTGAAAGGCCGCTGCACCATCTCTTCGATGGCGTACTTCATGTTGTCGCGCAGATAGTCAAAGCCGAATTCGCTGTTGGTGCCGTAGGTAACGTCGGCCGCATAGGCATCGCGGCGATCTTGGTCGCTGAGGTCGTGCTGAATGCAACCAACCTTGAGCCCTAGGAATTCATAAATCTGACCCATCCATTGTGAGTCGCGTTTTGCCAGGTAGTCGTTGACGGTGACAACGTGCACGCCCTTACCTGTGAGCGCATTCAGGTAGACGGCCAATGTGGCGACGAGGGTTTTGCCTTCGCCGGTACCCATTTCGGAAATCTTTCCTAAGTTCAGCACCATGCCCCCCATCAACTGGACGTCAAAATGGCGCTGCTTAAGAGTTCGTTTGGCGGCCTCACGTACCGTCGCAAAGGCGTCGGGCAAAATTTCATCGAGCGTTTCGCCTTTGGCGAGGCGCTCTTTCATCCAATCGGTGCGGGCGCGCACGCCGGCATCATCCAGCGCTGCGACCTCAGCTTCTTTGGCGTTGATGGCCTCGACAATCGGGCGCAATGATTTAATCAGCTTTTCATTGCGCGAGGGAAACAGGCGTTTAAGTGCGCCGAGCATCGAAACCTCAATAAAACTGTGATGGGGGCGGCTGGACAGCCCTCAAGCTACCTGGGGACAGCCATAGGATATGGGTGTGTCGCAAGACAGATAGAAGTGCCAAGCCCATAAGTCAACGCGCACGGCTCAAATTTGGCCCCCGACATGCGCTTTTTGGAGGCAAATTATCATTATTTTAGAATGGCTTGACGTGAATGGGGGGTTCCGCCCACTGGGTCATCCTGGCTTGTCGCCAGGTTTGAGCTGTGCCATTGAAGCGCGCGCTGGTTTTAACCGATGGCCTGGCGTGATTTAGGCAAGGTTAAAGGGCGCCCCGCATAACGAAGAAGCCTGATAGGAAGCTAGATATGAGCCTCGCGATCTCGCCATTGGCCCCTAAAACCGTCCCGACGCTGCCGGTGGTACCAGGCGTGCGCTTTGCCAGCCATGCCTCGGGGATCCGCTACCAGGGTCGGACTGACGTTATGGTGGCTGAACTGGCTGCGGGAACGACCGTCGGCGGCGTCTTTACGCGGTCGTTGACGGCCTCGGCCCCGGTCGAACAATGTCGCGCCAACCGCAAGCATGGCCAGGCGCGGGTGTTGGTGGTCAATGCCGGCAACTCCAATGCCTTCACCGGCAAGAAGGGTGTTGAAGCGGTTGAGAAAACCGTCGCGGCTGCCGTAGCAACATTCGGTTGTTCGGCCGATGAGGTGTTCGTGTCCTCCACGGGAACCATCGGCGTGCCATTGCCCTACGATAAAATTGTGGCGTCCTTGCCGCTGATGAAAACAAAACTGAATGCCGCGGGCGCGTTTGACGCCGCCAAAGCCATTATGACCACTGATACGTTTCCCAAAGTGGCGACGCGAACGGCGATGATTGATGGCAAGGCCGTGACCATCGTCGGCTTCTGCAAAGGCTCGGGCATGATTCAGCCCGACATGGCCACAATGCTGGCCTACATTTTTACCGATGCGGTGCTTGATGCAGCGACGGTGCAATATTTGGTGGCGGGCGGCGCGGATAAAACATTCAATTGCGTGACCGTAGACGGTGATACCTCGACCTCAGATACGTTGTTGATGTTTGCCACTGGCCAGGCAGGCCACGCGCCGGTGGGCCATCCGCACGATCCACGCCTGGCGGGCTTCAAGGCCGAGCTCCTGGATTTGATGACCGAGCTAGCCAAACTGATTGCCAAAGATGGCGAAGGCGCCACCAAATTTTTAGAAGTGCGTGTGAGCGGCGCCGAACATGACAAAGCCGCCCATCGCATTGCCATGACGATTGCCAATTCACCATTGGTGAAAACGGCGGTTGCCGGCGAAGATGCCAACTGGGGCCGCATTGTCATGGCCGTGGGAAAATCGGGCGAAAAAGTCGACCGCGATAAACTGGCCATTCGCATTGGTGGTGTGGCGGTGGCACGCGACGGCGAAGCCGTGCCCGGCTATGACGAAACGCCCGTGGTGGCGCACATGAAGGGCCAAGAGATTGTCTTTGAGGCCGACATTGGCTTGGGGCCAGGAACTGCGACCGTGTGGAGTTGTGACCTGACGCACGGCTACATTGACATCAACGGTTCGTATCGCACCTAACCATGACCCAACAAAAACCGGTTGTTTTGGTGGTCGCGGTGGCGTTGATCGACGATCAGCGCCGCGTGCTGCTGGCTCAGCGCCCCGCCGGGAAAAAGATGGCCGGCCTCTGGGAATTTCCAGGCGGCAAAGTGGAAGACCATGAAACGCCCGAGGAAGCTTTGGTGCGCGAGTTACACGAGGAGTTGGGCATTGATGTGGATGCGGCGGACCTTGAGCCCTTAGCCTTTGCGTCACACACGTACGATGACTTTCATTTGCTGATGCCGCTGTTTGACTGCCCCACGTGGCGCGGCACGCCCCAGGCCAAAGAAGGCCAAACCCTGGCCTGGGTCAATGCCGATGCACTTTCCAGCTACGCCATGCCGCCGGCTGACCTGCCGCTGATTGAGCCGCTGCGGCGCGCTTTAAAGTAGCCGGACGATTGCCTTGACGGGCGCTTGGTCTGTAATGTGTTTATTGTAAAGCCATGACCAACACACCCAATCCCACTGCTTGTTTGCTGATTATCGGCGATGAGATTCTCTCGGGCCGCACCCAGGACGCGCACTTGAAATTTTTTGGTGAGCGCCTGGCCGCCATGGGCATTAACTTAAGCGAAGTGCGCGTGCTGCCCGATGTTGGAGGACGCATCATTGAGGCACTGAATACGCTGCGCGCAATCTATACATATGTGTTTACGACGGGCGGTATTGGCCCAACGCATGACGACATCACCACGCCATGTGTGGCCAAGGCCTTTGGGCGCAAAGTGATTCGTCATCCCGACGCCGAGCGCAATTTGCGCGCCTACTATGGTGACCGCACCAACGATGCGCGTTTACGCATGGCCGAAGTGCCCGATGGCCCAGGCGTGAGTTTGATTGAAAACCACATCAGCGTGGCACCGGGCTATCGTATCGAAAATGTGTTCGTCATGGCCGGCGTGCCCAGCGTGACACGCGCGATGTTCGATGCTGCGGCCCCCACGCTCATTGGCGGCGCGCCCATGTACTCGCAAAGTGTCGATGCCCATGTGCGTGAGGGCGATATTGCCGCAGACTTAAGCGCGATTCAGGCTGAATTTCCGCACGTCGCCATTGGCAGCTACCCGTTTATGCGGCTCGATAAACTGGGCACATCCATCGTCGCCCGATCCACCGATAAGGCCGCCATTGGTACGGTCATCGCCAAGGTCGCCCAGGCCATGCGCACACTGGGCGGCGAACCGGTGATGGGCCCGGCACCTTAAAAAGCAACACGGATGGTTGCTCGCAAAGCCGTCCCGGATTAGGGTCCGGCCCGCACGACCAAAAGGGCCCCCGTGGCGGAATGGTAGACGCAACGGACTTAAAATCCGTTGTCTGGTAACGGACGTGCCGGTTCAAGTCCGGCCGGGGGCACCATCTTTTTATCCCTAAAAAGTCGCTGTCTGGCGCTTCCGATCAGTTATGATCATGAGGCATGGCGCGGGATGCGCCGTAACCTAGGGGAGAGCATCATCATGAACTTACGTCACCTGATTTTAGCTTTGACGACCAGCGTTGTATTGGCTGGTGCCGCACAGGCCCAACAGCAACAGCCACCACATAACCCCGCCATGCGCGAGGCTTGTGATGCCGATATTAAAAAAGTTTGCGCCGACGCTAAACCCGGCCAACCGACAATGGCGTGCGTGATGAAAAATCGCGACAAAATGTCGGACGGTTGCAAGGCAGCCATGGCCTCTATGCGTGGGCAAGGCATGGGCCAAGGTCAAGGAATGGGCGGCGGAATGGGCGGCGGAAACGCAAGCCCGCCAAGCGGCATGCCTGGCGAAAAACCCAAACAATAATACCTGCCGCAAACTCCACGTTCTCGTTTGAAGACGAGAACGTGGACCTGCGCGACAATTATTTGGCGTTCATCTTTGCGCGAACAATTTCACCGGCTTCCCGATAGTCTGCCGGTAACTTTTGCAAGAACGTATTGGGTGTAAACTTTGGCTCGTACTGTTGGAACACCGGCAGGAACAACGCCATCGGCAGTTCGGGAAACCGGCGCGTTTTGCGGAAGTCGGCGATGCCGACGCGCGCGCTGACATAGTCTTCGTGATGATTGGCTGATCGCGCCAACGGCACACCGCGCGGATCAACCACGACAGTGCCCTCATCCTTTGAGCCCGCAGCTTCCGAGAAGCCCGGGTTATCAAACGATACTGAGTTGCCAACCCCCACCGTGTACACGCGACTGGCGCGTGCCGCAGCAATGGCAGAGTCGGGGTTGTTGCCGCCGGTCACTGACAGAATCATGATCTCGGCGCCCTTCAGCGCTAGTGCTTGGTACAACATCGGCTCGCCGCCCACAGCCGTCATGGCAATGTTGCCAATGTCGGTACGCGCGATGGGCAGCGTGGCATCCCAGCCATACATTTCGACAAAACGATCAAGCACATCGTAAATCGTGGTGCCAATCAGTGCGCCTTCGCCGAACAGGCCCAGAATATTGCGCGCTTTCCATTGCTTGGAAACGATATCGCCCTTGGGGCCAACAATGACCGACATGTTAATCACGTGATCGGGCCAGTCCTTTTCTTTGGCGTAACAACCAAAGGCGATGTAGCAGCCGTGCTTTTTAGCCAGTTGGGCAATGGCATCCACTTCGGGCCCAGGTAATTCAAAAGCGATCTTGTTGAGCTCTTTGCGGTTCCAGGGGCGAAAGCCCTGAATAGGAAATTCGTGCATACAGATAAGGTCTTGCTTGGCCCCCCAAATGCGCTCGCCACCCCATTCGTCAACAATGCCTTGGGCGTGATTGATAAGTTGGGATGCATGCTTCAGCCCCTCGGCCATGCTTTGCTTGAGGTTTTTAATTTCGACACCGCGCACGCGCGATTGGATCGCGCAGACGTTGATCGCCTCTTGGCGCAGCGGCACTGTGTCGTACACACCGCGCTTGGCAACCGAGACGTTGGTTGAGCGCGCGGTGGCTTGGGCCATTTGGTCTGAGGCCTGCGCGCTGCCTGCTGTGGCAGCAGCTGCTAGTCCAACTGCACTGGTCATCACCGCGCGGCGTGATGGTGTTGATGTAGCGTCCGTCATGTGATCCTCCCTTTTGGATTCCATGATCGGATCATGGGCAGATCGCATGGTCAATGCGCACGCATCAGAGAGAAAGCTCGGCAGAAAATAATTCCCGCATTAGATAAAACTGACCACGTCATCGAAATATTTTTTCTTCAAAACCGGAACTGTTGCATCGGCTGCGGGATAACCGGTGACCACAATCATGCAGGCGCTTTCGTTGGCGGGCCGCTTCAAGACCCGACGTAAAAAGCCCATGGGACGCGGTGTGTGAATCAGCGTGGCGAGGCCCGCATGCTGCAATGCAGCGATGAGAATGCCCGTGGCGATGCCGACACTTTCAGGGACGTAGTAGTGGTTTTGCCGATGGTGATTGGCGGCGATGGCGTAGTTTTTTTGAAACACCACTATCAGGTACGGCGCGTCATCCAGAAAAGGCTTCAGCGGCACGGTGCCGATGGGCTCGAGGACCTTGAGCCAGTCATCGCCGGCGCGACCGCTGTAGAACTCGCGCTCTTCTTCTTCGGCGCCTTTGCGAATTTCGGCTTTCACGGCGGGGTCGGCAACAACGACGAAATGCCAGGGCTGCATGTTAGCGCCGCTGGGGCCCGCATGGGCCGCGCGAAGGCAATCCTCAATAACGCTGCGATCCACCGGCCTGCGGGCAAATTGGCGCACTGAACGGCGCAGCGCCATGGTGTCGCGAAACGATTGCGCCCGCGCCCGCATGTCAGCAGCGGGCATTTCGGTAAAATCACGGTAGGGAACAAACTTTGCTTTTGTCATCGTTATCCATCCGGCGCCAATGGAAGGGTCGGTTGTGGGGCTGCGCGACATCAAAAAAAGTGAGTTTGACACACCTGTTTCATGGCGAAGTCCCCACGCCCCATGAGTTGGTGTTCAAGTTTCAGCTTGCGAGAATATCAACTATGAGCACGACGTGAAGACACATCGCCGTGAACGTTTGCCCGATGTTGTATCAGGACAAACCGCCTTAATCTAAGACCGCTGTTGCATGAATTTCCAACATGGCTCCTGCCAACGTCAGGCTGGCAACATGAACGCCGGTCGCTGCAGGCATGGCGGCACCAGCTTGCTTATAAATATCGGCACGCACCCAAGCCGCTTTGGTCAGTTCAGGTGAATTGGTGGTGTAATTGGTTTCGCTCACCACATTCTTGAGCGACGCGCCTGCCGCCGCCAAAACTTTTTGAATGCGACCGTAAATACAGCGAATTTGCGCTTCCATATCGTTCGCGCCGACGAGATTGAAGTTCTCATCGGCGGACACCATGCCCGAGAGAAACAGCAAATTGCCCGACTTAACGGCGTAACTGAGATCGAAGCGTTTTTCGAGTTCGGGATAAACCGAGATCACTTGGTCATGTCGGGCCATGGAAATGCGTTCCCTTATGGCAATTCAGCGGTCGCATGAATTTCAAGCAGAGCGCCGGGTAAATACAAACCGGCCACCTGCACAGCCGTCGCAACTGGCGGTGCTGCATTGGCGGCTTGATAAATCTCGCGGCGCACGTTGGCTGCATCGCCAAGGGCTTTGATATCCGTCGTAAAACTAATTTCACTCACCACGTGGCGCAGCGTGCACCCCGCCTTTGCCAAGTTACGTTGCATGCGCGCATAAATTTGACGGATTTGGGCAGCCATGTCGCCGGCGCCCACCAATTCAAACGTGGCATCGTCAGCCGACAAAACGCCGGCCATATAAAGCGTTTTGCCGGACTTAATGAGATAACTCAGCCCGAATTTCTCTTCGAGCATGGGATTGACGGGAATGACTTGATCGGGTCGCGCCATGGGTACCTCCGTTCATATACAGAGACACACTTTAGCGAGAACGCGATGGAAGCACGAGCCCTGCGACCGGCTAATCAGACACGCGGGAGGGGAATCCCAAAATGAGGGGTCTGAAGGGGGGAGATCAAGCCGGTCGCAGGTAACGTGAAAGACTTAAGCAGCCTTTGCGGTCACAGTGCTTTCAATCACGGGGCCCACAGATTTGGCCGTGGTCGTGGCAATCGCAATGCGTCGCGGCTTTAAGGCTTCGGGGATTTCGCGTTTGAGCTCGATATGGAGCAAGCCGTTTTCCATTCGGGCGCCGACGGCGCGAATGTGATCGGCCAGTTCAAAACGACGCTCGAACGAGCGGCCAGCAATCCCGCGGTGCAGATATTGCGCACCGGCCTCTTCGCTGCCCGTTTTGCCTTTAACGATCAGAGTGTTGTTTTCAACTTGGACGTCGATGTCGGCTTCGGCAAAGCCGGCAACGGCAAATGTGATTTTGTAATCATCCGTGCCGCTTTTAACGATGTTGTAAGGCGGGTACGACAACTGCGTTTCATCGAAACGGGTGGCCGTGTCGAAAATACGCGACAGGTTATCGAATCCAACAGTGGCTCGGAATAAAGGTGAGAGATCAAGAGTACGCATGGATATTCTCCGATGAGCAATATCAATCGGCGCAATGGTGGGCGTGCATGGTTTAAAGCCATGATCGCGCCCTGCTGGGCCGCGCCGTTTCGCCCAGACGGACCCTAAAAGGCATCCGTCACACCCAGGATTTAGGTCGCAAGCCTCGTCCGTCAAGGCCGCCTAGGCTTAATAATTTCTATAATTTGATGAGCTGGCCAGTGACATCCATAGGCCCGAGGGTATTGGTCAGCACCGCCTTGCGCCTCATATAGCGCAGAATCCCTTCAGCGCCGAACCGCGTTGGCCCAATGCCCGAGAACCGGAACGATTCATGGGCGACGTCTTGGATCATGGCGGTGAGCGAGCCGTCGTTGATGCTGATAGCTCCGGCATTGAGACGCCGCGCGACCGGCATGGCTTCCTCGGCCGTTGCAGCAAACACCGATGCTGACAAGCCATAGGTCGTATCGTTGGCGAGCGCGATTCCCTCGTCGAGCGAATCAAACGGCATCACCGGGATCACCGGACCGAAAGTTTCCTCGGTCATCACTTTCATTTTGTGGTTCACATCGACCAGTACCGTAGGCGCCAGCCACTTTCCGCCTTTGGTAATAATTTCGCCGCCACATAAAATCTTGGCTCCCTTGGCCACCGCATCTTTGAGGTGATCGGCCACGACATCGGCCTGGCGCTCAAAAATAAACGGACCAACGAAACCTTTGTCGGCATCGTCAATGTCAAGCGTCGTCGCTTTGGCCTTTTCGACCAGTTTCTGGACAAAGGCATCGTAGATGGGCCGGGCCACATAAACGCGCTCGAGCGATTGGCACGCTTGGCCTGTCGCTGAAACCGAAGCTCGCAAAATGCTGGCGGCGGCCAAGTCAACGTTAGCCGAGGCCAACACCACGGCTGGGTCTTTTCCGCCGAGTTCAAGAAATGCCGGAATAAAGCGCTTGGCCGCGGCTTCAGCAACTTTGCGGCCCGTACGCACACTGCCGGTAAAGCTGACAAGGTCGACGCGCTCGATCAAGGCCGCGCCCGTATCGCCGGGGCCGCGCGCAAAAACCAAAATGTTTTCGACGGCTGGCACTTCCTTCAGCGCCTTTCGTAGGGGCTCGACCCACCGTGGTGTGACTTCGCTGGGCTTGATAATCACGGCATTGCCTGCCGCAAGCGCTGGGAAGGTATCAATGAACGACAGCAGAAGCGGAAAATTCCAGGGCGTAATGTTGCCCATAATTCCGTACGGCACGTAATGGCCGCTGCCGTGAATGTGCGGGATCATGGTGGGGCGTGCCGGAATATCCCCCAACATGGCGCGAGCATCGGCGGCGATGCGCTTGAGCTGGCCACCGAGCGCGCCCAATTCAAGATTGGCAATACGAACCCGTCCTGTATCGGTCTTAAGGGCGCTAAAAATGTCGCCCTTGTGGCGCTCGACTGCCGCAATAAACTGATCAAGCGCATCAAGGCGCCGCTCAAGGGTCAAAGCCGCCCATGCGGGTTGGTTCACACGCAGGCGTTTGACGATGTCATCCAGCTCGGCAGCGGTGGTGTGCTCGCATTGATAGTCGTGAACGCCGGTTCGTGGATTGCGGGCTGAAAATACTGGTGCGGCCATCAACAGAACTCTTCAAAAAAAATCGGCGCTGAGAGGTCAGCGCCGATTGATGTGAAACGGTGGTGAGTTGCAATTAGAAGGAATAAACAAAGCGTCCAAGCACGCCGTGATCTTTTCCGTCAGAACGGCTGACAGTTCCTTGATAATCAACCGAGAAGCTCATATTGGCGCTGGCTTGAATGTTCACGCCTGCGCCGACAATCACGCCATCGATATTGCCTGTACCACCCGTCAGAGTTCGCACTTGGCCAACGGCATTGGTCACAGCAACCAAGTGATCGAGTTTGGCCAATTCGCGCTCATAGCTCACGCGAATGCGCGGAGCGATTGCTGTACCGCCCGACGAGAATAGGCCCGAGGCTTGCGCGCCAATTGATCCGATCACGCCGGTATTCTTCTGCGCCGCAGTTGAGGTGTTAAACATCACCGCGTCAGCTTCGTTGTAGGCGTCGATCCTTGAGCTGAGGTATCGCACCCCGGCGATGGGGCCGACGCTGATGGTATCATCGTCAGCAAAGTCGAATCCGCCATCCACAGCCAAATAATAACTATTGCCGTTGGTTTTGGCTGACGCGGTGGCGCGCTGCGTAAACGTCGTGTTGCGCGACAGGTCGTATTTTTCCCAGCTGCCCGCGCCGGTCAAATCAACCCAAAGGTTTGATTGGCGGTAGCCAAAGTAAGCCCCAAAAGCAGCCGCTGAGAATTCTTGCCGGCCTCGCGCGCTATCAAGTTTGGCTTTGCCGTCGGCGTAGTTGGCCGATGCCCCAAGCACAAAGCCATCGGTATAAACGCGATCAAAGCCAATGGTGTAGGTGAGTTGATCGTAATCATAGCCGGCCACGTTGGTCGTGTTGTCGCGGCTGCCCTTATTGTATTTCACTGCACCATAGACGCCCATGGGCAAGGTCGAGCCCTCTTTGCCGTTCGTCAGGCGCAGAACATTGAGACGGTCATTGGTACCTTGGCGGATCGTATCGAGCATTTGCGGGCCGAGATACGACGTAATGCCCGCCACGCGCGCCACGTTGGCATCTTGATCCAAAGTCGCTGCGGCAAAATTGGCAATGACTGCATGGGCTGTTGCGGACGGGTGGATCGGATCAAAGAACAAAGTTGTGGCTGCGGCCGCGGCTGTTGCGCACGCGCCCGTGGCCCCCGCCGGGGTGATGCAGGGAATTGAAGTATTTGTGATGCCATACAGCGACGGGTTGGCGAGGACGTCGTTGAATAGACCAAATGTATTCATCACAACGATGCGCACGCTCCGCGCTGACTCAATGCCAGGGATCGTGCTTGCCAAAGTTGAGTTATAGGCCTGCGTTAAGCCACTGAGCGATGTGCCGCTTCCTGACGCAACGCCGCCGGGCGTACGCCCCAGGTCGGGCAGATTGCCGACCAAGAATGTTTTGCCGCCACGTGCCGAAACCGTTCCAACCGCCGTAGCAATGTTGCCGACCGTTTGCGCGATCAGCGTGGCCGACGGCGTGGTGGCTGCGCGGTTTTGTATGTCATTCGCGCCAGCCCAAATCACGATCAGTGAGTTGGCGTTGACCGGTGTTGCCGCCGAAAGTGTATTCACTTGCGTAGCGACACCTAAATTGGCGGGACCTGTCGTGCCGCTTTCAGCGCCGCCGATCGCGAAGTTCGTGGCAAAGTTGTAGGTAAAGCCCAGTTTCGCAGGCAGCTGTTCAGTCCACACTGGACCGTTTGAGAAACGCCCGTTCACATATGGCGGGCTCGCGGGGGTTGTTCCGCCCGTGATCGCAAACAAGCGGCCACCGTCAGACAACGAATCGCCATAGACGATCATGTTGGTGTACTGCTGGGCCATGGCTGAACTGGCCAAAACCGACAATGCCGCGCCAAAAGCGCCCGTCACAACCAAACGTTTCATCATTTGCCTTCGCCCCTCATGTCCTGACTTGCGCGCAAAAATTGGCGCACAAGCATTGCTTCAGGCCCCTCGCAGGGGCTGCTCTTGTGGCCAGCTTAAAGGCAAAAAGTGCTTGATATCAATAGGATTCGGCCAGTTGCGGCAGGCTGAATCGGCTGATGCGGTGCAACAATGCCCTTTCGAAGAGTGCGAGTATTTGAAGGCAAATGAATCGGGTCATTATTGACCCGTTTGCGCCGCCTCCCAGGCTAATAAAGCATGACGGCGGACCGGCGCCCACTTGTAGGACTTAAACAAGCCCGTCGCGCGCAACACCCGGTGACAGGGAACCACATAGGCAATGAGATTGTGCGCAAGCGCCTCGCCGACGGCGCGGCTGGCCGCAGGCGAGCCAATGGCTTTGGCGATGTCGCCATACGAAACAATATTGCCCGCCGGAATTCGCATCAGCGCCGACCAGACCTGCACCTGAAAGTTTGTGCCCTTCATCAACAAGCGGAGAGGCTTTTGCTTGGCCGACGCCCCGAAGATTTGTTTGGCGATTGTCGCCGTGGCGGCTTGATCTTCAACCAAGCGGCTGAGCGGCCATTCTGCTTGCGCCGTTTCAAACGCAGCTTTGTCTGAGCCGTCGATAAAGTCGATGCCGCACACGCCGCGCTCGGTGCTGAGAATTAGTGCGCGCCCAAAGGGTGTGTCGTGTAGGCCATGGCGAATAACGAGGTCGCGTCCGTGCTCTTTGTATTCGCCTGGCGTCATGGCCTGATGAGTAACAAATAAATCGTGCAGCCGTGAGGGACCCGACAGCCCCACTTCAAACGTGGCATCGAGTACCGATGCGGAACCGCGCATGACTTTTTTGGCGTGCGCGAGCGTGAGATAGCTCATGAACTGTTTGGGGCTAACGCCTGCCCAGCGCTTGAACAGGCGCTGCAGATGAAACGGGCTCAGTGCGACGTGCGCCGCAACGTCCTCGAGCGAGGGGTGGTGCGGGCGCGAAGCGACAATAAAATCAATCGCCTTAGCGATCCGGTCGTAGTCGCGCGAGGAATCGGCAATGGGATCGAGATCAGAGGTGGGGGAAGCGGCCATAAAAGTCATTGCAACACCTGTTTTAAAGATGCTGCAAGACTAGAGATGACCGCTTGCTCTGCCGACCCGATTCTTGCTCTTTATTGGCCCCTACCCTTGCGGCTTCTCGGGCGCGGGTTTGCGGTCGCGGGCATAAACTTCAAAGCTGGACACGTTACTGCCCACCCATTCGCGCAAGGGTTCCAAGTATTTGGGGAAGCGCTTGGCGGTGTAGTCGCGCACGTTTTTCGGCAAACCATCGACACCGTTTTTGAGCTTGCGCGTGGTGGTTTTGTAAACCAAATGCCCCGGCGCTTGGCCCATGAGCATCCATGGCAGATAGGGAGCGATACGCTGCCAAGAACCAGAGGCATACACCGAGGTACGACTTGGATCTGTTAATTCCGAAAGGCGCGCATGCACTTGGATAGCCTCGTAAACTTGCGTGATGGGACCATGCGATTCACGGGGCCATTTGTCCGGCATCAGCACTGCATTGGTTGTGGTGTTCACGCCAAAGTCGACGACTGCCGTGTCATCACCCATGAACCAGGGGAACAGAAACGGATAGGTGACTTTTTTATCGCCGACGCCGAATGAATACGTGGGGGCCCAGTTGGAATTAACCGGGTCGTTGTAAACTGGCAGCACCTCGACCTTCTCGCCGCTCAGCACGTTTTCCCAAGAATCCAAGATCGCGCCGGTTTTCAGGTCGGTGTAATACGACACTTCTTTGTGCAGCTTTTGCCAGTGGTATTCGCCCACATACTTCACAGTTGTCAGTCCAAAGCCCTCGTAGCCAAACAATGGCTGCAAGGCCTTGCTTGGCCCCACATAGGCCAGCACCTGGCCCTTGAAATAACCGCATGTGACCGAGTTATCGCGGGTATCAGCCAATAGTTTGCAAAACGCGAGCGTGTTGTGCTCGGCCTTCATCGGGTCAAAACCCGAACCAAAATCAGGTGTCGCCAACGCGGCATTGGCGGAACGCGCACCAAACAACGACACCGCGGCGGCGCCGGCCGTGGCTGCTATGAGGTCGCGGCGCGAGGCGAGCATACGATCAAGGGCAGAAACAATCATGGGCGTGAATCCTTTGTGGGTGATTAGTTTTGGCTGGGCGCGGCGGGTTTGCGTTGCTCTTTATACTGAAAATACTGATTGGTGAAAGCTGGCCAGGGTTCAGGGCGGTTAAACCAAATGGGGTGAATACGACGCACAGCTTCCACCGTATCGGCGGGGGCCTCGTTCAGGTCCATCAGTTTCTTGCCGGCCGAATGCCACAACACGTAGCCGGGCGCCTGCCCCATGAGCATCCACGGCAGCCAATCGGATGTGGCGGCGTAGGAGAAGTCAGTGGGTGCGGCGGCAATGGCAGGGTTGATGATGTCCGACCACTTGCCTTTCAATGTTGATGAGGTCTGAACCGTCAATCGTTCGCCAGAGGCTTCAAGCGGCCATTCGTCTTTCTTCAACCAGTGCGGCGAGTTGATGTAGCTATCTTTCGTCATCCAAAAGTCATCGCCCAGTTTTTTGTACGGGTAGTTAAACGGCTTGCCGGTATTGGGAAGAATGTCGCGAATACCCACCAGGCGCGGCTCATTCTCGGTGAACAGAAATTTCACGGGCCCTTCGCGATAATGAATTGGCTGAACCATTCGATTGGTAATCGGGTTCTTAATTTCGCCAACAATGATTTGGTTGGTCTCAAGATCGCGGTAGAACGAGGCTTCCCAATCGGTCACGTGATATTTGTAGTCTTCAAGCTTTTCGGTGCGCCGCAAAATCAGTGTTTCAACCTTGACGATGGGCTTAATCGCTTGGCCGGGTGCCGCAAGATCGAGTGTGCCAGTAAACCAATAGTAGACGTCTTGCGTGACCGTTGACGCACGCAGTTTCAAGTAGGCGAACATCAAATCGCGCGGGACAGCGAGGTCGAGTTTCAAGGCGGGCTTGGCTGCCAAAGCGTCACCGGCGCCGAGCACAATGGGCACTGCCGCCGAAACCTGCAGCGCTCGCCGACGAGAGACGTTGGGCGTTGTCATGATGACCCTCTTGACTAATGGGGGAACGTTGCGCGATAGCGCCGATATCGCAAGCTGAACCGACGTATGAATTGCCACGTTGCATTGATCAACCGCTGAGCGGACGAACCAGTCGTCGAATTCTAACATTCACATTTCAGTTTTGGTGGCGCGACGGTAGCGAATGTCAGACCCGCGGCGCTTGCTTGTGCTAATCTTTGCCCATGCTGACGATTCGACCTGCCGAGCCCGATGATGCGCCTGCCATTGCCAAGGTCCATGTGGAGACGTGGCAGGCAGCCTACCGCGGGATTATTCCACAAGAATATTTGGATATGTTGACGGTGCAAAACCGGACCATGGGTTGGGTGCGGTTGCTCACCCGCGAGCGCGTCAACCTCCTGACGCTTGTCAGTGAAGACAACGATGGGCGCGTGGTGGGCTTTGCCTCGGGCGGACGCGTGCGGCACGCTGAGCCACGGTTTCAGGCCGAAATTTCATCGCTCTACGTCACGCCTCGCGCACAAGGCAACGGGCATGGGCGGCGGTTGTTCATGGCGCTGTCAAACCGCTTGGCCGAGCGCCAATTGAAGGGCTTGTTTGTGTGGGTTCTGGCCGACAACCCAGCGCGCGGTTTTTACGACACACTTGGCGGACAAGAGACCGGCGAAATCACGCGCGATTTTGCCGGCACACCCTTGCGAGAAGTGGGCTACGGCTGGGCCGTGACGCCAAGCTACACGTCATTATAGCCATGCCCGAACGCTATGCGGGGACGGCCATCTGGCTTCGGGGATAAACAACCGGAAAAATATCGCACGCCAAGGGATCTCCCGGTTGAAGGCCCGGCTCGCGGATTGGTCGTGAGCCTTTTTTACGCACAACATAGCGCGCATCATCGCCCGCATATCGAAACGCAATGGCGCGACGACGACGTGTTGTGTGATTCCCCGGCGCGGCATGGACCGTACGCAGGTGGTTGAGAATCACATCACCAGGCTGAGTTTCAAACGACACGATGTCGTAACTCTGTCGGTGACCTTCGATGTCCGGCAAGTCGGCATAATCATCGGTCTCGTAGGTGATGTTGGGGTCAAATCCCGTGGCTTTATAGAGCGTTCCAGAGGCGTGCGAGGTTTTGACCCACTCGACCGCGCCCGACTCGCGCGTGACCGGATCAACCGCGACCCAAAACGAACATAGCTGTTCGCCATCGGCATACATGTAGGTCTGATCTTGATGCCACGGCGATTTCGAGGGCGTGTTCGGTTCTTTCACAAACATTTGATCAAGCATCAGCATGGCGCGCGCCGAGCTCATATAAGCCGCAGCGATGTCGCCCAGCGGACATTCGCGGACAAACTGGCGAATGTGATCATTGAAAGTCCACATAAACACGTCGCCCGCAAAGCGCCCGGGCGAACCATCGGTATTGAAATTGCGACCTTTCGGGCCGGGGCGTGCGAGGCACTCGTCGATGCCCTTGGCTAAGATATCGGTGAGTGCCGGCGTGATGACGCCACGCAGGCACACCACACCATCACGATTGAACGTCGCAAGTTCTGTTGATGACGGTGTGTAAACCATTCTATTAGGCGCTCACGTTTGCGGCAGATCTGCTTCGTTCGGGATGGCGTCGCTACGACGATCTTCAGCACGATGCGTCATAGCAATCCGGCGCAAGTCTTTAACCACGTCATCAAGCGCGGCGAGCTTTGCATCCAATTCAGCGCGCAGCTCTGGCGCTACTTTGCTGAGCATAAAGCGGGCGACCAATTCACTTTGGCGCTGCAAGCTGGTGACCGAGTCGATCAGGCTACGAGGTTTGGGCGAGTACGAATCGTGCACGCTGCGCAGGTTGTTGATCAGCATATGGATCAGCGCTTTGACGAACGGGTCTGCTTTGCGCATTTTGTCCATCATCACGTCCACCGAGATCATCATCAGGGTGGACTCTTCGACCGTAAAGGCTGTGGCCATGCGCGTGGTATTATCAATCACCGCCATTTCGCCAAACAGCTCGCCCTTGCGAACTGTGGCAAGCGGGATTTTGCGATCACCATTCTCGCGGTAAATGCCGACCGCGCCTGAATTGACGATATACGCAGCCGACGCCCGCTCACCCTGGCGGAACAACACTTTGCCCTTGGGGTAGGTGACAATTTCGATAGAGGCTTCGTCGAGCGGTAAAAGGCCCATGGGCGTGTGCGATGTTCGAATCACTGGCTGTTAAGGCGAGGCAGACTATAGCCGAAAAAGCGCCTCCGCACCTTGTAAAATCATCGCTTTCTGCTTGGACCACAGCCATACGAAGGGATAAATGATAGGGCTGAGATCGGGGGAATTGGGCGTGGGAATACTGAGACGTTTCGTTCACGGTGTTGATACATTCAACGAATGGGTGGGCCGGGTGGTTGCCTGGTTGACACTATCGTGCGTGTTAACCTGCTTTGCCGTGGTCGTGCTGCGCTATGGGTTGAACGTTGGATTTCCGTGGCTACAGGAACTTTATGTGTGGCAGCACGCCGTGGTTTTCCTGCTCGGCGCTGGGTATACGTTTCTGCATCGTGGGCACGTGAACGTTGACATCTTTTACGGCCAGATGAGCGCTCGGCGCAAAGCGTGGCTGGACATCTTCGGCACTTTATTTTTCTTGTTTCCGTGGTTGGCGCTGGTGGCCTATGTCTCCGCGCCATTCATAATTTCATCTTGGGCCATTGGTGAACCGTCGAGCACGGCCAACGGCATGCCCGCGCTTTATCTGCTGAAATCATCGCTCTGGGCCTTTTGCCTGCTGGTCTTTGTGCAAGGCTTGGCGTTGCTGATACGCCGCATCGCATTTCTGGCTGGCCACGAGATCAGCAGTGAGATCGTGAGCAACTCATGAACCCGGTTCTGATCGGCGAAGTTCTGTCTGTTGCAATGTTTGCCGCCACCATACTGGCGGTGATGATCGGCTACCCCGTGGCCTTTACGTTGGCCGGTGTGGGGCTGATGTTTGCCGCCATTGGCTTGGGCCTGGGTGTGTTTGACCCAGCGATCTTATCGGCGCTGACCTCGCGTTACTTCGGCACCATGATTAACGAGACGTTGGTGGCCGTGCCGCTGTTTGTGTTTATGGGCGTGATGCTGGAGCGATCGAAAATCGCCGAGGCTTTGCTGACCACCATGGGCGAGTTGTTTGGCACATTGCGCGGTGGCTTGGGCTACTCGGTAATCCTGGTTGGTGCATTACTTGCCGCTTCAACGGGTATTGTCGGCGCGACAGTCGTAACCATGGGCTTGCTGTCGCTGCCGGCCATGATGCGCGCAGGCTACGACCCCAAGCTGGCGACGGGCACCATTTGTGCGGCAGGCACTTTGGGCCAGATCATCCCACCCTCAACAGTGCTGATTTTTATCGGCGACATTCTGCAAGGGGCCAACCAAACCGCTCAACTGGCGCTGGGCAATATGTCTCCCGAGCCCATCTCGGTCGGGCAATTGTTTGCCGGGGCTATGCTGCCGGGCTTGGGACTGGTGACGTTGTATCTGCTGTGGATGTTCATTAAGTCGGTGACCGACCCCGCATCGTGCCCGCCCCTGCAAATGACGCCGGAACAACGCGCGGGCTTGAGCAAACGCGTGCTTGGCGCACTTGCCCCGCCGTTGCTGCTGATTCTGGCCGTGTTGGGTTCCATTTTGGCAGGCATTGCCACGCCCACGGAATCGGCATCGGTCGGGGCCGCCGGCGCCATGGTGTTGGCCGCGTTCAAGCGAGAACTTAACCTCGACATTCTCAACGCTGTGATGCGCACCACCATGAACATCAGCTCTATGGTGTTCGTGATTCTGCTTGGCGCCAGCGTGTTTAGCTTGGTGTTCCGAGGGTTGGGCGGCGAGAACTTGGTCTACGACTCGCTGGCCTCGATGCCGGGTGGTGTGATCGGCGCAGTGTTCGTTGTGATGCTCGTGATTTTTTTGTTGGGGTTCTTCCTCGACACGTTCGAAATCATCTTTATCGTCGTGCCCATCTCAGCGCCCGTGCTCATTAAGCTGGGGGCTGATCCGTTATGGTTGGGCGTGATGATGGGCGTGAACTTGCAGACCAGCTTTCTCACGCCGCCGTTTGGATTTGCGTTGTTCTATTTGCGTGGCGTGGCCACCGCCATCGTGAAAACTGCCGACATCTATCGCGGCGTCGTGCCGTTCGTCGTGTTGCAGATTGTGGGTCTTTGTGCGCTCTGGGTGTTCCCTGAAATCGCGACATGGCTGCCAAGCCAGTTATTTTCAAACGAGCCCATGGCACAAGAGATTTGGACGCCATCAGCCGGCCAGCCCGCCTCATTGGGCTCACCGGTCAGTGATGATTTCAGTGACCTGCTCAGCCCGCCCAGCGCCGATAGAAACAAGCCCTATATGGACTCCTTCGAGAACCTTGTTCCCCGTTAAGCTTTCAATTTGAACTCAAACGGTAAGCGGCGCGCATTCAAGAACGCCTGTTCGCCAATGCGCGTCCAGGGGATCACGTCCTCGCGGAACTTCAGAAAATCTTCGACGATGCGTTTGACAATGCGATTGGGCGAGGTGTCGCCCGCATAAATTTCGTTGAGCACTTCGTTGGATTTTTCGCCACATGCCATCAGCACGTCTTCAGGCAGGCCGCGCACAATCACGCCATGCTGTTGAACTAACGTGCGCAACGCCGGGCCCGAACGCGCCATGTATTCCGCCAGCATATCGCGGTTCGAGGCTTCAGCGGCAACCTTGACGATTTCTTGCAAGTCTTTGGGCAGTGTTTGCCAGGCCTGTTCGTTGATCATGAGCTGCAAGCCTGCGCCCGGCTCGTGATAGCCGTGGGAATAGTAGTATTTGCAGACTTGATAGAATCCCAATGCGAGATCGTTGTACGGCCCAATCCATTCCGCACCATCGATGGCGCCCGATTGAAGTGCTGGGAAAATCTCGCCGCCGGGTAATGTGACAGGCGTGACACCGAGTTTTTGCAATACGCGGCCCTGGTTGCCGGGCGCTCGGAATTTCAGGCCATTCAAATCGGCAACACTACGGATTTCTTTTTTGAACCAACCCAGCATTTGGGTGCCGGAATTGCCCGCCATAAAAGCGCGGATGCCGAAGGGCTGATATAGCTCGTCCCACAACTGTTGGCCGTTCCCGTATTTGACCCAGCCTTCCAGCTCGCTGGCGGTAAACCCAAACGGAAAAGCGGTGAAGAACGCGCAGCCTTCCGACTTGCCAGTGTGATAATAAGCGGCATCGTGGCTCATTTGCGCCGTGCCGCTGGCGACAGCATCAAAGCAACCCAAAGCTGGAACCAATTCCCCCGCCGCATAGGGTTTGATGGTCAGCCGACCATTGCTCATGGCCGTAATGTTGGCGGCCAGTCGCTCAGCCCCCATGCCTAAGCCCGGCAATCCCTTGGGCCAACTGGTGACCATGCGCCATTCGATCAAGCCCTGACTGATGGCAGGTGCGGCAACAACCGATGCGCCGCCAACGCTGGCGGCCTTTAAAAATGAACGCCGTTTCATGACTAATTTACAACCCAAGTTTTTCCGGCGCGCATGAGCTTATCAAGATCAGCCGGGCCTTTGGCGCGAGCCGCATCATCTTGCGCTTTAACTTGAAGCTCGTACGACGGCGCAGGGTCACAGTAAATCACACCCAGTACCTCGGGAAAGTCGGGCGGGCGCAAACCTGAAAGCAATGTGGCCAACACGCGATTTTTTTCGTCATGCACCAAAATGTCGTCGATGGTGACGCCGTTCTGGCCGATGATCGCGGCTTCCAGCGAAAGTGTTTTGGTGTTGAGCCGCAAGCCCTTGTCTTTGGCTTTGCCCCAAACGATGGGTTGGCCATGCTTCACATGGACTTGACTTTCCGCAGCCACGGCCTTTTCGGCAAAATCAGAAAACGCACCGTCGTTATAGACAATGCAGTTTTGAATAATCTCGATGAACGATGCGCCGACGTGGCCCTTGGCGCGCCCAAATAACTCGCCCAGTTCTTTGGCTTGAATATCGATGCCGCGCGCCACGAACCGCGCATTTGAGCCCAGTGCGAATTGGCAGGGATTGACGGGGCTATCGACCGAACCCGTGGGCGAGGACGGCGATTTCTGACCAATGCGTGACGTCGGCGAGTATTGGCCTTTTGTCAGACCGTAGATTTCATTGTTGAACAAAAGGATGTTCACATCAACGTTGCGGCGCAAAATGTGGTAAAGGTGATTGCCGCCGATGGACAGTGCGTCGCCGTCGCCAGTGACCAACCACACATCCAGCTCTGGGTTCGCAAGCTTTACGCCCGTGGCTACGGCAGGCGCGCGGCCGTGGATGGTGTGAAAGCCGTACGTTGCCATGTAATAGGGAAAGCGCGACGAGCAGCCAATGCCGGAAACAAAGACGGTGTTCTCAGGCTTTGCGCCCATGTTGGCCAGCGACACCTGCACAGCTTTGAGAATGGCGTAGTCGCCACAACCAGGGCACCAACGCACTTCTTGATCGGTGGCGAAATCTTTGGCCGTCAGTTTATCGGGGGGTGTTTGAATATTCATGGTGCTGTGTCCTTACGCGCCCAATTGGTCGCGAATGGCGCGTTCAACTTCTTCGATTTTCAACGGCTGGCCCGAGACTTTGAGCAACCCTTTGGCATCGAGCAAATACTGGCTTTTAAGCAAGGTTAGCATTTGGCCGTTGTTCATTTCCGCCACGATCACCTTGTCATAACTTTTCAATAGCGCTTCGAGATTGCGCGGCAAGGGCCAGATGTGGCGAACATGGATATGTGCGACGTCCAAACCTTGGTCCCGCATATTGGCCACCGCGCGATTGATGGGCCCGTAGGTCGAGCCCCAACCGACGACTGCCAATTTGCCCTTTGCGTTGCCGATCTCGGGAACTTGGGCCGGAATATCATCGGCGATGTTGTTGATTTTCGCCGCGCGTGTATCTGTCATCTTCTGGTGATTGCTGTCGGCGTAGCTGATGTTGCCGGTCAGCGAATCTTTCTCGATGCCGCCGATACGATGCATCATGCCCGGCGTGCCGGGCTTCACCCACGGGCGGGCCAGTGTTTTGGCGTCACGCATAAAAACGTTGTAGCCCTCGGGCTCGGTGCGGAAGTTGACTTTAAATGGTGCGTAGTCGGCCATGCTGGGAATGCGCCAAGGTTCGGCGGCATTGGCGATATAGCCGTCTGACAAAATCATCACCGGCGTCATGTATTTGGTCGCAAGCCTCACCGCCTCAATCGCGACATCAAAGCAATCACCCGGAGAACGTGAAGCAACGACGGGGATCGGCGCATCAGCATTGCGACCCCACACAGCCAGATACAAATCCGACTGCTCGGTTTTGGTGGGCATGCCTGTCGAGGGGCCCGCGCGCTGTGTATTGACAATCACCAGCGGCAGTTCGGTGGAGATGCCAAGCCCGATGGCTTCGGTTTTAAGCGCGATGCCCGGTCCGGACGAGGCCGTAATGCCAAGCTTGCCGGCAAACGATGCGCCAAGGGCGGCACAGCAGGCAGCGATTTCATCTTCGGCTTGGAATGTCGTAATGCCGAATTGGCGAAGTCGCGCGAGAATATGCAGAATCGGCGAGGACGGCGTAATGGGATAAGAAGCCAGCACAGCTTCAAGATCTGCTAGTTTTGCGCCAGCCAACAAGCCCCACGCCAAAGCTTCCGCGCCTGAGATGAGACGATACGTGCCCGGCTCGTGCTTGACGGCGGGGAATGTGCGTGGGCTCAGTTCACCCGACACTTCGTGAATTTCGCCATAAGCGTGACCCGCTTTAAGGGCCGCGACGTTGGCCAGACCCACAGGGTCGTCGGCGCCAAACTTTTTGTTCAAGCTGTCGATAATGGGTTGAATGTCGTGGTCGTACATCCACGACACCAAGCCGAGCATCCATATATTTTTTGTGCGCAGCGCCTCTTTCTGCGACACGCCAAAGGGTTTGGCGCATTCAAGCGCTTGTTTGGAGATGTCGATTTCGATGACGCGAAAATCGGATAGAACGCCGTTGGTCCGCGGGTCCGAATCCCATTCTGCTCGTTTGATTTCTTTTTCTTTGAAGGCGCCTGAATCAAGAATCACAATGCCGCCGCGCCGCAATTGCTTGTGGTTCACTTTCAGTGCCGCCGGGTTGAACACCACCAGCACATCGGGTTGATCGCCCGCGGTCTTGATGACGCGGGACCCGAAATTGATTTGGAACGCCGACACACCATAGGTGGTGCCGGTGGGCGCGCGAATTTCCGCTGGGAAGTCGGGAAAGGTGGCCAATGAGTTTCCGGCCAGTGCAGTCTCTTGCGAAAACTGCGAACCCAGAAGTTGAACGCCGTCACCTGAATCGCCGGCAAAACGCACAACGACCGATTGCTGACCCTCCGCGGGCTGTTCGCCGCGGTTTAGGTTGGGCTGAAGATTCATCTCACGCGTCCTTTCCGAAGAGCTGATATGACGCCACCCAGACGCCGGTGCCAGCTCTTATTGTCGCGCCGATACTACGAAGATGACCCACTAAAAGCACGTGAAACCGAGGCTTGGAAGACCTAACCAAGCGCTTTGGAAAACCGGGCGAGACCCTTTTCAAGGTCGTCGATCAGGTCTTCGGGGTCCTCGAGCCCAATGTGCAAGCGCAAACCCGGCGCTGGTTCGGTCCAGGGTTGTGCGGTGCGGGCCACAGACCGGCTGGGGTTCGACGGCGCAATCAAGCTTTCAAATCCGCCCCACGAAAAGCCGAGTGGGAACAGTTCCATGCCATCAATCATGGCCGTAATGGCCTCGTAGGAGGTGCGGTGGAACACCAAGCCCATAAGGCCGGAGGCGCCTGAGAAATCGCGCTTCCAAAGATCGTAGCCAGGGTCGCTGGGCAGGGCCGGAAAAAGCACGCGCTTGACCTCGGGACGCTGCTCTAACCACCGCGCCACAATCAGGGCGTTCTCGTGATGCTGCTTGAGGCGCACTGACAGCGTGCGCAAACCACGGGTGCCCAAATAAGCTTCGTCGGGGCCTAAGGTCAAACCAATGGCCGACATCGCCTTGGCGACACCGGGCAGGGCCGCCTCATTGACGGCGATGGTGCCAATCATGGCATCAGAGTGGCCCACAATGTATTTGGTGGCTGCTTGAATGGAGACATCGCAACCCAGTGCAAGCGGTTGGCAATACAAGGGGCTGGCCCAGGTGTTGTCGTTCAAAATCATAATATGGCGGCTTGCGGTGTTGTGCGCGTGGACAGCCATCGCGATAGCCGGAAGGTCTTGGACTTCAAATGTGTGCGACCCCGGCGATTCACAAAACACCGCCGCGGTGTTTGGTTTGATGAGTGCGCCAATGCCCGCGCCGATGAGGGGATCGAAATACGTCGTCTCGACACCAAAACCGCTGAGAAAGCCGTCGCAAAAATTGCGGGTGGGTTCGTACACAGAATCGGTGACCAGAATGTGCTGGCCCGCTTTCACACAGCCCAAGATTGCCATGGTGCAGGCGCTGAGACCCGATGGCGTGAGGAAAGTATCAGCAGCGCCTTCCAGCTCGGAGATTGCCTCTTGCAATGTCCAGTGCGTCGGTGTGCCGCGTCGCCCGTAAAATAAATTCTTCTCGCGCTTCTTAATGTTGCGCTCTTGCGCATCCATCATATGCGCCATGTTGTCAAACACGACGGTGGATGCGTGGTACACGGGTGTGTTCACAATGCCCGAGTTTCTTTTTTTATTTTGGCCCGCGTGAATAAGCTTCGTGTTCTTTTTCATGGTGTTTTCCAATTGAGGCGGCAAACCTAATGCGAACCTGCGGTCGAGGCAAAGAAAAACCCCGGCCTTTGGGGCCGGGGTTTTTGAGCTACAAAAGTGATCGCAGAGTTTAGAACTTAATGGCTGTCTTGATTCCAAACTGGCGCTTGTTCTGCGGAGCAACAATGATGCTTTGGTAAAGCGTCGATGTGGCACCATCGTTGGGCAAATCAAATTCGGAGAAACGTGAGCAAGCTGCCCAGCTATCATCGTTGAAGACGTTTTTGACAAACATCTCGACGCGAATGCCCTCTTTCTCAACGCCAGCGCGGGCATTGGCAAGCCAGTAAGAGTCGCAGTAGGCCAAGTTGTCGACGTCAACAAAGGTTTTGCCGAAGTAGGTTGCGTCGCCACGAACGAACCAATCCCATGTATTCGTCAAGCTGGCCGTATAAGCGGTATTGAGCGAGCCAGACCATTTCGGGAAACGGGCGTGCGCATTGCCCTTCACGTTGTTGAAGTTCGCGTAGCCCGTAATGAAGTTCGCAGTAAAGTTGGTGAACTTGTTGCCTGCGAAATCCAAGGTACCGCCAGCCGTCCAACCTTCGGCAACCGCCGCGTTGGTTTCAAGCTCGAAGCCCCAAATTTTGGAGTCACCTGAAACAACGACGTTCGTGTTCTGCAAGAACGGCGAACCATCGGGATTGCGGGCGGGTTGACCCGCAACTGCACCGCCGGTCGCGACGTTACAGCCAGGATTGCCAACCGGCGCAAGCGAGCTTCCGCATGTAAAGTTGGCCGGAACTACAATGCGGCTCTTTTTGTTTGTCCATTCACCGTAGTAAGCAGCGGTATTGATCGACAAGCGATTGTCGAACAGTTGTTGTTTCCAACCCAACTCATAGCTGTCGAGCAACTCCGCCGGCAGGAAGGGCAACACCCCAGCAGCTGTAAATTGAGCCGCAACACGGGCATCTGATTGGCTGTCAATCACAGGCTGATTGATTTCACCCGGGATCACGCCTTTGGCAAAGCTCGCGTAGATATTTGTTTCGCTGCTCGGCTTGTACTGCAAGATCACGCGCGGCAAGAAGTTTTTATAGATGGCTTTGGTCTTGATCGTGACGCCGCGTGTAAATTCGTCTTTCTGATAGCGGCCTTCCAAGTTCAAGCTGAGTTCGTCCGTGAAGTCGTAAGTCACGCCGGCAAAACCACCAAGTGTTCTCACGTGGTCGGTGTTCCCCAGCGTATTTCCGAACACGAGCACACGGCCTGGTGCGCACGCGCCGATGACAAGGCCTGGAACGCTATCGACGCAAGCAAACGCGGCGTCACCGCCTGTTGCAGCGGTAATAAGGTCTTGGACATAGTAATTGCCGCCGACCAACCATTTGAATTTTTGATTCTGGCCGGAAGCGAGGCGCGCTTCGAACGAGTGGTCTTTAATGTACTGAGGATCACGCGAGTACCCGTTGTCGAGTGCGGTGAATGCAAAGTCACGCGCCCATGTGGCAGCTTGCTTGTTGAACCCGCCCTGGACGGTACCAACGATGTCATTGGCGAATTCATAGTTCACGGCACCAGAGAAGCGCGAAATGTTACGCTCAAGGCCAATGCCGTCGAGTGTTGGCACCTTGCCCGCGAGCGCGGCAGGTTGAGCACGCTGAATGATGTTTTTCAGCAACCAGTCAGGGTCGCCGGTATTCAGGAAGCCCTGAACAGAGCGTGCAGAGGTGTTGCTGTCGATGATTTTGGTGTTTCCGAGCGCCGAAATCGCAACGCCTTGCTCGGGAACTTTGCCGCATGGAAAGCGAACAGGGCGAATGGTTTGGCCGACCTTCGTGGTCAATACTTGACCGGTGCAGGTATCGTTCAAGCGGCCGGGAATTGCGCCGCCCGCCGGCGCGCCGTCGGAATCGCGATCATAGAATGCGCGCAGTTTGATTGAGAGATTTTCGTTGGGCGTTGCATACAGTGTGCCCTGAATGCTTTTTGAACTTTCTTTGCCGAGCCCACCACCATCTGAGGCCGTGAACATAGCGCCCTTGCTATACAACCGGCCGCCGACACGAAAGCCAAGTTTATCTTGGACAAGCGGGCCATCAAAAGCAGCCGCGATATCAAAGTCGTTATAGGTTGCAGCCGATGCGTTGACGTCGCCCGTGTACTCGGTCGTCGAGGGTGTTTTCATAATATAGTTGATGGCACCGCCGAAGGTGTTCCGGCCGAAGTAGGCTGATTGGGGGCCTTTGACCACTTCAACACGCTCGACGTCATCGAGCGGAATGGAGTGCGTGCCGCCTAACACATAAATGCCGTCGACAAACAGCGTGCCCAACTGGAACGTCGGCACCTGGCTGTTCACGTCCATGCCGCGGAAACGAATGGAGGAGTTAACGCGACCGGGAATGGCAAGGCCCATGCCGTGGAACTGCACGCCGGCAACCTTGAGCGTTAAGTCTTCAAGCTTCGTAATACCTGCGCGTGAAATCTGATCGGCTGTGAATGCTGAGATTGCGACTGGAATTTGTTGCAACGACTCTTCGCGTTTGCGCGCCGTGACAACAATTTCTTCCAGAGCGACCTGGCTCCAAGACGGTGCTGCAAAGCTGACCGATAGTGCGGCGATGCCAACCGACAGGGCGAGACGAGATTTGGTGATCATGGACCCCTCCAACAAGAAAAAATGATTTTAGCGCAACCCCTTGCGCAAACGTCAGTCAAACACGTAACGGGAACCTGACCAGGGCTCAACTGAAATTACGACCCTTATCCATGAATTGGATAGACTGTGGCATGGAAACCATGGGCTTGCGCGGTTTAGAGGGTATATTTTCGATTTTATTCGTCATTCTACAGAAAATAAAACTACCAATTCACCGTCCAGCCCAAAATGAAACGGGCCCCGGAATAAACCGGGGCCCGCTGGTCTCAATTATCAGATCGGTTTGACTAGAAATCGATCGAGGTACGCAGACCGAACTGGCGCTTGTTCTGCGGGCTGACCGCAATACCTTGAGCGCGGGTCAACAAAGCAAGGCTGGGCGCTTCATCGAATGAAGTCCAACGATTGCAAGCCGTCCAATTTTTGTCGTTAAACACGTTTTTGACGAACAGTTCGAGGCGGAAGCTATCTTTCTCGACACCCGCGCGAGCGTTTGTCAGCCAATAGCCGTCGCACCAGGCCAGATTGCTTTCGTCAGAGAACGTCTTGCCGAAATAGATCAGGTCGCCGTTCACGAACCAATCCCAGCTTTGCGTCAACTCAGCCGTGTAGCCAGAGTTGATCGTGCCGCTCCATTTCGGGAAGCGCGGGTTTTGGTTGCCCTTCATCTGCGAGAAGCCGGTGTTGAACGAGAAGAAGTTGAACAAGTAGTCAGTGTACTTGGAGCGTGCGTAGGTCAGGTTTCCGTGCACATCCCAATGTTCGGTGACTGCTGCGTTACCTTCAAACTCGAGGCCCCACAGTTTCGACGTTCCTGCCACGTTGACGTTGCGTGAGTTCAGGAATGCTGAGCCATCAAGGTTACGTGCTGGCTGACCAGCCGTGCCAAGCCCAAGGGGGCTACCGGTCGTGCAGCCGCCGTTAAATCCATGGCTGGGGCTGCCGCAGTCTTCTTGCACCAAGGCCAAGCCGCGGCCTTTTTGCCCTTTCCACTTACCGTAATAAGTGGCGAGGCTGAAGTTAGCGCGATTATCCATCAAAGACTGCTTCCAGCCCAACTCGAACATATCGAGAATTTCGGGCGGGAGAGTGGCTGCAGCGGTCGGAAGCTGTGCGGTATACTGCCGCAATTCGTTTGCTGTTGCGCCGGCAATTTGTGCGTTTGGCGCACCTTGAATGACACCCTTCGAATAGCTGGCGTAGACGTTGGTTTCATCGGTTGGCTGCCAACGCAAAATTGCGCGGGGGAGGAAGTTTTTATCAACCTTTGACAACGGAGCAGGCGTCAAAGTCGCAGTCGTTGATTTGTTGTTCTGATAACGACCTTCGAGGTTAGCAGTCAGCGTATCGGTAATGTCATAGGTCAACGAACCAAAGACGCCCCAAGCAGCGATGCGGTCGGTATTTTGGAAAAGGTTGTTGGTGCTGATAAACGCAATGGGTGGGCAACGCTGTCCGGCTGCTGGCGGCAGCGAGATGGTGGTGCACAAGGACACTGCGTCGCCACCGGCACCCGCTGAGATAAAGACTTGTTTGTAATAGTTACCGCCGGCAAGCCACTTCAGACGTTGGTCTTGCGGAGATGTGATGCGCAATTCGATGCTTTTATCGGTCGCGTCTTGCGGATCGCGTGAGTACCAATTCTCGATGGGTGACAAGCCGAAGTCACGAATCCAGCTGGCGCGAAGGCGGTTGTATCCGCCTTGCAGCGTGGCGTTGTAGCCCTCGGCAAAGTCGTAATCAACGAGACCCGAGAGGCGGAAGATTCTGCGCTCGAGACCCATGTGATCAACTGTCGGCACATTCACTTCGGGCCGGTTGGCGCCGGTCACAAACTGATTGATGAGCAAGTTACCGTTGCCAATGAGCGCTGCTTGCGCCGGAAACAAGCTGGTGTTGCTATCGATAACTTTAGTCGTGCCAAGCGTTGAAAGGGCCACACCCTGTTTGGGGATTTGGCCGCAAATGTATTGGCGTGGTGAAGCGGTCAGTGCGGCCGGATCCTGGGTTTTAACCGTCTTGCCGGTGCACGTGTCGTTACGCACGCCTGAGATTTCGCCGCCCGCTGGTGCGCCGTCGCTGTCGCTGTTGTAGTAAGCGCGGACTTTGATGCTCAGATTATCTGAGGGTGTCGCATACAGTGTGCCGTTGATGGCTTTGCTCGACTCCTCGCCAAGCGAACCGCCATCAGAAGCGGTAAACATTGCACCCTTCGAATAAAGACGTGTCCCAACGCGGTAGGCTAATTTGCCATCCACCAGCGGACCTTCGTGGTCAGCAGAAATATC
Source organism: Rhodospirillaceae bacterium (assembly GCA_947476925.1). Lineage (GTDB taxonomy): Bacteria > Pseudomonadota > Alphaproteobacteria > Rhodospirillales > Rhodospirillaceae. The sequence continues at coordinate 133,825 of CANJSF010000002.1, read as the reverse complement.
GAATTCGTTGTATGTCGCGCCCGAGGCGCTGATCTTGCCTTTGTACTCGGTCGTCGATGGCGTTTTGGTGATGTAGTTGATGGCGCCGCCGAATGTATTACGGCCGAAGTAAGCTGACTGTGGGCCTTTGATGACTTCGATGCGTTCCAAATCGCTGACGGGAATGGATTGCGTACCGCCAAGAACATAGATGCCGTCGATGAACAGCGAACCCAACTGCAACGAGGGCGATTCAGAATTGACGTACATGCCGCGGAAACGAATGGCCGAGTTATAACGGCCTGGAATTTGCGCTGCTTGATTTGAGTACTGAACGCCGGGTGAAGCGAAGGCAATGTCTTCGAGGCCCTTGAAGCCTTTCTTCTCGATGTCTTTGGACGAGAAGGCGGTAATCGCCAGAGGAATTTCGCGTAAGTTTTCCTCGCGCTTACGCGCGGTAACGACGATTTCTTCCAGAACCGGCTGGGCCATCACTGGTGCGGCCATCACAAACGAAAGCGCAATTGCAGCCGAACCCGCAGCAAGACGAGACTTGCAGATCATGTCGAGATCTCCTTGAGAGATAAAACTTTTAGAATTCCCGTGGAAGCACAACAGGTTGTACCCCATCCCCACGCTTAAGAGTTATCGTGAAGGGCGTGGGCGCTCAACATGAAATATAGAGTGAATGGATAAAACCTTGCGACCTGTGGCAAAAGAGACACGGGCCGCATTGGTTATAGATTGGCTTAATGTGCAGTGCGAAATGATGCGTTTGATGCATAAAGCTGCTGAATTGTGCAAAGACTGGAAATGTTTCATTCGATAGCCAAGATCGCCATCGCCGCTTTCGGGCTTGCGAGCATTGCTGCGCCGCTGGCGGCCGGTCCATCGTTTGCTGCCGACTCAGTTTTGCGTGTAGGCACAACGACAATGCCCCCTTCAGTTGGTAATCCGTTTCGCAATACGGGTGTGCCTCACGTTTTGACCTGGTCGAGTCTGTTTGATGGTCTGACTCGCGTTGATGTTCATGGTCGCGTCAACCCGTGGCTGGCGGTGAGCTGGGAGAACGTCGATTCGCTAACCTGGCGCATCAAACTGCGGCCGGGCGTGCGTTTTTCTAATGGCGAGCCATTGACCGCCGATGCCGTGGTGAATGTGGTGAACTTTTTTCAATCGCCCGCGTCCGTGCGCGAGGTCGTTGCCCGCGAATTGGGTTTTATCAAAACCGCACGCAAGCTCGATGATTTGACGGTCGAGTTGATCACCGACACGCCCACACCTTATCTGCCTCGTGCGCTGCCGCTACTTTATATGGTCGAGCCCAAACTGTGGACAGCGTTGGGGCCGGAGGGTTTTGCCCAACAGCCCGTGGGCACGGGCCCCTTTAAGCTCGACAAGCCCGACATCGCGGGATGGAAAATGTCGGCTTTCAAGAACTCTTGGCGTGCGCCACGCGTTGATAAGCTCAATTGGGTGGTGGCCCCCGAAGCGCCCTCGCGCGTGCAAGCTGTGCTCGCCAACCAAATGGATATTGCGCTCAGCCTTGGGCCTGACGATGTGGCGACGATCGAAGCAGGCGGAAGCAAGGGCCTGACTTGGCGAAACTCGTCGGTGTGGGCGATCAACTTTCATCACAACAAGAATACGCCGCTGAAAGACGTGCGCGTGCGCAAGGCCCTGAACTTCGCCGTTGATCGCCGCGCATTAGTGGAGGGCCTGTTGGGCGGTGTCACGATTGCTGCAACCCAAGCCGGACCCAGCAACGCCTATGGCTACGACCCAGAAATTCCGCCCATCCCATTTGATCCGGCGACGGCGAAAAAATTACTGGCGGACGCTGGATACCCGAACGGCTTTAAGTTCGTGGTGCAGGGTGTCATTGGTTCGGGACCTGCGGACGGGGCGGTCTATCAAAAGGTTGCCCAAGACTTAGCCGCGATTGGCGTGGTCATGGAAATTCGCCAATTCCCCGTCAACGAGTTAATCCGAGCGGTCAGCGAAGGAAGCTGGAACGGCGATGCGTTTGGCCTGACTTACGCCACTGAGCCGACGATTGATGTCATTCGCCCGATGCAAACGCACTCTTGTCTCTGGAGCAAACCGTGGTACTGCGACGCAGCGATTACACCGACCATCAAAGCAGCGATGGCCGAGTTTGACGATGCAAAAGGATTAGAGCTGCGCCACCAAGTAATGCGTTTTTACCGCGAGCAATATGCGTCGCTATTTCTGTACGAGATCCCGCGATTTGCCGGCTTGCGGCCTAACATTGAGGGCTTCGAAGAGGTTCACGGATTTATTAATTTTGATCGCATCACCAAAACACCATGATACGTGGCGGCAAGCGCTATCGCCTTTGATTCACTAAGGATGACGACATGAGAACTTCGCTTCGGGTTGCGATCAGCCTACTGATTGCAAACGTTTCTGCCCACGCCGAGCCGCTGCGCTTGGCCGTTGATATTTTGCCGCCGTCCCTGGCCAACCCGTATCGCACATCCCTTCCACCAACAGTGTGGACCAATGCCGCCATGTTTGATGCGCTGACCCGCTTTGATGATGCGGGAAAAATCCAGCCGTCATTGGCTGTGTCATGGGAGAAGATCGACGCGCTAACCTGGCGCTTTAAGCTGCGCGAGGGCGTACGATTTCACAATGGCGAGCCCTTCACGTCTGATGCCGTGGTAACGGCCATCACCTACATCACGTCAGACGACGCCGTCCGCGAAGGATTAAAGCGCGAGATCGGAATTTTGAAGGCCGCTCGGGCGATTGACGCAATGACGGTTGAGATCACAACCACCGAGCCAGCGCCGCAACTGCCGCGCTATATGACCGGGCTCATGCTGGGCGAGCCCAAAGCATGGCGCGCGCTCGGTCGCGATGAGTTTGCTCGCAAGCCCGTCGGTACCGGGCCATTTCAAATGGCCGAGATGGCGCCAAATGTGTGGAAGCTGAATGCTGCAAAAAATGCGTGGCGTCCGACGAAACTTGAAGGCCTGGAAGTCATTGCTGTGCCCGAAGCATCGACGCGCACGTCGGGTATATTGGCGGGGCGGTTGCACATTGCCATGAGCCTCAGCCCCGATAACCTGCAAGTGCTGGAGGATGCGGGTCACCAGGGCATCAGAGGCGTAGACCCGGCAATCTTTGGCATTTCGTTCATCTTGTTCAAGAAGGGGCCGCTGCAAGATGTGCGTGTGCGCCGCGCTTTGAATATGGCCGTCAATCGCCAACGCATTATTGATGCATTGTTGGGCGGCGCCACGGTGATGACCGGCCAACCTGCCGCGCGTGGTGTGAACGGTTTTGATGCCAGCGTCGCGCCCTACCCCTTCGATCCGGCGGCGGCCAAAAAGCTGTTGAGCGAGGCGGGCTACGCGAACGGCTTTTCGTTTGTCATGGATGCGGCCACCGGCATTGATGCCAATGACTCGGCCATCTACCAGCAAGTGAAGGCCGACCTGCGCGAGGTTGGCGTGACGATGGAGATTCGCACCATGCCGGCCGTGCAGTACTACAACGCCCTGCGCGCGACCGAATTTACCGGTGACGCATTTCCGGTGGACTGGCAAAGCTGGCCCACGCTTGATGTGACTCGCTCGGTCTTGGCCCATTCGTGCCAACGCATGTTGCCCTGGTATTGTGATGCCACGATAACGCCGGTGATGGTGGCAGCGCGGACCGAGTTTGACGATGCCAAAGCGTTGACGTTACGCCATCAGCTGGCAAAGCATTATCACGACCAAGCGCCCGCTTTGTTCATGTATGAATCTCCAACCTTTGTCGGCGTGTCGTCGCGCGTGAAGAATTACAAACTCATCAACGGGACGCACTTTCAGTTCAGCGAGATGGAGCTCGCAAAATGAGGCGGGTGGTTTTTGCGTTGCTTTGTGCGCTGACAATCAGCGCGCCGACCTTCGCCGCAGAAACGCCGATCAAAGTTGGCAAAGTTCGCATTGGTATCGACAGCCTGCCGTTGTCGTTTGGCAATCCGTTTCGCACCGCGCAAATCCCGACCATCTACATGACGTCGGCCATCTTTGATGGTCTCACTCGCATTGATCTTGACGGCACCTTGAGGCCGTGGCTGGCGACACAATGGAGCAGCACGGATGCTGTGACCTGGCGTTTTACGTTGCGCGACGGTGTGGTGTTTTCCAACGGCACGCCCTTGACCGCGGAAGCCTACAAAGTTGCAGTGGATTATTTGGCCAGCGACAAGTCGTCGTTGGAGGGGTTGACGCGGGAAATACCGCGATTGAAGTCTGCTCGTGTCATCGACCCCTTGACCATCGAGATCACATTGGTTGAGCCCGACGCACAGTTTCCACGCTCGGCCGCAGCACTCCCCGTCGTTGAACCTCAGGAATGGTCGCGCCTGGGCCGCGATGCGTTTGGCAAAGCGCCCGTCGGAACGGGCCCTTATAAACTGGTCGAATGGCAAGCCAACCGCGCCATTTTGACTGCCAACGACACATCTTGGCGGCGCCCGAAGGTGCGTGATTTAGAACTTGTGGTCATCCCCGAAGCGTCATCGCGCGCACAGGCCCTGATGGCGGGGCGCATTGATGTGGCGCTGGGCTTGGCCCCGGAAACCGTCAAATCCATCGAAAGCGAAGGCGGCCAAGCAATGCGCATTCCCACCGCGCAAGTGTGGGGCTGGGCTTTTGTGTTGTTACGTGACGGCAAACGTGTCGAGGGGCCATTGCAAGACAAGCGCGTGCGTCAAGCGATGACCATGGCGGTCAACCGTCAACTGATTGTCGACACACTGTTGGATGGAGCTGCGCGGGTGGGCAGCCAAGGAGCCACTGCGGCGGTGTATGGCTATAACACAGACATTAAACCGTTCCCTTACGACCCGGCGGCGGCAAAAAAACTTTTGGCTGACGCGGGTTATCCGAACGGCTTTACAATGACGGTGCTGTCCACGGCCGGCGCAGTCGGGGCAGATGCCGAGATTCATCAACGTGTCGCAGCCGATTTGGCGGTCATCGGCATTACAGCCGAAGTGCGTTCGGTGCCAATTCAGCAATATTTGCAATACTTGAGTCGCGGCACTTTTCCGACCGATGCGTTTGGCATGACATATCCATCCGACCCCAACATAGATGCCATCCGACCGTTACGGATTCATTCGTGTTTGCGACGCGAACCGTTTTATTGCGACGAGCGGATTATGCCGAAAATTGCTGCGGCGTTGGCAGCGCGCGATCCGGTTGAGGCCGTTAAGCTACGCCGTGAAATTTTGGCGTGGTACCACGACGAAGCACCAACACTTTTTGTTTATGAAGGCGTGCGATTTGTTGGCCTGGGTGCGAAGGTCCGCGGCTTTGCCGAAGCCCATGGCGTTATTGCGTACGATCAAATTGAATTCGCAAACTAAACAGCGGCCTTGCGCTCATAGGTGTTGAGAAACATCTCAACGGCGAGGTCGAGGCGACGTTTGATATCGGCTTGCGTCCAGCTGGGACCAATGCCGCAGGCCAGCCACAGCAGCACATCGCCCTCGACCATCTGGCAAAACATTTCGGCGGCAAGTGCTGGGTCCGGGATATCAAGCGTGCCGTGCTCGACTTCGCGTGCAAGATATTGCGCAACGATGCGTCGGCCACGCATGGGGCCGGCCGCATAAATTGTGCGCGACAAATCAGGAAACTGTTTGCCTTCCGCCATGATGATGCGAATGCCACCGGCCACGTCGGGATTGAGCTGCAGCGTCAGCAGCCGCTCGGCAAAATCGCGCAGCACCGTGCGGGGTGGGCCGTCACTCAGATGTTCGTCTTCGAGCGGCGCCGTCACACGTGTGCCGTATGTCAGCACCAGCTCGCGCCATAGGCCCTCTTTGTTGCCAAAGATTTGGTACAGCGTGGTCAGCGAGCCGCCTGACTTGGCCACCACTTCATCTAGGTTCGTCGCCGCGTAACCTTTGGCCAAAAACAACTCGCGTGCCGCCATCAACATGGCTTGCTTGCGCTGATCGACGTTAAGCCGTTGTTTTACCTTAGATTTCATCGACTGAATTCGACACCGAGCAAGGCCAAAAAGCGACCCTCAAATTCTGCATGGCTCGTATTCATGATCCGCGATTGCCGGTTTGTGTAACGGGGGCTACATTCAATTTGTAAGTTAAATTACATTAAATTCGAGCACCAGTTCAAGGACGCCGTGATGAGCCCCGACACCCGCCAAGCCCCCGAAGGCCAACCGACCACCCAAGCGCCAGTCGCGCTGTCCAAACGTTTGGCGGCTACCACGTTATCGATGGGCCCGATTTTGGTGGGCTTTGCGTTGTTGTGCACTGCCATTGCGCTATCGGGCTGTGGCGTTGAATCGGCCACACCCGCCAACTTGGTGCGCGCAGTCAAAACCGAAACCGTGACCGTGGGCAATGGCACAATTAGCTCGACCTACCCCGGCACCATCCAACCGCGCCGCGAAAGCCAACTTGGGTTCCGTGTGGCCGGCAAGGTGGCCAAGCGGTATGTGCAAATTGGGCAAAGCGTTGCGCCGGGCAAAGTTTTGGCAACACTCGAGCAGGATGACTTAGGGCTGCGGGTGAAAGCGGCTGAAGCACAAATGCGTGCCGCCGCCGCCGAGGCCGAACAAGCCCGTGTCGATGTACAGCGTTACACGCTCATCAAAAACAGTCCGGCGTTTTCGCAAGCTGTCTACGACAAACGCACCAATACGCTCGATGCGGCTGTCGCGCGCCTGCGGGACACTGAAAGCCAAGTAAAGCTGGCAAAAAATCAACTGGAGTATTCGACCCTCGTTGCCGACGACTTCGGTGTCGTCACGGCCACCAACATCGAACCCGGCCAAGTGGTGGCCCAAGGCCAAACCGCCATTGTTGTTGCGCGCTCGTCTGATCTGGACGTCGTTGTCAGCATTCCTGAAGCCAAGTTGGCTGACATTGAGCGCGCGGATGTGCGCGTGACGATCTGGTCACAGCCCGGAGAGTCGCTGCCTGCGCGTGTGCGCGAAGTGGCTGCCAGCGCTGATCCGACAACACGGACCTATGCGGTGAAATTTGCGCTCGACGAAATGCCCGACGGTTTGCAAATTGGCATGAGCGCAACACTGACGTTGGCTTCAAAGGCGCAATCGTCGATTGCCGAAATTCCTCTCAGAGCCGTGTTTGAGCACAATGGTCAACCGAGCGTGTGGACGGTCGATGCCGCAGGCCAATTAACCGCAATGCCGGTGACCGTCAGCGGCTATCGCAACGCTTCCGCCTTGATCGGCAGCGGATTGAAAACGGGCGACGTGGTGGTGACGGCCGGCGTGCACAAACTTGATGTGGGGCAAAAAGTTCGCCCGCTGACGGCGGCGGCAGCCTCGTAATTCATCGACTCTCACAAACGGCTCTCACCCTCTCCGTCTACCCCCTCCAATCTCCAGAGAGGGTGAAACGCCATCTCAACCATTGTTACGAATCAAACGGCGGGCGGATTTCGCCTCGGGTATGCCAACCATGACCTCACTCAATCTCTCCGCTTGGGCGCTTAAACATCGCACACTTGTGCTGTTCGCCATGATTGCGTTGACCCTTGCGGGCATTCAGGCTTTCGGAAAATTGGGTCGGGCGGAAGATCCTTCGTTCATTGTGCGCGCCATGGTAATTTCTGCCGAATGGCCAGGCGCCACGGCCCGCGAGGTCCAAGATCAAGTCACCGATGAATTAGAGAAGACACTGCAAGAGGTGCCGTGGTTTGATCACGTCACCAGCATTTCGCGGCCCGGCGTTGCGATTATCACCGTCAACTTAAGAGATGACGCCCCCAAGGCTGCGGTCGCTGACGGTTGGTATCAGGCGCGCAAACGCATCACAGATATGAAGGGGCGCCTGCCCCAAGGTGTGCACGGACCTTTTTTCAATGACGATTTTGGCGACACTTTTGGCACCATCTATGCATTTTCGTCTGATGGCTTCTCGCCCACCGAATTAAAACAATACGTTGAAGGCGCGCGCCAAAAACTCTTGGGGCTGCGCGATATTGCCAAGGTCAACCTGATCGGCGCGCAAGAGCAACGCATTTATGTCGAGTTTTCTCATCAACGCATCGCCACCTTGGGCATTTCAACCTCGCAGTTGATCGACAGCCTACGAAAGCAAACCGCTGTGGTGCCCTTTGGCGTGGTCGACACGCCATCTGAACGCGTTGTGCTGCGGCTCGAGAGCAGCAACCTCGAGCGCGAGCAAGCCATCTCGTCATTGCCGATTGTCGTTGGCGGCAAAACGCTCAAACTCAGCGACATCGCTGAGGTGAAGCGAGGCACCGAAGACCCGCCGCAATTTCTGATGCGCTTTAACGGCAAGCCTGTCATTGGCCTCGCGGTGGCCATGGCCAATGGCGGCGACGTGTTAACGCTGGGGAAGGCGTTAGATGAAAAAATTGAGGCCATTCGCGCCGCATTGCCCGCCGGCATCGAGATTGACCAAGTCGCTAATCAGCCCAAGGTCGTTGAAGATTCGATCGGCGAATTCTTGCGCTCGTTGGCGGAGGCCCTGGCCATTGTCTTGGCTGTCAGCTTGGTTTCCCTTGGGCTACGGACCGGCATTGTGGTGGCGCTCTCGGTGCCGCTTGTCCTGGCGATTACCTTCGTGATTATGAATCTCCTGGGTATCGATCTGCATCGCATTTCGTTGGGCGCCTTGATCATCGCGCTAGGGCTTTTAGTGGATTATGCCATCATTGCCGTGGAAATGATGTCGGTAAAGTTGGAGGAAGGTTGGGACCGCGTTCGCGCAGCTAGCTACGCATACTCATCCACGGCATTTCCCATGCTGACGGGCACCCTGGTTACTGCGGCTGGTTTTATTCCTGTTGGTTTTGCGAAATCGAGCGCAGGTGAATACACCAACGCCATTTTCTGGGTGGTCGGCATTGCATTGATCGTCTCGTGGGTCACGGCCGTTATATTCACGCCCTTTCTGGGCTATGCGCTTTTGCCTGAGCGCGCGGCTGGCCACACACAAGCACACGACCCATATCAACGCCCGATCTATCAGCGCTTTCGCACCGTGGTGGCCTGGACAGTAGCGCACAATCGCACCGTGATACTCGCGACCGTGATTACTTTTGTCGTCTCTGTTGGCGGCTTTGGATTGGTGCAACAGCAATTCTTTCCATCTTCTGCACGGCCCGAGTTGGTCATTGATCTGCGCATGGCGGGCGGGTCGTCGATTGCCGCAACCCAAGCTGCTGCGCAACGCTTGGAAGAAAAACTAGCCAAAGACCCCGACGTTGTGCACACGGCCATTTACATTGGCGCTGGCGGCCCGCGGTTTTACTTGCCCATCAACCCCGAGCAACGCGATGTGGCCTATGCCCAAGGCGTTGTGATGACGCGCGGCGTCGCCGCACGCGAACGCGTGGTCGCGCGCCTGCAAAAGGCCTTTGATGAAGAATGGACCGACGTGACCGGGCGCGTTGCACGCTTAGAGAACGGCCCGCCGGTGGGCTTCCCGGTGCAGTTTCGTGTGTTAGGTGGTGATCCTGCAACAATTCGCGCTGTCGCCGGGAAGGTTCGCGATGTTTTTCGAGCCAGCCCCCATGTGCGCGACATCAATTTTGACTGGTACGAGCAGTCTAAGAAAATATCGCTGCACATTGATCGTGCGCGCGCGCAAGCCCTGGGGCTCACCGCCGAAGATTTGGCCCAGCCGATCAATACAATACTGTCGGGCCAGCCCGTTGCAGAACTGCTAGACGGCACCGAGTTGATACAAGTGGTGACGCGAGCAGCGGCGAATGAGCGGCTCAATCTTGATAATATCTCGACGCTCAATATTTCCGTCAGCACACCCGATGGCGGGGCGCGGTCTCTCACGCTTGATCAAGTGGCAACGTTAAGCCCTGGGTTCGAGGATCCCGTGCTGTATCGTCGCGATAGAGAACTGATGCTGACCGTGCGCGCCGATATTGGCGACGGCACACAGTCTCCTGTTGTCTCGGCTGAGATCGACCAGGCGTTAGAGCCCATTCGTGTGCAGTTGCCCGAGGGCATTCATATCGAAATGGCAGGGGCGGGGGCCGAAAGTGCTAAATCTCAACAATCTATTGCCGCAGTTGTGCCAACGATGATTTTTATCATGCTGACGGTGCTGATGATTCAGCTGCAAAGTTTTGGCAAGTTGGCATTGGTTGTGCTGACCGCGCCCCTGGGTCTGATTGGCATGACGATTGCTTTGCTGGTTTTCCAACAGCCGTTTGGTTTTGTCGCCATGTTGGGCGCCATCGCCCTGGCTGGAATGATCATGCGTAACTCGGTGATTCTGGTGGAACAAATTGACGGCAACGTTCGCTCTGGGATGGACGCCACGACGGCGATTATTGATGCCACGGTCCACCGCGCCCGCCCTGTGATTCTGACGGCGCTTGCCGCCATGTTGGCCATGATTCCTCTTGCTCGTAGCGACTTCTGGGGGCCCATGGCTGTCACAATTATCGGCGGCTTGGCTGGGGCGACGGTTCTGACCCTGATTGTACTGCCCGCCATGTACGCAGCATGGATTAAGCCTCGAAAAACATCCGCCGCCGACGCCTAATCTCGCAATTTAGAGAACTCACCGGTTGCCTCAAACGCCACGTTGAGAAATGATGCGTCATGGATTTAAACGACAAAACATTTGACCGTCTCAAGTTCGCAAAAGGCGTGAAGATCTTTGAGATCGGCGAAGCCGGCCTTGCCGCATTTGTCTTGCTGCAAGGCGAAGTGGAGATCGTCGGTGCCAACGCAAAGGGCGAGATGGTCACTTTTACAACGGTCAAACGCGGCGAAATGTTTGGCGAACTGGCGTTGATGCAACCCGACGCCAAACGTACCGCGACGGCCATTGCGAAAGTCGACTGCGAAGTGATGACGATTGGTCGCGACAAGCTGGTCGATAAAATCGACAGGTCTGACCAATTCATCCGCTACTGGATCAAGTATCTGACCGACCGCGTGGTTGACTTGTCTAAACGCGTCAATAAATAAACTTCAATCCACTCGTACATTTTAAAATGACTCAGCGCCCGCGTCGCACGATCTCGTTGTTGGCGGCATTATTGGCTGTGCTTGTCCCCCTCATTTCGGCCGTGGCTGGTGCGGTGATGTGGCAAGGTTATAGCAAAAGCTCGCAGGCCTCGATGGGCGCCGGCCAACAGTTGTTCCAAAGCCTGCAAACCGAAATTGCCGTTCAACAACAGGGGTTGTTTGAGCCTTTGCGGTTTGTGATCTCAACACTGGCGGCCGACCCAGATTTTGGTGCAGGCGCGACAGACCGTTACCTGAATTCTTTTGCCACAATTCTCGAGCGCTATTCGCATGTGTCGAGCTTTCGGGTTGGCTTTGACTCCGGCGAGTTGTTTGAGGTGATCGCATTTAAAAGCATCGACCCTGGTTTGGCCGCGGCCGTGATGGCCCCTCAAGCAGCGGCGTTCGCCGTTCATCGGATCGTACGGGCGCCGGCGACAAGCCGTGATAAGGGGACCCGCGAAACATGGGTTTTTCTCGATGCCGCGCATGCCGAACTGGCGCGTACAGAGGTCAATCGAAGCGAGTATGATCCGCGTGGACGTGAGTGGTTTATAAGTGCAAAAAAAACGCCGGGCGAGTTAGTTGAAACCGCGCCTTACGTTTTTGATTTCAGCAATCAGCCGGGCATTTCTGTTGCTAAAACATTGGGCGGCTCAAAACCAGGCGTTATCTCGGCCGATATCACCTTGTCCCAAATGTCATCGCTGGTGGGTGGGCTGGCTGCGGACAGCAATCAGCAGCTCTTCTTCTTTTATGGCGCAGGCGATGTTGTCGCACACCCAGAGCCCGACAAAATATTCGGGCCTGGGCCGTGGAACCCGAACCAGCCGCTGACATTGCCGAATATGAGCACACTCAGCGATCCCGTGGCCAAAGCCATGGTCGCGGAGTTTGAGCGCCAAGGCGCCTTTGGCATTCAGACTTTACGAGTAGCAGGCGTGCCCTACCTTGCTGCCGTTGTGCCGCTGGGAACTTCGCCCATGCACATGGCGCTGGCATTGCCTGAGTCGAACTTCACCGGCGTTTTGCAATCGATTGGCCGCGATGGTTTGCTGATATCGTTGGGGATCTTGGCGCTATCAATTCCGCTCATTTTGTTGGTGGCCCGGCGATTCTCGCAGCCCCTGGTCGAGCTGGCCCAGCAAACCGACCGCATTGCGCAGTTCGATTTAACCTTCAGCGACAATGCGCCCAGCCGCATTGCTGAAATCTCGCAGTTGAGCGAGTCGATGACGCGCATGAAAACTGCATTGAGCCAAATCACAAAGTTTGTGCCCAAAAGCCTGGTGCAAGATTTGGTGCGCTCGGGCACGCGGATGGAGGTGGGTGGTGAACGACGCCTGATCAGTGTGGTGTTCACCGATGTTAAAGACTTCACCACGTTGGCCGAGAAACTGCCGGCCGAAGAATTAATGGCCCAAATGTCAGAGTACTTTGACGTTGTGGTTCGGGCGGTTTTTGCCAACGGCGGGACGGTTGATAAATATGTGGGTGATGCGGTGTTTGCTTTTTGGAATGCGCCAAGTCGCCAACCCGACCACGAGGTTTTGGCCTGCCGCGCCGCGCTAGCCGCCCGCGCGGCATCGAATGAATTAAATGTGCGCTGGAAAGGCCTGGGGAAACCCGAGTGGTACACACGGCTTGGCGTGCACGTGGGCGATGCCGTGGTCGGCAATGTCGGCTCCAGCGACCGATTGGATTACACCGCCATTGGCGACACGGTGAATATGGGTTCGCGGCTAGAGGGTTTGAACAAGGTCTATGGGACCCAAATTTTAGCCAGCGGGCCGATTGCCACAAAAACGGCGTCGCACTTTCATTTCCGGCCCATCGATATCGTGATTCCCAAGGGCGCTCTATTGCCTATTGAAATTTTTGAGTTAATGGCTGAACGCAGCGGTGACGACAGCGCGTGTGCTGATTTGATTGCAGCGTGGCAACCCTTGATCGATCAGTATCGGAAACAATCTTGGCCGACGGCCCTGGACGCGCTGCGCGCTTTTGCTGCGCGCTACCCCGCCGATGAGCCCGCCAAAACGCTACGAGCCCGGATGGAAGGCTTTTTGAGCACCGCCCCCATCGTGGGACGGCGTGACACGATTTGAGAGCAAGTAGCGGCGAGTAAAACGCAAATTCAATCGACTCGTCCTGCGTAACGGCGTCTCGGAGTTGAAAGAGTTAGCGCGGAACGAGGCCGCGCTGCGCCAGGCGGTTAAAATACGTCGCGAAATGTCGGGCTGTGTGCGGCCGGTCGGGCAGTTCCAACCAGTTCTGTTCGGCGAAGGCGAGAATGGCGGGCTCGTCGTGTTGGGTTTCCCATAGAATACCCAACAGCGAGGCTAGGTTTTCTTCATCTTCTTTGGTGGCATTGTCGACGCACGCGACTGCGTTGGCTGCATCAACGCGCCCCGTTTCTGGCCCGGCCCCTAAGCCGAAATCGTAAATCCCTCGACGATGGATCGGCGCAATTTGCCAATGAGCAATTTCGTGAAACACCACACTTGTTTCCGAGCGCGTGCGGATGGCATGGCCGTCCCAACTGAACGCGGCGGCGGGCTCCTCATCGATTGTGCCGATGCCCAAGCGCTGCGCCAGGCCGATAGCTTTGGAACGCCCTGCATGAAGGTCAGCCTTTAACTCTGGGGCAAAGCGCAGGGTGGCTGCGATTCGACCAAAGGCCGCAGAAGCTGCAACCTCGCCATCCAAGCCGCGCGCGAACGCGGTCAATATGGCGGGCAATTCGTGCAGAGCGATGGGGCTGAGGATCACGTCTTTGGTCCGGGTTGCTTGCGCGGGGCTTCTACACGGGCGTGCGGGTTTGGTCTAGGATAGCTGAATCAAATGGGGGGATGTGATGTCGGTGATCAAAACTAAAATGCCCTTGCTGGCGCGTCATGAAGGCACTTGGGCGGGCACCTATCGGTTCATTACGCCGCAGATGAAGCTGCTGGATCAATACGACTTTCGCATCAATGTGAAGTTCCCTGACGATGGCAAGGGCGGGCTGACTTATCGCCAAGAAAGCTTTTACACGTGGGCCGATGGCCGTACGCGCGAACTGGCGTTTGAGGGAGTTTACGCCGGGAACGGCGTGGTGTTTACCGGTCGTATTGCCGGCTCGATTAAAGAACTTGATGATCGCACGCTGTATACGCACTTCTGGTTTGACGATCAGCCGGGTGTGGATGTGTGTGAGGCCATTCAACTGGCCGCCAACAACAAAGACCGCGCCCGCACGTGGCACTGGTTCAAAGACGGAAAATTATTCCAACTGACGTTGGTCGATGAGCGGCGGTTGGCCTGATAAAAATAAATCTGCAGGCGATACCAGCCGCAGGGTGGTTGTGAGAGACTGAGATATACCAAGGCGGTATATTCACTTCGAGGCGCTTAGAAAAATTTGCTCGGGGTGCGTCACTTCGATCATTGGTCCGTTGCGCGCGGTGAGCCAGCCGCGCACTTCGATCAGGCGATCTTTCAGTGCGGATAAATTCAATTTGGCATCTTTGAAGCGGGCCAGGTCGCGCTTTTCAATTGATGCCGTAAAGTCGCTGCGAAAATCATCCCCGAAGTTGATATAGGTGCGGTCTTTTGTAGGCGCCACGCTGCGCACTGTACCGCTGACAATTTGAAATGTGCCGACATCATCCATCAGCTTCGGCGAAGTCGCATCGCGCACGGCATAAAATGGATGGGCCCAAATGCCACGCTGGGCGGCCCGCGCTTGGGCCTCAAGCACAAACATCTCAGCGGCCAGCTTACGATTGTCGGGGAAGGTATAAACATGGGCAAATCCGATGCGCAGCATTTCGCCCTGCACCCATAAACCGTCGTCACGCACGAGATGGGCGAGTGTGCGACCATTGCGATCAAGGGGTGCGGTCCCCAGACGCAGCGTCACGGCGCGATCTTGGACCAAGGCGCTTAGCGCGTTTTTAGAGTCCTCAGCCAATGGCCAAGTTTTAAACCCTTTGCGCCCGAGTGGAAGTTTTGGCGCTTGCGTGCCCACCAGCCTGATGTCGGCACTTCCGTCTTTCAGGCGCACCGTGTCGCCATCAATCACGGTGGCGACAAGGCCCGTGGCGCCCTGCGGCAACGAATCAGGGGGCGCAGCGAACGTCGCTGAGGCGACCAGCGCAGTTGTGCAGAAAATCAATATCGATCTTAAAATCGTCATGCTGGGTCATTATATTCACGCCTCACGACGCCTCACAATGTAGGACCACGAGATGATTTGCGAGCAGGTTACGGCCCCTCACCAAACACGACGCGGCGCCCTTTCAGCGCTTGTGTGTGGCTGCTTGGGATTGGCCGGATGTGCGGCTAACCCGGCCACGGGAAAATCGGGTTTGTTGGGCTTAAGCTCAATCGACGATGATGTTCGCATCGGCGCAACGCAATTTCCCGAACTGGTGAAAGCGTTCGGCGGCACTTACAACCAGGATCGCTTGCAAAACTACATCACCAAAATTGGGCAACGCGTGGTGGCCAAATCAGAATTACCGGATTTGCCCTATGAGTTTGCGATTCTTAATAGCCCGATCATCAATGCCTTTGCGTTTCCGGGCGGCAAAATTGCCATCTCGCGCGGCCTTTTGGCCCTGGCCAGTTCGGAAGCTGAAGTGGCCAGCGTCTTGGCGCATGAAGCGGGCCACGTGAATGCTCGCCACGGCGCACAAGGTCAAAACCGCCAAGTGTTGGCCAACATTGGCTTGGCGATCCTCGGCATTGCCACGGGCTCAAATGAACTGATGCAGCTGGGCCAAACGGTGACTCAAGGCTTTCTGCAAAGCTATTCGCGCGATCAGGAGCTTGAGGCCGATACTTTGGGTGTGCGTTACATGGCCCACGCAGGCTACGACCCGGCAGCTTCGCCATCGTTCTTGGCATCGATGCGCGAGCAGTCGCAGCTTGATGCAAGTATGCGTGGCCTGCCGCCCGGCGATGTTGATCAATACAATATTATGGCATCGCACCCGCGCACCATCGAACGCGTGCAGCAAGCTCAAGAAGCCGGGCGCGGGCTGGTTGTCCAAAACCCCACGGTCGGTCGCGCTGAGTATTTGGACTCCATCAACGGCCTCATGTTTGCAGATGACCCGGCCCAGGGCCTCGTGCGTGGCCGGAAATTTATTCACCCAGGATTGCGCATTGCCTTTGACGCGCCCGAGGGATTTTTACTGCGCAATTCACCCGAGAATGTGAGCGGCCAAAGCCGCAACGGCGCAACGCTTGTGTTTGATCGCGCTCCCATACAACGCGCACGCTCACTGGCGGAATATCTTCAATACGAATGGGCGGCAAATACGCGCCTGTTGGCGCTGGAGAATATCACCGTGAACGGCATTGCCGCCGCGACCGGCGCAACGCGCATCAACGGCAACAACGGCCCGATGGATGTGCGGCTGGTGGCCTACGGCGTTGAGCGTGGGCAGGCCTATAGAATGCTGTTCATCACGCCCGCGCGACTGAGCCAAAGTCTGAGCGCAGATTTGCGCGCGACCACATATAGCTTTCGCCGCATCGATGACGCTGAAGTTGCTTCGGTGAAGCCGCTGCGCATCGTCATTACCCCGACACGCGCCGGCGATACCGTCGCCAGCTTGGCGCGCAGCCTGCCGTACGGCCGTTTCAACGAGGATTGGTTCCGCGTGCTCAACGATCTGCAGCCTGGCCAGGAATTTAAAGTTGGAGACACGGTCAAGATCGTGGTGGGTTAGAGCGAGCGGCGCGATACTCGTGGTATAAAACAAAACGGCCCCAGATTGCTCGGGGGCCGTTTGAAACTTGATCGCGCAAAAAACTTAAGCGGCGTTGAGCAGTTTTTCCAACTTGGCGGTGGCTGCTTCAGGCTTGATGCGTTCCACAGCGGCCATTTCGTGGGCCAAGCGCTCGAGCGCTTGTTCATAGATTTGGCGTTCGCTGTAAGATTGTTCAGGTTGGGTTGCCCCGCGATGCAAATCGCGCACCACTTCCGCAATCGACACCGGATCGCCGGAATTGATTTTGGCTTCGTATTCTTGAGCGCGACGGCTCCACATCGCGCGCTTAACGCGCGCGCGGCCCTTCAGCGTCAGCAATGCGCTTTCCATGACTTTGCGGGTCGAGAGTTTACGCAATCCCGCACCTTCGGCCTTCATCACAGGCACGCGGAGTGTCATGCGGTCGCGTTCGAAGCTAATAACAAACAGTTCGATTTTCTGACCGGCAATGAGTTGGTATTCCAAAGTCGTGACTTTGCCCACGCCGTGCGCGGGATAAACCACGAAATCGCCGGCAGCGAACGGGGCCACAGGCTTGTCTTTTTTGGCGACTTTAGGTGCAGCAACGGCTTTGGGTGCTGCGATGGGCTTCTTATTGGTATTGGGCATGATCAGTCTCACTCTCCAACTTCTTGTTGTTGCCGCCACCGCGTGCCCCCCAACACAGCCCATGATGCCCATGGACCGGGTTTATTGCACTGCAGCATACGGTGACCGGGCGGCCTGAACAGGCCACCGCAAGAATTCCACCCGGTCCTCATCCCTCGCCGTTAGTTTTGTTTAATATCAAGGACTTATGCGCTAATCTGCACGTCCCAGGGCAGGGAAAAAATAATCCGCCAGTTCCCCGGCGGATGCGAATGAATGTATCATAAGTCTGTGGAAAAAAACAGGCAAAACCCCAAAAGGGCGCCGTTAAGAGATTACTTTAAGCTTAGGATCCACTTCCGGGTTTGTCGCTAAACTGTTGTTTTTTATTGGGTTTTCCCTTCCAATCATCGGCGTCGGCGGGCGATTCACCCTTAGTCGTGATGTTGGGCCATTTGTCGGCGTACTCTTTATTGAGCTCGGTCCAGGTGGCGGCTGATTCATCCGAGTCGGGAACGATGGCTTCGGCCGGGCATTCAGGTTCGCACACCCCGCAATCGATGCATTCATCCGGGTGGATGACCAGCATGTTCTCGCCTTCGTAGAAGCAGTCCACGGGACAAACCTCAACGCAGTCCATGAACTTGCACTTGATGCAGTTCTCGGTCACCACGTACGCCATGCGCTGAACTCCTTATATATTCTGTAAATCGGGGTACTCGATTTGCGGCGGCGGCGTCAAGTGACGCTGGCTAATAGATCGTGATCTCGAACAAAAAAGAATTCGATGACCGCCAAACAAATACCGCCTGCCTCGGTCCGCAACGCCCCCCATATTATTGAAGTGCTCAGGCGAGTTTTGCCTGGGTCGGGACGTGTTCTCGAGATTGCCAGCGGGTCGGGCTACCACGCGGCCGCCTTTGCCACGGCCTTTGCACATTTAAACTGGCAGCCGAGCGATTCAGACGCTGCGGCCCGCGCCAGTATCGGCGCGTATGGCACCGAGGCGGGTTTGAAAAATTTACACCCTGCGCTTGATATCGATGTGACGCATGTACCCTGGCCGATTGCGGCGGCCGATGCGGTGGTTTGCATCAATATGATTCATATTTCCCCATGGGCTGCGACCGAGGCCCTGTTTGCCGGCTCCAGCCGCGTCCTGGCAAAAGGCGCACTGCTGTTCACCTACGGCCCTTACATTGTTCACGGCGATTTTAGGGGTGAGGGCAACATCGCATTTGATCAATCGCTGAAAGCACGCAACTCCGCGTGGGGCTTGCGCGAGATTGATGATGTCAGCGCCGTGGCCACCCAGACTGGATTTTCGTTGGCCGAAACAATTGATATGCCCGCCAACAATTTATCGCTGGTGTGGCGGCGCCTTTAAGCCTCGGTCAAAAACTTATCGATCTCGCGACGATCTTTTTTGGTGGGCCGGCCGCTGCCCTTGGGGCGCGACAGCAACGGGCGATGCAGTGGCAGCCCATGCGCATCACGATCAAGCCGCTGTGGCGGCGTCGGCTCATCGTACAGCAACTTTGCTTCGGGTGCAGGCCCGCGGCGGGTGCCGAAATCCTTCACGCTGAGCGTGCGTTTGACCGGGCCAATAACAATCACCAACGTGTCAGATAAGCGCACCGCAACGCTGGGCTTGCTGACCCGAGCCCCGTTGATTGTAATTTGGCCGCGTTCGATAAGTTTTTGTGCAAGTGCGCGGGTTTTGCAGACGCGTGCAAAGAACAGCCATTTATCGAGGCGTAACGCGACACCCTCGCTCATGCAACCGGAGCGGTCTCGGTGGGTGGGGCTTCACCCGGTGGGGTGACATCAGTGGGCACGTCGGCCACAGGGGTGGCTTTGTTCATCATCGCCTTCAACTGCGCAAAGGGCGAATCGACGTTGATGGGTTCAGGCGGCGGCGGAGGTGCGTTCTTCTTGAATTGCGGCTTGCCCTTGCCGTGCTTAGCGCGCAACACAGAGAAAGCGATATTTTCATTCTCAATCGCCGCGCGGAAACCTAAGGCGCGTAAGACGGCCACACCGACCTCGGCCGTGATCCCCAGAAGAGACAACGTTGCAGGTGGAAAAATTTTCACACCCTCACGCGCATGTTTGCGAGCTTCAGCGGCAAAGCGTTCCAACATGTCGATGCGATAGCCAACACCGGCAATCGGGCGAAACCCGCAGGCCGCATAAAAATCGCCCGGCACGCCCGCGATGAGCGGGATAGAGACGCGGCCCGGCTGGGGAAGTTCAGGCGGTGCGACATCGGGGTGAGCCACTATCCACAACTGGCCACGCAACCTGATGGGCGCAGCCTTGAGCAACATGGGTAAAAACACTTGGTCGAGACCGAAACGAATGCCGAGCTTTGCCAAAGCTTTGCGTTGTTCGTCATCCAGCGCTTTGAGTTGTTCTTCCACGTGTTCGCGCCGAATACTGCCCAGACCCTCGGACAACTGAAAAACAATGCCACGCACATAACCCGGCACATCTGCATCGCGCGCAGCCATGAGCGGTTGCAACACCCGGCCAATGTGGGCGTTCAGCCATGCGCGCAAGCGTTCTTCGATGCGTAAGCGTTGCGGTGCATCTAAGCGTTCATCGGCCACGACTTGGAATTGCGGCTTCAGCCGCTCGGGCCCCGGCGAAAGTGTGGCGATCACGGCCACCGTACCATCCGCATCTGACCAGGCGAGGTCAGCGCGATCATTGAGTTGGAATGCACTATCGGGGGCGGCTGAAATAGCCTCGACGCGCGCAGCAATGACAGGACGCAATACAGTGTTGGCGGCATTGATGACGGCACGGTCGGCGACCTTCAAGCCGGTGCGTTCAGCACTAAAGCGCAAGCCTTCGAGGCGGCCCAAACGGTGGCCATCGACATGCACGGAGCCATCGGCGGAAATATCGGCGGACAGGAAATCATCTCCTCGTAATTTTTTGACCAGGTGAGCGGTGCGGTTGTCGACGAACTGGTGAGTGAGCTTATCGTGCAGCGCATCGGACAAGCGATCTTCCACTTGGCGTGTGCGTTCTTGCCACTCTAAGGCGCGCTCTGTCCAGCCGGGGCGGTGAGCCAGGTATGTCCACGTCCGAATGGCGGCGATACGGTCCATCATGGCGTGAATATCACCGTCGATTCGGTCGATGCGCTCGACTTGGGCTGCCACCCAGTCGGCCGGAAGCTGCCCATGGCCTTGCGTGAGGTGCATATAAACTTGAGTCATCAATCGGGCGTGATGCTCGGGTTTAAGTTTGCGAAAATCGGGCACCTGGGCCACGTCCCACAGCAACCGGATACGGTCTGGATTTTTTGCGCGCCCGCGGACATCAACATCTTGCAGCATCACTTCCAACACCAACTGATCTTCTGCAGGTGGTGGACGGATGAGCGTCGGGTTGGGGGGTGGAGTTTTTAAATCCGCGAGCAGCGTTTCAATTCGCACAAAGCGCAAATTGGTGTTGCGCCAGTAGAGGTATTGCAAGTTTTGAAATTCGTGTCCTTCGACGCGCAATACAATATCAGGGTCGATATCGGTTAACTCTGCGGTGACGCCAAAGGTGCCGTCGTTCATGTGCCGTCCGGCACGCCCGGCGATTTGGGCCACTTCGGGTGCCGCCAGGGGGCGCGGACGATGGCCGTCAAACTTGCTCATGGAGGCGAACGCGACGTGATCGACGTCCATGTTCAGGCCCATGCCCACGGCGTCTGTTGCGACGAGGTAATCGACCTCGCCCGCCTGATACATATCGACCTGAGCATTTCGCGTGCGCGGGCTCAGCGCGCCCATCACAACCGCCGCCCCACCGCGATGACGCCGCAAGAGTTCGGCGATGCCGTAAACCTCTGAGACTGAAAACGCGACGACGGCGCAACGGCGGGGCAAGCGCGTGAGTTTCTTTGCGCCAGAATAAACCAACTTGGAAAAACGCGGACGTTGCACAAACTGCGCAGCAGGCACCAGCTTGCGGATGAGCGGCTTGATGGTCTCAGCGCCCAGGAACATGGTTTCAACAGTTCCACGGGCATGGAGCAGACGATCGGTAAAAATATGGCCGCGGTCAGGATCGGCAGCCAATTGAATTTCATCGACGGCTAAGAACGCCACCTGCTTGTCCAACGGCATACTCTCGACCGTGCAGATGAAGTAGCGCGCATGGGGCGGAAGTATTTTCTCCTCGCCCGTGATGAGGGCCACGGCCTTCTCGCCTTTGGCGCGCACGACTTTGTCATAGTTCTCACGCGCGAGCAGCCGTAAGGGAAAGCCGATCATACCCGTGGCATGGCCCAGCATGCGGTCCATGGCCAGGAACGTTTTGCCCGTATTGGTGGGGCCCAACACCGCCGTGATGGCCGCGGCTAATGGTGATGAAGATTGATCGGTCACGGTGCCGGCAAAAAAAATAAACTCTCGACTTCCTCGGGTAGAGGAAGTCGAGAGGTATCGTGTTTCAATTGCAAAGGCGAGAGAGTGAGGAGCGCGCCTAACTTATTTCTTCAACTACTCTGGCGTGGCGCGCATCGTGCCATCGGCGTCGCACATAATCTTTCAGACGGCGTTCCATCACCGAGAAAACGTCGCGCACTGCGGTATTCACGTCGTCATGGTCGTTGATATTTTTCTTGTCGTTCTTCACGACCAGTTCGTCGCCGGGAACATGGAGTTTTACGGAAACAAGATAGGGTTTGTGTGTGGGGTTCAGGTGTGAGTGGCTGTGGTGTTCAGCCTCGACGACCACGCGACACGAGGTGATACGGTCAAACATTTTGTCGAGTTTGGCGACACGTTCGCGAATATTGCTTTCCATAGCGTCGGAATGGTCGAGGCCATGAAACGAAATCTGAACCTGTTTTTGCATAGACACGCTCCCTTCTGCTTCTACGGCCGGCCGGGTTAGTCCGGTCGGCCCGTCACAAGGAGCCGGCGTATCACTGCCGTTGGAGCCGTGAGACCGGGCGCCAACAGCTTTTCGCCAGCGCCTGGCTCTATGTGCTCGTCACACGTTGAACCATGCACAAATCATGGTCCCCGATATGGCCCATGGCAATTGATTCCCGTCAAATAGGCGGATGAATTTTTAGACAGAAAAAGGCCGAATCCCGGGCCAAAACCCTTGATTTTTGTCCCCACCGCCACATATGACCGCGCAAGCTTAAATATCCCGACTGAGAGATGGGCCATATGACCGAAACAACGACCAAAGCCAAACCGCAACCCGAGGAAAATATGCAGTTCCAGGCCGAAGTGGCCAAGCTGCTGGATTTGGTGGTGCACTCGCTCTACTCGAATACCGAAATTTTCCTGCGCGAGTTGATTTCAAACTCGTCAGATGCCTGCGACAAACTGCGCTATGCCGCAATTGGCGAGCCAAAGCTGCTCGATGACGGCGGCGCCACATACGAAATTCACCTGAATATCGACAGGGCGGCCAAGACGCTGACAATCAGCGACAACGGCATTGGCATGAACCGCGACGAGCTGATTTCCAACCTGGGAACCATTGCAAAGTCAGGGACAGGCGAGTTTTTAAAATCGCTGAGCGGTGACAAATCCAAAGACGTCTCGCTGATCGGCCAATTTGGCGTGGGCTTTTATTCCTCGTTCATGGTGGCCGACAAAGTCGACGTTTATAGCCGTAAAGCAGGAGAAACGATCGGCCATCGCTGGAGCAGCGACGGCAAGGGCGCGTTTACGGTTGCCGAGCACGATAACGTGGCGCGCGGTGCAAAAATTGTGCTGCACATGAAAGACAGTGCCGACGAATTTATGGACGCGTTCCGTTTGCGTCGCATTGTGAAAACCTATTCCGATCACATTGCTGTGCCGGTGATCCTCGATCCCATCCTGGGCGAGAAAAAAGATGGTGATGAAGAGCCAAAAGCTGAAACGTTGAATTCAGCCTCGGCCTTGTGGACCCGCCCCAAAAGCGAAATTACGGCCGAGCAATACAAAGAATTTTACCATCATGTCGGGCACGCCTTTGATGACCCCTGGCACACACTGCACTTCAAGGCCGAGGGCGCGATTGAATACACCTCGTTGCTGTTTATCCCCAGCACCAAGCCCTTCGATCTGTTCAACCCTGAACGCAAGAGCGCGGTGAAGCTTTATGTGAACCGCGTGTTCATCTCGGACCAACTGGAAGGCTTAATGCCGCGCTATTTGTGCTTTGTGCGCGGCGTGGTTGATTCTGCTGACCTGCCGCTAAACGTTAGCCGCGAGATGCTGCAAGACAACCCGCTTTTGCGCAAAATCCAAGGGGGCCTGGTCAAGCGCTTGCTAAAAGATTTGGCGGCGCGCGCCGAGAAAGCCGACGACTACAACAAGTTTTGGGATGTCTTCGGCCCTGTCATGAAAGAAGGCTTGTATGAGGACTTCGAGCATCGCGACGAATTGCTGAACTTAGCCCGATTCCGGTCCTCGCTGCATGAGGGCTGGGTCTCGCTGAAAGACTACGTTGCGCGCATGAAAGACGGCCAAGAGGCAATCTACACCATTACCGGCGATGATGCTGCGATGTTGAAGAACAGCCCGCAATTGGAAGGCTTTGTGGCCAAGGGCATCGAAGTGCTTTTGCTGACCGACCCCATCGATGAATTCTGGGCATCATCAGTTGGTGTGTACGACAAAAAGCCAATTAAAACCGTGGCCGGTTCAGGCGATGACTTGGGCAAAATCAAAGGCGGCGACGCAGACGAGAAAAAGGACGAGCCAGGCGCGGCCTCGGAGCAAGCAATCAAGGATCTGATCGAGAGTTTGAAAAAATCCTTGGGCGCAGCAGTGGCCGATGTTCGCACGACCGACAAACTCAAAGGGTCACCGGTGTGCTTGGTGGCTGATACCGGCGGCATGAGCCTGCACATGGCGCGTATGCTGAAACAACACGGCGACTCTCAGGGCTTATCGGTGCGTAAAGTGCTGGAGATCAACGCCAAACATGCGCTGATCAAGCGCTTGATGGTGCTGTCGGGCAGCGGTTTTGATGACGCCGCCGCCTTGCTGCTCGACCAAGCGCGCATCGTCGAAGGTGAACCGGTGAGCGATCCCGTAGGTTTTGCCAAGCGCCTGTCGGCGATGATGGAAAAAGCGTTGGGTTAGACCGTTTCGGACAAGCGCAGTTGCGCGGCAGCACTGACCGCGCCCAAACCTTCAGGCTGCAACCACACGGCCAAGCCTGCGGCCTCTGTTACGTTGGGCCGCCATGAGATTCGCATCGGCTCGCCGCCGTAGCGGCCCAGCACGTCGACACTTTTAGCGATGTTGATGGCGTCAAGCGTTCGGCCGGCGTTCTCGCCGCGGCTGACGCGTGTTGTTTTGGCCATGCCATAGACCGCGCCAAAAACGGCCGTCGATGGACCTGCGGAGCCCGCGCCAATTTCAATGATGACTTCGCCATTGGTCCGTTGCAGTGAAAGTGCGGGCCGATCAAAGCCACTGCGGGCCGCGGCATCAACCGCACGAGCGGCATCGCTTTGGCTTTGGCCCGGAAACTCGACCGTGCCATTAAACACCATTTGCGGCGTGTAGACTGATCGATTGCCGAAGGCCGCACGATAATCGCGCTGGCGGCGTGTAAACGCAGGGGACGCAAACGGGTCTTTCCAACCCAAGTGATCCCAATAGTCCACATGAAACGCCACCGCGACCACATCGGGCCGCGCGCTTAATTTTGCCAGCACCTCATCGGCCGGTGGGCACGACGAACACCCTTGCGAGGTGAACAATTCCACCAGAACGGGCCTTGCCGCGCCCCAAGCAGGTGCGGACACCAGGCCAGCGGCTATTGAGGTTTGCGCAAATGTTCGCCTTGAGATCATGAGGGCATGATGACCCTGTCAGACGGCTGGCTCAAGTCACACAAAGGTGAGCACCGCTTGGAGAAATGACAAACGCGTCATAAGAAAGCGGAGGCCGACAACATGACGACACCGCCCCCCTTAGCGACTACCGATGATCAGCGTCCGATGCGGGGCATTGTGCTCATGCTGATCTCGATCGGCGTGTACGCCCTACAAGACGCCATCGCGAAGCACTTAGCCCCCGATTACTCGCCCATTCAAATTTTGTTTTTCCGCGCCCTCGGCGCGATTCTGATTTTGCTGCCCCTGTTGCGCCAAGTGCCCGTGGGCGGATGGATCACGCGACGGCCTTGGCTGATGTTGGTGCGATGTGCGGCGGGCGCTGCTGGTATGGCGAGTTACATTACTGCCTATCGCACCATGTCGTTGGCCGATGTCAGCGCAGTGGGATTTTCGGGCGTGTTGTTGGTCACGGCACTGTCGATGCTGGTGCTTAAAGAGAGGGTGGATTGGCATCGCTGGGCGGCAATCGTTGTCGGCTTTATTGGTGTGCTGATTATCTTGCGTCCGGGCGTGGGTGCGATTTCGATTGGCGCCGCGTGGTCATTGGGCGGCGCGCTTGGCTTTGCGATCATGACGTTGTCGGTCAAGGCGTTGGCGCGAAGCGAGCATCCCGTCATGATCACTGTCTACTTCACTTTGTTTTCCGTTGCTGTTTTAGGCGCATTCTTGCCTGCCGTTTGGCGCGAGCCCGATTTGGCTGGCTACGCTTGGCTCTTGGGTCAAGGGATGCTTTGCGGCACAGGCCAGTTGCTGATGAGCACGTCCCTTAAGTTGGCACCGGCGTCCACCGTGACGCCGTTCTCTTACACGATCATCATCTACGGGCTTGTCATCGGTTATTTTTGGTTTGGCGATTTGCCCGACCCCTTCATGTTGCTGGGGTCGGCGGTGTTGATCGGCAGCTGCTTATATCTTGCGCGGCGCGAGAAGATGGCGCTGAACTAGAGGTCGACGGCCTCGAGGAACGGCAAGAAGCTTTCGCCCCATTTTGTGAAGTCTTCGTTTAAATACTGAAACTTTGCATTGGGTGCTGCTTTGGCGGCGGCTTGGGTATGTGCGTTATTCGGGTCCCATTTGGTGGTGGCGATCAGGGTGGGGACCGGCGAGGTCTTTAGCTTGTCGTAAGTGGGGTAACGGAAATGCGACTGATAGGCCGTGCGGTACATATTCCCCGCCTTGAGCATCGAGCACACGCGCTCGTGGACCATGGCCGTGTCTAAAAACGGCTCGCGCTGAATCACGCCCTTCGCCGTGCGGTCAAACCACGGATAGTAAATGCCCTGGTCGCGCATTTGCTGCCAGCACTGCATGAGGTGCCCGCCATGCCACAGGGGCATAATCTCGGGTGTGTAATTCTCTTGGATCAGGCGTTGCTCTTCGCCCGTGTGTTCGAACACATTGGACATGGCAAGCCTGCGAATACGCGTGGGTTGCATCAGCGCCATCTCAAGGCCCACAAAGCCACCGCCCCACATGCCATAGAAATCCACCTTCTCGAGGCCGACGGTTTCAAGAACGCCATTCAAGACTTGAGCGTAAGTGGCAACATCAATGTTGTCATAGCCGATGGTGTTGTCGGACTCGCCCGAGCCGGGCAGATCAAACGCGAGAACGGTCCGCCGACCGATGAATGATGATGTGATGGGCTCGACCGTGCCCACCGATGATGCCGCATCGTGCTGTATCAGCACCGGAACACTTGAGACATCATCGTTAATTTGCACATGCAACTGGCCACCGGCAACAGGCACAAAGTCTTCCCACAATGCGCCCGACACGGGTTTGGCCGGCGGGGCCGATGGCGGCGCATCGGCGCGACCGATGTGCGTGGCAAGAAAGTCGACCGCAGACGTGCGCGCCTCAAGCAGGTTGGCGGCCGGCTTGAAGGTGCATGTCTTTGAGGGAGAGGATGCGCGCGCAAGGGCGACGTACTTGTGATATGTCGGCGAGCCCGTAAACAACATCGGCACATTGATATTGGGCATGTGCGCCGTGGGCTTAAATTCGAGCGCCGAAACAATCCCTAAGTGATACCCGTGCCCATGACCCGCCGCAGATAAAAACTGAATCAGCCGGTCGTGCAGTTCGTCAGGCGCGGGCATGGCTTTGTCGATGCGCGCATCGAGTTTTTTGATCCACCATGGCGAGAAGCAGTTTTCTTCGCGCAGGAATGCCCACAGCCATGCAAAATGACTCCCATCCCACTTAGGTTCGAAAATTGGGATCGAGCGCCGCGCCACGGCAGTTTCGACGTCGGTAAACATCATCAAACCGTCGAGAGCCGCGCAGACATATCGTTTGGGGTCACGCAGCGCCAGTTGGAACGCGACCGCAGCACCCTCGCCTTCGCCGTAAAGCGCAACACGATTGAGGCCAAGTTCCTTCACAAGATTGTCGATATCATCGACGTAGTCGCGAAAGGGCGGGATGTAATTGACCTGCGCCACAATCGGCTGGGGTAAGGGCCACGAGTTACCATAGCCCGCCACATCAGGCGCAATGACGGTGAATTTCTCGGACGCCGACTGCATGAATGAGATCATGTGCTTGGATGAGCGCGGCAAGCGATGGATGGCGATGAGGGGCGGCCCGCTGCCCATGCGGCGATAATGCACTTGGCGTTGACCAATGGTGCAGAAGTGGCGCGTAAGCCCTGGGATGGCGGCGTCGGTCATGAGCGCTTAGCCCATAAATGCCTGATAGGTGAGCGCGCGCATGTCTTCTTCAAAATAATTGTCGAACGGCTCTACTTGCGTCATCGACAGGCCGACGATTTTGGTCGTGGGATCGACCCAAAAATGCGTGCGATTGGCGCCCGACCAATGAAACGTGCCCGGCCCCCCGTAATAACCGCGACTGCCCGTATCGATATCAACGCCAAAGCCCAACCCAAACCCGGCGGCGCGCGCCTCGGTCGCCGCTGGTGTTAAATGGTTGGCGCGCATCAAGCGCACGGTCTCGGGCCCCAACAGGCGCACACCATCGAGCTCGCCTTCGTTCAACAGCATCGTCGCAAAGCGCAAATAATCATCGGCTGTGGACGTCAAGCCACCACCGCCCGAGGGTGCAGCGGGTGGTTTGAGAAATTCGCTGGTCGCCGGATCATCAGTGACCACCAAACCTTCAGGCTTTTTCGCGTAGAGTGTGGCCAAGCGCGCGGCTTTTTCGGGCCGCACAAAGAACGCGGTGTCATTCATGTTGAGCGGGCCCAAAATGCGCAGTTGCACAAAATCGGGAAGCGATTGGCCCGAGGCGAGCTCGACCAAATGACCGAGAATGTCGGTGGAGATACCATAATTAAATTTGGTCCCCGGCTCGAACATCAACGGCATGGTTGCCGCCGCATCGCAAAATGCGCCCAGTGATTTGAAGGTCCCCGGGAAAAGTTTGCGTTGCAAATGCAATTTATCGAGAGGCGTGTTGCCGAACACACCATAGGTATAGCCCGATGTGTTGCTGAGCAGGTTGCGCACCTGCACTTGTCGTCTGGCGGGCGCGGTCACCATGCTCTCGCCCTCGCCACTGACATAGACTTGCTGTTTGGCAAAGGCCGGGAGGTAGCGCGCCACGGGGTCGGTGAGCCGCAGCTTGTTTTCTTCCACCAGCATCATAGCGGCGACCGACACGATCGGCTTGGTCATCGACATGATGCGAAAGATGGTGTCGCGCGACATCGGCGTTCTCGATGCGATGTTGCGATAGCCCACAGCATCGAATTGCACAAGCTTACCGTCGCGCATAACAGCGGCCAGAAATCCTGGCGCTTCACCGGCATCGACGCGCCGCTGCAATGCCATGGGAATGCGCTTGAGGCGCTCGGCGTCGAAGCCTTGGGATTTCGGCGATGCTGTGGGAAGGGCGCGGGCAAATGATTGGTTGCCTGTGAGTGACAAGGCCGCAGCGGCAGCGGTGGTCAACACGTCGCGCCGTTGAAGATGCATGACCGCGCTCCTCACAAAGAAAAACCCCGCACCATCATAAGGCGCGGGGTTTGATTTGGTAAGACGATTGCGAGTTGGTTATGCCGCCAAGTTGCGCAGCACGTAATGCAACACGCCGCCGCTGCGATAGTAATCCATTTCGCCTGAGTTATCGATGCGGCACTGAACGGTGACGTTCTCGGTTTTGCCGTTAGCGCGGTGGATGACCACCGTCACATCGCCCAGTGGTTTTAACGTATTAAGACCGGCGATATCAAAAGTCTCGGTGCCATCGAGATTGAGTGACTTGCGGGTGGCGCCATCTTTAAACTGCAAAGGCAGCACGCCCATGCCGACCAAGTTAGAACGGTGAATGCGCTCGAAGCTCTCCACCAGAACAGCTTTCACACCCAGCAAGTTGGTGCCCTTGGCCGCCCAATCGCGTGACGAACCGGTGCCGTATTCTTTGCCGCCGACCACAACAAGCGGAGTTCCTTCGGCTTTGTATTTCATGGCGGCATCGTAAATGGGCATTTGATCGCCGGTCGGTTGATGCTTGGTCACGCCACCTTCTACGCCTGGCACCATTTCGTTTTTGATGCGGATGTTGGCAAACGTGCCGCGCATCATCACTTCATGATGGCCACGACGGGCGCCGTAGGAATTGAAATCCTTGGGTTGAACGCCATTTTCCATGAGGTACTTGCCGGCGGGTGAATCTTTCTTAATCGAACCAGCCGGTGAGATGTGATCGGTGGTCACCGAATCGCCCAAAATCGCCAGCGGACGGGCCCCTTTGATATCGACCAGCGATTTGGCGGTTTTAGTCATGCCCGTGAAGTACGGCGGGTTGGCAACGTAAGTGGACTTGGCGGGCCACGCATATGTTTCCGTCTTATCGGCCTTCACCGCTTGCCAGGGCGCGGGGCCCTTGAACACATCAGAGTAACGATTGGTGAACATCGCTTTGGTCAGGAATTTCTCGATGCACTCAGCGACTTCAGCCGGCGTGGGCCAAATGTCTTTCAGGTACACCGGCTTGCCGTCTTTGGACGTGCCAATCACATCGGTCGTGATGTCCTTGGCGATTGTGCCAAACAGCGCATAGGCCACAACCAACGGCGGCGAGGCCAGGTAGTTGGCTTTGATGTGCGGGCTGATACGTCCTTCGAAATTGCGATTTCCGGAAAGCACACCGCCAACCACCAAATCACCGGCCTCGATGGCTTTGGCGATGTTGTCGTCGAGCGGGCCGGAGTTCCCAATGCACGTGGTGCAACCGTACCCAACTGTGTTGAAGCCCAAGGCATCAAGATCGGCTTGCAGACCAGCCGCATTCAAATAATCCGTGACCACCTGGCTGCCGGGAGCGAGTGATGTTTTCACCCACGGCTTGCGATTCAGCCCTAACGCGCGGGCTTTGCGCGCCACGAGGCCTGCGGCAAACAGCACAGATGGATTGGATGTGTTGGTGCACGAGGTAATGGCGGCCAGCACCACATCACCGTCGGTGAGTTGGTTTTTGGCGTAAGGGCCGGTCAGGCCCGTGACGGCCGTAGAAACGGGCGTGGGGTGGCTGAAGCCTTCTTTCAGGGCTTTGTCGAACTCCTTGCTGGCGGCAGACAGCGACACGCGATCTTGCGGGCGCTTGGGGCCTGCGAGCGAGGGCTCAACCGTCGAAAGATCCAACGAAATGGAATCGGTGAAGATCGGGTCGGGCGTGTTTTCATCGCGCCACATGCCTTGGGCCTTGGCGTAAGCTTCAACCAATGCCACGCGGCCCGCATCGCGACCGGTGAAATCCAAATACCGGACCGTTTCTTTGTCGATGGGGAAGAAGCCGCACGTCGCACCGTACTCGGGCGCCATGTTGGCGATCGTGGCACGGTCGGTGAGCGACAGATCGTTCAAGCCCGGGCCATAAAATTCAACGAATTTATTGACCACGCCTTTTTTGCGCAGCATTTGCGTCACCGTCAGCACCAAGTCGGTGGCGGTGGTGCCGGGTTTGAGTTTGCCCGTCAGCTTCATGCCAATCACTTCAGGGATCAGCATCGGCGTGGGCTGGCCCAGCATGGCCGCTTCGGCTTCGATACCGCCGACGCCCCAACCGAGGACAGCTAAGCCATTGACCATGGTGGTGTGACTGTCGGTGCCAACCAGTGTGTCGGGGTAGGCAATGGTTTTGCCGCCTTCTTCTGCCGTCCACACCACTTGCGCCAAGTACTCAACATTGACTTGGTGGCAGATGCCCGTGCCCGGCGGCACAACGCGGAAATTGTTGAAGCCCATTTGGCCCCAGCGCAAGAACTGATAGCGCTCGCCGTTGCGTTCAAACTCGATATCGATGTTTTGCTGTAGCGACGTCGTCGTGGCGTAATGATCGACCATCACCGAGTGATCGATGACCAGATCAACGGGCGAGAGCGGATTGATTTTTTGTGGGTTGCCGCCCAGCGATTTGATGGCATCGCGCATGGCGGCCAGATCGACCACCGCCGGAACGCCGGTGAAATCTTGCATCAGCACGCGTGCCGGGCGGTAGGCGATTTCTTGATCGGGCGCTTTGGGGTTTTTCAACCACGCGGCAATCGCTTTGATGTGATCGACAGTGACAGACGTGCCGTCTTCGTAGCGCAACAAATTCTCGAGC
This sequence comes from Rhodospirillaceae bacterium, assembly GCA_947476925.1. Classification (GTDB taxonomy): domain Bacteria; phylum Pseudomonadota; class Alphaproteobacteria; order Rhodospirillales; family Rhodospirillaceae. The sequence goes on along the minus strand of CANJSF010000002.1, from coordinate 102,022 downwards.
AGCACTTTCATGGAAAAGGGGAGCTTCGACACATCGCCGATTTTTTCTGCGGCCGCCGGAATGCTAAAATAGTCGTAGCTTTTGCCGGCTGCTGTAATGCTGCGGCGTGTTTTTAAGGTGTCTTGTCCGGTGGGCATTAGCGGGTCCCCTACTTAGAAGTTTGTTTTGAATTGAGCCTGCCCGTTGATGGCCGGGCTTTGAGGCATCATCCACATCCCTGCCTTATTGTCTAGGGGTGCGCGCTGTGGAGAACTTGGCCAAGCCCTTGGGAGATATGGGAAATCCGAGTCGCAGCCCAGGACATTAGCTCACAATTTTGTCACACAACTCACCCGGTTTTAGCCACATTTGGCTAGCATCTTACACACCATCAACAGCGGCTCATCTTGGCTCCTTCGGGTGTAGTTGCTGTTTGTCGGGTTGTATCCCCCTATGCCCCGACAGCTGATCTGGCGGCCAGTGCAAACCCCTCCCCCCTCCAACCCCACTTGCACTGGCCGCCGCTCTTTCCCGCCGCAGCCCCACCAACCTTGCACTGCAAAAAATTCTGCTATGGTCCGCCCATGAGCGGACCGGTTTTCAACACGGCAGAATTTTCAGGCGCGCGCTTAAATTGCCAGCGTGGCGGGCGCATGGTGCTGACCAACCTTTCATTTCGCATTGCCTCGGGCGAGGCGATGGTGCTGCGCGGCCCCAATGGCAGCGGCAAAACAACTTTGCTTCGCCTGATGGCGGGCCTGGCACGCGCAAGCAGCGGCGCACTGACGTGGAATGGTGATGATATTTCCGAGGATCTCAGCGCCCATGGCGCACGGCTGGGGTTTGCAGGTCACCTTGATGCGGTGAAGTCGGCGCAAACCGTCCGTGAGAATTTATTTTTCTGGGCAAGCTTGCGCGGTGCACGCGCAAGTGATGTCGAACGCGCGATGGCGACGTTTGGCTTGTCGCATTTGGCCGACATTACTGCGCGCGTGTTGTCGGCAGGCCAGCGTCATCGCGTGGCGCTGGCGCGCGTAGCCTTGAGCAATGCCCCATTGTGGTTATTGGATGAACCCACCAATACCCTTGATGATGCTGCTTTAAATGCACTTCGTAACACTTTGAGTGCGCACTTGCATCGCGGCGGGATGATTGTGATGGCCAGCCACGGTGATTCGTTGTTGCCCCAAGCCCGTACACTTGACGTGCGACAAACACAGCCGGCGTCGGCGGCAGCATGAGCGGCTTTTTTGCAATCTTGCGTCGTGAGCTGACGTTGTCCTTGCGCAGCCAAGGCGATGTGATGACGGTGATTGCCTTCTTCGCCATTGCTGCGGCGCTGTTCGCGTTCGGTGTAGGCCCAGAGCTTAATGTGCAATCGCGCATCGCATCGGGTGTGGTGTGGACGACAGCATTGTTGGCGGCGATGTTGTCGCTGGAGCGCTTGTTTGCGCTGGATTACGAGGACGGCACCTTAGATCAGTTAGTTCTAAGCGGGGTTGAGCCCGTGGCCATGGTGTTCGCTAAAACAATTGCGCACTGGCTGACAACGGGCATGGCATTGTTGATTGCAGCGCCTGTGGTCGCGATGGCCTTACAGCTGCCCGCGCAAGCCTACGGCGCGCTGATGATCTCGCTTTTGCTTGGCACCCCGACACTTAGCTTGCTGGGCGCTGTGGGTGCAGCGCTGACGCTGGGCGCCAAACGCGGTGGCGTATTGCTGTCGTTGCTGTTGTTGCCGCTCTACATCCCCATCCTTATTTTCGGAGCGGCAGCCGTGGAAGGCGCGATTTTGGGCGTGGCGTCAACGACCCCCTATGCGGTTTTAGGCGGTCTGCTGATTGCAGCCCTGACGCTCTGCCCGTGGACGGCCGCAAGTGCGCTGCGCCACGCCTTGGAATAACCCTTCTAAAGGTAATTTATTGAGTTAAATCATAGACTTGTTCGATTTCCCCTGTCACAGTTCGACCGATGTTTGCAGCCTACTTGAGCGTCCCCATATTGAGTGCGACAACCGCCCCATGCACAAGTTTGCCAACCCCACGTTCTTTATGAAAATCGCCAATGCGGTGTTTCCGTATGCCGCAGGCTTGAGCGCGTTGTGTTTCGCCGTGGGCATTCCCATCGCGTTGGTGTTTTCCCCGCCCGACTACCAGCAGAGCGAAACTGTCCGCATTATGTATGTGCATGTGCCTGCGGCCTGGATGGGGTCGATGGTTTATGGCGTGATGGCGGTGTCTTCGGCGGTCTACCTGATTTGGCGCCACACGATTGCCCACATCATCGCCCGCGCGTCGGCCCCCATTGGCGCGATGTTCACCGGTTTGTGCCTGGTCACGGGCATGCTGTGGGGCCAACCCATGTGGGGTACATTTTGGGTATGGGATGCGCGCCTGACATCCATGCTGATTTTGTTCTTTCTGTATCTGGGTTACATCGCGCTGGGTGATTCGTTCGAAGACCAGGAGCGAGGCGATAAAGCGGCGGCATTGTTAGCGCTGGTCGGTTCGGTGAACTTGCCGATCATTCATTTCTCGGTCGAGTGGTGGAACACGCTGCATCAGCCCGCCATTCGGAGCTTCGCCGGCTTTAGCATTAACGCGGCGATGTTGTGGCCTTTGCTGCTGATGGTGTTTGCCTTTCAAACATATTATGTGGCCGTGCTGATTATTCGCCTGCGCAGTGAATTGCTGTCGGCCAAAATACGCACTGCGCGATTTAATTTAGCGGCGGCGGAATAACTGATGAACACACTGGCAGAATATTTTCACATGGGTGGCTACGCGATGTTCGTGTGGCCGGCCTATGCACTGGCGCTGTTGGGCTTGTCAGGAATTTTGACGCTGTCATTGAGGTCGTGGAAAGCGCGCGAGCAGGAGTTCAGCGGGCTGAAGGCGGCGCGAGATTCCCAAAGTGAGAACACGCCATGACGCGCAAACGTCGCCGCCTGTATTTTGTTGGCTTGGGGTTGTTGGGCTTGTTTTCGGCGACGGCGCTGATTCTGACGGCGATGGACGACAACTTGGTTTTCTTCTTCAGCCCAAGCGACATGAAAGAGCGCCACGTCGCACCCGAGCAACGATTGCGTGTGGGCGGCTTGGTTGAAGAAGGCAGTGTGAAAAAATCGGCCGAGACTGTCACTTTCATTGTCACCGACAATGTCGAGAAGTTGACCATTAGCTACACGGGCATTTTGCCCGACCTATTTCGCGAAGGCCAAGGCATCGTTGCCGAGGGCAAAATGGGGCGTGACGGAATCTTTATGGCCAGCGACGTATTGGCCAAACACGATGAAAATTACATGCCGCCAGAAGTCGCCGAAGCGCTGAAGAAAACCGGGCACTGGCAGCCCGAGGGCCAAGCCAAAGCAACCGCAGACACCGCACCCGCGGCAACAACGAACTGATAGCATGATCATTGAACTTGGACATTTCGCCTTAGCATTGGCGCTGTTGGTGGCGCTGGTGCAAAGCACCATGCCGTTGCTGGGTGCTGCGCGCGGCAACGCAGCCTGGATGGCCATGGCAGAGCCCGCAGCGCTGACTCAGTTCTTGCTCTGTGCGCTCGCCTTCGGCGCACTCATGCATGCATATATTGTGTCAGACTTCTCGGTCATCGGCGTGGCTGAGAATTCGCACACCGCCAAGCCGCTGCTTTATAAAATTTCGGGTGTGTGGGGCAACCATGAAGGTTCCATGGTGCTGTGGGTTTTGGTGCTCAGTTTGTTTGGCGCAGCCGTAGCGGCCTTTGGCGGCAACCTGCCGCCGACATTGAAAGCGCGCACGCTCGCCATCCAAGCCATGATCGGCGTGGGCTTTATTGCGTTTATTTTGTTCACCTCTAATCCGTTTTTGCGGCTTGACCCCGCTCCGGCGCAAGGCAATGGGCTGAACCCACTCTTGCAAGACCCAGGTTTGGCGTTTCATCCGCCCATGTTGTATCTGGGCTATGTCGGCTTCTCGGTGGCGTTTTCGTTTGCCGTGGCGGCACTAATCGAAGGTCGGGTGGATTCCACCTGGGCGCGCTGGGTGCGGCCTTGGGCCTTAGCGGCTTGGACGTGCCTGACGTTTGGCATCGGGCTCGGCAGCTGGTGGGCCTATTACGAACTGGGTTGGGGCGGCTGGTGGTTTTGGGATCCGGTTGAAAACGCCTCGTTCATTCCGTGGCTGACGGGCACCGCACTTTTACATTCCGCCATTGTCGTCGAGCGTCGCGAAGCGCTCAAGAGTTGGACGATCTTGCTGGCCATCATCACCTTCTCGCTCAGCTTGCTTGGCACGTTCTTGGTGCGCTCAGGGATTCTCACATCAGTTCACGCTTTTGCTGCCGACCCGACACGTGGCGTGTTTGTGTTGATTTTGCTGGCAGCGGCCATCGGCGGATCATTCACACTTTATGCGATTCGCGCGCCCGCCATGGATGGCGGCGGCGTGTTTGCGCCTGTTTCGCGCGAGGGCGGCTTGCTGATCAACAACCTGCTGCTGACAACCTCAGCGGCCACCGTCTTGCTCGGCACGCTTTATCCGCTGATCGCCGATGCGCTTCAGCTCGGAAAACTTTCGGTCGGTGCGCCCTATTTCAATGCGGTTTTCGTGCCGCTGATGACGCCGCTGATTGTGTTGGCGGGGATCGGGCCATTCTTGGCATGGAAGCGTGCTGATTTAGCAGGCGCGTTACAACGTTTGAAGGTCGCAGCAGGATTGACCGTGGTGGTGCTGATTGCCACTTGGGTGGGCAACGGCGGCGATCTGATCAGCCTTGCGGCCGGTGGCGGCATGGCGCTGGCCGCATGGTTGGCTGCTTCTACGATCAGCGAATGGGTGATGCGTGTCAGCGGCGAGCAAGGTTTGAGTTGGCAACGCATGAGCAATCTGCCGCGCTCGGCCTATGGCATGACGTTGGCGCATTTGGGCATGGCGGTGTTGATTGTCGGCGTGACCGGAGCAAGCGCGTGGAAACAAGAGAGCGTTGAGAGCTTGAAGCCCGGCGAGCATACTGATTTGGTTGGCTATCGCTTCACGTTCGAGGGCGCCCGGCAAGTCCAAGGCCCCAACTACAGCGCCATTGAAGGGCGCTACACCGTCACACGCGATGGCAAAACCATTGCCACACTCAGCCCGCAGAAGCGCAACTTCAGCCAGCCGCCACAACAAACGACTGAAGCGGCGATTCACACGACCTTTGTCTCAGACCTTTACGTTGTGATTGGCGACATGGATGGTGATGAAGGCGCGTTTGTGACGCGAATCTATTACGAGCCCTTTGTGCCATGCCTGTGGTACGGCGTGTTGCTGATGGCCTTCGGCGGATTGGTGTCGTTGTCGGACCGCCGCCATCGCATTGGAGCGGCCCGGCGCGCCATCGCGACAGCACCACAAGCAGCGGAATAATTCCTTGAACACGACGACACCCAAGCCGTCACGGTTGCCGTTCCTGATTCCACTCTTGGTGATTGCTGTCTTGGTGGGCATTTTCGGCAAGCGTCTATTGGATGTGAGCCAGGGGGCAGACCCACACCTATTGCCGAGCGTGCTATTGAACACACCGCTGCCTGAATTCAACCTTGCGGCCTTGCCCGGCCGCGAGCCGGGCCTGATCACGGCCGAACTGAATGGCGAAGTCAGTTTGGTCAACGTCTGGGGTTCGTGGTGCGTGGCGTGTTTGGCCGAGCATCCGTTTCTGATGGAACTGAAAAAGAATAACGCCGTTGCCATTCATGGCATTGCTTGGCGCGATTCGCCTGAGGCAAGTTTGCAGTGGCTGGCTAAAAACGGCGACCCCTACACGCGCATTGGCCAGGACCCTCGTAGCGTGGCGGCCATTGCGTTGGGCGTGACAGGAGCGCCCGAAACTTTCGTGGTCGATAAGATGGGGGTGATTCGGTACAAGCAAATTGGACCCGTCACGCCCGAAGTTTGGCAAACGACGCTGGCCCCGCTGATTGCGCAGTTGAACAAATGAAACGCGTCATCCCTTTCATCGCAGTGCTGTGTTTAAGCGCAAGCACCTGGGCCGTGCAGCCCGACGAGCGCCTCAACGATCCTGCGAAGGAGCAACGCGCACGCGAGGTGAGCAAAGCCTTGCGATGCGTTGTCTGCCAGAACGAAACCATTGATGATTCGAGCGCTGAGTTGGCGCGTGATATGCGCATTTTGGTGCGTGATCGCATTACCGCTGGCGATAGCAATGAGCAGGTTCTGGCGTACATGGTGCAGCGATATGGCGACTTTGTGCTGCTAAAGCCCCGTATGACGACCGAGACACTTGTTTTGTGGTTCGGCCCGCTGCTGGTGTTGGTGATTGGTGCCCTCATGGCGGTACGTCGATTGCGCAAACCGGCCGGCATCGCGCCAACCGCACTGAGTGAAGCTGAAACCCAGGAACTCAAGTCCATGACCAACCGGGAGCCGCAGCCATGATTTGGGCGATGCTGGCGGCATTGGCAATTCTCGTTGTTGTGGCGTTGCTCTGGCCCCTTGTGCGCGAGCGCGCGAACTCGCCCGAGGAACGTCGCGATATGACGGTGCTCAAAGATCAGCTCAATGAAGTCGCCCGTGAGCAAACACGCGGCACCATGAGTGAAGATGAAGCCGCCGCAATTCGTTTGGAAATTCAGCGCCGCCTTTTGGCCGCGGGCCGTCGCCCGGCGTTAGCCGCTTGGCGCGAAGGCCCTGGACTGCGCGCAGGTTTGACCGCCACCTTGGCCATCACGGTGCCGATGGTGGCGTTTGCGATATACATGAACTTGGGCGCGCCGATGTTGCGGCCCGTAGCAGCGGCGCCGCCGGTCGACAAAGACATGGCGGGTTTGGTGGAACAGTTGGCCGCACGCATGCAAACTGACCCTGGCAATATCGAGGGTTGGTCGCTGCTGGCGCGCAGCTACAAACAAATCGAGCGCTACCAAGATGCACTTGCCGCCTATCAACACGTGCTGACGCTAAACCCCGAGGGCGCTGAGCCCTATGCCAACTTCGGCGAAATGGCCGTGACGGTAGCCGGTGGTCGTGTAGGCCCCGAAGCGCGCGCGGCACTGACCACAGCCCTGCAGCGTGATCGGGCTGAGCCCCGCGCGCGGTTTTATTTAGGCTTGGCGGCCGCCCAAGATGGTGATCCGCGCACGGCCATTGCCATTTGGCGCGATCTCACGGCCGGAGCACCACCCGATGCGCCGTGGTTAGAGATGGTGCGCAACCAGATGTTTCAGGTCGCGCAAAGTGCGGCCGTGATGCCCATGTCTGTGGAACCGCGGCATCCGCTTGATGGCGTTGCCGCCAGCGCCACGCCGGGGCCCGCGACGCAAATGCAGCCTCAGCCAGCTGACCCCAATGACATCACTGCGCCGGATGTGGGCGCCATCAAGAATCAGTTCTCGGGCGAGAACTTGGCTCAGATCCAAGCCATGGTCGGCAGCTTGGCGGGGCGGTTAGAAAACAACCCCGACGACTACAATGGTTGGCTGATGCTGGGCCGCTCGTACACTGTTTTGCGTAATACGGTCGGGGCGAAGCAGGCTTTTGAAAAGGCCATGGCCTTAAAGCCGGCCGAGATCGCGCCCAAGATCAATTTGGCGGCCGTCTTGTTGAGCGAAGCAGATATCAATGGGCCGACGCCCTTGCCCGCGCAAGTAACGACAATCACCAATGACATTCTCAAGCTTGCGCCTGATCAGCCCGAAGCGCTGTTTGTGCGCGGCTTGAGCGCGCTCAAGGCTGGCAACAAGGATGCGGCACGCAAAGACTGGATGGCCGCCAAAGCCAAAGCGCAAGGCGCATTGGCCACCGACCTGGATCGCCGCTTGCAGGCTTTGAAATAAAATGAATCCAAAGAAATTTATTATTCCCGGCATCATTCTGGCTGGCACGCTGTTGCTGCTGGCGATGTATTTCCCAGGCCTACGCCCTGAACGCCCCAACAACCGTTTGATCGAGGGAAGTGTGGCTATTGGCGGGACGTTTACGTTGATCGACCAGACCAACAAACCCGTCACATCCGACGCGTTGAAGGGCAAGTTCACGCTGGTGTACTTCGGCTTCACGCACTGCCCCGACATTTGCCCGCTGACCCTGGCCAACATGACGCAAGCCGTGAGCATTACCGGACCGCTCGCCGACGATCTGATCCCAGTGTTCATCACCGTCGACCCCGAGCGGGACACGGTTCAGGTGATGGCCGAATACGTAGCTAATTTTCATCCGCGCTTTTTGGCGCTGACCGGTACGCCCGAGCAAGTACGGCAGGCGACCAGCGCTTACCGGGTGTATTTCAAAAAAGCTAAGATTCAGACTCCCGACGACTACATGATGGATCACTCAGGCTTCGTGTACCTGATGGACCGGACCGGAAATTATGTGACTCACTTTAAGTCCGACATATTGCCCGAGCAAATGGCCGCACAGATTCGGCAAGCGATGGATCCTCGACATTAAAATGCCCGAAGACACCGCCCCTGCCTTCTGGAAAACAAAGACTCTGGCGCAGATGTCGCCTGAAGAATGGGAGAGCCTGTGTGACGGATGCGGCAAATGCTGCCTGCACAAAGTGCAAATCAAAGGCATTAAGCTGAAAATTACCAACGTGGCCTGCCGTCTGCTTGATGCCCACACGTGCCAATGCAGCAACTACGCGCAGCGGAAAAAATTTGTGCCCGATTGCGTGATGTTAAAGCCCGAAACCATCGGTGACTTAGATTGGCTGCCCACCACATGTGGGTACAGGCTGGTGCATGAGGGCAAGGACTTATTTGATTGGCACCCACTCAAAAGTGGTCGGCCTGAAACCGTCCACGAAGCCAAAATCTCGGTGCGCGGGCGTATTGTAGGCGAACGCAAGGCGGGCTCTTTGGTTCAGCATATCGTGGCGTGGAAAGATTATTGATGCCAATTGCCAGGCACGCCGCATTGGAATCAAGCGACGACGATCATGAGCGCCTTGTACTTGAAGTCAGTGCGCGGGCGCGACGCGTCAGTTTGCGCGTTGATGTTGCGCGCGGGTGTATTGTTTTGGTGCGGCCCACGCGGTGCCCCGAAACATTAGTCACACGCTTTGTCACTGAAAAGCGAGAATGGATTACCAAGCAGTTGGCCAGTCTGCCCCCGCGCATGGCGCTAAGCCATGGCAGCGAACTTTCGCTGCTTGGCGAGAGATGCATCATCAGCGAGCACAGCACCGCAAAACGTGGTGTGTGGCGCGAGGGTTCGACGATTTATGTGTCAGGGGCGCCGGAACACCTGCCACGCCGGCTGAAAGACTGGCTGAAGGCAGAGGCGCGCACCATTTTTTCGGCGTGGGCTCGAGATTTTGCCGCGACGCTGAACGTTCGTGTGACGCGTGTGGCCCTGCGCGACACCAGATCACGTTGGGGCAGTTGCACGCGGGATGGAAAATTATCGTTGTCGTGGCGGCTGATGCTGGCCCCGCGCGAGATTGCCGCCTATGTGGTGGCCCACGAGGTTGCGCACCTCAAACACATGAATCACTCACCCGTGTTCTGGCGTGTCGTGGAATCACTTGTGGGAAACATCAAAACGCCACGCGTGTGGCTGCGGCATCACGGCGCCAGCCTGCACAGATATATTTGAATTTATTATCTTGAAGCGATGGTGCGCGTGCCGCCGGTTTTGCGGGTGACGACAAAATCGGCAAACGCATTCAGACGCTCGACGAATGGCTTGCGGCGCGGCGCTTCGCCCATCTCGATTGGTTCGCGATAGAAGACGTGCGTGCCGATGATCGTGGTCGACTCGTAACCCATGGCCCACGACGGGCGGATAAAGTCGGCGTGGTACCACAAGGCCCCATCGGTCGGATCGACCATGGACGAATCTTTTTGCAAAACGGCGGCTGCAATTTTAATCGAATCGCGCCAGACCTTGGGATCGTAAGGCGTGTCGGTCTTGCCATCGCAGTACCATGAGAATTGGCACTTGTGCATTTGGCCGCCGCGCGATTGCTTGACCACATCACAAATGTTTGACGGATAGCGCGGGTCCATGGCGCGATTGAGAACGACGCGCGCCACCGCCACACGCCCGGCAATCACTTCGCTGCGCGCTTCCCAATAATCGTTGAGCGCCAGGCAAACGAGTTCTTCTTTAGAAACGGCTAGGCTGGAATAATCGATTTGCAGGTCATCTGGGATATCCCGGGCAAAGGCGCCAACCGGAAACAGGGCAGCCGCCAGCGACGCCACGATGGCCGCTGTGGTGGAGAGCACACCGCTTCGTCGGTGGTGTGCGGCCGAAAACCGGCGCGGCATTAAATGCATGAGGATCATGCAAACGCTCCTCGTCCAAACCAAATACAATCAATTCACGTCGCTGCGGGCTCATGCCCGAACCCATCCCTGGGTATTTTGCCGACCCTTCGCAACCGCCGCCCCACCGTGACCGTGCTGGGGGCATTGACGGTTTGGAGAACTTTAGCCGACCAAAAGTTAACAGGCCGGATGGTTCTCCGAGCAAGGCGGCCATCTTGGCTCTATCCATTGCCCAACAAAAACATGCTGTCTGTTCCAAGCAGCACGCGTAGGCTGATTATCCAGGCGCTGGACTCCAGGGCAACAAAAATTAACTTACGCAAAATCAACTGATTGATTCTTATTATTTCAAGATCGAGCTGTTTATGCTCATGATCGCAATAGACGGCTTTCACTGAGCGGCCAGGCGTTTTCCACACGTTGTGCATGAATCGAAATTCACCCGTGTTTTCAATTCGTTGCTTGACCGGCCTGGGAAAAAACGGCTGAGTGTCCAAAATCGGCCGCTCTGCGGGCAAAAGCCAGGGCAATCCCACCAAATATCGTCTTCAGCGCAGCCCACACACCATATCTATGGCCCAAAAACGATCGACCACCACAATAGTAGTACTGCTGACTTTACTGGCCGCCATTGGTCCGGTGTCGACGGATTTATACTTACCGTCATTGCCCAGCTTGGCTGAGACGCTGGGCGCCAGTGTGTCGCAAACCCAGCTGACCTTGAGTTTCTTTATGGGCGGCTTTGCCGTCGGCACTCTTTTCTATGGGCCGCTGTCGGACCGTATCGGCCGTCGGCCCGCGCTGTTAATTGGAATGGCGCTGTACACACTGGCGAGTTTGGCATGTGCCTTTGCCACGAGTGTCGAGCAATTGATTGCTTTGCGATTCGTGGAAGCGCTCGGCGGCTGCGCGGGCGCGGTTCTATCGCGGGCCGTCGTGCGCGATCTGTTTGCCCGCGAAGATGCGGCACGCGTGATGTCTTACATGGCAGGTGCGATGGCTTTGGCCCCCGCAATGGCGCCCATGATCGGCGGCTGGGTGCACCTCACGTTTGGCTGGCGCGGGCAGTTTTATGCGTTAGCTGTTTTGGGGACTGCGCTCACGCTCGCTGCGTCTGCTTATTTGGGCGAAACCAACAAGAATCTTAATGCGCAGGCCACCAACCCGACGCAACTGATGCGTCATGTGGGTCACTTGTTCACTCACCGCGCCTTCCTGGGCTATGCGCTGACATCGGGATTTTCTTATGGGGGGCTTTTTAGTTTTATTTCTGGCGGAGCGTTTGTGCTGATTGGCGTATTGGGTGTGGCGCCAGAAAACTTTGGATTCCTATTTGTGTTTGTTGCTCTTGGATTTGTGACCGGTTCGCTTGTGGGGGGACGCTTCACCAAACGCGTCGGCCTTCTGGGCATGATGAAAATCGGCGTCTGGATCGGTCTGGCTGCTGGATGTTCGGGCCTGGCACTGGCTTTGATGGGCGTGATGTCGCTGCCCGCCGTTATTGGCCCCGTGGCGTTTGTGTTTTTATCGTGCGCGTTGGTTTTCCCCAACTCGACGGCCGGCGCGTTAGGCCCCTTCCCCGAAATGGCGGGCACGGCCTCAAGTGTGGCGAGTTTTCTTCAAATGTTATTGGGTGCCATCGTCGGGGCCATTGTTGGTGCGCTTCTTGATCACAGCGCCACGCCGCTTTTCGCAGTGATTGTCTGCACCACAGCAATGAGCGTCGTGGTTTTTTATGGCATTGTGCTGCGCGCGGAAAAAAACGCGCGCTAGTCGCCAACCACAGACTGCCAGAACTTGGCAAATAAGTTTTGATCTTCCTCTAAACCGGACAAATCGATGGGTTGGTGGTCTTTGTGTGCGGCGGCCATGACATCGTGCCAGATGCGCGCGGGCACTCCGCCGCCGGTGACGCCTTTCATAAATGCGCCATCGTCATTGCCAACCCACACGCCGGTGACCAACTCGGCGGTATAGCCGATAAACCAGGCATCGCGAAAATCGGAACTGGTACCGGTTTTGCCGGCGGCCGGAAACCCAAACGCCGCCGCCTTTCCGGTGCCCGCCTCGATCACCTCGCGCATCATGCGGTTCATCGTGGCAACACGCTCGGGCGCGATGATGCGACCCAACTCGTCGGCCTGACGCTGATAGACAACAGCGCCATCACGATCTGTGATTTGCGTAATTGCGTATGGCAAAATCGCCAGTCCGCCGTTGGCAAAAGGCGCATAAGCCGAGGTGAGTTCCAGCAGCGTGACTTCCGCCGACCCCAAGGCCAATGACAGCTCAGGCTTCAAATCCGAACCAATGCCCAGACGGTGCGCGGTGGCCACCACAGCCTTGGGCCCAGCCGATTGGGCCAGCCGCACGGCCACGGTGTTGATTGATTCTGCCAAGGCAGCGTGAACCGTGATCGGCCCTGCATATTTGCCCGAGAAATTTTGCGGCTTCCATCCGCCGATATTAATGGGCCCATCGGTGACGTGATCGTCGGGCTGATAGCCCGCATCAAGCGCGGCCAGATACACAAAGGGTTTAAACGCCGAGCCGGGCTGGCGCGACGCTTGAGTGACGCGGTTGAACTGGCTGTCGGCGTAATTGCGCCCCCCGACCATGGCGCGCACCGCACCGTCAGGAGATAACGACAATACGGCCCCCTCGCCGATTTTTTGCGCGGCGCCCGAGGCGTCGAGTTGCTTTTCCAGCGCAACTTCGGCCGCAGCTTGGGTGGACCCATCGAGCGTGGTGCGGACAATGAGGTCGCGATCAACGGTGCCAACGAATGAGTCGAGTTGCGATAAAATCCAATCTGAGAAGTAGCGCGCGCGCATGGCATGTTTGGTCGCCGCCGCGCTTCTGAGAATCAGCGTGGCGTTTTGTTGCGCAGACTTAGCTTGGGCATCAGTGAGCGCGCCGGTTTCAACCATTGTTTTCAGAACAATTTGCGCCCGGGCTTTGGCCAGTTCGGCGTTGTTCGTCGGATTGTAGCGCGACGGGGCTTTCAGCAGCCCCGCCAACACGGCCGATTGATAAACGCCCAACTCAGCGGCCGAGCGCCCAAAGTAGCGCTGTGACGCGGCCTCGACACCGTAGGTGCCGGCCCCCAAATAAACGCGGTTGAGATAGATGGTCAGTATTTCGTCTTTGGTGAAATTGCGCTCGAGCCACAAGGCCAGCAGCACTTCGCGCAGTTTGCGGGTGAGCGTACGTTCGGGTGTGAGAAATAAATTCTTGGCGACCTGCTGCGTAATGGTTGAACCGCCTTGCACAACACCTTTGGCTTGCGCGTTTGCCACCATCGCGCGCGCCAACCCACGCAGATCAATCCCGAAGTGATCGTAAAAACGCCGATCTTCGATAGCGACGACGGCTGCGGGCAAATGCTTGGGCAGATCTTTCAGCGCAACGGCTTCGCCATAAATATCGCCAAAACTACCCAGCTCGGCGCCGCTTGCATCGAGAATGACAATATTGGGGCGGCGCGTGAGCGAGGCAGAGTCGATGGGCGGGAGCGTCAGCGCCAAGTAGCCCAGCACCGCGCCACCAAAGACACCGGCCCAAACACCCAGAGCCAGAATGTTAGACACCCAGCGCCAGACCCTTGAGCCTTGGTGTGAGCCAGGACGCGCGGTTGGCGCTGCAGCCTTTTTGCCGCGCTTTTGAGTGGGCGCAGGTTTTGGGCCGTCGTCGTCGTCGCGCTCAGTATGTTTTTGGGACATCGGTATGATATAGCTTATCGTTCAAAGTGCACGGTGCCGGGCTTAAACGTCAATTGCGGCAAAGTCTCGGCGAGAATGACAAAGAGAGTATGAAAACCATGGCCTCCACGCGCAGCAAAAGCAAAAAGACCAAAGGCAAACCCGCCAAAACCGCCACCACAAAAGCTAAAAAACCCGCAGCCAAGAACGCGAAAGCCGGCCAAGCGTTGCCCAAGGACTTAGAAAAGCGCCTGATAGCGCTGGCACGCAAAATGGAAAAAACCATGGATGGCGTGGTCCTGCAGGCTTTGAATGAATTCGCCGACGCCTGGGAAGATCACTTCCGCACAGTCACATCGCTGCAAGACGACGATCGAATGGTTTTGTCGGTCAAGCCTGAATAGAAACCTCGACTTTTAATAGTAATCATCACTTCCGCCGAGCGGGCGGCCCTATCTTTGGCGCATAAACACATAAGCAAAAGATTATCTAAAACATTTAAACTATTAATTTTTATCATCTAACGTTTTCCATCATGGTGCCGACACCTCGCGGGCAGCAACAACGCCTTCGACCCAACGCAAGATCGGCAACATCAAGGAATCGGAGATATGACCATGGGCAAAATCGACACGAACGAAACACCGATTCACAGCGCAACGGATTTGCGCAGCTTTGCTGCTAAAACAGCCGTGACCGTTCTGCCGGGCGATGGCATAGGCCCTGAAGTTGTTGGTGCGGCCATGGCCGTTGCCGATGCGGCGGGCGCCAATATCGCCTGGGAGATAGCCGAGGCTGGGGCACAAAGCTTCGCCAAGGGCATCACATCGGGCGTGCCGCACGCCACGATCAACTCGATTGCGAAGACAGGAATCGTGCTGAAGGGCCCTTTGGAAACACCCGTCGGCTTTGGCGGTAAAAGCGCCAACGTAACACTGCGCAAATTGTTCGAGACCTACGGCAATATTCGGCCCATCGCGGAACTGCCGGGTATCGCCACGCCGTTTGCAGGCAGGAACATCGACTTTGTTGTGGTGCGCGAAAATGTGGAAGACCTGTATGCCGGGATTGAGCACATGCAAACCCCCGGCGTTGCGCAAAGCTTGAAGATCATTACGCAAAAAGGCTGTGAAAAAATTGCCCGATTGGCATTCGAGTTAGCCAAATCGCAGGGCCGCAAAACCGTGCACTGCGCCACTAAGGCTAATATCTTGAAACAGACTGAAGGCTTGCTCAAACGCACCTTCGAAGCCGTCGCCGTCGATTACCCGGGCATCACCGCCAAGCACATGATTGTTGATAATTGCGCGCACCAAATGGTTATTGCCCCTGAACAGTTCGATGTCATCGTCATGACCAACATGAACGGCGACATCTTGAGCGACTTGGCTGCCGGCCTGGTGGGCGGCTTAGGTGTTGCTGCCAGTGCCAACCTTGGCGACAAAGTTGCGATGTTTGAAGCTGTGCATGGTTCGGCACCCGACATTGCCGGTCAAGGCAAAGCCAACCCCACGGCGATGATCCAAGCTTTGGTAATGATGCTGCGCCACATTGGCAAATTCGATGTCGCCGAGCGGGTGAGTGCCGCATTGAAAGAGACGTTGAAAATAGGAACGCACTTGACGCCGGATTTGGCCAAAGGTGTGGCGGCCACGACAGCTGAGTTTACACAGGCGGTGATAGCCCAACTGACGGCCACGCAGCGTGTGTGGTCAGGCAGGGCGTATGCGCCTGTTGAGATGCCAAAAGTCGCCCGCAACCCGGTGACCGTAACCCCAGCTACGCGCCAAGTGATCGGTGTGGACGTGTTTGTTGAAGCGGCAGATACCGCCGCTCAGTTGGGCGCACGGATGACGGCAGCAGGTGCCGAGACGGGCTTTAAGCTAAAAATGATTTCCAATCGCGGAACTCAGGTGTTTCCGGCCATCGGTGGGGAGGTTGATACGGTTGATCATTGGCGCTGCCGGTTTATTACGACGTCAGAAGTGGGCGGGGTCAGCGATCGGCAAATTATGGCCTTACTCGCGTGCGTGAGCGGCACAGACCGTTGGATGCATGTTGAGAAGCTACAGCAGTTCGATGGCGTCGATGCTTTCACAAAAGCCCAAGGCGAAAGTGATAATGCCCTGCCCGTTACGACAACCCCGCTTCCATGCGCAGCTTAAACCTCGACCTCCTTCGCACTTTTTTGACCATCGTCGACGCCGGCGGCTTTCGAGCTGCCGGTGATCGTTTGGGGCGAACCCAAGCCGCCATCAGTTTACAAGTCCGTCGCCTCGAAGAGCAGGTGGGCCGCAAGGTTTTCCGACTGGAAGGACGACGCAGCGTTCTCTCGCCCGATGGCGAGATTCTCATGGGTTATGCGCGCGATCTATTGCGCTTAAGCGACGAAGCCCGCGCACGTCTGGGTGAGCCAACAGTTCAAGGCCAAGTGAGACTTGGCACGCCCGAAGACTTTGCCACCACACACCTGCCACAAGTGCTGGCCCGCTTTGCCGAGAGCCACCCGGGCGTGACGCTGGAGGTAAGCTGCGATTTTACCGTCAACCTGATGCAAGCCTTTGGCGAGGGAGCGTTTGATTTGGTCCTGGTCAAGCGCGAGCCCCAAGCCAAAAGTGTTGGTGTCGAAGTTTGGCGTGAACCGCTTGTCTGGGTTGGAGCGCAGGGACGTGATTGGTCACGCGAAGCGGTCTTGCCGCTGGTGCTATCGCCTCCACCCGATGTTTACCGAAAGCGCGCTCTAGCCGCGCTCGACCGCGCTAAGCGACGCTGGCGCATGGTGTATAGCAGCCCCAGCCTGGCAGGAATTCATGCCGCGGTGCGCGCCGGATTAGGTGTGAGCGTTTTGTCCAAAGACATGGTGCCTAGCGATTTACGCGTTTTGGGCAAGCGCTTTGGCTTACCACAACTTGATGATACCGAACTTGCCCTGCTGCGCGCGCCAAAACTCTCAGCTGCCGGTCAGCGTCTTGCCGAGCATATCATCACCAGCTTCGAGCATGGTTAGCGTCGCTGGCCCGCGTTAGACGTCCAAGTTTCGCACTTGTAGCGCGTTGTCTTGGATGAAGTCGCGGCGGTGTTCGACCACGTCGCCCATGAGTGTCGAGAAAATTTCGTTGGCCTCGTCGGCGTGGCTGACCTTCACCTGCAATAGCGTGCGTTCGTTTGGATCCAGTGTGGTTTCCCACAACTGGCCGGGGTTCATTTCGCCCAAACCTTTGTAGCGTTGCAGAGACACGCCCTTTTTGCCCAAGGTCATAACCTCGGAGACCAACGACACGGGCCCGTTGATCTTGATGTCTTGCTCTTTGAATTTCAGCATGGCGCGTTGGGTGTAGGTGACTTGCAGTTCCGGTGCCAAGCCATCGAGATGGCGGGCTTCGCTGGAGTGCAAGGTGCGCGAATCAAGCGTGAATGTTTCTGTCACACCGCGCAGGGATCGCACAAACGCAATACCACCACCCGGTGCGGCTGTTCCAACCCAGCCTTTTTCATACTCGGTTTCCAAATGATCGAGTCGCTTAGCCACATAGCCTGCCGCTTGCGTGGCCAGCCGATCATTCTCGAGCACATCGGGATTAAACGCACCGGCAATAGCGCATTGCTCGACAATTTTGAGCGGCAGTGTGCGGCTGAGATTTTGCAAGCTCACCTTCACTTCGCGCGCGCGCATCACCAAGCGCTTCAGGTCTTCGCCCGCCACTTGCGCGCCGCCGTACAATGTGAGCACGGCATCGGTGAGGCCGGCGTTGATGAGGTATTCCTCCATCGCCTTGTCGTCTTTGAGGTAGACCTCGGACTGGCCGCGCTTCGCTTTGTAAAGTGGCGGCTGGGCGATATAGAGATAGCCGTTCTCGATCAGCTGCGGCATCTGACGATAGAAGAACGTGAGCAACAGCGTACGGATATGGCTGCCGTCCACGTCGGCGTCGGTCATAATGACGATTTTGTGGTAGCGCAGCTTACCGATATTAAACTCTTCCGGGCCGATGCCCGTGCCGAGTGCGGTGATGAGCGTGCCGATTTCAGCCGAGCCTAACATTTTGTCAAAGCGCGCCCGCTCGACATTCAAAATTTTACCGCGCAATGGCAGAATGGCTTGGAATTTACGATCACGGCCTTGCTTGGCCGAGCCGCCGGCTGAGTCGCCCTCGACGATGAAGATTTCCGACTGTGCCGGATCGCGATTTTGGCAGTCGGCCAATTTGCCGGGCAGCGAGGCTAGATCCAGCGCGCCTTTGCGGCGCGTCAGTTCGCGGGCTTTGCGGGCCGCTTCGCGTGCAAGCGCGGCCTCCACCACTTTACCTACAACCTTGCGAGCTTCGCCGGGGTGTTCTTCAAACCAGTTGGCCAGCTTTTCCGCGACAATGCTTTCCACCACCGGACGCACTTCCGATGAGACCAGTTTGTCTTTGGTTTGTGACGAGAATTTGGGGTCGGGCACTTTTACCGACAACACACATGTCAGCCCTTCGCGCATGTCATCGCCCGACAGCTCGATTTTATCTTTCTTTTGCATGCCGCCATCGGCGGCGTACTTATTGACGGTCCGGGTCAGCGCGCCGCGAAAGCCTGCGAGGTGTGTGCCGCCATCGCGCTGCGGGATGTTGTTGGTGAAGCACAAAGTGTTTTCGTGATAGCTGTCGTTCCACTCCAACGCCAATTCAACGGTGATTCCGTCGCGCTCGCCGGTCATGACAACGGTGTCGTGAACCGCGGTTTTCGTGCGATCGAGATATTTCACGAAGGCTTCAATGCCGCCCTCGTAATGCATATCGACAACTTTGTTTTCCGAATGGCGGGCATCGGTCAGGCACAGATAAACGCCTGAATTCAAAAACGCGAGCTCGCGCAGACGATGCTCGAGTGTGCCGAAATCAAAAATGGTCTTGGTGAATATCTCATGAGACGGAAAAAATTTAACTTCCGTGCCGGTGAGCTGCTTGCCTGCGCGCTTGCCTTCTTTCACGACGGGCGCGTCGCCTGTAACCTTTAACGGGGCCTCGGCCACGCCGTCTTTAAAGGCCATAAAATATTCTTTGCCGCCGCGCCAAATGCGCAGCTCGAGCCGTGTGGACAGCGCATTGACCACGGAGACACCCACGCCGTGCAACCCGCCGGACACTTTGTAGGAATTCTGGTCAAATTTTCCGCCCGCATGAAGTTGGGTCATGATCACTTCGGCGGCCGACACGCCTTCTTCCTTGTGGATGTCGACGGGCACACCGCGACCGTTGTCGCGCACCGTACAACCACCATCGCCGTGCAGAATCACTTCAACTTTATCGCAGTGCCCCGCGAGCGATTCGTCGATCGCGTTATCGACAACTTCGTAGACCATGTGATGCAGTCCAGAGCCGTCATCGGTATCGCCGATGTACATGCCCGGGCGTTTGCGAACGGCATCCAGCCCCTTCAGAACTTTGATGGATTCCGCGTCGTAGGCGCGCTCTTCCAGGGGGGCGGGGGCGACTTTGGGTGTGACGGCCGTTGAACTCATTTCGGTCTCTTTTTGGTCTTAAAATCTCGTCGTTTTAACAGCCTTAGAATAGGCCTCAAACGGCCTCGTGGCGAGGGCTTGGAACCATAGTATTCTGCTGCACGCGCCAATATTGCGCTGTATTGCCCAAACCTGCAAATAACTCCTGATCTGTTCCCGTCATCCAGGCTTGCGCGCCCATGGCCAAAATCTCGGCAAACAGGGCCTCGCGGCGTTGGGGATCGAGGTGCGCGGCAATTTCGTCGAGCAAGAGGACCGGCGGAAAACCCCGCTTGGCGGCTTGCAGCCGGGCCGAAGCCAAAACCATGGAAATCAGCAGAGCTTTTTGCTCGCCCGTCGAGCACATGGCCGCAGCCAAACCATGGCTGGCGTGACCAGGACAGCCAAACGTGACCGCTAGGTCAGAGCGATGGGGCCCTTCATCGGGCATTTGAGCCATGCGTGAGCTTGCAAGTGCGATGCGGAGCTTTTGCTCGACGTCGACGGCGGGCATGTCGGCTAACCAGCGATCAACCTCGCCCATCAGCGCCAGGACGGCGCCTGGGAAAGGCCCGCGCACCTCGTGGAGCGCCACGTTTAAACGCCGTATCAAGTCCGCGCGCGCGGCAGCAATCGCAACGCCATAGCGCGCCAGCGTGTCTTCTAAGGCCGAGAACCAAGCTTTGTCGTCGATGCCGTCGCGCAGCAGCCGCATGCGTTGACGGAGGGCATGTTCATACGCGGCAATACGCCCGGTTTGGTCGGGGTCAAAAGCCGTCACGAGACGATCTAGAAATCGCCGACGTGATGACGGCGCGTCTAAGAAAATCCGGTCCATGGCAGGCGTCAGCCACACCACGCCCAAATGGCGGCTGAGTGTGCCCTGGCCTTTGACGGCCAAGCCGTTCACATGCACCAAGCGCTTGTCTTTGCCATCCCCCGACAAACCTGTGCCCAGGCGAATATCGCCGTCGGGATTGGTGCCCAAGGCGGCCACGGCCCACGGCTGAGTACCAGGAGCCCTGGCCACCGAAAGGAGCTTGGCACCGCGCAAGCCCCGGCCTGGGCTGAGGAATGACACGGCTTCAAGCAAATTGGTTTTGCCCGCCCCATTGGGGCCGGTGAACACGAGAGGGCCCAAGGCAACATCAAGACGTAAATGGGCATAAGAGCGAAAGGCCGTGAGATCTAGGCGCAAAACGCCTGCGGTTCCTGCGGTCACTTTTTTAACGGTCGCATTTTGGACCGATTTATTTTTTGGGCCAATCGGTTCGCGCTTGTTAGGGAAATGCTCTTACACCCGCATCGGCATGAGAACATAGACTGCCGAACCGTCAGCGACATCGCGAATAATGGTGGGCGAGGCAGCGTCCGACATGGAAAAGCGTGCCGCATCGCCTTCAACTTGTTGCAAAATATCGAGCAAGTAGCGCGAGTTAAATCCAATCTCGAGCTGACCGGCGGCATACGACGCTTCAACTTCTTCGGTGGCGCTGCCCGCTTCAGGACTGGAAGCCGAAAGGGTAATCATCCCCTTCTCGCAAGCCATTTTGATCGAGCGCGATTTTTCCGAACTGATGGCCGACACTCGATCAACGGCATTGGCCAAGTCTTTACGATTGATTTCAAGCGTCTTGTCATTGCCCGAGGGAATGACGCGCTCGTAGTCAGGGAAAGTTCCGTCAATCAATTTCGACGTCAGCACAACGTTATCAAACCCAAAGCGAATTTTGGCATCCGACAACGAAATCTCAATATCGGCGTCTGTCTCATCAATCAACTTGCGCAGTTCGCCCACCGTTTTGCGTGGCACGATGACGCCGGGCATCCCCGCCGCGCCATCGGGCAACGGCACTTCAACACGCGCCAAGCGATGGCCATCAGTCGCCACGGCCCGCAATACGTTCACGCCATCGCTTTTGGTCGCATGGACATAGATGCCGTTAAGGTAATAACGCGTTTCCTCGGTTGAAATCGCAAACTTGGTGCGATCAATCAGCCCCCGCAAATCGGCCGCACCCAGTTTGAAGCTGTGACTGAGGTCACCGCCCGACATGGCGGGAAAATCTTCAACGGGCAAACAGGCCAGGGTAAATTTCGAGCGACCGGCGGCGAGTGCTATCTGGCCGCCATCTGAAGACGTCGTCAGTTCGACTTGGGCGCCATCGGGAAGCTTGCGCACAATTTCATAAAGCGTGAGCACGGGCGTGGTCGTCGCGCCCCCCTTGCCGACATCAGCAGCCGTAGATTCGGCAATCTCAATATCCATATCGGTGGCATGCAGCGACATGTTGCCCTTGGCCGCGTCGATGCGCACGTTAGAGAGAATCGGAATGGTATTGCGCCGCTCCACCACGCTTTGCACGTGGCCCAGTGATTTCAAAAGCGCAGCGCGTTCAATGACGATTTTCATGGAAAAGGTGATCTCGTGTTTTTGTTGGCCCTGGCGCTTTGCCGCGGACCCAAACCCCGAAAGAGAGGCTAGACCCGCAGTTTGGCAGGACTTGCGACTATAGCAACACGGAGATTGTCGTCCAGAAAAACCGCCCAGCAATCAGGGTAGAAACCCTAATTTTCAAGCATCCGGGTCAGAAGCTCGACATCCTCGGCAAACGCCTGATCCCCGCGGCAGAGCTCTTCAATCTTGCGGACCGCGTGCATGACGGTGGTGTGATCGCGCCCACCAAAAGCCCGCCCAATTTCAGGCAACGAACGCGAGGTTAGCTGTTTGGCCAGATACATCGCGACTTGGCGAGGACGGGCCACAACACGCGCACGGCGCGCTGAACTCATATCGGATAGGCGAATCTTGAAGTGCTCGGCCACACGACGCTGAATCTCTTCCATGGTCAGTTTTCGATCATGGGCCCGCAGAAGATCCTGCAGCAGGTCTTGAGCGGTTTCCAGCGTAATGGAACTGCCGACCAACTGAGCATGCGCGCAGAGGCGTGTCAGCGCCCCTTCAAGCTCACGAACGTTCGAGGCAATTTTATGGGCCAGGAATTCTTTCACTTTGGCCGGCACTTCGGTGCCTAAGCTATCGGCTTTGGCATCAAGAATGCCCAGGCGAAGTTCAAAATTGGTCGGGTGCAAATCTGCCACAAGGCCCGATGACAGGCGCGAGCGCAGGCTATCACCAATTTCTTCAAGATTTGAAGGCGATTTATCAGCCGACAACACAATTTGGCGACCCTGATCAACCAGGGCTTTGAAAGTATGGAAAAACTCTTCCTGGGTAGCATCTTTGCCGGCAATGAACTGAACGTCGTCGATCATCAGCACATCGACGGCGCGGAATTGTTCTTTGAACGACACCGTGTCTTGGTTACGCAGAGCGCGCACAAAGCTGTACATGAATTTCTCGGCCGACATGTAGATGACGCGGCGTTGCGGCGAGCGCTGGCGAATTTCCCAGGCAATTGCATGCATCAGATGGGTTTTGCCCAAGCCCACGCCGCCATAAAGGAACAGCGGGTTAAAGCTAACCTCGTCAGCTTCGGCCACACGCTTGGCGGCCGCGTAGGCAAATTCGTTGGGCTTGCCGACCACGAAATTGGCGAACGTAAAGCGAGGGTCGAGCGAAGCCGAGAGTTCTGACCCAAAAGGCACAGGGGCCCGCTGGGGTGTGGGCGGTGTGGGCAATTGAGCTGTCGAGGCCCGGAGGGGCATGCTTAAGCCTGAAATGCCCGGAGACGGACTGGGGGCCACGCCGGTGGCTACTTTGATGCTGATACGTTTAACAGCCGGGTTTTCATTGGCCCACAGAGCCCGAATGCGGTCGGCGTAATGAGTCATGACCCAATCACGCATAAAGCGCGTGGGAACCGCCAACTCGACCTCGCCATTCCTCATTCCGTCCAGAACGATGGGCTTCACCCAGCTCTTAAAAACGGAATCCCCGAATTCTTTTTTCAGGCGGGTTTTGATGCGATCCCACTCACCGTGGTCGACCGCTGCGTATTCCCCTCGCGTCACCCGAACTACCCCTGCTCTCAAATTTGTTACCAGCGCCAGCAATATCTAAAAATATCTGCCGTCATTACCATCGCCGATTTCTCGGATATCAATCTTACGCTCGTTGCTTTTCGTCTTGTCCGCCGACCCCAAATTCGACACCGCGAAAAACAAACAGCGCGAAAAACATCGAACTCAATTCTATGTAGTCTCTCGTGTTGCTGTCGCCACACTGGCGATGAGTCACCATCACAGTCAAGCCGCTTCATCAAAAAAAATTTAATGTGTTGTCGTGACTGCGATGCGGCGGAATGTAGCGACTGAAGATGCTCACTCAAGAACAAAGATCGCTTGACAGTTTGCAGCACTAAAGTAGTGGCGGCTTTTTTGAAGCAACTAAGAAGCGCTGTGCCATCTTGTTGATTCACAACAACAAGAATGCGCACATCACTGACGAGACTCGTGAAGAAAGGCCTGCGATTCTCAAGCAAATGGTGTTGTGTGGCTTAGCCGCAACGCTTCAAGCAGTTCGAACGTTGTACGCACATTTTTACAGCACGTCCTGCGTGCAGAGTCATATTGCAATGCGGCGAGGGCGGCGGCTCGAAAAAAATCTAAACCGAATCGAGTTCACACGAATCGGCGCGCACCGAATCGGGATCCGTTCGAATCGAAAAGAATTAGAAGTTGAAAGAGTTTGAGAATCGGAAAGGAGATGAAAGAAAGCTATCCGAGACGGCGGCGGCGCTGAAAAATATCGCCGTGCAAATTTCGAAAAGTTTTATTTCGCGGCGACGGCTTTGACGCGCTTAGACAGACGCGACAATTTGCGCGACACCGTGCGCTTGTGCATCACACCTTTTGATGCGCCACGTGCCATGGCTGGCATGGCCTTTTTGAACGCGGCTTGAGCGGCCGCTTTATCGCCAGCCGCCAAAGCAACTTCGATATTTTTCACGGCCGTCCGGATGGCACTGAGGCGAGAATGGTTGATCACGGCCCGGCGGGCGTTGCGACGAATGCGCTTTTTGGCGGACTTATGCTGAGCCATGGATCGATCTTCTTGAAAAGATTGGGTTTTTTAAGGCGCGGACGACCGATGGCCGAATCGCCCCTTAAACAGGAGGGCGCGTTATAAGAGAGCCGCCTATGCTCGTCAACAGCAGCCCCAAGGCCCTTAACGGTGTTTGAAAGCCGGTTGGCGCTTTTCGACAAATGCGGCCATGCCCTCTTTTTGATCGTCTAGCGCGAAAGTGGCGTGGAACATCCGGCGTTCAAAGCGCACGCCCTCGGCCAGCGTGGTTTCAAAAGCACGATTGACCGATTCTTTAGCCATCATCACCACTGGCAGAGATAAGGATGCGATTCGCTCGGCGGCCTTCATGGCCTCTTCCATCAGCTTGTCGGCAGGGACAACCCGGCTGACCAAACCGCATTTTTCGGCCTCGGCGGCATCCATATTGCGCGCCGTCAACACCATATCCATAGCTTTGGCCTTGCCCACCGCTCGCGTCAGGCGCTGTGTGCCGCCCGCCCCGGGAATAATCCCAAGCGTAATTTCCGGCTGGCCAAAGCGAGCCGTCTCTGCGGCGATGATAAAGTCGCACATCATGGCCAGCTCACAGCCCCCACCCAGGGCGTAGCCTGCAACGGCGGCAATGATGGGCTTGCGGCACACCGTGATGCGCTCCCAGCCCTTGGTAATAAAGTCGCCGACATAAGCATCGACAAAAGATTGAGATGCCATTTCTTTGATATCAGCCCCGGCGGCGAAAGCCTTCTCACTGCCCGTCACAATAATGGCGCGAATGGCGGCATCATTTTCGAAAGCATCGAGTGCATGACCCAGGTCAGTCACCAATCCGTTTGACAAGGCATTTAGCGCCTTTGGACGGTTGAGCGTGATAACGCCAACATGGCCGCGGGTTTCGACCAGAATGTTTTCGTAAGCCATGGCGGTGCTCCTTGGTGGGCTTGGCAGATACTTTTTTGAAAAGGCGGCGCGGTCTACACCCAGAGGCTGGGGGACGTCAAATGCACAATAGATTGAAAGCCGGTACCTACTTTTGACAAGCGGGGCAGTAAAAAGTCGAGCGCGCCGCCTGAACGATGCGCTTGATCGTTCCCTTGCCACCATGAGCGGCGGCATTGCGGCACATCTCGCCTTCGCGCCCGTAAACACGCCAGTTGTGTTGAAAGTAGCCAAGCTCGCCGTTGGGTTGGATGTGATCGCGTAACGACGAACCTCCAACTTTAATGGCCTCGACTAAAACATCCCTGATGTGAGGTACCAGAATTTGTGTGCGCGCCAGATTGACGGTGCCAGATTTGCGCTTTGGTGACAGGCCTGCGCGGAACAGCGC
The DNA here is from genome assembly GCA_947476925.1 of Rhodospirillaceae bacterium. Taxonomy (GTDB): domain Bacteria; phylum Pseudomonadota; class Alphaproteobacteria; order Rhodospirillales; family Rhodospirillaceae. The sequence continues at coordinate 76,288 of CANJSF010000002.1, read as the reverse complement.
TTCGCACACATAGATATTCCCAAGCCCGACGACGATTCGCTGATCGAGCAATGCGGTCTTGATGGCGCTGGTGCGGCCCTTCAGCGCTGCGGCCAAAACATGCGGTGTAAACGCGTTGCCCAGCGGATCTGGCCCTTGGTCTTTAAATAGCTTGTGCGAGTCGAGTTCGTCTTGGGGGCTGAGGGTCATGAGGCCGAATCGACGCGGATCGTTGAACCGGACTTCGGTGCCGTCATCGGCTTGAAAAATGACGTGGTCATGCGTGTCGATTGGCTGGCCCGGGTTGACGGTCGTCATGCGCCCGGACATGCCCAAATGCGCAATGACGGCCTGGCCATCATCAAGGTTGATGATGATGTATTTGGCGCGGCGATAAATATTGTCGATGCGCCGCCCCTGAAGCTTTTGTGCAAAATTGATGGGGAAGGGAATGCGCAAATTTTTACGCCGCACCTCAACACGCACCAGCTTACGCCCGACGAGCAGGTGCGACAGGCCACGGCAGACGGTTTCGACCTCGGGTAACTCGGGCATGGCTGGTCTCGTTACTTGTGCGAACCGACCATGCGCAAGGCCGTGCAAATTGTCGAGCATTTAGAGCGGCTTGTCCGCCTCTGGCCCGCATGACAGACCAGCAGCGATGCACTATGGTGCGCGGCCCATGAGCGATAACGCACCCCCATCAAACGGTGAGGCTGACTTTGGTTTTCGTAAAGTCAGCGAGCACGAAAAGTCAGGATTGGTCCGCCAAGTTTTTAACTCGGTGGCGCCGACCTATGACCTGATGAACGACTTGATGAGCGCAGGGGTTCATCGCCTATGGAAAGCCACTCTGATCGATACTGTGGCGCCGAGGCCTGGGCAGGCCTTTTTGGATGTGGCGGGCGGCACTGGCGATATTGCGTTCCGCTTGGTCGAACGCCTTGGCGGGCGGCCTAAAATTCCTGTCACCGTGTGCGACATTAATGCCGAGATGCTGGCCGTCGGGCGCGACCGCGCCATTGATCGGGGATTGCTCAATGCGGTGAACTGGAATTGCGGCGATGCCGAAGCGCTTCCGTTCCCTGATGCCAGCTTTGATGCCTACACGATTGCTTTTGGCTTACGCAATGTCACCCACATTGACCGCGCGCTGAGTGAAGCGCGTCGCGTGCTGAAGCCCGGCGGCAAATATGTATGCCTGGAATTCAGCCGCGTTGTGATTCCGGGGTTTGATAAACTTTACGATGCCTATTCTTTTTCAGTTTTGCCGGTATTGGGCCAAATGATTGCCGGCGACCGCGAAGCCTATCAATACCTGGCCGAAAGCATTCGGAAGTTCCCCGACCAAAAAACATTGTGCGACAAAATGACGGCCGCAGGTTTTGGCCAGGTCAGCTATCGCAACCTCAGCGGCGGAATCGCTGCGCTGCACACGGGCTGGCGGATTTAAGGCGCTGCATGTTCACGACGCTCGGACATATCGGACGATTACTGGCGATTGCCCGCGTGTTGGCGCAAAACGATGCGATGATTTTTGCCGAGATTCACCCGGCCACTCGTTTTGTTGCGCGTATTGCCAAAGTCATCTGGCGACCGGCAAGCAATCTGAAAGGTTTACGTCCCGGCCAGCGATTGGCCTTGGCGCTGGCGACACTGGGCCCGGCGTTCATCAAGTTTGGGCAAGCCCTGTCGACGCGCGCTGATTTGTTAGGCGATGACGTGGCGGCTGATTTAGCTGAACTGCAAGACCGCCTGCCGCCGTTCGCGTTTAAAGAAGCCGCCGCAATTATCGAAGCCGATTTCGGCAGGCCCCTGACCGCTTTGTTTTCGAGTATCGACGAAACCCCCGTTGCCGCTGCATCCATAGCGCAGGTTCATTTTGCCGTTACAACCGAGGGCGAAGACGTCGCGGTAAAAGTGTTGCGGCCAAGCGTGAAGGCCGCCTTCAAGCGCGATATCGCTTTGCTGCACTGGCTGGCAGAGCTTGCCTTGCAAGCCGTGCCGAAACTTCAGCGCCTAAAACCGCGTGATGTGGTCGCAACGTTTGAGAACACGACCCGCATGGAGATGGATTTCCGCTTCGAAGCGGCCGCCGCGCAAGAATTGGCCGAAAATTTTGCAGGCGATGTCACGGTCAAAGTTCCCACAGTTGATTGGCAACGCACATCTGAACGAGTGCTGACACTCGAGCGTGTGTCAGGCTTGCGCGTTGATGACCGTATCAATGTGCAAGCGGCGGGCCTTGATCCGATTGCCATCGTCAAAACTGCTGCTGAAGCGTTTTTCAAAATGGTGTTCCGCCATGGCTTTTTTCATGCGGACTTGCATCCGGGCAATTTATTCGTGACGCCTGAGGGCACAATTGTGGTCATGGACTTTGGGATCATGGGGCGCATTGACCCCGCCACCCAACGCACCTTGGGTGAAATGCTGCTGGGATTTCTCACACGCGACTATAAAAAGGTCGCTGAGGTACATATCCATGCCGGCTTTGTTCCCGCGCACAAGTCGGTTGATGATTTTGCCCAAGCGTGTCGATCCATTGCGGAGCCTATTTTGGGCAAGCCGATTGCCGAGATTTCCCTCGCGCGATTGTTAGGCCAGCTGTTCCAAATTACCGAAACCTTCGAAATGCAGACACAGCCTCAATTATTGCTGCTGCAAAAAAGCATGCTGGTGATTGAGGGTGTGGGTCGCAATTTGGCCCCCGAAACGAATATGTGGGAGTTGGCCAAACCGATGATTGAGGTTTGGATGCGCGAGCAGCTCGGCCCCGAAGCGCAAGTGATGACGATGGCGCAAAGCGCCATGGCGACCTTGGCAAAAGTGCCGCGCATTATTGACCGTGTAGATGCTGCCACCGCCCAGTTGCAAACCCATGGCCTGAAGCTACATCCCGACACGGCACAAGCTTTACGTGGCAACGGCGCTGCTGGTTGGACACGCTGGCTGCCCTGGGCCTTGGCGGGAGTGTTGTTGATTGTCTTATTGGCTCAAGCAAGGTCTTAAGCGTCCCGCCAATTTGGTCTAGTCTTGCTCCGTCATTTTGATTTGGTGAAAATCTCGTGCTGCATAATAAACGTGTTCTATTGATCGTCGCGGGCGGCATTGCCGCTGTGAAGGTGCCCGACCTGATCCGCCGGTTGCGCGAGCGCGGAGCAAGCGTGCGTTGTGTGCTGACCAAAGGCGGTGCGCAATTTGTCACGCCACTCTCGTTAGCTGCGCTGTCAGGCCAACACGTTTATCAAGATTTATTTTCGCTGACCGACGAAAGCGAGATGGGCCATATTCGGCTGTCGCGCGAGGCTGATGTTATTTTAGTGGCCCCCGCGACGGCCGACATGATGGCCAAAATGGCCCATGGGATTGCCGATGATTTGGCATCTACGATGCTGTTGGCGACCGACAAGCCGGTGATCATTGCGCCCAGCATGAATGTGATGATGTGGACGCACCCCGCAGTGCAAGCCAATTTGGAATTAATCAAACAGCGTTCCGTGACAGTGGTGGGACCAGGCGCTGGGGACTTGGCGTGTGGCGAAGTGGGCGACGGTCGCATGGCCGAAGTGATGGATATCATTTCTGCGTTGGGTCGATTTTTCCAAAAGCAGCGCGGCGATGGAGCGCTGGCTCGTTTTCGGGTGCTGGTCACCAGCGGTCCGACCATCGAGCCCATTGACCCGGTGCGCTATATCGCCAACCGGTCATCGGGCAAGCAAGGCCACGCTATTGCCACAGCGCTGGCCGACATGGGCGCGCAAGTCACGCTGGTCTCGGGGCCGACTCAAGAGCCCGACCCGGACGGCATCAACATCGTGAAGGTAGAAACAGCAGCGCAAATGTTGAAAGCCGTGCGCGCCGCCTTGCCCTGCGACATTGCCGTGTGCGCAGCTGCCGTGGCTGATTGGCACGTGGCTGATGTCAGCAAAATCAAGTTGAAGAAAAGCACGGCACCGCCGCGCATTAACTTAGCGCCCAACCCCGATATTTTGGCCACGCTGGCCCAGCCGGGCAAGCAACGCCCTGGCCTGGTCATTGGCTTTGCCGCCGAGACCGGCGATGTGATTGAGAAGGCAAAAATAAAACGCGCCGACAAAAATTGCGATTGGATTGTCGCCAACGATGTTTCGCCGGGGACGGGCACGTTTGGCAGCGACAGCAACACCGTGCACGTGATTACTGCCAACAGCGTGCAAAATTGGCCGTCCATGAAAAAGCGCGAAGTCGCCGAGAAACTAGCCGACCTTGTGGCCGAATTCGCCGCCCAAAAACTCTAACTGATTTTAAAACACATGACTCACGCAGTAACGATTGCCATTCAACGACTTCCCGGCGCTGACGATTTGCCGATGCCTAAGTATGCCACCGCACAAGCGGCCGGCATGGATTTGTGTGCCGCCGTGAAGGCTGATGTGGTTTTGGTGCCAGGCGCTCGCGCGATTATTCCCACCGGCTATGCCATCGCGTTGCCCCCTGGCTATGAGGCGCAAGTGCGCCCGCGCTCGGGCCTCGCTGCAAAAAATGGCGTTACGGTCTTAAACTCGCCCGGCACGATTGATGCCGACTATCGCGGCGAGGTGGGTGTGATTCTGATCAATCATGGGACTGAGCCTTTTACCGTCACACGCGGGCTTCGCATCGCGCAGATGGTGATTGCAACTTACGCCATGGTTACTTGGACCGAAACCGCCGCCCTGCCCGAGACAGCGCGCGGAGCAGGCGGCTTTGGTTCGACGGGCAAAAGTTAATCGCAGTCCGATGGACTTTACCGAAAATCAGATTCAGCGCTACGCCCGCCACATTTTGCTGCCCGAAGTGGGTGGCGTAGGCCAGGAAAAGTTACTAAACGCGCGCGCGCTGGTGGTTGGCGCGGGCGGCTTGGGCTCGCCGTTGATTTTGTACTTGGCCGCCGCCGGCGTTGGCACCATTGGCGTCATCGACCATGACCGCGTTGATTTGTCGAACTTGCAGCGCCAAGTGCTGCACACCACGGCGCGAATCGGTATGGCGAAAGTTGACAGCGCCCAAGCTGCCGTCAGCGCCATCAACCCCGATGTCAAGATCGTTGCTTACAACCAGCGCCTCACAGCGCAGAACATTGAAGCTGTGATGGCAGACTATGATATTGTCGCAGACGGCAGCGATAATTTCGCCACGCGATTTTTAATTAGCGATGCCTGTTTCTTTTCCAAAAAAACGCTGGTCAGTGCTGCCGTGTTGCGCTTTGACGGCCAGTTAGCCACCTACAAGCCCCACACCGGCGGGCCTTGTTATCGCTGCCTTCACCCGGAAGAACCCACTGAAGGCCAAATCCCGACGTGCGCTGAGGCCGGCATATTGGGCGCGGTCGCGGGCGTTATGGGCACACTGCAGGCCACGGAAGTGTTGAAGGAAATTTTAGGAATCGGCGAGGGCATGGCTGGACGGCTGATGATTTATGACGCGCTGGGCGCGACGACCCGCGTTGTGAAAGTGAACCGCGACGCAGCGTGCGCGTTGTGTGGCGATGATCCAAAAATTAAAGATCTATCGGGTCATCACAAATAAAGCTGTCGCCCTCGCATGAGGACAACAGGCGCCGCTATTTCTCAAACACCACATCGACGCGGCGGTTTTTTTGCTCCTTGACGCCGTCGCCGGACTTAACGGCGGGGCGTTCTTCGCCATAGGCCTCGATGCGCATTTTGTTTTGCGCCACGCCTTCTTTAGTCAGCGCGTTAGCGACGGTCTCGGCGCGTTTTTGCGACAGCGCGATGTTGGCATCGCCCGCGCCGGACGTGTCGGTATGACCAACCACCATGACCGTGGCTGGGTTATATTTTTTGTAGGCGGCACCAATGTCGGTCATCGTCTTGCGCGCCTCAGCAGTGAGGGCCGAGCTATTAAAATCAAACAGCACTTGGAATTGGCTGGGCAACGGAGCTTCAGCGACAGGCGCCGGCGGCATAGCGGGGCGATCAACCACGGCTTTTTCCAACGCCGCCAAGGCCGTGTTGAATGTGCGCTTGCAAGCTTCGATGTCTTTGGGTTGGAAATTTTCCTCTTGCTGTTCCATCCAGCAATCAAACCCGGTTTGAGCCAACGAGGCCTGGGCCGGCAATGCTTTGCGATTATCGTCGGTGAGCACGGCCATCAGCCGTGAGCGGGCTTCGGTGATGTCGCGGACGGCGGGTTGCGGGAGGCGGCGTTCGCTCAGGGCCTGCGGACCAAATGTTTGTCCGCTGGCCGCACGCTCGGCACGCGCGGTGTAGAACACCGTATCGACCCAGTCGGCCTGGTCGCGCTCGTAGGCAGCGAGATCGGAATAATCTTTCTGCAAAGCTTTATGGAAGGCAGCACCCTTGTTGGGCATGGAGCGAACCGCCTCGACATTGCCCGATCCGGCGCACGATGCCAGCAAGCCTGCGGCTAAAACTACTGCGCTTGTCCGTAGCAGCTGACCGCGCAACACATCCAGACGTCTATACATTGAAATCCCTTTGCTCCCCGCCGAGCCCCCGGTGTGGATCCCACAGTTTTATCGCCCAGCGCCCGAAGTGACAAGAACCGATGCCACGCCAATGGCTTAGACGTGGTCCCTGTGCCGCCCCCAAGCCGATAGCCTCGTCGACCGCTTGCCTTGGCGTTTGTCAGAATAGGCTATTTAAGCGTATGAGGGGCGTATTATGAGCCCCAAAGACGCCGCCACGACCGCATCTGCCGACACCCGCACTCCGCTGGTGGGATTAAGCCGCCCTGAGCTGGCTGCCGAGTTGGCGAGCCTAGGTGAAAAGCCGTTCCGCGCCAAACAGGTGTGGCACTGGATGTACCATCGCGGCGCCAAAACATTTGCCGAAATGACGGACTTGGGCAAAGAGCTGCGCGGCAAGCTGGATGATCGTTATGTCGTAGGCCGCCCCAATGTGGCGCGCGAGCAAACCTCCACCGACCGCACCCGCAAATGGCTGATGAGCTTTGCCGACGGCCAAAAGGCCGAGACGGTGTTCATCCCCGAGGATGACCGCGGCGCGGTGTGCATTTCCAGTCAAGTGGGCTGCACACTCACATGCCGCTTTTGCAACACAGGCACGCAGCGATTGGTGCGCAACCTGACATCTGCCGAAATTGTCGGCCAGTTTATGGTCGCGCGCGACAGTTACGGCGAATGGCCAACGCCAACCGACGAACGGCGCATGCTGTCGAACATTGTGATGATGGGCATGGGCGAGCCGCTGTATAACTTCGAGAACGTCGCCAAGGCACTGAAGATTGTCATGGCCGATGACGGCATCGCGCTGGGCAAGCGGCGCATTACATTGTCCACCTCTGGCGTCGTTCCCGAAATCCGCAGGTGTGGCGCAGAGCTTGGCGTGAACTTGGCAATCTCATTGCATGCTCCCGACGACGATACGCGCACAGCGATTATGCCCATTAACAAAAAGTACCCGCTGAAAGAGTTGATGGCCGCGTGTCGCGATTACCCGGGCTTGCAAAACTCGCGACGCATAACGTTTGAATACGTGATGCTGAAGGGCATCAATGATTCTCCTGCTCACGCACGCGCGTTGACAAAACTGGTGGCGGGCATTCCTGCCAAGTTTAACCTCATTCCTTTCAATCCGTGGCCGGGCTCGTTGTACGAATGTTCCGACCCCGAGACCGTGAGTGATTTTTCAGAAACGCTTTATAAGGCAGGCTATACCGCCACCATCCGCACGCCCCGTGGCCGCGATATTCTGGCCGCCTGCGGTCAATTGCGCACCGACAGCGAGCGGCTGTCGGCTAAAGAACTGCGCGAGCGCGAAGCCACCGAACGCAAAAACGCCGAGAGCGCCTGGCAAGAGAAAGAAGCGGGATTAGAAGCTTAAAATCTTCATCGGCGCACTCTTGCCCCGCGTGGCTTGCTGCCTATACTGCGCGCGATTTTTAAGCATTTCCCCCACAACGTTTGACGCGAGATGATGACCATGGCGGCGCCCACCAAAAAGACCCCGAAAAAAGTTGTGCTGGCTTATTCCGGCGGGCTGGACACCTCGATTATCTTGCGCTGGCTGCAGGTCGAGAAGGGCTGCGAGGTCGTGACCTTCACCGCCGATTTGGGCCAAGGCGAAGAGTTGGAGCCGGCGCGCAAAAAAGCCGAGCTGATGGGCATTAAGCAAATCTACATCGAAGATTTGAAAGAAGAGTTCATTCGCGATTTCGTGTTCCCGATGTTTCGCGCCAACGCGCTATATGAGGGCGTGTACTTGCTGGGCACGTCTATCGCCCGCCCGCTGATTGCAAAAAGATTAGTCGAGATCGCCAACGAAACCGGGGCAGATGCGATTTCGCACGGCGCGACCGGCAAGGGGAACGACCAGGTGCGCTTTGAGCTCACGGCCTATGCGCTTAAACCTGAAGTTAAAATCATCGCACCATGGCGTGAGTGGGATTTGACCTCGCGCACGCAGATGATTGAGTACGCCGAGAAGCACCAGATTCCCATTCCGCGCGATAAGCGCGGCGAAGCGCCCTATTCGATGGACGCCAACTTGTTGCACATCTCATACGAAGGCAAAGCGTTGGAAGACCCATGGGTGGAAGCCAACGAAGACATGTTCCGCCTGACTGTCTCGCCACAGAAAGCGCCTGATACGCCCGAATATGTTGAAATCGAATTCGCCAAAGGCGACGCGGTGGCAGTGAACGGTGAAAAACTCTCGCCCGCTAAATTGCTGACCAAGCTCAATCAATTGGGCGGCAAGCATGGCGTGGGCCGGCTGGACCTTGTTGAAAATCGCTACGTCGGCATGAAAAGTCGTGGCGTTTACGAAACACCCGGCGGCACCATTTTGCACGCTGCACACCGGGGCATTGAGTCCATCACGCTTGACCGTGAAGCCATGCACCTGAAAGACGAACTGATGCCGCGCTACGCCAAGATGGTGTACACGGGCTATTGGTTCGCGCCAGAACGCGAGATGCTGCAAGCGGCCATCGACCAAACCCAATTGCGGGTTAATGGTGTTGTGCGCCTCAAGTTATTCAAAGGGCTAGCGTCGGTGGTGGGGCGCAAATCACCAAATTCGCTCTACCGCATGGATTACGTCACGTTCGAAGAAGATTCTGTGTACGACCAGCACGACGCCGAGGGCTTTATTAAGCTGAATGCCTTGAGATTGAGATTGGGCAAGATGGCTCAGGGAAAATGACCGACCTGATTCAAACCGAGCAAGATGGCGCGATCCTGACGATCAGGCTCAATCGCGCAGATAAAAAGAACGCCATCACGGCAGCAATGTATTCGGCGATGGCCGACGTCTTGCGCGGCGCGGACAGCAACACCTCGATCAAAGTTGCGATTATCACGGGTTCGGGTGATTCGTTCACCGCGGGCAACGACCTGAAAGATTTTGCTGAGAACCCACCCAAAGACCCCACCGCACCCGTGTTTGCCTTCATGGATGCAATGGCGAGCTTCACCAAGCCCGTTATCGCCGGCGTGAATGGTGTGGCAGTAGGTATTGGAACAACACTGCTGTTGCATTGCGATTTAGCCATTGCTGTGCCGTCGGCGAAATTTGCGTTGCCGTTTGTGAATTTGGCATTGGTGCCGGAATTTGCATCGAGCTTATTGCTGCCGCGCTTTGTAGGCGTGCGTAAAGCGCAAGAGCTGCTGATGAGCGGCGAGGCGTTCGACGCCGAGAGCGCCTTGAAATTCGGCTTGGTTGGCGCTGTCGTGCCTGCTGATCAACTTGCCACCACACTCAAAACGAAAGCAGCAATGTTGGCGGCCAAGCCGCCAGCGGCTTTACGTGAAACGAAAGCGCTGTTGCGCGGCGACGCGGCGCATATCAAAGCTGTCATTGCAGCCGAGGCCAAAGTGTTTAGCGCGCGTTTGCAATCGGCCGAGTTACAAGAGGCGGTGGCGGCGTTCTTTGCTAAACGCCCAGCGGATTTCTCGAAGTTCAGTTGATCGCGCGCCAATGAAAGCGCCCTTTAGCTTTTTCGACATTTTTCCGAAGTTGCCAAAGGTCCATGTGGTTGATGTGGGCGCCATGCCCATCGAAGGGCACAACGAAATTTATCTACCGCTGATCACTGCCAACCGCGCAAAGTTAACCGCTTTCGAGCCCGACCAAGCTGCGTTTTTAGGTTTGGAAAAAGCCTTAGGCGCGCCGCACAGAGTGTTTCCATATTTTGTTGGCGATGGGCGGCCTGCGACTTTTCATGTGAATTCATCGCCCATGACATCATCGCTGTATCCGCCCAATGACTCAGTAGTCGCGCTGTTTCCAGATGTGTCGCCCCATATGAAAGTTCAAACGCGTCACGCAGTTGAAACCAAGCGGCTTGATGACATCGCCGAGATTGAACGCATCGATTTTCTGAAACTGGATGTTCAAGGTGCGGAGCTCGACGTCTTAAAAGGCGGCGTACTGAAATTAGCGCAAACTTTAGTGATCCACACCGAGGTGGAGTTCGTGCCGCTCTACGTGGGCCAACCCTTGTTCGGCGATATCGACGTGTTTTTGCGCGCGCAAGGGTTTCAGTTTCATACCTTCACCGGGCTGGCCAAGCGCTTCATGGCACCCCTTGCGAGCCCGCCGGGAAAACCTGGCGGTATCAATCAAATGCTATGGGCTGATGCGGTGTATATGCGCGACCCCCTGACGCTTCACCACTTGGCACCTGAGCGCCGCCTTTTATTGGCCGCCTTGATGCACGAGCTATACGATTCTGTGGACGTCGCACTGTATATCATCAAGAGCCTGGCCGAGGCCGGCGAAGCCGTTGACTATGGCCGTTATGTTCAACGGCTTCAGCGTGAAGGTTTTGCCTAGCGCGAAGGTAGCCGCGTTGGCACGACAACATCCGTAACACCGTGTTGTTGGCACGCCGCTTTGAGTGTGTTGAGCATCAGGCAAGCAATCGTCATGGGACCGACGCCACCTGGAACAGGTGTGATAGCCCCAGCAATTTTTGACGCCGCTGCGTAGTCGACATCCCCTACGAGCCTGCCTTTGCCGTCCGGCGTGGGAATGCGGTTGATACCCACATCAATCACGATTGCGCCTGGCTTTACCCAGTCACCCTTGACCATCTCGGGCCTGCCCACGGCGGCCACTAAAATATCAGCCGTGCGGCACAGGCTCGGCAAATCTTGCGTTTTAGAATGCGCCATCGTGACAGTGCAGTTTTCGTTCAGCAGCAACAGCGACACGGGCTTGCCGACCAAAATCGAGCGGCCCAGCACCACGGCATTTTTGCCCGCGATGTTGGGGGCGACGTCGGCAATCAACATCAAGCAGCCCATGGGCGTGCACGACACCAGCGAGTCGCCACCGGCAAGCAATCGGCCCGCACTTTGGGGGTGCAAACCATCGACATCCTTGGCCGGATCAATAGCGGTAATGATCGCGAACTGATCGATTTGCTTGGGCAACGGCAACTGCACCAAAATGCCGTTCACAGCTGGGTCGGCATTGAGCTTGCGCACCAGCGCCAGTAAATCCGCCTGCGATGTGCTGGCTGGCAAATCGTGTTGAAACGAGTTCATACCCGCCGCTGTTGCGGTTTTTTGTTTGCTCCGCACGTAAACTTGGCTGGCGGGGTCTTCGCCCACCAATACGGTGGCCAGGCCCGGCACAATGTTGTGTTTTGCCTTCAGCGCCGCAACTGACGCGGAGATGGCCGACTTGAGGCGCGCTGAGGCTTCTTTGCCATCGATGATTGTCGCTAAACTCATGGCGTACTCCATTTTTGCGCAACGGCCAGCAAATCCGGAGTTGGACCGGAGATATGCACGATTTTACGACGGTCAGTCTCGCCCGCGACCACGCAAACATCAGTTTTTGAAACATGGAACTCGCGCGCAAGCAGCGCACACACAGCCAGATTTGCTTTGCCCCGATCAGGCACTGCGCTAACAGATATTTTAAGCGCCTGACCGTCGGGCAAATCCATTGTGCCCACGATTCCATCTCGCGAAGCCTTAGGGGCAACTCGCAACGTCAATGTCAACCCATCGGGCGCGGAGCGATAAAATTTCACGAGGCTTGGACCGACGCGCCGGCCTAACCGGCCAACAACCAGCCACGAAATATACCCAAATAATCGCGCACGAGATACAGGCCCAGCAACAGCAGCAACGGCGAGAAATCAACACCGCCAAAAATCGGCACATAGCGGCGAATGATGCGCAGGAGCGGTTCGGTCATTTGGTTGACAGCGCTGCCGATCATGTAAACAAATCGATTTTGAGTATTGATGACGTTGAACTGCACCAGCCAGCTCATGATCACCGAAACAATGATGACCCACCAATAAAGGCCAAGCAATATGTCGATGACATTGACGACGGGAACCAACAACATCATACGGATTGTCCTATTAAATTATGCCTCGTGATAACCTAATCAGCAGACCGTGCATGTGCAAGGGAGCGGCCATGAAACTGAGATCAATCGGGTGCGCTCTTGGTTTTGCGGTTATGGCCTCAGCCGCGTGGGCCGGCGGGTACGAGAAAAGCATTGTGGTTTCGGGCATTTCGGGCGCAGCGCCGGGTATAACGCCGCACGGTATTTCGGGCCTGAATTTTGGCAAAGATGGCAAACTTTATGCTGGAAGCGTGATTGGGCCAGGTGTGTATCGCGTCGACGTGAAAACGGGCGCGGTCGACGAGGTTGTGGCGGGAATGGTCGGCGAATCTGACGACGTCGCAATGGGCCCCGATGGAACGCTTGTATGGACAGCAATTTTGTCAGGCGAGCTGCGCGCAAAGCGCCCGAATGGGACGATAGACGTAATTGCAAAAAGCTTGCCCATGATCAACCCAGTGAATTTTACCAGCGAGGGTAGACTGTTCACCGGGCAGATCGCCAAGCCCGACACGCTGATTGAGATCGACATCACGGGCAAGAAGCCGCCGCGCACAGTTGCCAGTGATATGGGCGGCATTAATGCCTTCGTTGACGATGGTCTTCGTGGCGAAAAAGCCGGGCTATACGTGCCCCTTGCCGATAAGGGTGCGGTGGGTCGAATTGATTTGGCGACGGGGAACTTGCGCATCGTTGCAGATGGCTTGGGTCAGCCAGTCAGCGTCAAACGCGATTCGCACGGCGGGCTGGTCACGCTCGATTGGACGACGGGGCGCGTGAGCCATGTGAATGCCGAAAGCGGCGAAACCCAACGCATCACGACTGTGCCACCGCCGTTAGATAATTTGGCTATAGGGCCCGATGACACAATTTATGTGTCGCGCCCCACAGACAACAGCATCATTGCGGTGCATCCCGCCACGGGCAAGCAGACGCCCATCGTGCAAGGCAAACTTTCAGCCCCGGGCGGTTTGGCCCTGATGCAGCGCGACGGCAAGCCAGCACTGATTGTCAGTGATGCTTATGGTTACCGTTACGCTGACCTGCAAACAGGCGACGTCGAATTGCTGCCGTTTGACTTAGCAGCTAATGCCTCAACGGCCGTGGCCGTAACTGCCAAACACATCATTCTCAGTTATGTGCGCCGCCCGAGTGTGACTGTCATTGACCGCGCATCCGGCCGCGTCTCGAAAGCCTTGAGTGGGTTTAATGTTCCTATGGGTGTGGCAGCAAATGACAGCGGCGATATTTTCGTTGCCGACTACGGCAGTGGCGAGATTCTGCAACTGATGCCCGGCGCCACGCCTGATCGCAAAGTTGTTGCATCAGGGCTGCAAGGCCCGGTGGGGTTGGCGCTTGATCAAACCGGGCACCTTTATGTGAGCGAAGCGGCCAGCGGCACCATTAGCCGTATCGAGATTGCTACTCAGTCGAAGGATGTTTTGGTTGAAGGCTTATCCCAGCCCGAAGGCTTGGCCCTGCTACCGGGCGGGAAAATTGCGGTGGCTGAGGTGGGTGCCCGCCGACTGAGCGTGGTCGAGGCAACCAAAGCCTCCCGCGTGGTGGTGGCCGACAATTTAGCCGTTGGTGCAGTGTTCACGCGGGCGCCCGCACCGGTATACTTGCCGACAGGTGTTGCTGCCGATGAACGCGGCGCGATTTACATCACCTGTGATGGCGATAACACGGTGCTCAAATTCACCCCAACCTCCCCGTAGTAAAATGAAGCAGATTAAAATTCTGGCGCTGATGTGTCAGACGCTATGCGCTTCAGCCACGGCCGAGGCCGGATATCAAGCGCGCGTCTTGGTGCCGGCAGGGCCGTTTCATGGCGTGCATGGTTTGGCATTTGGTCCCGATGGATATCTATATGCGGGTGATATTATGGGATCGAGCGTTCACCGCGTCGATGTGACCACCGGAGCGCACCGTATTGCTGTTCCTGCGCCATTGGGCATGGCCGACGATGTGGCATTTGCACCTGCTGGTACGCCACATGCCGGAACGATGGTGTGGACCAGCGTGGGCGTGGGCAAGCTTTACGCGCAGAGCCCCGGCGGCCAGCCGCGCTTGGTCGCCGACAACTTGCCCAGCGTCAACACCGTAGGCTTTGCGCCCGACGGGCAGCTTTATGTGACGCAAACGGGCCCGGCCAACAAAACCCTGTGGCGCGTCGACCTAGATGGCAAAGACACGCCCAAAATGCTGTGGGACAACACTGGTGGCTTGAATGGGTTTGTCATTGCAGCGGACGGGTTTTTGTATGGGCCGCAAGCCGACCTGGGCACGGTGATCAAACTCAATCTGCAAACGCGCGAGGCGACCGTGATCGCCGACGGATTTGTTTGGCCGACAGCTGTAGAGATGGATGAGCACGGATTTCTTTACATTCTCGATTTCAATGCAGGAACCGTCACGCAGCTGAATAAGGACACGGCCGAAAAAACACTGATTGCCACCATCGAGCCGGGCCTCGACAACATGGCCATGGGGCCAAAAAATTCGCCGTCGGCCAATAAGCTCTATGTCTCAAGCATTGGTCGCAACGGCATTTTTGAAATTGACCTTGGGACAAAAGCTCTGCGTACCGTTGTCGCCGGAAAACTGACGGCCCCCGGCGGCGTGGCCGTTCTTGGTCACGGCGCAGACACGCGGGTTTATGTCGCCGATATGTTTTCATTGCGCGCCGTGAACGCCGCAACCGGTGAGGTAAAAACTTTGCTGCCGGTCGAAGGCACCGGAAGTTATCCATCAACAGTCAGTGCCGGAAAAATCGACGGACGTGATGTGTTAGTGGTTGGCGGCTGGTTTACGGGCCGCGTGCAGATCGTCGACCCAGGAAACGGTGCGGTGCTGCGCGAAGAGAAAAACTTTGCCGCCCCCCACGATCTGAAACTACTGACCGATGGTTCGATGGTTGTCGCAGAAGCAGGGGCAAAAAAAATCACGCGCGTGTTGCCCGACGGCACGCGCGAGACCTTGGCCGAGGGATTTCAATATCCGGTGGGCTTGGCCTTAGGGGCTAATGACTCGCTTTATGTCAGCGATTCTGCCGCGGGCACCGTCAGTGCGGTCAATGTTGCGACTCGAGAGCGGCGCGAGATTGCCAAAGATCTGAAACAACCCGAGGGCCTGGTGATGTTAGCAGATGGACACCTGGCAGTAGTTGAGGTTGGCGAGGAGGCGGTGCGTTCCATCGACGTCACAACGGGCAAGATCGAGAACATCGCCACGCGGTTTGCTGTGGGTCTTAAGGTTGCAGCGCCGTTGCCTCCCAGCTGGATCTTTAATGGTATCGCCGAGGGCCCCGACGGCGCGTTGTATTTGCCATCCGACGTCCAGGCCTCGCTTTACGTGCTCAAAACCGCTGGTGGGCCCACTTCGTTTCGTGATGCGTTGCGCGCCTTGACTTCGGGGATGTTTCGATAAAGTATCCGCGCCCTTCGGCCCAGGCGCCTTCCTGAGACCGAAGATATCGATGGATTTTGGGGCTGTAGCTCAGCTGGGAGAGCGCGGCGTTCGCAATGCCGAGGCCAGGAGTTCGATCCTCCTCAGCTCCACCATCGTTTCAGTGCCAGCACAAAAGCCACAGGCCAAGTGATTGAGCCGCGACGTTTGGCTGTTCATTTCCTCTTGCCGCTTTATTTTTTCTTGTCCGCTATGGCGGCGAGGCGAAATCCGATCCAGCCTTGTCGGGCATCAGTGCGCTGGTCGGGCCCGCCGCGCGAAGATGAGCGGGTAAACTTAGGACCGGTGCCGTAAGCACCGCCCCTTAAGGGAGCATGAGTGCAGTCACCTTTTTGAATGGCTGCGCCGTCAGGTGCTTGCCCTTTGTTGTCTGTGGTCCAGCAATCGGCGATCCACTCCCACACATTGCCGGTCATATCGTAGAGTCCCCACGGGTTGGGTTTTTTCATGCCCACGGGCGCGGTGTATTTAAATTTATCGTCGCAACTAAAGCTGGGGCGGCCGGCGTGTTTTTTGCTCAATGTCGCATCGGCAACATTGCCGTAAGCACAAATACCCTCAGGATCCTCGCCCCAAAAATAAGCGGTCGTCGTGCCTGCTCGATAAGCGTATTCCCATTGAGCGTTAGACGGCAGGTAATAGGTGCGGCCGGTTTTTAGCGTGAGCCAATCGGCATAGGCCTGCGCATCCACCCAATCGATGCACACGACCGGATGATCGCCGGTCTGGCCCAGATCGTTTTTTGACCACGTTTGGTCGGGGGAGCGAATCCAATCGCCCATCCACAACACGCAGCCTGGTTTGATCTCGCGTTTGGAGGCTTTCATGAACGCCTCGAATTGATCGCGTGTGACTTCGAACACGCCGATGGCAAACGGCTGCGCGATACTTACTTTCACCTGAGGCGTTTCCCACGTGAGCCGTTGGCGCTCGATGTCGGTGGACCACTTGACTTCGTTCACTAACGATTCTGGTGCGCCCATGACAAATGTTCCGGCGGGAACGATTTTCATTTCCGGGCAATCGGCACAGTCGCGAAAAATAGTGGGGTCCGCTTTCTGCTCCTGCGCGCGTGCGGCTAGGGTGGCGAAGCATAGAAAGATCAGAAGACCAATGCGCATGAAGGCACTCCCGCCCATAATGTTCAAACCTAAGCCTAACGCACAATTTGCTTTGAAGGCGAGAGCTCCATGGCAAAATTATTGCTCATGAGGTCGTTGCGTTTAGTATGGGCGCGAACCAGCAATTGTCGTGCGGTGCATATGGCGGACGTACTTGCGGTCATAGGTGGTGGCGTGATGCATCATACAGCGGTTATCCCATAGCACTGCGTCGTGCGGCTGCCACGTGTGTCGATAAACGACCGACTCATGTGTGGCATACGAAAAAAGCTCATTCAAAAGCGCATCGCTCTCAGGCTTTGGCAGGTTCTCGATTGCAATGGTAAAGCCTGGATTGACGTAAAGCGCCTTGCGCTGAGTAGCTGGATGCGTTCGCACAACAGGGTGCACAGCGCCGGTAAGTTGTTTTTTTTGCTCGTCTGTCAATGGCTGACGTTCAGATCCGGCTTGGGCTTGTAGCTTAGCGTAATTAAAAACGTGCCGGGCTTTGAGCCCGATCAGGCGCTCCTTTAATTGAGCTGGCAATGCCTCGTAGGCGCGATACTGATTTGCAAAGAGCGTATCGCCCCCCGCGGGCGGAATTTCCAGCGCATATAACAGCGAGCCATCTGGCGGAATATCTTCATAGGAAACATCCGAATGCCAGTAGCGCCCGGCGTCTTCCAAACCGACAGGCAATCCATTCACTCGCTTATTGGATAAGACCAATGTGAACGGATGGCCCGTGAGTAAATACTGGACCAGGATGTGGCCTTTCAGTGGGCCAAATTTCTGAGAGAACCGTTCATGAGATTCCGGCGTCATGATCTGATTGCGAAAAACCACAACACCATGATCGAGCCATGCTTGGTAGATTCGCTCAAAATCGCCGTCAGATAGTGGTGCGTTCGCGTCAAATCCGCGAACTTCGGCACCGGCGACGGCAGATAATGGCAACACAGAGAAAGGCTGAGACGGGGCCATTCGTCCAATCTATCGAATTGCGGGCGTGGACCAGATGTATTTCTAATTCAGGGAAATCATACGGCGGGCGATCAAAAATCGGGTACGCCCGCTTTTCACATATTCACCTCCCGAACACTGCCTGTCGGTCAGCGTTGAATTATGATGCTTTATTGACAGCCGTCACAGACGGCAAGCGATGGCAGTGTGACGCTTATCCCACTCTAAAGGAGGAGACCGTTATGCTGACATTTGAAGACTGCATCGGGTTGTGTGAATTGTCTGAGGACGAGGTCACCGCAATCTCCGAGCACGAGCATATTCCTGCTCTCGCGGCGGCAGAACTTGGCCACTATCTTCTGCACGCCCCCGGGGGCGGACTTCGAATTTCTGAAATGATACGCGATGACATTATAGATGCTGTTGATCGTCGCGATGTGAAGCATGCGGCAGAATTAAAAATGGTGCTGAAGTACTTCCTGCTTGTTCATCCAGATGCACCGTTAGATCCATTCCCTTTGGCAGCTTAAGGGTACGTCTAGTTAACGCGCGCCACCCATCATGGTTGTCATGCGCTTGGCCAGCAACAGCATGACGATGCCAGCCGCAACGGGCAAAATACTCACCACGCCGAAAAGCTGTTGAAGGGGCATGTCTTCGTAGAATGCCGCCATTTGGCCCGCGAAGAAATTTCCGACCGAGGCGCCCAAGAACCACACCCCCATCATGGACCCGACAATTTTTGGGGGCGCCAACCGCGACATGGAACTTAAGCCCACGGGGCTGAGGCACAACTCCGCCCAGGTGTGAATGAGGTATACGGCTGTGAGCCACAGCGGGCTCACAAGCTGCCCCTCGCCCAAGCCGATGGCAGCAACCGCCAGGACCCAGAAGCCAACGCCGGCGCCAATAAGACCGATCGCGAATTTGACAGGGCTTGAGGGTTGGCGCGCGCCCAGTTTCAGCCACATGGCAGCAAACATCGGTGCAAAAATAAAAATGAACAGCGGGTTGAGCGATTGAAACCAACTACTGGGAAACGCAAAGCCAAATAATTCGTTTTTGGTGTTGCGATCGGCAAAGAGGTTCAACGTGGAGCCTGCTTGATCAAAAACCGACCAAAATACGGCCGCACATAAAAAGAATGCAAAAATCACCCAAAGCTGGCCGCGCTCCTGTTTGGTCCAGCCTTTGTCAAGGAACAGTGCGCCAAAGAATACAACCGTGATCACCAGCAGAGATGTGCCTGCGATATCGCGGATGAAGAGCGGCGTGATGTCTAAAACACCAATAACACTGGCAAGGCCCGCAAGCACGACGAGCCCAACCAAAGCGCCGCCAAATGTGAATGCTTGACGGCGGAACTTTGCCGCAAGTTCAGGCGTTGGTGCGCCGCCCGGCTTGCTGCCCGCCGTGCCCAGCGATTTTTGCCCTAAGACATATTGAACAACACCCAACGTCATGCCAACGCCGGCCGCACCAAAGCCCCAGTGCCAGGCCGATGTCGCGTCCATCCCCCAGCCGACGATGATGTCGCGAAAACCCGGGTCTTGCGCAAAGTAGCCTGTGATCAATTGGCCAAAGAACGACCCCAGATTAATGCCCATATAGAAAATGGAAAAACCCGCATCGCGCCTCACATCGTGCGGCGCATAAATTTGCCCAACGATAACGCTGATGTTGGGCTTCAGCAGCCCCGTGCCCAGCACGATCAACACCAAGCCCAGCGGGAAAAAGAAACTGATGGGAACCGCAAGGGCGTAGTGACCACATGCGATGAGAATGCCGCCGTAAAGCACCGCCTTGCGTTGGCCGAGAATTTTATCGGCAATCCAGCCACCTGGCACGCAAGCAAAGAAGGCCATGGCGGTATATGTGCCGTAGGCGGCGCCGGCCGTTGACACATCCATACCAAGGCCGCCCGCTTCAACGGTGGCCGTCATGAACAGAATCAAAATGGCGCGCATCCCGTAGTAACTAAAGCGCTCCCACAACTCGCTGTAGAACAGTGTCGAGAGCCCCTTCGGGTGCCCATAAAACGCGCGATCAAGGCTAGCATCGCCCAATCCGGGTTGGGTCGTTGTTGATGTCGTCATTAGCGTTCCCCTGAAGCCTTATTGCCGAGCTGCAAATGTTTTTTTGCCGTCTTGTACCAATGCGTAAATGCGCTGCGCTTCGGGTCCCAAGCGGTCTAAAACCGCGCGATGAATGGGTTGCGACGCGGCTTCCCAGCGTTGGCGTTGAGCCGGCGTTAAATCGTGCGCAATAACGCCTTTGGTTTTAGCAATGTTGAGCTCTTGGACCAACGATGCGCGCGTATCACTGCGAATGAAATTTTGATCAGGGAAGGCTGCGACAACAGTGGCGCGATCTGCAGCCGACAGCCGCGCAAGCCAACGCTTGTTGGCAAACAGGCCCGAGGTGGCATACGAGTGCTGCGTCAACGTGAGGTGCGGCGCATACTCCACCAACCCCGTTCGCACATACATAAGCAGTGATGATTCGCCGCCGCTGATCAGTCCCGTCTGAAGCGCAGGGATGACATCGGGCGTGGGCATGACAATGGTGTCAGCGCCGATTGTTTTCAAGAATGCTTGGCTGGCTTCATAAGGTAGGGCGCGCATTCGGTAGCCTTGCGCGTCAGGCGGTTCGGTCATCGGCTTTTTGCCAAACAAGTTCATCCAGCCAATCTCGACCCATTGTAGCAATATAATGTCTCGACTCTCGGCGATGCGCTTGGCCTCGGGTGTCCACACGTTATCAAAAACGAAATCGCATTCTTCGGGCGATGAAAACAAAAACGGCAAATTGAGAACCGAGGCTTCAGGGATGGCTTGGGCAAAGCCATTTTCACCCGCAATGCCCATTTGCCCGCGACCTTTGCGAATGGCCTGAAAGCCAACATCATCACCGCCAAGTTCGCCGTGAACCAATTTTTTAACTTGGATGCGCGTACCGGCTTTCGCTGCGATATTGTCTTCAAACATGCGCCACAGTTTATCACCTGGCCCGCCAGGCGGCGCATTGGCCACCAGCGTCAGATCAACCTCTGCTGCGTGAGGGTGCGCTGAGAACATTGCAAAGAAAACAAGAATGAGAATTTTTTTCATGATCATTTCTGAGCAAAGAATTCAATGCGCGCGCCGTTGGGCGCTTTGACCGTCAGGATATCGATTTTGCCGTAGGGCTCCAACGTCAATGCGCGTCGGGAGTTGGAAATCGCGCCGCCCTTGGCCGTGAAACTCTTCTCAAAAACCGCGAGATCATTGACGGGCACGCGCAAAGCAAGATTGCCAAGATTGGGTGGGTCAGTGCGGTCGGAGAAGTCTCGCCCCACGATATTTTTGTTCACAATAATTTGGATCGATCCGTTGCGATCGGTGGGGTGGGGTGCGTAGGCGGCAAACTGGCGCGAATAGTCTTGCGCGATATTTTTGGGCAAGCCCAGCGGATTATCACCCGGCGGCTGCGACTTACTATCTCCGTTTAAGTGCGTTTTCCAACCGAGAATGTCGGCAAATAGTTTTTCGCCAGGGCCAAAGTCGGTCGACACGAGTGCCGCATTAAAGGGCCAGCCAAAGCCCTTGCCGCTGCCCGGAACCAACCCGAACTGCGCTTTGTCGTAAGGTGGGGCATCGCGCTGCATGAGACACAACGCTTCCCCGTCGGGCCCGCGCACAATTACTTCGGTCACAGTAAAAGGCCCCAGGGTGTATGTGACCGGATCGTTGTAACTTTGCCAGCCGCGGGCACGGAGTTTGGCAAAGACCGCACGAACATCATCGACATACATATACAAATCAAAAATCCCCCCGGTATCCCAACTCATGCCCGATGAGCGAATCTGAACTTGTGGCACGCCTTGAAACTTCACCAGCCGAATGAACCCGCGCGTCGCGTTCTTTTTTTTCAATACGACTTGGTCGATCAGAGTGTCTTTGGAAAGACCCCAAAACTGAGCCATGTCGGGCCCAGCTTTGCCGGTACAAGCCACTTCGAAATCGCCGATGTCACGCCAGGTCTCGGTGGCGGTTTTCAAATCCGACACGCTGATCACTGCTTCTTGAAAGCCTGAGACATCTTTTGAGGACACGGGGCCAATGCTGCACTCGGCTAGCGCCGGAACTGGCGCCAACATGAAGCAGGCCAAAAGCAAATGCCGAAACGCCATCGTCAGATTCCCCACCCAAACCGGCCCAAGCCACAAATGCTAAAGGACGATCACGGCGTTCGCCATGATCAATTGTAGCGTTTCTCCTACTGGAGGCGGGCGATATGCGGCGCGATTGACAATATGATACAAAAACAACGTTTCAGGGCCACAAGATTGCCTTAAAATAAAGGCACCTTCGCTTGGTCGCTGAGGTCTAGCCACGTTGCAACGCAAAACCTTGGGTAACGCCAAACCTTGGCTTTGCTTTTGTTGAGGCTGTTCCTGTTACGGCACCCGGTCGGCAGCACGATCAGCGGAGATTTTTGTCAGATGATCGTTATTCGTTCTGGTGATATGCGCCCCATCGTAATTGCGACGATGCTGATGTTGGGCTTTGGGTTTTCTGCCCAGTCACAGGAGAGCGCCAGTACCACTGAAATTCGGTCAGCCTTGGCGCGCGAGGCGCGCGTACGTGTGATTGTCGAAATGGCGATGCCTGAAATTGAAGCTGCCCGCAACCTAGAGCGTCCTTCTGCCTCGGGCACCACAGAAGAAACCACTGGCCTTAAGATTGAGCGTAATCGCGCCGCCGTGGCCGCGACAGCGGTTGAGATGAAAGGCAATCTGGCACGAACCGACATCGCAATGGAGCAAGATTTTGCCAACCTGCCGATGTTCACAACCACTGTTGATGCTGAAAAATTTGAGAGGTTGATTCGGACTGCGGGCGTGAAACAAATTTTTCTCGATAAACCGCTGGCGCGCCACGGGATGAAACCTGAGTGGCCCTTGCCCAGCGTGATGTTGGAAAAGGTTCCCGTTAAAAGTTCGGGCGAGGCAACTTCGGCCACGCCTGATGAGTTGGACGTCAAGGCGGAAAAAGCTGCTCGCACTGCCGCGATCAATGCTGCAACTGCCGACGACCCGGCCAAAGCGCTGCTATCAACCACGGTCACGTATATCAACGCCGACAAGGCATGGTCGCGTGGATTTACTGGTAGGGGCCAGTCTGTTGCGGTCTTGGATGACGGCGTAGAACGAAACCACGATATGTTTTTTGGTAAAATTGTTGCCGAGGCCTGTTATTCGACAATAGGACGTAGCGACGATGTGCCGTTGTGTCCGAGCGGCGCAACGTCATCCACCGCTGTGGGCTCGGCCACCAATTGTTCAGCCGGAGCAAACGTTTGCGCCCATGGCAGCCACGTGGCGGGAATTGCGGTTGGTAACGATACCATCGGCTCAACCACGTTGCGGGGCGTGGCCTATGAAGCCAACCTTGTTCCGGTACAGGTATTTACGTTGGTCAACAATCAAGCTGATTGCGACAACGCCGCGCCCTGTTTGCTGGCCTATTCATCAGCCATCTTGAGCGGGTTAAACTACGTCATTGGCCAAGTCGGTTCACAAAAAATTGCTGCCGTAAATTTAAGTTTGGGTGGCGATCCGGTGAGCGGAAATTGCGACACCGACGTGCGCAAGACCGCCATCGATACCTTGCGCGGATTAGGTGTGCTGACAACCATAGCTGCGGGTAACGACGGCAAGATCGGACAAATCACGGCGCCCGCTTGCATATCGACAGCCGTGGCAGTGAGCTCGACGGTGATTGCGGTACCTGATACCGGCGTCAATCAGGCCGCAACCGTTGATGTTCTGGCTCCGGGTGTGTTGGTGCGCTCGGCCAATCTCAACAATACTTATATTTCGCGCAGCGGCTCCTCGATGTCGGCGCCCCACGCGGCTGGCGCCATCGCAATTTTGAAATCTGCCAAGCCAAATGCAACAGCGAGCGAAATCGAAAGTGCACTGAAAAACGGCGGCATCTCCACCACGTTGTCGACGTGGACGTGGAGCACACCGCGTCTTGATCTCAACAAATCTCTGGATTTGTTGGGCGCGGCCGGTACCGTATTTGGCGTAGCCATGCCGGGCATATTTGGTTCAAAAAACAGTGAGGGGACGTCGTACCTGAGATTTTTTAATGCCGATAGCACGGCAGCGACGATGACGGTGCAAATCTATGACGATGTGACAGGCAACAAAGTCGGCACTTGGACGAAGTCTGTACGAGGTCTGTCATCGCCTCAATTTTCTATGGCAACGATTGAAGCGGAATCAAGCCCGCCCATTTCTTCACCCGCCAGTTCATCACAGTATTACTCGCTGTTTATCGATGCCCCGTTTGTGGGTTTTGCCCAACACGTTCTGTGGAGCCCGCAAACAAGTATCCTCAGCAACGTCTCGGGGTGTGACAATGGGCTCTCTGATTCGGGTCGATTTATCAACAACACGCACACCACTTTGATTAGCGGCTATACGAGCTTTTTGGTCGTGCACAACACTGCTAATTCTGATGGCAAGCCCAGCTTTGATGTGCGTGACGCCCGCGACGGCTCCGAGATTGGCACGTTTACAACAGCGTCAAACATCAAGGCTCATACATCGGCACTAATTAAGGTCAGCGACGTTCTACAAACGTTGGGAAAGCAACCAGACAGTTCACAGTATCATTTGAACATGATCATGAGCCAAACCGGCTTTACCGGTTTCGCGCAACACTGGGTACAAAATGATGCCTCGGGGATTATTACGAACCTAACGCCCAAGTGCGATATCTAGTCCGGGGCCGGATGACGCCATCACGGCCGCTTTTGACGGCGAGTGATTACATTCACATTCCGCCTTTGACAGCAGCCGAGCGCGCGACAAATGTGATAATGTTGCATTTTGCCAAATGAGGCTGGTGCCCGAAACAGATCAAAATTATGGGTGGCGTTGATGAAAGCAACTTTCCTGGCGGCCGCTGCACTGGTCGTCGCACAGACAGCTTCTGCCGACTCGCTGAACAACCCCGCAGGTATGGACCCCTCGTGCAAAGGCCATGAGCAAAACCGCGAGACCTATCTGAAAGAGTTGGAACACGTCGTCAACGGCGGGCGAATGGAAATGGTTGCTGAGTTGATTGCGCCTGAGTATATCAACCATTCCTCGCCGCCCGGTGCCGCTCAGGGGCCCGATGCCATTCGCCAGTATCTGACACTACTCAAGGCGGCCTTTCCCGACCGAAAAGTCAGAAACGACATGCTGCTGTGCGCAGGCGACAATGTGATTGTGCGATCAACCGTGACCGGCACGTCCACCGGGCCTTACTTTGGAAAGCCGGCCACGGGCAAAAGCTTCAGCGTCACGGGCACAGATGTATACCTGATTCAAGACGGCAAGTTTCGTGCACGGTGGGGCAACGAAGACGCCATGGGTATGATGCAACAGTTGGGATATTTGCCCAACGAGCGCCCAAATTTCGGGCCGCCAGGAAAGCCCCAGCCTTGAGCATTCCCCAGCTTGAAACGAAGCGCCTGAGATTGCGTGGGTTCGTTGCTGCCGACATCGACGCCATCGCAAGCATTTATGCCGACCCCGAAGTGGCGCGCTTCATCACCATGGATGGCGTTCCGCAAAGCCGTCTGAACGCTTGGAAAAGCATGACGAACATGATGGGCCATTGGGCGTTGCGCGGGTTTGGCATGTGGGCCGTCGAGCTGAAAGCAACGCAGGAGTTGATTGGATTTATGGGCCCGCATTTTCCCGAAACCTGGCCAGGCCAAGAAATTGGCTGGGCTGTTGCCCGTGCGCATTGGGGGCGGGGCTACGCCACGGAAGGCGTGCGCGCATCTTTGGATTATGCATTTCAGACGTTACGCTGGCCTAAAGTGATTCACATCATTAACCCCGCAAATACACGGTCCATTTCCGTGGCTGAAAAAATCGGCTCAACCAAGCAAGATGTATGGACCATGGGGGAGCGAGAGCTGCTGATCTATGGCCAGTCAAACCCGTCGGCTTGATTAAGGCATCTTCCGAAGTACTGCAGCATAGAAGCCATCGAGCCCACCGTGCTCTGCCCAATGTGATGGCAAGGTTCGCAGATCCCCGCTTGAAGACCTAAATTCGGCAGCACCAGGCAGCTTAATATGCTCGCGTCGCAAATTCGCGTTTGCATTGAGGGCAGCTGCGATCACTTCTTCGCCCTCATCGCGCTCGAGCGAACACACACTGTAAACCAATACTCCACCGGGCTTGAGCATGGCCAAGGCTGCCATCAGCAACTCGCACTGGCGCTGCACGAGGCGTGGAATATCGGTGGCGTTTTTGAGGTGCGGTAAATCGGGGTGGCGACGGATAGTGCCCGTCGACGAGCAAGGCGCGTCCAGCAAGACCGCATCGGCCAGCCCCGCTGGCTGCCACGACAAGGCATCGGCCATTATCACATCAGCATTCAACGCCATGCGTTTCAAGTTATCGCGCACCAGAGATAATCGGTTAGCTGACGCATCGACCGCCGTCACAGCACACCCGGCCGCCGCTAACTGCAATGTCTTGCCGCCGGGCGCTGCACACAAATCAAAAACGATCTTTCCTTTCGGGTCGCCGAGTGCCGCGATGAGCGCCTGCACGGGTAGGGCAGCCGCCGCATCTTGCACCCACCACGCCCCCTCGGCGAAGCCGGGCAGCTGGTCGATGCGACCATGCTCACCCAGACGTAAACTGCCCGTGGGTAGAATCTGTGCGCCAAGCTTTTCGGCCCACAGCTGGGCGCTCGCAGGGTCTTTGAGGGTCAAATCAACGGCAGCTTCCGCTAAGTTAGCCTCGGCGATCTGGCGGGCTATTTCTTGGCCATAGACTTCCACCCAACGTTCCCACAGCCAGGGGGGCGTATTGAGTTTCGGGCCGTCTTGGGCAGCGACGATCTCCGGCCCACGCTCGGTGAGGCGGCGCAGAACAGCGTTCACGAGTCCGGAAAGCTTGGCGTGGCCACCACGTTTGGATAACTCAACGCCCGTCGCGACGGCTGCATGAGCAGGAGTACCGATAAATAGAATTTGAGCTGCGCTAATGCGCAAGACATCTTGAATGCTAGGGGGCGGAGTGCGCTCCAGGAATTTCGTCAATGCCGCATCAATTTGCCCTAAGCGACGCAAAGTCGTGGCCACCAATAACCTGGCAAAACCGCGATCACGATCTTCCAGGCCGACAGCCGCGTCATCAAAGCCGTCGTCGATAGCCCGATTGTGACGCAACACCCCCGCAAGCATTTGCAATGCAGCCAATCGCGCGTCGGGCGCAGATTGGGCTGGCGCGGTTTGATCAGGACGAGGCTGGCGTTGCTTGGACTTCATGTGTACAGATGATGAACGATCTTGTTTTATTGTCATGGCCGCATGAGCGCAGACCTTCAAGCAAAAATCAAAGCCATTCCGTATTGGTACCACCGTATTGAGTTGCCGGGCGGCGTGATCACGCCAGGCTGGGCTCCACTGAACCCTAAAAGCTATGGCGTACCGGATCGATTAGACGGCCATCGTGTCCTCGATGTGGGAGCATGGGATGGTTACTGGACATTCGAGGCGTTGAAACGCGGCGCCAAAGAAGTAGTGGCCATCGACGATTTTTCAGACAGCCTGGACTCCTATACCAGTGTGCCGCGCGGAAACTGGACGACTTTTGATCTTTGCAAAGAAGCGTTAGGATATACTGACGCGCAATGTTCGCGCCGCGAGATGAGCGTTTATGACGTTGGCCCCGACGAGTTGGGGACCTTCGACACGGTCTTCTTTTTCGGCACACTGTATCATTTACGTCATCCGTTGCTGGCCTTGGATTGCTTGTCGTCGGTCTGCAAAAAATGGATTTTTGCCGAAAGCGCGATTTTAGATGATTTTAGCCCCTATCGTGGCGGCTTAGGCAAAGGCTACCCTGAACCCAATCAGCTGCTGATGGAGTTTTATCCCGACAACCAATATGGCGATAACAATACCAATTGGTGGGCGCCAACACTTAAAGCACTGATTCACATGGTGCGCGTGGCAGGCTTTAAGGACGTGCTGGGTTGGAAGCTGATGGACAAGCCAGATCACGCCGCCCGTTGCCGGGGGTTTGCAGCGGCGCGCAAACCCGACGCGCCGCCAATTCCCGGCTTGTAGTATTATTTGTTCGGCATCGCCGCGAAGCTTTGCTTCCATGCGCCGGTATCGGCACCATCGCCATTGATAACAGTGAAGGCTTTGTTGGCTGCACCTGCGTTCGTAAGTGCTTCGATGCACACGATAGCCGTGTCGGCGCGCGTGATTTTTTGCCCGGCCACATAGTCTTTGCGAGGAATAATTTTAATCTCTTTGCCTGCGGGCTCATCGGTCATGCCGGCCGGGCCGACGATTGTGTAATTCAGGCCTGAAGCAACCAACGCTTCTTCCGCCAAGCCTTTGTAGATCAGAACATCGCGGCCGATTTTATTTAAGAAGTGATCTTTTTGGCCTGAGACTGAGGACGTGATAATCACGTACTTCTTCACGCCGGCCGCCTTCGCCGCCGCGATCATGTTTTTCGTGCCCTCAAGATCAACGGCTTCTGGTCGATTGTCGTTGAACAAGCCCGTCGCGGCTTTGGCATCGATGATGTAGTCCACGCCCGCCATCACTTTCGTCAGTGTTTCGGGTTTCATCACGTCGGCTTCGTACCAATTGGCAATGCTGCCAAATTTCGAGACGGCGGCCCCGGTGTCACGCGTCATGGCGCGGACATCGAAAGGTTCGCCTGGCAGAGCATTCAGTGCCTTCAACACAACGCTGCCGTTCTTGCCGGTTGATCCGGCCAACAGTACCACCGGTTTTTTAGGCGGAGCGACAGGGGCATCTTGCGCGCTGGCCGCAACGGTAAACATCAATGCCATAGCGGCTGTGATCATCCGAATAAGTGTCATAGGGCATCCCTTACTGAAACGTGTTGCATTGTGTCGTTTGGCTCGGCTTCGCGCCAGGGCGCAATTTCAAATGCAACCACGGTTAGGACGCATCTAAAAAGCCACGTACCAGGCTCGCTGTTTCCTGCGTTTTCAAATCTAGAAACCCATGGCTCCAACCCGGCAAGTCATGGATGCGTCCATTTTTGAGAAAAGCTTTGGCGCGAGGCGTGAAATCCCAAAGATCGTCTTGAGGATTGAGAATCAGAATGTCTTGATCGATTTTCTTTAACGCATCGGCGGTGCTGTAATTGAAAGCTGCGCTATGGCCCCACCAAGATATATCGGGCCTCATCACGCGGGCATAAAAACCTTCGGCCATTTGCGCGAGGCTGCGACCTTTCATGCTCCACCGTTGCACGGCTTTCCACCATTTAACCAAATGCGCGCCGTCCTCGGTAACTTCAGTTTTGGAAAACTGCGCACGATGTTCAGTCAATTCCGCATCGGTCCAAATGGCAGCAGAGATCATGATAATTTTTCGAATCTGGCCGGGGCGCTGAAGACTAAGCTCGAGCCCAATCTTTGAGCCGGTGTGGTACCCCATAACATCGACATTTCTCAGCTTTAGAGAGTCGAGTAGATCGCCCATCGCTGCGGCATAGTCTTGAATCGAAGGTGGTGAGGGCGGAGCGTCGGAATTGCCAAAGCCCGGTGTGTCGACCGCGATGACAAGCCGGTCGCGCCCCATTTCGGCCAGCAGGTTTTCGTAAATTACGCCCGAATACGGACTCATATGAAAAAGGATCAGCGGGGCATGATGCGTCGGTGCTTCGGGGCTTGCTTGGCGATAGTGAATCTGACCAAAGCGGCCATGAACATAATGTTTGGTGACGTGCGCTTTGAGCGCTTGTTGGGCGGCCATCTTACGCTTCCTTACAATCTAAGAAGGCGGTGACTTTGGCACAGGCGGCGGCGGTATGCACATCCAGAAAGCCATGCCCCCATCCCTTCAAGTGATCGATGCGTCCATTTTTCATAAGTGCCGCGGCACGCCATGATTGCGTGTGAAGGTCATCATCGGGATTGAGAACGAGCACGGGTTGTTGAACGCGTGACAGCGCTTCAGCCATTTTAAATGAAAACGCTGCATGATGCCCCCACCACGAGGTTTCAGGGTTGCGCAATGCGTCGTTAAACTGTGTCGCTACGTGCTCTTTGGTCCAGCCTGAGCCGGCCCAATGCAAATGCCCTTTCCATTTTTTCACCAAATGGGTTCCGTCTTCGCTCAGGCTGTCGTGGGCATAGTGGGCACGAAATGTCTTTAATTCTTCGTCGGTAAAAATCGGCGCAGAGACGAGAATCACTTTTCGAATCTGCTCGGGCCGAGCCAGAGCGAGCGCCACGCAAATTTCAGCGCCCGTGTGGTACCCCATCACATCGACAGATCTCAGCTTCAGAACGTCCATCATGTCACCCATGGCTGCGGCATAGTCCTCGATCATGGGCGCGCGGCTGGGTGAGGAAGAATCGCCAAATCCGGGTGTATCAGGCGCGATGGCCAATCGTGTTTGGCCGATCGCCCGCAAAAACGTCTCGTAGATTCGTCCCGAATTGGGACTCATGTGGAATAGTAAAAGCGGTGAAAGAAGCGAGGGCGCTTCAGGTGCGGCCCGACGATAATGCATCTGACCGGATCGGACGGAAGCATAATGTCTGGTCACAGGGGTCATTGGCCAATCTCCTCTAGGCCAGTATGGCGCACGACCTGGGCTGAAGCGAGGCGAAGGTTTGTTTACCCCCAGGGCCCGCGTCGTCTAAGCGGGGTTGCAGCCACGGGCGTTTCACCAGCCATGCTTTGCAACCGTGCGATCCGATTGGCTGTGGCTGGGTGTGTCGAAAACAAACTATCTGCGGCATGCGCGTGGAGCGGATTGACGATAAACATATGTGCTGTTGCGGGGTTGGCCTCGGCGGCATGATTGTCGATTTGCTTCGCGCCCTGTTCAAGTTTTGCCAAAGCCGAGGCTAGCGACATCGGGTTACCAGAGATCTCCGCACCGGTCGCATCGGCACCATATTCGCGAGTTCGCGAGATCGCCATTTGCACAACCATGGCGGCCAACGGCGCTAGAATGGTGACAGCCAGAACCCCCACAATGCCCAGCGGATTTTGACGATTGTTCCCGCGCCCAAAAAACATCGCAAAATTTGCCAGCATACCGATAGCGCCCGCGAGGGTGGCCGTGATGGTCATCACCAACGTGTCACGGTTTTTCACATGCGCGAGTTCATGGGCCATAACTCCAGCAATTTCATCGCGACTCAGGATGCGCAACAGCCCCGTCGTCGCCGCCACGGCTGCATTCTCAGGATTGCGGCCCGTGGCAAAGGCGTTGGGCTGATCGTTCTCCATAATATAAACTTTGGGCATAGGTAGTTGGGCACGCGCTGCGAGCTGTTGTACCAGCCCATAAAATTCAGGGGCGTCTGTGGGGCCCACTTGGCGCGCACCGTACATGCGCAGCACCATGCTGTCGGAATTCCAGTAGGCAAAAAAATTCATAGCCAGGGCCGCCATGAAAGCGATCAGCATGCCTTGTTCGGCGCCGATCAAATAACCGATGCCCATAAACAAAGCCGTCATTGCCGCAATGAGCAAGCCAACCCGCATCGTGTTCATTCTGATTTCGCCCTTTTTCTAGCCTCGCGTTCCACTCTGAGGTATGTCTGTGCCATGAAATCGCAAGCCCTACCCCTACCGCTGAGCCCCGATGCGGCCGCGCTGAAGCCAAAGGCCCCGCTACCAGTGGGGCAAACCGAGTCTAGCACTCCCATATTAGATGAAATCGGCGGTCCTCAGGGCCCCGAACCCACGCGCTTTGGCGATTGGGAACGCAAAGGCCGCTGTTCAGACTTCTAGGCGTGATCCCCCGAGTCTCAAGAATTTCTTAAATCTGTCCTGATAACCATTTGATCTGACAGTTCATACTTTCGCGCCTCTAATCTGGTGCGAGAAAAAATAATACGCTGGCGCAAACGTCGGCGAGCGGGACGGGACATGGCTTTTAGTTCTTTTATCGACCGGCTACGTGGCCAGGGGGAGATTGACCCTGCCGCCATGCCTTTGGATCAACCCGAGGACATGGTCTTTGGGTCCGAGCCTCTGCGCATCATTATTAGTCCTTTAAGCGGCGATCTCGACAACCGCGCCGCCCGCCACATCCATGATCGTCTCACGGGCCGTATCGGCATTACCGTTCGCGTCACCGAAAGACCACTCACCGCGCCAGGCGCCGACAACACCCAACCGGTGTTTTTATCTATGGCCGTGGACTTGGGCCGTCGCTGGCTGATGCGCGAAAATGCCGACCTGTTGATTTGGGGCGATGCTGTTACGGCCGCAGCCTTGAACAAAGACGCAACGCCGGGGCGTTCCTGGCGTTTGCGATTCTTAAGTGCATCAACACCTGTGCAGCCTCTCGGCGCAACATTGAGCGCGTTGGAACGAATCGAAGTGCCCGCATTTTTTGATGCGGCGGTGGGTGATTTGATTTTTGGCGCAGCACTCGCTGCGGTGAACGTTGAATCCAACGAGGGTTTGCGCGCGCGCGCCTCTCTTTTTGGGCCGACACTTAAAAAAGTCAAACACGTGGCAGAAGGCGACAGCCTCGGCACAGTTGCCGAATGTGCCACAGTGCAAGCTTGTTATGCCGCGTTGCTACTACTCGACGGCGCATTAAGTGGCGACGTCCTGACACTCGAAAAAGCGGTTTCTGTGTATCGCGGCGCGCTGATTTTAGGCGACGACGCATTTACACCGCACGAAAAAGCCATGCTCGGCGCACATATGGCCGACGCCATGTCATTGATTGCAGACGCAACCGATCACGCCAAGCTGGCCGATAAAACGGTGGAATATTACCGCACCGCGCTGAGCATGGTGCGAAAAGACATTTTTGCCGATGACTACGCCGCGCTTAAAACGCGATTGGGTTTGGCGCTGCACATCATGGCCGAGATCAACAAAGATACGCGCTATCTGGACGAAGCAGCGGAAGCTTTCGGCCAGGCCACATCGATTTGGACCATCACGGAATCACCGGCGCGGTGGGCTGACATTCAAAATTCGCTGGGTGGTTTGCTGATCACGATGGGCAAACTAACCAATCAATCCGGCCTATTTGATAAGGCCGTGAACGTGTTCATCAAGATCGCCGAAGTGATGAGCCGTAAGCGCGCGCCCTTGGTGTGGGCCACGACGTTGGCTAACATTGGTGCCGCACTAAAAGAAAAAGGCGAGGCGGTGCAAAGCCCCGATTATTTGAAACAGGCTGTTGCGGCCTTCGACCAAGCTGGCCAAGTGTTCAGTGAGCTGAACCTGGAAGGCAACGCGCGCATTGTTGAAAACCAACGCGCAGCAGTGATGCAGTTATTGCGCGCACGCACCTAGAAAGCTGCGCGATTCTTCACCAAATCATCGACCACCCCGGGGTCAGCGAGCGTTGAAGTATCGCCCAAGTTCGACAAATCGTTTTCGGCGATTTTGCGCAAAATGCGCCGCATGATTTTGCCCGAGCGCGTTTTGGGCAAGCCCGGCGCCCACTGCAGCACATCGGGCTTGGCGATGGCACTGATGTCTTTGGCGACCCAGTTCATTAATTCAGCGCGCAAAGCATCGGTCGATTCGATGCCGAGTTTAAGCGTGACGTAAGCATAGATCCCCTGCCCTTTGATGTCGTGCGGATAGCCAACGACAGCGGCTTCGGCCACGGCTTTGTGCCCGACCAGCGAGCTTTCAACTTCGGCGGTGCCGAGCCGATGACCCGAGACATTGATGACATCATCGACGCGGCCTGTAATCCAATAGTAACCATCAGCATCACGACGGCAGCCATCGCCGGTAAAGTATTTGCCTGGGTACGTTTTAAAATAAGTGTCGATGAAGCGCTGATGATCGCCATACACCGTGCGCATTTGGCCCGGCCATGAATCGGTGAGGCATAAATTGCCGCTGGCCGCACCCTCGAGTTCTTTACCCTCGGCATCCACCAAACACGGCTTGATGCCAAAGAACGGCAACGTCGCCGAGCCAGGTTTCAGTCTTGTGGCGCCCGGCAAAGGGGAAATGAGAATGCCGCCGGTTTCAGTTTGCCACCAGGTGTCGACGATCGGGCAGCGACTGTCCCCAACCACGCGGTGATACCACAGCCAGGCCTCAGGGTTGATGGGCTCGCCCACGCTTCCCAAGATACGTAATGTTTGACGCGATGTGCGTTTGACCGGCCCGTCGCCATCGCGCATTAACGCGCGCAGTGCGGTCGGTGCTGTATAGAAGATATTCACACCGTGTTTGTCGATGACTTGCCAAAACCGCGAGCTGTCTGGGTAGTTGGGTACGCCTTCGAACATCAACGTAGTCGCGCCATTGGCCAGCGGCCCATATACAATGTAGCTGTGCCCCGTGACCCAGCCCACATCTGCGGTGCACCAATAAATATCCCCGTCTTTGTAATCGAACACATACTGGTGCGTCATAGACGCATAAACTAAGTATCCGCCGGTGGTATGCAAAACGCCCTTGGGTTTGCCGGTTGAGCCCGACGTGTAGAGAATGAACAGTGGGTCCTCGGCATTCATTTCGACTGCGTCACAGAACTTATGGGCGCTTGCCGTTTGCACATGATACCAAACGTCACGTGGCGAGCGCATAGCCACTGCGCCGCCGGTATGTTTAACCACGATCACGTGCTTAACAGATGGCGCTGATTTAAGCGCTTCATCGACATTGGCCTTCAGCGGGATTGTTTTGCCGCCGCGCATGCCCTCATCGGCTGTAATCACGATATTGGCCTTGCAGTCATTGATGCGGTCGGCAACAGCGTGCGGGGCAAAGCCGCCGAAAACAACCGAGTGAACAGCACCAATACGCGCGCACGCCAGCATGGCAACGGCGGCCTCGACGATCATCGGCATGTAAATGCAAACGCGGTCGCCTTTTTTCGCGCCGAGCGATTTGAGCACATTGGCTAGCCGGCACGTCATCTCGTGCAATTCAGCATACGTGACGGACTTGCTTTGTTTGGGATCGTCGCCTTCCCAAATGATCGCTGTCTGTGTGGCGCGCGCAGCCAGATGGCGATCAAGACAATTCATCGACGCATTGAGCGTGCCGTCATGATACCAGCGGATATGAAGATCTTCAGCCTTATACGAGACATCTTTGACCGAACGATAGGGCACAAACCACTCGAGCCGTTTGCCGTGTTCGCGCCAAAACCCAAGTTGATCCGTCACCGATGATTCATACATCTCACGAAAAACGCGCTCGTTGACGAGTGCTTTTTGGGCGATTGCAGATGGTACTTCAATAATGGTCTCGTCGGTCATGGCGGATCTCCTTGCATGCAAGCATAACCGCAAGGCACCGCTTAAGACAACGCGATCACGTGAACGCCATCAAGATCCACTGGAAAAGTGGTAAGCGACTCCCCCTTACAGGGGCCGCGCACACACTGTCCCGTGGCGGTATCAAAATAAGCTGCGTGATTGGCGCATAATAAATAAAGGCCAGTGACATCAAAAAATTGGTCGTCTTGCCAATTCAGCGGTAACCGCGCATGAGGGCAGGAGTTCACATACCCCAAGACCCCGTCGCCGTGTTTGATAATGAAGATCGAAATACGCGCGCCGTTGTCGTCAAGAATGACTTCCTTGGCCCCGGTGGCCGCAAGATCGGCGAGAGTGCACAATTTGCGGGTCATTCGGCGGTGACCGCATGTCCAACACACACCTCGCCTCCGGCCACCACCTCGGCAAACACACCGCAATCGACATGGCCGTAATGCTGACGGAGCAACGACGGCACATCGAGATCGCGCGCCGCCGTGGCAGGATTTACTGTTGTCGCAGCGCAACGCTCGATGCGTTTGGTGACGGTCAGCTCCGCAGAGCCGATGCAAATCGTTTTGCCCACCCACTCAAACTCGGCCCATGGCGCTAAGCCATCAATGATAATGTTGCCGCGAAAGCGCGCCACGTCCACCGGCTGACCAATTTTGTCGGCCATATCTTTGAGCGAAGCGAGATTGATGATGGACAAGTAGGGTTTGTTAGAATCTGTCAGCGCAATCTCGCCTGCATCGACCAGTTGCAAGGACCCGCGTGAATCGTTGATGACCGCGCTGATCGCGTTCTGGGCTCCGCAACGACCGGCGTCAGTCGAGATGTTGCCGATAAAAATTGCGCTGCCGCTGGTGGAGACGCAAAACGCGCCCGTGACAACGTCAAAGGAGGTGTTCAGTTTGGCTAACTCTGCCGTGTGCGCAAGCATGGCGAATTCGCGCTTGCGCTGCCAGGTTGGCTGCGCAGCATCAAATGCACTGGCAGCGTGACGCAAAGCAAAACGCCGGTCGCCTGGAAATGCGCGCCCGGCTGCAAGTGTTGCGCACATCATGCTTTCAGCGCTCAAACCTTTTATCGGATAGCGAAAAAGGTGAGCGATCGTGATGCCCATCGAAATAAATCGCTTTAAGTTTTCGGCAGCACTTTGCGAGTGGGTTGGATGGTCACGCGTTCGAACAATCCGGCATGGGCATATGGGTCGCGCGACGCAAAGGCCTTGGCCGCATCAAGGCTTTCAAAATCCACGACAAACAGAGAACCAATGGGCGTTTGGCCGTCGTCGGCCAAAATGGGGCCAACAAAAAGGGCTTGGGGGTTTTCTTTATCCATCCATTCTAAATGCGAAGGTCGTGTTTTCATGCGAAGGTCCACATGACCCGGTTTATCGAACGCAATAATGGTACAAAGCATGTATGACCTCCGTTAGCCGCCAAATTGGGCGATGCCCGAAATACATTTGGGCGAAATTTTTGTCTGCGCCGCAATGGCACCGTCCGTCAGGGAAACTTTCGCCACATCGCCGGTAAACCAATTGGCCACGTAGCCGAACGCGCCATCGGCGGATGACGTAACAACAGCCCAGCCGAATCCTGGCAGCGGGAAATTGGCGAGGTCTTGGCCAGACTGCTCGTCGATCACGGCCAGCTTGTTGCCGAGCGGAACCAGAACTTTGTTACCGGTGCGCGCCACATCAAAAAACATTGCAGGTGGACCGCCTTGTGATGGCGGCAGAGTTTTGAGATCGGGCAATTGTTTGTCCGTGCCGGTATCAAAGCGCATCAATCGCGGGCCTGTTTCAGACGTATAGATCAACGTTTTGCCGTCGCTGCCCAAAGTGGCATGGGTGATCGCCATACTGCGCGACATGCCGCCATGGACATCCGGCGTATAGGTGCGCACCTGTTTAAGGCTGGCATCAAACTCATAAATCTGACCAACGCCGACTTGGCCGGGATGATCGGGAAGCGTGAGATAGCGTGTGCTCAGCGTTTCAGGTTGGGCGTCGCCTTTGAAGTATTCTGTAAAAAGCATGTGGCCATTGGCCAGAAACTGCACCTTTCCTATGGCGCGATCGAGCAGCCGCTTAATCCACCTTTGCTTACCGTCACGCCCGACGGTGAGCACAAGCCAAGCTAAGTTATCAAACGCCCACAGCGTGCCATCGGGCGCGAAGGTCAACCCACCCACTAAATGCGTTGTGCCGTTCACCCACAGCACACCTTTTTGTTTGAGGTTCGCGTCATACTGAATGATACGGCCCACACCAGCATGATCATCGGCAGGGTTGTTCAGCAGCGTTGCGCCTACGAAAACATCGCCCTTGGCGAAAGGCTGCATGGTCGAGTTTTTTTCGTCGGCTTGGGCGGTCATGGTATGGATGCTAAGCGCTGCGCTGCCCGCAAGCATTCTGCGGCGATGGAGCTTGGTCATGGCAGACTCTGCCTCTCATGAAGTGCCCCGCCCGTTTTAGCGCCGACGCGTGCTGCGACGGCGAGCGACGCGTCGCTTGGAGGGAATGGCCCCCGCCTTTCGACGTATTTTTCGTTTCAATTTTGGCTTTTTCTTCGGCTTTAATTTAACAGGCGCTTTTAGCCCAGGCTTTTGAACCTCGGGTGCGCGGCCATAATTGTCGGCCAACCGCACAATATCATCCTCGCCCACATACGAGCCCGACTGCACTTCGATCATGTGCAGTTCTTCTTTCCAGGTGTTGGAAAGCCGGTGAACCGCGCCGGCTGGGATAAAGGTCGATTGATTTTCACCCAGCGTGAATTCCTGGCCGTCGCACGTCACTAACGCCCTGCCCGTCACCACCACCCAATGCTCTGAGCGATGAGCGTGTTTTTGCAACGACAGCTGACCGCCCGCCTTGACGCAAATGCGCTTGACCTTAAACCGCGGGCCTTCGTCGGTGGTTTCAAACCAGCCCCACGGCCGGAATGTGCGCACATGTTGCGTAGCTTCGGGGCGCTTCTTCGCTTTGAGTTGATCGACAATCGCTTTGACGTCTTGGTCGCGCGATTTGTCGGCGACCAAGACAGCGTCCTGCGTGACCACGATAGTAAGATTTTTCACGCCCAGCGTGGCGGTAATTTGCTTGCTGCTGCGGACGTACGAATTCTGGGTATCGATGGCAAGGATATCACCAATCAGCGCGTTGCCGTTTGAATCTGATGGCGTTTGGGCGTGCAGGGCCGACCACGAGCCCACATCGGACCACGCCATATCAACCGGCACAACTGCTGCATTTTTTGTGCGCTCCATTAAACCGTGATCGATAGAGCGGCTGGGTATTTTTGCAAATGTCTCGGCATCAAGACGGAAAAAAAATAAATCGTTCTTGCCAAGGTTCAGCGCACTTTGGCAACCCGCGATAATGTCGGGTTCGTAGTTTTTCATCTCGTCCAAAAACATGCCGACCGGAAACATAAAAATGCCCGCGTTCCAATCGTAGCCGCCGTCTTTCAGGTAGGCTGATGCGGTAAGCGCGTCGGGCTTTTCAACGAAACGCTCGACCGCAAATCCTTTGGTATTGCCAATTGGCGCGCCGCGTTTGATGTAGCCGTAACCTGTTTCAGGATACGTCGGCGTTACACCAAACGTGACCAACCGCCCCGACTGCGCCACTGGAATGGCCGCCAGCACCGCTGCGCGAAAGGCCTCGGGCTTACGCACGATATGGTCAGAGGCCATCGATAAAAACAACGCATCGGGCTCGGCTTTGAGTAACAAGGCAGCTGCGGCAATGGCCGGAGCCGTGTTGCGGCCTTGCGGTTCGATGACAATAGCTTTGGGCGTGATGCCAACGGCACGCAGTTGTTCATCGGCAATAAAACGATGTGCTTCGTTGCAAACAATGATCGGCGCTTCAACGCGCAGGCCATCGCCTTTGAGGCGTAAGGCCGTTTCCTGCAACAAGGTTTGTTCACTCACCAAGGCTTGGAGTTGTTTCGGAAAATCTTCCCGCGACAACGGCCACAGCCGAGAGCCCGAGCCGCCCGAGAGAATGATGGGATAAATTTTAGGTGTGCCAGCCACGAGATTTTGTCCAATGATGATGCTGGTGATAGCGCATCAAGAAAACTGAAACTAGTGTGCCGCGTCTAATTCGTCACGCAAGGGGCGGTTCAATAGGCCATGCAGTTCTGCATCAATTCCTGCATTGCCGTTGAGGATTCGATCCATAGCCGCAAAAATCGGCATCTCGACACCTTTTTGCATGGCTAGTTTCACCACGGCCTCGGCAGTATAGACACCCTCGGTCACGGCACGTCGTGCGCCCAAGATTTGGTCGAGGCTTTGGCCTTGACCCAACGCCACGCCGAGCGAATAGTTTCGCGACTGCATGGATGTTGCCGTGAGCACCAAGTCACCCAGGCCGGCCAAGCCCATTAGGGTTTCTGCCCGGCCACCACAAGCGACCGTCAGGCGTACAATTTCAGCTAAGCCCCGCGTCAGCAGTGCCGCGCGGGCATTGGCGCCCAAACCCTTGCCATCTGCGATGCCACACCCAATGGCAAGAACGTTTTTAGCCGCCCCGCCAACCTCGACCCCCATCAGATCGCCCGAAACATACGGCCGGAAGGTTTTGGTCTTTAAGGCCTCGGCGATCGAACGACCCAGCTCTGGTTCGGTCGTGGCCAAGGTAACGGCCGTTGGCAGCCCTAACGCCACGTCTTTGGCAAAAGTTGGGCCTGACAATACAAGCGTCGAGTGATGGGGCAGTGTCTCTTCGACAATCGCGGTCATCAGGGCGCAAGTGCCCTTTTCAATGCCTTTGGCGCAAATCACAAGCGGTACGCCGCCTGGTAAATAGGGTTTAAGTGCGTGGCATGTGGCCCGTAGATGCTGAGCGGGCGGGACAAGCAAAAGCACGTCGGCTTGAGCGGCTTTTTTAAGATCGCCTGTGGCGACAATGCCGGGGTCGAGCGCGACATCAGGCAGAAAGATGTGGTTGCGGTGTGTTCGAGTGATGGCCTCAACCACCTCGGCTTCTAAGGCCCACAGCACCACGTCGCGACCCGCACGGCGGGCAGTCAACGCCAATGCAGTGCCCCACGCCCCCGCCCCGATCACGCCCACACGTTGAATATTCACCGGCACCCCTTCATCGCAATTCCTCAAAATCTCCGATGGCGACAAAGATATCAAGGTCATGCGAGATCATGATCGCGCTTGGGGCCTATTCTTACTATAAGTCCGGCATGAAATCCGAGTTTTTGGCAGCGACATGAACGAAACGAAAAAAATTGTAGTGACGGGCGCGGCTGGATTTGTAGGCGCCGCGGTAACCGAGCGCCTTCTCGCGGCTGGCCACGTGGTCGTGGGGATCGACAACTTTAACACCTACTATGACCCGGCTTTGAAAGAGTCGCGCTGGGCCCGCTTGGCGTCACACGCCAATTTTCGCGGTCAGCGGATTGACCTTGCCGACCGGGTTTTATCAATCGCTGCATTCGACAATGCAGAACCCACACATGTTATTCACCTCGCAGCACAGGCAGGCGTGCGATACGGCTTGGAAAACCCGCAAGCCTATGTTGACAGCAACCTGCTGGGATTTATCAACGTGCTTGAGGCTTGCCGCGCACACCGCGTTGAGCATTTGGTTTTTGCGTCCTCCAGTTCGGTCTATGGCGCAAACCGCAGCACACCCTTTGCTGAAAACCACAACGCCGACCACCCGATGAGCCTTTACGCCGCGACCAAGCGCAGTAACGAACTGCTGGCGCATTCGTACGCTCACTTGTTCAAAATGCCATGCACGGGTTTGCGTTTTTTCACGGTGTACGGCCCTTGGGGTAGGCCGGATATGGCGCCTTATAAATTCACTGCCCGCATTTTAGCTGGGCAAAGCATAGACGTGCACCATGGTGGAAATATGCGTCGCGACTTTACTTACATCGACGACATTGTTGAAGGCGTCGTGCGGGTTACAAGTCACGTGCCTGTGGAAGACGAAAGTTGGAACGCGTTTGACCCCGTGCCTGACGGCAGTGGCGTTGCACCCTACCGGATTTTTAATATCGGTCGCGGCGAGCCGGTTGAATTGATGGACTTCATCCGCACGATCGAAAAATACACGGGCAAGAAAGCGCAGCTGAATTACATTCCCATCCAACCCGGCGAGGTCGAAGGCACATGGTGCGATGTCAGCTCGCTTGAACGCGCCGTGGGCTACCGGCCAAAGGTTTCACTCGATGAAGGTTTAGCGAAAACAATCGCGTGGTTTCGCGCGCATTACAAAATTTCTTAGGCCTTCACGCCCGCGCCAATAGATGGCGCTGCGCTCGGATCCAGAGGCCAGCGCGGGCGTGGCTTGAAGTCGAGCGTATCAACCAAACCTTTTTGTAGGCGCTCGAGACCGGCCCAAGCAATCATGGTTGCGTTATCGGTGCAAAGCCGCAACGGCGGCGCAACAAAATTAAGCCCCGCCTTTTCTGCTGTGAGCTTTAACTGCGCACGCAATGCTGTGTTGGCAGCCACACCGCCCGAGACAACAAGCGTTTTACCGTTGGGATACTCATCTTTGAATCGATTGACTGCGTTCGTCACGCGCTTAGCAATTGATTCGATCGCGGCGGCTTGAAACGACGCGGCAATGTCAGCCACGTCCTGCGCCGCAAATGAACCTGCAGGCAGTTGCTCAGCGGCTAAACGAACTGCGGTCTTGAGGCCCGAGAACGAAAAGTCACAGCCGGGCTTGCCCGTCATCGGCCGCGCAAATGAAAATCGTTTGGCGTTCCCCGACGAGGCCGCCCGTTCGATGGCGGGACCGCCGGGATAGCCTAAACCCAACATTTTGGCGACTTTGTCGAAGGCCTCACCTGCGGCATCATCGAGTGTCGTGCCCCAGCGGCGATAGACGTTCACATCTTCGGCAACCAACAACTGGCAATGACCGCCCGACACTAAAAGCAACAGAAACGGAAATGCGACATCGTCCGTGAGCCGCGCGGTAAGCGCATGACCTTCCAGATGATTGACGGCCAGAAATGGGACCTTGTGAACTGCAGAGATCGCTTTGGCCGTCATGACGCCAACCATAACGCCGCCAATCAAGCCGGGCCCACCGGTGGCCGCAATCGCAGATAAATCCGAAAACGCAACTTTGGCATCGCTCATTGCTTTATGAATGATAGCGTCAAGGTGGGCCAAATGCGCGCGCGCAGCCACCTCGGGCACAATGCCGCCAAAGGGCCGGTGCTCGGCGACTTGTGACAACACAGCCTCGCCCAGAATGCGGCGATCTGCCGATACCACGGCAGCAGCGGTTTCATCACAACTGGTTTCAAGGCCAAGAACAATCATATCAGCTCATGGAGTTTGGCCGAACCCACCGGGGCATCGGCTTTTCCGCCGCCGCTGCACACTCTACAACTGAGGTTGAAAAAAGGCGTTTGGCGTTCGTTCATGCGAGTTCTCATCACACGACCGGCAGGGGATGCGCAAGCGGCAGCGGCACAGTTGCGCGGCCAGGGCCATGATGTGCTGACGTCCCCGCTGATCAGCATTGAAAAGACGCCCGAACAGAAGCTAAGCCTGACAGCCACGCAGGCGTTTATAGTAACCGATGGCGATGGCGCCCGCGCCCTGGCGGATACCGTGGGCGTGCGCACTTTTCCGGTCTTTTGCGACAGCGCGGGGACGGCCGCAGAGTTAAACCGATTGGGCTTCCAAGATGCCCGCAGTGCTGATGGCGATGCGCCGGCGATCGCCCGTCTGATTGAGCGCAGCTTGACGCCGAAATTAGGCGGCCTGGTCTACGCATGCAGCACCACAGCACCGATCAACCTTTCTGCGATGCTTGGCAATATGGGTTTTGCCGCGCGGATGAGCGCCCTCTATGCCGTAGGACGTGCCGAAGTTTTGCCTCGTTCAATTGCCGATGCATTGACAAGCAACGCGCTCGATGCGGCGGTTTTTTTCTCGGCTGAGGAAGCGCGCGC
This sequence comes from Rhodospirillaceae bacterium, assembly GCA_947476925.1. Classification (GTDB taxonomy): domain Bacteria; phylum Pseudomonadota; class Alphaproteobacteria; order Rhodospirillales; family Rhodospirillaceae. Next base: position 33,191 of record CANJSF010000002.1, on the reverse strand, counting down.
CTTTGCCCAATTAGTGCAGCGAGCCGACCTTGATGCAACGACCGAAAATTTGATTGCCATCGTCGCCGCCCCAGTTGTGGCCGCCCCGTTGACGATTTTGAAGTTCGCCCGAGTGATCAGTGCGCCAAAATCGGATGCAGCATCTGTCCTAGCGATGGTAAGCGATGATTTGGTGCGCAAACCAGAACTGCCGACTGTTGTGCCCGAGCCGGTTGTTGTGCTGGAACCAGAGCCGGAAGCGACGCTGCAAGTGATTGAGCCTCAAGTGATTGAGCCTGTGGTCGTCTTTCCGGAGCCGATTCCTGAGACAGAGCCGGTTCTTGAGACAACGCCCGAGCCTGAGGTCCTTGTCCCTGAACCCCGAATAAGCACGCCGGAACCATTGCTGGTCGAGCCACAACCGCCAACGCCAGAACCCATTGCAGAAATTGGATCCGCCCCAATCCAACCGCCCGATCTTGATGTCGTTCTCAAGAAGCGAAATTTACTGAGCGCGCTTAGTTCATTATTTACGCGACGTGCGCCTGCACTTGAACAGCCGCCAGCAAATACCAAAGCTGAAGAAACCCTGGAAACTTCTGAACGCGCACTCGCAGAGACTACTGAGGCGGCACCGATTGATCCGCCACCGCCCGAAAGCGTTGTAGAACCAGCAGCAGCAATTGTCGAAGCCACTCCGATTCCTCTGGATGAGCCAGAATTACCTGTGGAAGTTCCCGCACCCGCGGCAGAATTGATTGCGCCCACAGAAACGCCAACTTCTGCGACCGAACCGGAACCTGTCGTAAATATTGAACCGGTGCCCACCGAGACGCCAGCAATCGACGGTGTGGCTAAAAAGAAAAACATCCTCTCCGTACTGGGTTCGCCTTTCTCTCGGCTCGTCAAAATAAGCGAGGAAAAAATTGCAATTGCAGAGCCATTACCCATCGTGGCGGCAGACCCAGAGCCTGCGGCGCCTGACGCTGTGCCCGCGATTGAAATTGAGCCTGAACAATTCGCAGGGGTCACAACAACAGAAACCGGGGTTGCTGATGTTGTGGTACCCGCAGACACATCAGTCCCGTTGAATGTTGAGCCAAACCTCGAGTACGCGGAGGAGTCGCGGTCACAATCGGCCGTGCCCTCGCGAGAAAGCTTATGGGACAAAGCCCGGCGGTATTTTACGCCTCGCCCGCGCCCAATGCCTGAGTCGCCGACTTTCATTGATGAGACGCCCGTTCAAGATGTTTCCATTGAGCCGGTTGATCGGCTGCTATCGCCAGAACCCGCGCCTGAGCCAGCGTCAGAACACGCGGCCATATTAACGGCACCGGTCGAGATCGTGCCTGCCATCGAAACATCCACCGACCCTGACCCAACTGAGATTGAGGTGGCGCCGCGTGGAGGTGAAGAGCCTGCGACGGTCGAAGCAGACGCAACTCCGCCCGCAGACGAAGTGCGGCCTGAGACGCCAAAGATCGCCATGTGGTCGTCGTTGAAGGCCTTGTTTGCGCGCCCTGAAAAAGTGACACGCGTGACGCTTGAGCCAGAACCGCCACCAGAACCACCGACCGGGAAAGAACTAGATCAGACAACAGCGCCGTGGCCGGAGGTCATTCAACAAACCCAGCCCGAACCTGTGGCGCTGGAACCTGAGCCAGAGCCACTTGCCGAGCTAAAGCCTGAACCGGAACCGATTCCAGAACCGCCGATTGTTGAACCCCTACCAGAGACGGTTACGCCGGAAGAGAAGAGTCCCCAAAAGGAGAGTCATTTGTCTACAATACCCAACGAGGCGAGCAGCGCCTCAGCTGCCGGGCCCGAGGCGCCGCCAACGTTGGCGCGAACGGACACTGCGCAAACGGCCATGAAAGACAACACACCACCGCCGATGACCGACACGAGCGAAAACAACGGCCGACCAACAGTTGACACTGAGACTGTGCGCACGGCACGAGGCGGTGGCCGCGCAGCACGTTTGCTGGCCGAAGATGCTGCCGATGCCCGCGCACTCAACCAGCGCTTCAAGGTGCAAGGTGGCGAACCAGAGCCCGATCCGCTCGACTCACCCAGCGCTACGGCAACAAGTGAATCTATGACAGGTGCCACATTATCGGACGCCGCCGTGGCACGCACAGGGCGCGGCTTACCACGATCTGTCTATTTGATTTTAGCGTTCATCATCATCGTCGTTGGCGTCGTTGTGGCCGAGCCGCGTTGGGTGACGCAACTGCGCAGCACCCCCAACCCATCAGCCCCGCAGGAAAAGCCGCAAACAGCTGCCGTGGCAAGCGCGCCCAGCCGCGATCAACTTGCCGCCCTTGAAGCGCGAGATGAATCCTTGGCAAAAGAAGTTGCCGCTTTGAATTTGCGGTTGGCTGCGGTGGAACAGCGCGCAGTAACAACACAAGGTAGCGACGCCGCAGCACTTGAACAGCGCCTCGTTGCGCTGGAGGCGGCCGCCAAAACCAAGTCACCGGACGATTTAAGTACCAGCGTCACCAATCAGGCGCGGCTGCTGACCAACGTGTCGGCCCGCATTGCAACGCTGGAAAGCGGCATAGGCAACATTGCCAAAGTCGAAGACCTGGCGACACGACTGGCCGCCCTTGAAGGCAAAAGCGCTGAGGCGAATAGCGTATTGGCTTTGAGCGAACGGGTGGGCGCCATCGAAAAACGCGACAGCGTAGCCGCAACAGCATTGGTTGTAGCGGCAGCGCAATTACGGGATGTGGCGCGCAGCGGTCGGCCTTACGCGGTCGAACTAGAAACCGTGATCCAACTTGCCAAACGCGCCAACACAAGCTTCGACGTCGAGCCATTGGCACCTGCTGCAGCTAAAGGGCTGCCTCGCGCCGACACACTGAAAGCATCCTTCCCCGACATGGCCGCTGCGGTTGCACGCAGTAGCGTGGTGCCGGCCGATACGGCCAATTGGTTCAAGCGTGTCTTGGACCGAGCATTGTCAATTATGAGCATTCGTCCCTTTGGCAATGTTGACGGGGCAACGCCAGGAGCAATTCTGGCGCGCGCCGAGCAGGCCTTGCGGGCTGATAATCTGGCGGGTGCTGTGAGCGAATTAGAAACTCTTACCGGCGAGCCGGCAAAAACAGCAACAACTTGGCTGGCGCAGGCCAAAGCCCAAGTCACAGCCGAGCGAGCGCTTGAAGAATTAGCCAGTCGCAGTGTTGGCGCTATGAGTGCCCTGACACAAACGAAGCCCACGGCGCTTGCACCATGATTCGTCTTATCATCTATGTCCTGGTGCTTGCCGCTCTGATGAGTGGCGCTGTCTGGTTTGCCAATGATCCTGGCGAGGTCACGGTGCTATGGCGTGGCTGGCGCATTGATACATCCGTGGGCATTCTACTGGCGATGATGGCCATGGCCGTTCTCGTCATGCTCGGCATTGCGAAATTAATTGCCGTGCTTCGCGGTGCCGTTGATGTTTTTGCATCCGCCCGCAAAGAGCGTCGCTTGAAGCAAGGTTTGGCGGCTTTGGGGCAAGGCTTTGCTGCGGTGAGCGCAGGCCAGCCGGCGTTAGCACGCAAACTTGCCAAAGATGCTGCCGCACTTTTAGACGACAACGCGGCCACGCGCCTATTGCGGGCTCAAGCTGCTGCGGCCAATGATGATGGTGCGACCTTGCGTTCCGAGGCTTTGCATTTGCTTGATCAGCCCGAAACCGAGTTGTCGGCACTGCGCGAGCTATCAATTCGCGCGACCAAAGAAGGCGATGTCATCGGAGCACTGAATTACGCCAAGCGCGCACTGAGCCGCAAGGACGCCCCCAAATGGGCGCTTGAAATGGTGTTAGATGTACAAATCGCCAATGGGCGGTGGAGCGATGCGCTAAGCGCCCTCGACAGCAAAGCCGGACGCGATCACTTTGGAACAGTTAATCATCACAAATTAAAAGGCGAGTTGTTGACGCGTTTGGCTGAAGAAGCTTTGGGACATGGTGATGCGGGAGCTGCCGAAAGTTTTAGCCGCAAAGTCCTTGATACAAACCCCGGCGAGCGCGCGATCATCGTGCATGCCAGGGCCCTGATGCTGCAAACGAAAACCAAAAAAGCGGCGGCGGAAATCGAGAAAGCTTGGGGCAACGCGCCAAGTGCGGGGTTATTGCGGGCTTTCTTGGCCATAGCGCCCGGCGAATCTGCCCTAGAACAGGCCCGCCGCGTCGAAAGGCTTGTGGCCTCGAATGCAGATCATGCTGAAAGCCGCTTGGCGCTGGCTGAGGCATCCTTCAATGCGCAGTTATGGGGTCAAGCGCGTAACCGGTTGGCGCCCCTGCTGGGCGAAGACGTTGCGAAACATGTGCAAGCCAGGGCGGCTATAATTATGGCCGAGCTGGAAACGACCGAGCGCAAGGACGCTGCGGCTGGCGTTGTTTGGCTGAAGCGCGCAATGGCTCAAAGCGAAGCCCAGGCGGTGGCAATGAAAACCCCGCGCAACGTTGGCGATTTGTTGGCTCTGATTTCTTAAGCGTATTTGGCTGCCGTTTCCGCAGCGCGCTTTTTAACTTGAGACGACATCATCGGCTGACCAAGGACATCATCGCTTAGTACCGGGTATTTTCCACGCGGACTGAAGAGCTGATAGTGCCACCATTCGTTGCGAAAAAAATCCCACCCGGCCGCCGTCATCAATCCCAACAGCAATAATCGATTGCGCTGTGCGGTGACCGACACATCGGTGCTGCCGTGATGGGACAGCGGCGTGAACGCGTCAAACCCGGTGCCCATGTCAAGCTCGCGGCCTTGAGCGTCAATCAACGTCAGATCAACCGCAACGCCCATTGAATGAGGAGACCCTCGTTTCGGATCAGCAAGGAAGTCGGGGTCGGGTGTATGCGCCCACAGCGCCCACTGCGCCTCGGCAGGGCGGAAAGTATCAAAAACCTTGAACCGCAAACCGAGCGGTCGGGCGAGATCAATTGCCCGTTGCAGCAGGGCTGCAGCATCGGCGTGCAGATAACTTCCAGGTCGGCTATATACCGATTGGCCTGTGAAATTCTCCGCCGTGGCATAGGCAATGGATAAATCCACATCGAAAACAGGCGGGATGATCTCGACTAAGGACATATGACCGCTTTCACCTTAACAATACTGCGCAACACTAAGCTTGCATCAAAACAGGCGCCTGCTCAATTCGGACGTGCGGTTCCATGATTGTGTTGGCCTTTGACACGTCGCTGACATCTTGCTCCGCTGGGGTCTGGCGAGATGACACAGTCGTGGCCAGTGAAAGCATTGTCTTGCCGCAAGGCCACGCCGAGGCACTGATGCCAATGATTGAGCGAGTCATTGGCGCGGCAGGAATCGACTATACCGTATTGGACCGCATAGCTGTCACCGTTGGGCCCGGCTCGTTTACCGGGTTGCGTGTCGGTATCGCCACAGCGCGCGGTTTAGCAATGGCTGCGCAAAAACCTGCCTTTGGCGTAACTACGACTGAGGCTTTGGCCGCTGCAGTGCCTAAAAGTGAGCGGCACGATTCATCACAAATTATTTTAAGCATCATCGACAGCAAGCGCGATGACGTGTTCGCACAAGCCTTTGCCATGGATGGAACACCGACAACAGAAATTCTGAACGTCGGATATGAGAATTTGCCCAAAACCTTCACAGGTCGTTTGATCGTCGTGGGCGATGCGACCGCCAGGGCGTTGCCGCACCTTGGGCCTGAGGCCAAAGCGTCGAGTGCGCCACCCGTATGCGCTATCGAGCAAATTGCAATCATTGCAGCTCGTCGCGTGATTGATCCGCGTGGGCCGTTGCCGGTTTATGTCCGCGCGCCTGATGTGACAATGCGACCAGATGGCGGAATACTAAGGCCATGACGTCAATTGTGGCTACACGCGATGTCGAGGCGCTGTCGGCGATTCATGCTTTGGGCTTTGCCGATTCTTGGTCGGCGCTTTTTTTTGGAGCGCTGCTCGCGCAACCTGGCGTCTATGCGTTAGCAACGTCCGAAATTGAACCGGCTGGCTTTATTCTGATTCGGATCGTGGCTGACGAAGCAGAGATTCTAACGTTTGCCGTCAAGCCCGATCAACGGCAGCATGGACATGGTCGCGCGTTAATGACAGCAGCCCTGCAACTAATGACCGAGAATCACGTCGCGAGATGTTTTCTGGAAGTCTCAGTCGACAATACCGCTGCCATTGCCCTGTATACGCGCTGCGGTTTTGTCACCTGCGGCCGGCGACGCGATTACTATCAACGCGACCAGGGCCATGTGGACGCCATCATGATGGATCGAATGATACTGGCGGGCGCAACATGATCGCATCAGGTTCGCTTGATTTGAATCAAGTGGACGGCGCTTGCTTCTGATTGCATGGGGCTTTCAGGAACAACTGAGAGGATTTCGTGCCCATGAGCACGAACAGAGCGCGGAACATTTTCGAGCGGTTCAGCGCCCCTGAGACGAACTGTGGCAATGGCACCAACGGGCATTTTTTCCAACATCAACTTCGTCTTTACGAAGGTGATGGGGCAGACGTCAGCCGTGATATCGAGGTGAAAGGTTTTGATTTCGGTCATTGTTTGCGACGGTCGACAGAACCACTCTAGGCACAAATTATATCTGCTTTATAAAAAAGCACGATATGGCATTGAGTATACTATCTCAGTTGTAGTCTGTGGTTTATGATTGCAGCCAGAGCATTGATGGACCAGGAATGACCTCAAACGGCGCACACGCCCATGACCCATCCCGCATCGAGATTCGATGTGTCGACAAGGGCATGAAAATGACAGAACAGCGCCGCGTGATTGCGCGTGTTCTCTCGGCTGCGGCCGATCACCCCGACGTCGAAGAGGTTCATCGCAGATCCATAGAAACCGATCCACGGATCAGCATTGCAACTGTTTACAGAACAGTGCGTTTGTTCGAAGAGTCCGGCATTATTAAACGTCATGACTTCGGTGACGGTCGCGCCCGCTACGAACCGACCCCCGATAATCATCACGACCACCTGATCGACGTCCATTCCGGCAAAGTGATCGAGTTCCAGAACGATGACATTGAGCGGCTTCAGCAAGAGGTGGCGCGGTCCTATGGCTACAAATTGGTAAGCCATCGGCTTGAGCTGTTTGTTGAACCCTTGGATGGCGCCGCCACAACCGCAACGAAACAATAACAAGATCGTTACGGAACAATCACACAACAGATTGTGGCGTTTGAGTTATGTTGTTGCCGCGTGGTAAGGGCGGGCCTATGGTCCGCGCGCCGAGATAGCTTTAAGAGTTAACGCACCGACTGCAACACGGCCAATCTTATTTTGGCCGATCAGAAGAAGGCATGTCATGACGGCTTTTCGGTCATCGCCGATCCCCCAAACTACAAACAAAGTTTCAACACCCACGGCATTTTTGCCCGTTACTGCTGGCCAACAAGTGTTGCGCCTGGCCGAGAGTGACGCAGATATTGCAGCGGCACAAAGGCTTCGCTACCGCGTGTTTTATGACGAACTGGGCGCGCGACCCAGTCCAGAGATTGCCGCAAGCCGCCACGATGTCGATGCCTTTGACAGCATTTGCGAACACTTGATTGTTGAAGACATGGCGTTGCCAAAGGGAAATCGAGTGGTTGGCACATACCGCTTTATGCGTCGTGAGCACGCAGCAGTTGCGGGTGGCTTTTATACTGCCAATGAATTCGACATCAGCCCGTTGCAACGCCGCGCCGGCGCAATCATGGAACTGGGGCGCAGCTGCGTTGATGTTGGGTACCGCGATCGGAATACGATGCAGTTGCTTTGGCGCGGTATTGCTGAATACGTGATGGCGCATCGAATTGAAGTGATGTTTGGCTGCGGCAGCTTATCGGGCACGGACCCCGACAAACATGCGCTGGCTTTGTCGTATCTCTATTACAACCACCTGCCGCCCGACGATTTGCGCGTCAAAGCTCTCCCTGATCGCTACGTTGAGATGCGCCGTTTGAACCCTGAGACCATTGATGCGCGGCGCGCGCTGATCGCATTGCCGCCCCTCTTGAAGGGCTATTTACGTGTCGGCGCTTTCATCGGCGAGGGTGCCGTGATCGACGAGCAGTTTAATACCATCGACATTTGCGTCATTGTGAAGACAGATTTGATCACAGGTCGCTACACGCGCCATTACGATTTGGGCCAAGGATAAAATTGGACGTGAGCGTACACGCCTTAACCTCGGCACACACGCTTCCCACCGCGCCCAGCGATACCGTGTTGGCCACGTCGCGGCTGATAGTCTTTTTGGTTTTCACGGTCGCCATCGTTGCGGTGATTGCCATTCTCCTCGCGGTACGTGTTCCCACGGCCTGGATTCGACGATTTTATTATCGTTTTATGGGGCGCGTCTTGGGGCTGCAGGTCGTCGTACGCGGACAGCCCAGCACGCTGCGGCCGATGCTGTATGTCTGCAATCATATTTCGTACTTAGATATCGTCGCCGTTGGCTCGGTCGTGAAAGGTGAGTTCGTCGCCCGTGGCGACATGGCCGACTGGCCGTTTTTTGGTTTGATGGCCAAAGCGGGGCGCACGTTATTCATTGATCGCCGCCGGAGCTCGGCCGGTGCGGCCAAAGATCATATCCAGACGCGCCTGAACGAAGGCGGCGCTTTGATCATGTTCCCCGAATCCACCTCGGGCGACGGCAACCACATCCTGCCATTTAAAAGCTCGCTGTTTGCGGTGGCGGAAAAAGAAGTCAAAGGGCAGGCTGTGCATGTCCAGCCCATGTCGATTGCCTATACCCGTATGAACGGCCTGCCCATGGGCGTGGGCTGGCGGTCGTTCTTGGCCTGGTATGGCGACATGACGTTAGGGCCGCACCTATGGCAGTTTCTTAAGCTTGGGGCGACCACCGTCGAAATCGAGTTCCACGAGCCCGTGACGCTGGCGGCCATGGGTGGGCGCAAAGCATTAGCTGCGCACTGTCAAAAGGTCTCAGCGCGCGGGTTTGCCCGGCTTTTGGCCGGACGCGCCGGTTCTGGCCTGCGCGCATTACCCACACGATCCTAAGCCCAATCCTTTGCTTTTGTTGGCCGTTCCGGGATATACACCGCCCGTCGCAACGCCCATGACAGCCCCGACCTCACCCTTACCGCCACGCCGCAAACTGTTCATCAAAACCTACGGGTGCCAGATGAACGTGTATGATAGCGCGCGCATGGCCGATGTGCTGGCCCCCCAGGGCTTCGTGAGCACACCCACCCCCGAAGATGCTGACATGGTGATTTTGAATACGTGTCACATTCGCGAGAAGGCGGCGGAAAAAGTGTTTTCGGATCTGGGCCGGTTGCGATCAATGAAAACCGCGCGCCGCAATGGCCAGGACATGATGATCGCTGTGGCGGGCTGTGTGGCTCAAGCCGAGGGGGCCGAAATCACTGCGCGCGCGCCTTACGTTGATATTCTGGTCGGACCACAAAGCTATCATCGCTTACCGGAACTAGTAGCACGTGCTGATCGAAAGAACGGCGCTGTGGTGGACACCGAGTTTCCATCTGAGCCCAAGTTCGATTTTTTGCCCGCGCCCCGCGCCGAAGGGCCCACGGCATTTTTGTCGGTGCAAGAGGGTTGCGATAAATTCTGCACGTTCTGCGTTGTGCCCTATACGCGTGGTGCCGAGTATTCCAGACCAGCCGTTGATGTGCTGCGCGAAGCCCAAGGACTGGTCGCTGCGGGTGTTCGCGAGATCACACTGCTGGGTCAAAACGTTAACGCCTATCATGGCGACGCAGCAGATGGTTCAACATGGGGGCTGGGTCGTTTGGCCCGCGCATTGGCCGAGATCGATGGTTTGCTTCGCATTCGCTACACCACGTCCCACCCGCGCGATATGAATGATGACCTTATGGCCGCGCACCGCGACGTGCCGCAACTGATGCCATTCTTGCATCTACCGGTTCAATCAGGATCTGACACCATTCTGGCCGAGATGAACCGGCAACACACCCGCGATGACTATCGTCGAATCATTGATCAGTTGCGCAGTTATAAATCAGACATTGCCCTGTCTTCAGATTTCATTGTTGGTTTTCCCGGCGAAACCGACGCAGACTTCAAGGCAACGATAGATTTGATCGAAGAGATTACATTCGCGCAGGCTTTTTCATTCAAATACAGTCAGCGACCCGGAACGCCGGCGACGGCGATGAAGAAGCATGTGGCAGAAGAAATAAAATCTGAGCGGTTGGCTATTATTCAAGCGCTCATCGATAAGCAACTTGATGCGTTTAACGAATCGTGTGTCGGACGCGAGCTTGATGTGCTGCTGACACACAAGGGCCGCCACGACGGGCAGATCGTCGGCCGGACCCCGTATTTGCAGCCTGTATATGTCACTGCTGAGCAAACGCAGATTGGTAAGGTCGCAAGGCTACGGATAACGGAAGTCGCGACCTATAGTTTGGGCGCTGAATTTGTTGATGCGCACGCCGCGTGAAATGAACTTGAATAAAAACAGAAAAATATCGTGACGGCTGGCCCTCATATTACTTGCGAGTTTGAGGACAATGCCGCAGTGCAAGATCTTGTCGGCCCGCAAAATGAGAACCTCAAGCGGCTTGAATCGCGCTTGGGCGTGACATTAAACCTGCATGGAAATATTGTTGCCATCGAGGGCGACGATCAACAAGCACTGAAAGCGCAAACAGCACTGATGACACTTTATAAGCGCGCGGCGACAGGACAGCACATCGACAATGGCGACGTGGATGCTGCAGCGCGCCTGTCGGGCCAACACACTGACGTCGCCGAGCTGACATTGCGAACACGTAAAAAACACATCTCTCCCCGCACGCCAGGACAATCGAGTTACTTGCGCCTGTTGGCCGATCACGATTTGGTGTTCGCCTTGGGCCCTGCTGGAACAGGCAAAACTTATTTGGCTGTGGCTCAGGCCGTGGCCATGAAGTTAGCGGGGCATGTTGATCGAATCGTTTTGTCGCGCCCCGCCGTTGAGGCTGGCGAGCGGTTAGGATTCTTGCCCGGCGACATGAAAGATAAAGTCGATCCGTATTTGCGGCCACTGTATGACGCGCTGTTTGATATGATGCCCGGCGATCAAGTTGCGCGCAATTTAGAGTCCGGGGATATTGAAGTCGCGCCACTTGCTTTTATGCGCGGCCGCACCCTATCGAACGCTTTTGTGATATTGGATGAGGCGCAAAACACCACTCCCGTCCAAATGAAGATGTTCCTCACACGTTTGGGCGAAGGTTCGCGCATGGTCGTGACCGGTGACCTCAGCCAGGTTGATTTGCCGGTGGGCGCTCGATCTGGGTTAGAGGATGCGCTTAATATTCTGAAGGGTGTCAAAGGCGTGGGACGCATGGCGTTTACGTCTGCTGATGTCGTGCGTCATGATTTGGTGGCACGCATTGTTGAAGCATATGATGCCGCTGGCGCAAAACGTTTGCAGAAATGACGCAACCAGTACCGCAAATCGATATCTTGGTTTTGACGCAACGTTGGGTTCGAACCGATCAAAAAATCGCCGCCATTTGCCGGCACGCCGGAGAAGCCGCCCTCAAATTGGGCACCGCACATTTACCAAAACGCCATCATTTGCGGACCTTCAAAGGCACCCATGAGGTGTCGATCGCCTTGGCGTCGGATTCGCGCGTTCGTACACTCAATCGCAAATATCGTGGTCAGGATAAGCCCACGAACGTTCTGTCGTTTCCTTCGCTCGATACGGCTTCAATTGCGCCAGGCCCATTAATGCTGGGTGATGTGATTCTTGCCTACGAAACGACCAAGCGCGAAGCGGCCCAGGATAAAAAAACCTTCGGCGCCCACGCGACGCACCTTGTGGTGCATGGTGTTTTGCATCTTTTGGGTTATGATCACATCGTGGACCGCGACGCCAAAGATATGGAAGGCCTTGAGAGATTGATACTCAAAGACCTTGGCATTGCCGACCCCTACGCAGGGACGGTTCTGGCAGGAAAGACCACGCCATCCATTAAACAGAGATTCAGATCTTCGAAACAATGAGTGAACCTGCCTCCCATTCGCCTGGCATCAACGATGAAAAGTCTGCCGGGACCGAAAAAGGACCCGGGCTGATCACGCGCCTCAGGCGATTGATAAAGCCTGCAGCGCCCGAGCAAGAGACTGTGCGCGAGGTGATTGAAGAGCTCATCGAAGAGCGTATCGAGGACCACCCAGGCAGCGATGTCTCGCTGATTGAACCAAATGAACGGTTGTTGCTGGCGAACGTACTGAAGCTGCGCGACATGACGGCTGCAGACATTATGGTCCCACGCGCGCACATCGTGGCGGTTGATGCCGACACTCCCTTTCACGACGTTTTGAAACTGTTAGCGGCGGATGGTCATTCCCGCTATCCGGTATATCGCGGTCGGCTCGATGATGTGGTCGGCATGATCCACATGAAAGACTTGGCCAGAGTCGTGGCAGAAAGTGGCAGTACGGTTTCATACGAAGGACAAGAAGACGCAGCCGCGGTGCCAAAGCTCGACGATCTGTTGCGCAAAGTGATGTTTGTCTCGCCGGCGGTGCGTGTGTTGGATCTGCTGCTCGAAATGCGCCTCAAGCGCACGCACATGGCATTAGTGGTCGATGAGTTCGGCGGTATTGACGGCTTGCTGACCATTGAAGATGTCGTTGAGCAAATCGTTGGTGAAATTGAAGACGAACACGATAGTGACGCTCAGCTTGAATTGTCGCAAATCCCAGACGGCACTGTGACCGCCGATGCGCGCATCTCGCTTGAAGATTTTGAAGCACGATTTGGTTCGTTCTTCTCGGCTGAGCAGCGTGAAGAAGTTGATACGCTCGGGGGTTTGGTAATCCGCCTCGCCGGCCGCGTGCCGGCGCGAAGCGAGCTTGTGAAGCACGAGTCTGGCTTAGAATTCGAGGTTATTGACGGCGACCCGCGTCGAGTGAGACGCGTTCGTATTCGCAATCTTCCATTGCGGCCGAGCGCAGCCGACACGACCGCATGATTGCCAGACTCCACTCTCGACTGCTGGGTTTGAAGACCTGGCAGCGCATTCCGTTGGGCTTCGCCGTCGGCGCGTTATCAACATTTGCCATGCCGCCTTGGCATTGGTTGCCAGTGCTGTGGGTGGCGTTTCCAGTTTTATTGTGGATGTTGGAGGGGTGCAGAAACACGAAGGACGCGGCGTTGTTGGGTTGGAGCTTTGGCTTTGGTCATTTCGCCGTTGGATTAAACTGGATTGCCAACGCCTTTTATGTGGATGCCGATACCCACGGCGCTTTTGCCATTCCGGCCGTGGGCGCATTGTGTGCCCTCTTCGGTCTTTATATTGCTTTGATCGCGATCATCGTCCATCGCGTCCCGCACGAAGCCGATGGCCTGCCGTATGACCGCACGCCGTCAGCCCTGATAAGAGCGATCGCCTTCTCATTGAGTTGGGGCGTGATTGAATGGGCGCGCGGGTGGTTTCTCTCTGGTTTTCCATGGAACCCGCTCGGCTCGGTGTGGACGGCCTGGCCTGCAATGGTTCAAATCACAAGCGTGATTGGAACGTTGGGCTTGAGCGTCTTTACGCTTTTGGCGGCGTCGCTCCCCTCAGTGTTAGGACCAGCTCCACGCATGAAGCGTGCGTGGCTTTATGCAGCCGCTCCGATTTTGGCTTTGGCAATCTTCGGTGTCGCCGGCGCGATAAGGCTCAACGAGGCCACGGTCGAGATGGTTCCGGGCGTAAATTTGCGATTGGTGCAACCCAATATTGCTCAGGCCGATAAATGGCGACCGGGTTTGCGCGATCAACATTTCATGGATCACGTCAATCTGAGTGCTGGAACGGGAATTGAAAGTGTCACGCATGTGATATGGGGCGAAGCCGCGGTGGCCTTTGCGCTTGACCGCGATGAGGCTCGCCGACAATTAGCCGTCTCGATGCTGCGGCCTGGCGGCGCGCTGATCACCGGCGCACCCCGCGCGGCGGCAGGGCCAAACGGGCTTGAAGATATTTATAATTCGATGCTCGTGATTGACCCCGAAGGTAAAGTTGCTGCGATTTACGACAAAACTCATCTGGTGCCGTTCGGCGAGTATCTTCCTTTAAGGTGGCTCATCCCGTTCCCGAAGTTGACGGAAGGGACCATGGACTTCAGCTCGGGCCATGGCCGCACGACCATCAACGTCAGTGGACTTCCCCCCTTTAGCCCGTTGATTTGTTATGAGGCGATTTTTTCAGGCGCCGTCACCGGGCCGACATCCCAAGACACCCCTCGTCCACGCTGGCTTTTGAACATCACCAACGACTCGTGGTTCGGCGATAGCTCCGGCCCCCGGCAACATTTGGCGGCCGCCCAATTGCGAGCGGTCGAAGAGGGCCTTCCGCTGATTAGGGTGGCCAATACTGGAATTTCGGCAGTTATCGACCCTTATGGACGGGTACTTGGCCGCATTGAACTCAATAGCCGTGGGTTCCTCGACGCACCCCTACCCGAAAGCTTAGCGAGCCGGACTCCTTTTGCAATCGGGGGGCAGTGGATTCCCATGTTCCTGATTTTATTGGCGATTTTGGGTCTTGCGCGGCATATTAGTCTCCAGTCGAAACCTAATGGTCGGGCTTAACTTTCGATTGCTGATCAAAATCAAGGCCTTGGGGATTTATGATAGAATTGCTTCAAGCCTCATTTTGTGTCAGAAAAGTAGAGGGAAGACGCTCTTGCTACAACGATTGGTATATCTAAACTGAACTGGCGGCTGTTTGTTTGACTGCGGTTTGTGGATAAAGCCGCTCTGACGATGCAACCTGAGGCAGGGTCTCGATGTCACTACCACAAGAAGAAGAATTTGATGACGAAGGCGGATTTTCCCGCTCGTCTCGTGGGCGGATGCCTTCGGGCAAACCCAATCCAGTGGATGTTCACGTCGGGTCGCGTGTGCGCTTGCGCCGTACCCTTTTAGGCATGAGCCAAGAAAAACTGGGTGAAGCGTTGGGTTTGACCTTCCAACAGGTACAAAAGTACGAGCGTGGCGCCAATCGTATTGGGGCCAGCCGGTTATGGGACTTAAGCAGGGTGTTAGACTGCGCCGTTCAATTTTTCTTTGACGAAATGAATGATGCGACGCAAGGCTCGAGCCCGCGCAATTTATCTGAAACCTCGCGCGACATCGATTTGCCCGAAAGTGACCCGATGACCAAGCGCGAGACGCTTGAACTGGTGCGCGCTTACTACCGCATTAAAGACTATCATGTTCGCCGTCGTATTTATGACCTGGCAAAATCACTGGCCAGCACCGAAGACGTGGACACTGGCGAGGAATAAAATCTCAAACTTTGGGTTTCAATGAAACGCCGCTGATTCTTTCAGCGGCGTTTTTCTTGATCGATACGGGTGGCGTAAGTCGTTCCAACCCTTGCCAAAAGCGCCATTTTTCGATACCCCCAACGCCCTCAGGTGCCCAAATCTGTGGCGCCGCGAATCGTCTCTTATCGGAGCATCCAGTGACGAAGAAAAACTACATCTTCACGAGCGAGTCTGTTTCTGAAGGCCATCCCGATAAAGTTAGTGATCGTATTTCCGATTCCATTGTCGATTTGTTCTTGAGCGCCGACCCATACGCCCGTGTTGCGCTGGAAACTCTTTGCACCACCAACCGCATTGTTCTTGCCGGGGAAGTGCGCGGTCCTGCCAGCATCACCGCAGAAAAAATGATCGAGTCCGCCCGCCAAGCCGTTAAAGAAATCGGTTACGAGCAGGAGGGTTTTCATTGGAAGAACGCGACCGTTGATTGTCATGTACATTCGCAATCGGCCGATATTGCTGTGGGCGTTGATGCGGCTGGCAATAAAGATGAAGGCGCGGGCGACCAAGGAATCATGTTTGGTTTTGCGGTCAATGAAACACCCGAGTTGATGCCCGCGCCCATTCATTATTCGCACCAAATTTTGCAATCACTCGCCGATGCGCGTCACGCCAAGGACGTAAACTTCTTAGGCCCCGATGCAAAAAGCCAATTGAGTTTGCAATACGAAAATGGTCGCCCGGTGCGCGCGACCTCGGTTGTCGTTTCAACACAACACACGGCCGATGTTGATCAAGAAACTATTCGCAACTATGTGCGCAAGCACGTTTTGAACGTTCTTCCCGACGGTTGGATGTGCCCCGAGGAAGAGTTCTATGTAAACCCCACAGGCCGTTTTGTGATTGGCGGACCCGATGGCGACTGCGGTTTGACGGGTCGCAAGATCATCGTCGACACTTACGGCGGCGCAGCCCCGCATGGGGGCGGCGCATTCTCGGGCAAGGATCCAACAAAGGTTGATCGTTCGGCCGCTTATGCGGCGCGCTATTTGGCCAAGAACGTGGTCGCCGCAGACCTTGCTGACAAATGTTTGATCCAATTGTCGTATGCCATTGGTGTCGCCAAGCCATTGTCGGTTTATGTCGACACACAAGGCACGGGCCGGGTTGACGAAGACAAGTTGTCAAAAGTTTTGCAAGAGTTGATGAACTTAAGCCCTCGTGGAATCCGCGAACACCTCAAACTCAATCGCCCGATCTACACGCGCACGTCGTCTTACGGACACTTTGGCCGCGAAGCCGATGGTGCGGGTGGATTTAGCTGGGAACGGTTGGATTTGGTTGACGCCCTCGAATCTGCATTCGGTGTCTGAGCCCGAGACGACGTCGCGCGTCCTTTATTACGGCAGGCGCAAAGGCAAGCCGCTGACGACGGCCCGCCAAGGTGTGGCCGATCGGCTTTTGCCCCAACTTAAGATCGATGCGCCACCCGCAGGCGGCGTGCTCGACCCCCGCACGCTCTTTTCGAATTCTGTTACCGAGACTTGGCTTGAGGTCGGGTTTGGCGGCGGTGAACACCTAGCCGGGCATGCCGAGCACAACCCGAACGTGGGCATTATAGGTGCCGAGGTTTTTATCAACGGCGTGGCCTCGCTGACCCGCCATATTGAGCAGAAATCCCTGAAAAACGTGCGAATCTTTAACGATGACGTGAGGTTTTTGCTTCCCGCACTCCCCGACCAATGTCTATCTCGGGTTTTTGTCATGTTCCCCGATCCCTGGCCGAAGGCGCGCCATGCGAAGCGAAGATTTGTTGGCCCTGAGAACCTCAATACTCTCGCCCGACTGATGCGCGATGGGACGGAACTGAGGGTCGCCAGCGACCATCCGGTCTATATTCATTGGGCCCTCGAGCAATTGACCCAACACCCGGCCTTTCAATGGCAGGTGGACGGGCCGGAAGACTGGTTAACGCCCCCTCCCGACCACGTCACCACCCGCTATCAGCTCAAAGCCCAAAAAGAAGGGCGAACATCACATTTTTTGAGATTTTTTCGTAAGTCACGATAGCCTGTGACGGCGCTCGGGCAGCATCAGGGGCCCTCGAAAACCTTGCAAACTGCGGAAAATCGCACTATATGCACACCTGACTTTCATTGTCGGACGACTTTAGGAAGTGGCCCCACTCGGCCACTTTTTTTATTGCCTGCGCTCAGGCGATTCGCAGACACGCCCGGCATTGGAAAGCATGTTGGGAAGACCCGTGGAACGACTACTGACGTTGGAGGAACGAATCGCGCCGACCCTTGAATCCATGGGGTTCGAGATCGTGCGCATCGCGCTAACGAAGGCCAGCGGCGATGGACATCGAACATTGCAGGTCATGGCGGACCGCCTAGATGGAACTTTGATCTCGATCGAGGATTGCGAGGTTATCAGCCAAACGCTGTCAGCGATTTTCGATGTCGAGGACCCGGTGAACGGCGCTTATGACCTTGAGGTGAGTTCGGCGGGAATTGACCGACCGCTAACGCGGCCAAAAGATTTTACGACGTATGCTGGGTTCGAAGCAAAAGTTGAAACCAAATTGGCGATCAACGGGCGGAAACGGTTCAAAGGCCCGGTGAACGGATTAGCAGAGAACGGCGATGTGATGATGATGGTGGATGGTTCAAACGTCAGCGTTCCGTTTGAAAACATCTCGCAAGCGAAATTAGTTCTGACAAATGCGTTGATCGCGGCAACGGCCAAAGGCCGCCCGATGAGCGCAGAGAAAAAACGATAGACAGAAATAAAAGCTAGGAGAAACGAAAATGGCACAAAGCATTGGTATGGCGCGCCCCGAATTAGTTCAGGTCGCCGACACGGTTGCCCGCGACAAAAACATCGACCGCGAGGAAGTGTTTATCGCCATGGAGCAGGCCATTCAAAAAGCGGGCCGCTCGAAATATGGCCATGAGAAAGATATTCGCGCCGCCATCGACCGCAAGAACGGCGAAATTCGTTTAGCTCGCTACATCACCATCGTTGATGTGGTCGAAGATGAAAACACCCAAATGACGGCTGAGAAAGCGCAGGCCAAAAAACCTGGCATTAAAGTCGGCGAAGAGATTATCGACCCCTTGCCGCCCATCGATTTTGGCCGCATCGCTGCCCAAACGGCCAAACAGGTGATCGTTCAGAAAGTGCGTGATTCCGAGCGCGCACGCCAGTTTTCAGAATACAAAGATCGCGTTGGTGAAGTGGTCAACGGCTTGGTTAAGCGCGTTGAATTCGGCAACGTGGTTGTCGACTTAGGTCGTGCCGAGGGCATGCTGCGCCGTGACGACCTCATTCCGCGCGAACATTTCAAAAACGGCGATCGCGTGCGCGCCCTCATTGCGGCTGTGCGTGCTGAGGCCCGAGGCCCGCAAATTTTCCTGTCACGCACCGCGCCCGACTTTATGAAGTCACTCTTCACTCAAGAGGTGCCGGAAATTTATGACGGTATTATTGAGATTCGTTCGGTCGCGCGCGACCCCGGCAGCCGCGCAAAAATCGCGGTTATTTCGAACGACTCTTCCATTGACCCGGTCGGCGCTTGCGTCGGTATGCGCGGCAGTCGCGTGCAAGCGGTCGTGGCCGAATTGCAAGGCGAGAAAATTGACATCATCAATTGGAATGAAGACCCTGCCACGTTCGTTGTGAACGGCTTGGCGCCGGCTGAAGTGTCGAAGGTGGTGCTTGATGAAGATGCGGGGCGCATCGAAGTGGTTGTGCCCGATGATCAATTGTCATTGGCCATTGGCCGCCGCGGACAAAACGTGCGATTGGCGTCACAACTCACCGGCTGGTCCATCGACATTTTGACGGAAGCCGAAGAATCCGAACGCCGCCAAGAAGAATTCCGCGTTCGCTCACAGCTGTTTATTGATGCTTTGGATGTGGACGATGTGTTGGCCCGACTGCTGGTCACAGAAGGCTTTACCTCGGTTGAGGAAGTGGCATTTGTCCCCGTTGAAGATATCGCTGATATCGAAGGATTGGACGAAGACGTGGCAAACGAACTGAAAAGCCGCGCCCAGGTGTTCATTGAAGAAGAAACCAAAAAGAACGAAAGCCGCCTAAAGGAATTGAAGGTGGCCGACGACCTGACCAGCGCCGAAATCGAAGGGTTAGATATTAAGAAAATCCTGGTTCTGGCCGAAAAGGGCGTCAAAACCCTGGATGATCTTGCGGATTTGGCAGGTGATGAGTTGGTCGAGATGCTGGCACCAACGGTGATGAGCCTTGAGGCTGCCAACAAAATTATCATGGCCGCGCGCGCCCACTGGTTTCCGGCTGAGCCCGCCCCCGCCGATAGCGGCGGGGCGTAAGGGCATTTTGGTCAAGTCCGGCGGCAGACCAACCCATGCCGCACGACGAACCCAACCGGACCTGCATTGCTTCGGGTGACATCCACCCGAAAGAAGCGATGATTCGATTCGTGGTCGGGCCCGACGATTGCATTGTTGTAGATGTGGCGGGGCGTTTGCCAGGTCGTGGTTTGTGGTTGAGCGCACGACGCAATATGATAGAAACAGCCGCTGTAAAACGTCTTTTTTCGAAGGCCGCGCATCAGGCCGTTCAAGTTCCTGACGATTTGGTGAATACGGTGGCCGAGTTGTTGAAGCGTCGGTGCCTGGACACTTTGGGCCTGGCGCGACGCGCAGGTCTGACAGCGATTGGAGCGGACAAGGTTCGCTCGCAAGCCGCTGCAGGTAAAACGGCCGTCCTGGTTGAAGCCGCCGATGGATCGCGAGCAGAGCGGGACAAAATGGCCGCAGCCGTGCGCGGTGCGAAGGTGATTGATGCCTTCACACGCAGTGACTTAGGCGCGGCCGTGGGACGCGAAGAGGCTGTGCACATCGGCTTAGTACACGGCGGCCTTACGAAAGCCTTCGTGACCGACGCTGAACGATACGAGGGTGTACGCATTAAACCAGCGCACGCCTAAACGCCAAACGAGAACAGATTCAAATTTATTCGAGACGATTGAGAGCAGAATGCCAAACGACACCACGACCGATAACAAAGCCAAAACCCCGCTGACCCTGGGCCGAGGGAAACTTGGCCTGAAGAAGACCGAAGTTGAGACGGGCCAGGTACGGCAAAGTTTTTCACATGGTCGTTCGAAGGTTGTTCAAGTCGAGCGTAAGCGCGCGCGCAAATTTGAAATTGGTGCCGACGGAAAAGTTTTAGAGTTAAAGACTCCGGCGGTTGCAGCGCCGGTCAAGCATGAGCTGACACTCAAAGACCTCGCCGCCCACGGTAATCTCACGGAAGAAGAAAAAGAACACCGACTGAAAGTTCTGCAAGCCGCCATGAAGGCGGATGAAGAAGCCCGCCGGTCTGCTGAAGAAGAAGCGGAACGTCGTGCAGTTGAAGATGCACAGCGCGCCGAAGAAGAGCGCCGCGCAGCTGCTGAAGCTGCAGAGCGTGCCAAAACTGAACCGGCTGCCGCAGCGCCAGCGCCCGCGAAACCTGTGGAAGGCCACCACACCATCGCACGCATTGTGACTGAACAGCGCCCGGTGCAAGCCCCTACGCCCGGTGTGCGCGCGGTCATCGAAGAGGAAGAAGACGAGCCACGGCGCAAGCAAAGCAAGACAGGCCATAAACCGCCGCGCACAAGCCGGGTCGAGCCCCGCCGTCGTGAAGGCAAGTTAACCCTGTCTGCCGCTTTGGATGCTGACGAACGCGTTGAGCGCGGCCGTAGCGTAGCTGCGATGCGCCGAGCAGTTGAGAAAGAGCGCCGCAAGCTGCAAGCCAACCAAAGCAAACCACTCGAGAAAATTGTGCGCGAAGTGGTAGTGCCCGAAACGATCACAGTTCAAGAATTTTCGAACCGAATGGCTGAGCGTTCGGCCAACGTGATCAAGACTTTGATGAAATTGGGTGTGATGGCGACGATCAACGAAGTTATCGACGCCGATACAGCCGAACTTGTGGCTCAGGAATTCGGCCACAAGATTAAACGTGTCACCGACTCAGATATTGAAGACGGTTTGAAATTGGTCTCTGACGATTCGGACGCCGAGCAGTCGCGCCCACCGGTCGTGACAATCATGGGACACGTTGACCACGGTAAAACATCATTGCTCGACGCCTTGCGTCAATCTGATGTGGCTGGTGGTGAGGCCGGCGGCATTACGCAGCACATTGGTGCATATCAAGTAAAAACACCGGATGGCGGCGTGATTACTTTTATCGATACGCCCGGCCACGAAGCCTTTACGGCTATGCGCGCACGCGGCGCCAAGGTGACAGATATCGTTGTGCTGGTTGTAGCGGCCGATGATGGCATTATGCCCCAAACTATTGAGGCCATTCGCCATGCCAAGGCCGCAGGTGTGCCGATCATTGTCGCTATAAACAAGATCGATAAACCCGGGGCCAATTCCGCCAAAATCCGCAACGACCTGCTGACCCACGAGGTTGTGCTGGAAGAGATGGGCGGCGACACCATGAGTGTCGAAGTTTCTGCGCTGAAGAAAACCAACCTTGATAAGTTGGTGGAAATTATCCTTCTGCAAGCCGAAGTGTTGGATTTGAAAGCAAACGCTGATCGCACAGCCGAAGGCGCCATCATCGAAGCTAAAATGGAAAAGGGCGTGGGCCCGGTGGGAACCGTGCTGGTGCAACGCGGCACGCTAAAGGTCGGTGATATTTTTGTTGCAGGCTCTGAGTGGGGCCGCATTCGCGTTTTGATCGACTATAACGGCGTACAGATTAAATCTGCCGCCCCCTCAACCCCGGTTGAGGTTGTGGGTTTCTCGGGCGTGCCGTCTGCTGGCGATGATTTTATTGTGGTGGAAAACGAGGCGCGCGCGCGTGAAGTTGCCGAGTTCCGCACACGCAAACTTCGCATCGCAGGCCAAGCCGGCAGCATCGGCACGACCACGATGGAGCAGATGTTCGCCAAGATCAAAGCAGGCGAAGTCAAAGAATTGCCCATTGTTATTAAAGCCGACATGCAAGGCTCGGTCGAGGCTTTGACCGGCACGTTGCAAAAAATTGGCGGCGAGGAAGTAAAAGTAAATGTGATTTATGGCGCTGTCGGCGCCATCAATGAATCCGACGTCACGCTGGCCAAAGCATCCAAAGCCGTGATTATTGGCTTTAATGTGCGCGCCAATGCGCAAGCCCGCGAAGTCGCCAAGCGTGATGGTATCGACATTCGATATTACTCGATCATTTACGATGTCGCTGATGATGTGAGAAGCGTGCTGACCGGCATGCTGGCGCCGAAGTTCAAAGAAAACTTTATTGGCTATGCGGAAGTGCGCGAAGTTTTCAACATCACCAAGGTTGGCAAAGTTGCCGGTTGCCGTGTCACGCAAGGCGTGATCAAGCGCGGCTGCAAAGTGCGGCTGTTGCGGGACAACGTCGTGGTGCACGAAGGTGACTTGTCACAGCTCAAGCGCTTTAAAGACGACGTGAAAGATGTTCGTGAAGGTTACGAGTGCGGCATTGCGCTGGCGAACTACAACGATATTCAAAAGGGCGACATGATCGAGTGCTTCGAAATAGAGCGCGTCGCCTCGACGTTATAGATTAAATGGTGCCTCTCGGCCTCGCCGCTAGAGGCCGTAAAGGAACAGACGGGAATTGCTATGCCCCGCGGTCGCAATAATCGTCAGCCCCCCGGACAACGCTTGTTGCGCGTTGGAGAAGAAATTCGCCACGCGCTAGCTGCTGTGTTCGAGCGCGAGACATTTCGTGACCCCGCCCTGGCAAACGTCAGCATTACCGTCACCGAGGTTCGCCCCAGTCCCGATTTGCGCCACGCCCGTGTCTACATTGTGCCTCTTGGCGGCGGTGATACGGCGCCCGTGTTGGAAGGCCTAAAACGCGTGAAGCCTTTTTTGCGCCGGCGCATTGCAGAAATGATTCAAATGAAATTTTTGCCTGACTTGGTTTTTGCCGCCGACACCACCTTCGACCAAGCTGAACATATTGCGACGCTGCTCCATCGCCCCGAAGTTGCACGTGATTTGGTCCACGACCAGCGCCCCGGCGACGAAGAAGAATAATGGGTCAACGCCGAGGACAGCCGATTCACGGCTGGCTTGCCATCGACAAGCCAGAGGGGATCTCATCAGCGGCTGTGGTTGCGCGCGTGCGCAAACTATTAAATGCAGCCAAGGCAGGCCATGCCGGCACGCTTGACCCCCTGGCCACGGGCATTATTCCCATTGCGCTGGGCGAAGCGACCAAGACCGTCTCGTATGCCATGGACGGGACCAAGACCTATGAGTTCAGCGCCGTCTGGGGCACAGCGACTGAGACGGACGACCGCGAAGGCAAGGTCTGCGCAACGTCTGAGGTACGACCGACTCGGGAGGCGATTCTGGCCGCCGTTCCGAGATTTGTTGGCGAAATCAGCCAAGTGCCGCCAGTCTATTCAGCTATTAAAGTCGATGGCGAGCGCGCCTATGCGAGGGCCCGAGATGGGGAAAATGTGGTCTTAAGCTCGCGCAAAATAACCGTCTACTCTTTTGATTTAATTGAAGAAAAGCCATTTGAAACCGCGCTTTTTCGAGTGCATTGCGGCAAGGGCACCTACATTCGCGCGCTGGTGCGGGATTTAGCCCAAGTCCTTGGAACTGTTGGACATATTGGTACTTTGAGACGCACGAGTTGTGGCGTTTTTGACGAATCGACGGCAATTTCGCTGGATAAATGGGAGGCCCTTGGGCATAGTCCCGCCGCTTTGGCTTACCTGAGGCCAGTTCGAACCGTGCTGGACGACATCCCGGCTCTGGCTCTGACCCCCCAGGAAGCGCACCGTCTTCGCCACGGACAAAGCCTTGCTTTGTTTCCGTTGGCCCAGCGAAACCCTCGGGCCAAACTCGCACAGGGAATTCCTGTGCAAGCCGTGCTGGAGGATACGTTGGTGGCGTTGGCCGAAGTGGGCAACGGCATGCTGCTGCCCGTGCGTGTCATGGCTTATCAGTAACCGCGAGCATTTTCGTGAAAATTGAAGTGGTGTTCCGCTTCAGAAGCGAACGATGCGACCAACAGACAGGAGTCCCCGATGTCGATTACACCAGAGCGCAAACAAGCGCTTATCAAAGAGTATGCCACAAAGAAAGACGATACCGGCTCGCCGGAAATTCAAGTGGCCATTATTAGCGAACGTATCAAAAACCTCACCGAACACTTGAAGGGTCACGTGAAAGATAACCATTCACGCCGCGGCCTATTGGTGATGGTGGGACAACGTCGCCGGTTGTTGGACTATTTGAAGTCCATCTCGTCGGCACGATACGACACCTTGATCAATCGTCTCGGCTTGCGGCGCTAAATCCGCAAGATGCCAAATTTCGACGGCACAAGCCGCTAGCACGCTGCCTGCATGGTGCGGGCCGGCGTGATTGGCGTTTCTTGAGTGCGGCAGACGTCGGGCATTGGTGATTCTAAAAAATCTGCCGCGCGTGGCAAAGCTTGGAAAGCTCGTTGCCCGCAACATCTGCATGCGATTCCAAAGACAGGGTCTTGGGGTTGCAAGGCAGAGGATCGAAATCCCGGCTTGGAGGACACTGTCATGGGACAGGCGTCCCGACAGCAGGCCGGGCGCGCAATCCGGCGCCGATCCATGACGGAAAAGGAAAACTGACATGTCGATGTTCAAAACGTTCCGCAAAGAAATCGAGTGGGGCGGGCGTAAGCTCGTTCTCGAAACCGGCAAGATCGCCCGCCAAGCTGATGGTTCAGTTATGGCGACTTACGGCGAGACCACGGTGCTGTGCACTGCTGTGGGCGCCAAGTCACCCAAACCCGGAATTGATTTTTTTCCGCTGACTGTAAACTACCAAGAAAAGGCATTTGCTGCAGGTAAAATTCCTGGTGGGTTCTTTAAGCGCGAGGGCCGTCCGTCGGAAAAAGAAGTGTTGGTCAGCCGCTTGATTGACCGCCCAATCCGCCCGTTGTTCCACGAAAACTACCGCAACGAAACGCAAGTTGTTTGCACGGTTTTGTCGCACGATCTGAAAAACGACCCTGATGTTGTGGCCATGATCGGCGCATCGGCGGCGCTGACAATCTCGGGCTTGCCATTCTTGGGTCCCATTGGTGCGGCGCGCGTGGGCTACGTGAATGGCCAATACGTTCTCAATCCCACTGGCGATGATCTGAAAACCTCTGACCTCGACCTCGTCGTCGCCGGCACTGCCGAAGGCGTTCTGATGGTTGAATCAGAAGCTAAAGAACTGTCCGAAGACATCATGTTGGGCGCGGTCAACTTTGGTCATGACTCGATGCAAGTGGTGATCAAGGCGATTATCGAGTTGGCCGAACGTTGCGCCAAAGAGCCTCGGGAACTCACACCCGAAGCGCCAGCTGTGGCGATTGTGAAAGACAAGTTCAAAGCCTTCGAACTCGACATGGCCAACGCTTATAAGAATGTCATCAAGCAAGAGCGCTATGCTGCCGTTTCCGAAGTGAAGAAAAAAGCGATCGCCAGCCTTGGCGACGCGCCCGATCAAGTCGCTGTTGCCGGTGGCGTGCTGAAGCACATGGAAAGCGATGTTGTGCGTGGCGCAATCTTGGATACTGGCCGACGCATTGATGGCCGGGATACCAAAACAATTCGCCCGATCGAAGTCGAAGTGGGTGTGTTGCCTCGCGCCCATGGGTCAGCGTTGTTTACGCGTGGCGAAACACAAGCGTTGGTCACGGCCACCCTTGGCACCGGCCAAGACGAGCAGGTGATTGATGCCCTGGAAGGCGAATACATGCAGTCGTTTATGCTGCATTATAACTTCCCCCCCTATTCCGTGGGCGAAGCTGGCCGTATGGGCAGCCCTGGTCGTCGTGAAATCGGGCATGGCAAATTGGCCTGGCGAGCCGTGCATCCGTTGATGCCTGCGGCCGACAAGTTCCCTTACACGGTTCGCATTGTTTCGGAAATTACGGAATCCAATGGTTCGTCATCGATGGCCAGCGTCTGCGGCTCATCGTTAGCTTTGATGGATGCCGGTGTGCCGCTGACACGTCCCGTGGCTGGCGTGGCCATGGGCTTGATTAAGGAAGGCGAAAAATTCGCTGTGTTGTCGGACATTATGGGTGACGAAGATCACTTGGGCGACATGGACTTTAAGGTGGCCGGATCTGAAACCGGCATCACCGCACTACAGATGGATATCAAAATCACATCCATCACCCGCCAGATTATGGAAATCGCCTTGCGCCAAGCCAAAGATGGCCGCCTGCACATTTTGAATGAAATGGGCAAAGGCCTGAATACGGCCCGCGAGGGTGTGGCCAGCCATGCCCCGCGCATTACTGTAATCAATATTCCGAAAGATAAGATCCGCGAAGTGATTGGGTCGGGCGGAAAGGTCATCCGTGAGCTACAAGAAACCACGGGAACCAAAATCGACATCGAAGATGATGGCACGATTAAAGTGGCCTCAGCCGACGAAAACGCCACTAAACTTGCGTTGCAGAAAATCCGCGAGATCGTGGCCGAGCCAGAACTGGGCGTGATTTACACAGGCACAGTCGTGAAGATCATGGAGTTCGGCGCGTTTGTGAACTTCTTAGGCAAGCGCGATGGCTTAGTTCACATTTCCGAACTCGCCGCCAACCGCGTCAAGCAAGTCAGCGACGTGGTGAAAGAGGGCGATGTGGTGAAGGTGAAGTGCCTTGGCATGGATGATCGGGGTAAGGTGAAATTGTCGATGAAGCGTGTCGACCAAGCCACCG
This sequence comes from Rhodospirillaceae bacterium, assembly GCA_947476925.1. Taxonomy (GTDB): domain Bacteria; phylum Pseudomonadota; class Alphaproteobacteria; order Rhodospirillales; family Rhodospirillaceae. The sequence goes on along the minus strand of CANJSF010000002.1, from coordinate 6,226 downwards.
GCCAAGACATCGAAGCTGCACTGCCGACCGCTTAACGTCTTTCGAACCGAAGGCGACCCCGCCGTGAGCTTGAAGATTCCTAAAATCATCGCTCACCGCGGCTCGCCGCGGGAGGCGCCAGAAAACACGCTGGCGTCTTTCCTGCGGGCGAAATCAGCAGGTGCGTCTTGGGTTGAGTTTGACGTTGCCCTGACACGTGATGCGCGACCGGTTATTTTTCATGATGATGCGCTTGACCGGACTTCTGACGGGCAGGGCTTATTGGCTGAAACTGATTTCGAGGTTGTGAAACATCTCGATGCGGGCTCTTGGTTTGATCCTCAGTTTGCAGGAGAAGCGATCCCGACGCTTGAGGAAACGTTAGAGCTGCTTGCCGATTTAGGTTTGAGCTTCAATATGGAACTTAAAACCGACGCCGGCCGCGAAGCAGAGCTCGCCAAAATCGCCGTGCCAATTGCCCGCGAAATGTGGCCCGATGAATTGCCAACGCCATTGATTTCAAGTTTCTCACGCATTTCCATTGCCGCTGCCCGCGAGGTCGCCCCCGAGTGGCCGATGGATGTGATCTACGACCGCATCCCAACGGAATGGAAAGAAGATGCGAAAACTCTTGAGTTGGCCGCCATCGGTGCCAACCACAAGCATCTGACACGAGAACAGGTCATGGACATTCGTGGGTACGGATTAAAACTCAGCTCGTACACGGTTAATGAAATCGAGCGGGCAAGCATTTTGTTTCAATGGGGCGTTGATGCGATTTTCACCGATGTTCCAGGTGACATGGTGCGTCACTTTGGACATTAACCTATCATTCGGCGTAGCACCTGGCGCTGGGCCACATAGCGGGCGCTTTGTCCAGGCCAAGAATACGTCTATATTAGTGAGAGTTGAACAAGGACCACGGACGTGAAGGCACTGAACTCCATCCTGATGTCGGGCGCCGAAGTTTTGCCCCTGGTCGAAGGCGGCAAGGGAGTCAGCATCTCGACTGGCCTCAGCTCTGGCGCGTGGGCTGCCGCTGGCGGAGTGGGCACGTTTTCGGGTGTTAATGCTGACTCATTCGATGACAATGGCAAAGCGATTCCGCAGCTCTATCACGGTCGTACGCGCAAAGATCGTCACGAAGAATTGGTGAAATACGCCATTGCCGGTGGCATTGAGCAAGCCCGCATAGCCCATGAGACGCGCGGCAATGCCGGTGCTTTACATATTAACGTGCTGTGGGAAATGGGCGGCGCGGAACGCGTGCTGCACGGCGTGTTGGAAAAATGCCGCAACATCATACATGGCATTACATGCGGCGCGGGCATGCCGTATCGCTTAGGCGAAGTCGCCGCCAAGTATGGCCTATATTATTACCCGATTATTTCGTCGGGCCGCGCTTTTCGCGCATTATGGAAACGTGCGTACCATAAATTTTCCGAGCTTCTCGGCGGAGTCGTTTACGAAGATCCGTGGCTCGCTGGCGGGCATAACGGACTGTCGAACTCTGAAGACTACCGCGTCCCCGAAGACCCCTATCCGCGCATTGTGGAATTGCGCAAAGTCATGAACGAAGCGGGCCTACAACGCACGCCGATTATTATGGCCGGCGGAGTTTGGTGGTTGTCGGAATGGGAACATTTCCTCGACAACCCGGAAGTTGGACCCATTGCATTCCAGTTTGGAACTCGGCCGCTATTGACCAAAGAAAGTCCGATTTCAGATATTTGGAAGCAAAAGCTATTGCAGCTCAAGAAGGGCGATGTGTTGTTACACCGCTTTAGCCCTACTGGGTTTTATTCGTCGGCGGTGCGCAACAGCTACTTGAATGAATTGGAGATGCGCAGCGACCGGCAGATTCCGTTCTCGGTCGAACCTTTGGGCGAACATACAGCCCCTTTCGACATTGGCCTGCGCAAAAAACAGGTTTACGTCACACCGCACGACAAAGAGCGCGGTGATGCCTGGCGGGCGCAAGGTTTTGTCGAAACGCTGAAAACTCCCGACTCGACATTAATTTTTGTGACGCCTGAAAAGGCAGAAGAAATTCGTGCCGATCAGACGGCCTGCATGGGCTGCCTCTCCGCTTGCGCGTTTTCAAACTGGTCGCAAAATGAAGAAGGCACGACGGGCCACAAAGCTGACCCGCGTAGCTTCTGCATTCAAAAGACTCTCCAAAATATTGCGCACGACGGCAATATCGATAACGAGCTGATGTTTGCGGGCCATAATGCCTACCGTTTTGGCCTCGACCCTTGGTACAAAAACGGCTTCATCCCAACGGTGAAGCAATTGGTCGAGCGCATCGCCGGCGGCTTGTAATTGCGTCTAACCTTGTAGCTTAGCGATCTTAGCGTATTCCTGTTCGATGATCGAATAGATCACACTCGACCACCATTTGCCGCGCGCCTGACCGACATCACGCAACATGCCTTCGCGCGCGAGGCCTAGTTTTTGCATGACACGGATTGAGGCTTTGTTCTCAGGCGCGCACTGGGCAAATACGCGATGTAATTTCAGTTGCGAAAAGGCAGCTTGCAACAGGGCCGCCCCCATCTCAGTGGCGAAACCTTGCTTCCAAAGTTTTCGGGCAACGCCAAAGCCGAATTCACCCTGCCGCTGAAGTGGGTCGGTAATACGCAACACCGCCTCACCGATCACAACCCCAGAGTCTTTGCGGGTGGCGGCGAGATAATAATTCAAGCGTGGCTTGATGGCTTGTTCTTGAACCGCCCATAAAACCAGCGCTGATATTTTTTCAGGCGTTGGCGGCTCGGTTGCGTGATGTTCCCAATAGGCCGTGTCGCGCACATTTTCTTGCACGGCCGCTGTATCGGATGTGGCGTACTCGCGAATAATCAGCCGTCGCGTGGTGATCGGCAGCGTAAGAGCGGGCAGATTGATGGCGGCGGACATCCTTGAATCCTAACACGGCATAGCGAGGACCGTGCAAGCCTCAGCGTGTCAGAAAGCGCGCAACAAAATCATCGATTGCCGAGTCGGCCAAGCCCTTGGCCTGGAGATCAGCGCGGATGGCCCGCATGTCAACGTAAGGATAATTGTGAACGGCAGCTGGCTGAGTGCCTTTGACGTTGGCGATGCGGAAATCAAAGTCGCGCGCAGCGCTTTTGAAAACCTCGTAGGCCAGAATCTGGTCAATCTCGTTATTGGGCGTGAAGGTGAGCACCTTGGGCTTAAGATCGTAAAGCTGAGCCGGCGCAACATCTTCAGCTGCCGCAATAATTAACTCGTCACCCACCTGGCAGGTGCGCGCCGCAGCCCCGTTCAAAACACAACAGCGCGAACCTGGTTGGCCAAAAATCACATATGTGGAGAGCCGCGCGCCAGAATTCTTGTTCCAGACATCGACGAACTCAGTGGGATAGATACCGGCCGCATCGCAGTGCTCGGGGTCAAGCGTGATTGAACCGTGATAGTGCAGGTCAGCCATGGTCACGCGAAGACCGTGCAATTTGGCGCGAATCACCCGAGTCATGGGTCCCTCAACAATATGGTGCAGTGCGAAACGGCGGTCACCATAAGCCCTAAAACTCACCCGTCTACCGTTGAAATTGCGATGGGTCCCAGGGGTCTTGCCCACGGTTTTCCCGAGGTTTAGGGTAGCCACACGGAACATTATAAGAACAAACAGCCGTGGCTGACCATCATTACCGCCCCGCACGCGCCAATCACATCCGTCAACGCTCGCCCGACCGGCCGTGGGCGGGCGCGAGCAATGCCGCCCTATTTGACCCCGCAGCTCTGACGGCAGCGGTGACGCGTGGCGTGTGCCGATGGCTCGACGACTCGGGATTCATCGCGTTGCGCGAATTCAAACTGGGCACCGGACGACGTGCCGACGTGGTGGGACTTAATGCCGAAGGCACCATCGTCATGGTCGAAGTCAAAAGTACTGCGGGCGATTACCGCAGCGACACCAAGTGGTTGGAGTATGTACCCTATTGCGATGCGTTTAGCTTCGCCGTGCCGCCGGATTTTCCCTGGCAAATTTTACCGTCTGATTGCGGCGTGGTAATTGCCGACGCGCATTCGGCAAGTGTTGTGCGCCACGCCGTTCCCAAAAAACTACATGCGGCGCGGCGACGGGCATTAACGTTGCGTTTTGCTTTAGCTGCTGGGCAGCGGTTGTCGACGCTACTTGATCCGAGAATTTAGTGCGCTTGATTAGCCGCACGCCAAGCCAATCACACGGGCGTAGGCATCGAGCTCGACGTTGAGACGTTGCGAGCTTCGGTCTTGCGACATGCGATCGCCAGGACGAACAACGCGATATGGCGCAGTCAGGCTTTCTTCGCGAATGTATTGTCCTGCGGTTGGCGCAGGCGCGCCCTTGGGAACAAAAGTCATGCCCAACGCCGGAACCAGAACATGGCCACGACATCCCACCAAGTATTCGGGCAACACGGGCTGACGAATCACAGGTGCCGGCATTCCGCCGCCCATAATTGTGGCGCTACCAGGCGAAGCCCCTGGATTTGGAAAGATAGTGCCGTTACCTCCGCATGCCGCTAACGATAGCACCAAGCAAACAAAGGCAAATGAGCGAGGGCGAAAGGCGCGCATGTCGGGCACCACTATTTGCGAGAATTCAAGGCTGATATGGTCGCAGTGGTCGAGTATGACGGCACTAGCTGTGCAAGCAAGACCTTCCCGCCGTAACTTTCAACCAAGTCGGCACCAACCACTTTTGAACGGTCATAGTCTGCGCCTTTGACAAGCACGTCAGGTCGGATCGCTTCGATCAGCGCTTGGGGTGTATCGTCGCCAAAGATCACAACCTGATCGACATGCGCCAATGAGGCCATGACGGTAGCGCGGGCAACTTCATTTTGAACAGGGCGATCAACGCCTTTCAGGCGGCGCACCGAAGCATCGGAATTCAAGCCAACGACCAATCGATCACACGCGGCCTTGGCCTGAGAAATCAATGAAATATGGCCAGGATGCAAAAGGTCAAAGCACCCGTTGGTAAAGCCAATTTTGTGGCCCTCGCGCTTCCAAATGCCAATCCGTGACAGGGCCGTTGGTAGATCGGCAACCTTGGCTTCGGCCGGTAGTAAATCATGGCGCAACAAGGCTGCTGAAATATCGTGCGTGCTTGCGACCGCCGTTGAATGACGGCCGACCACCACCCCTGCAGCGACATTGGCCAAACGCGCCGCATCGACCAGTGGCACTTTCGCCGCCATGGCCAAGGCTAAGACCGCCACGACAGTATCACCTGCGCCGGTCACATCGGCCACTGCGCGGGTTTCGGCCGGCAAATGCGATACCCCACCTGATTCAATCAGCGTCATGCCTTCGCCAGAGCGGGTGACCAACACAGCGTCGGCTTGAATATCATTACGGAGTTTTTGAGCCGCCGCGACGAGAGTTGTTTCGGTTGCAACGTGGGCGTTGACGGCCTCTTCAAGCTCCGCTCGATTGGGTGTGATGAGTGTCGCGCCACGATAGCGTTCGTAGCGCGTGCCTTTCGGATCAACAATGACCGGCTTTCCGGCCTTATGCGCGGCGGCGATAATGCGTGCGGCAAGGTTAACCGAAAACACGCCCTTGGCGTAATCTGAGAGTACGACAAGATCAACCTGAGGCAACTGCCCAATAGCGTCGCGCAGCAGATCGTCCTCTTCTGCCGCAGAAATGGCATGAACAGTTTCACGGTCTGCCCGCAGCAGATGATGTCCATCAAGTGTGAAAAAGCGATTCTTGATCGTCGTTTCCCTCTGGCGGTTCACGCGGAGAAACGGCTCGACCGCTGGCATGGCTGCCAAAAGTTCGGTGACTTCCTGACCTGCCCGATCATCGCCAATCACAGCGACAAACGCCACCTGTCCGCCCAATGCCACGATGTTGCGTACGACATTGCCGGCACCGCCTAGTTCTCGGCTTTCGCGCGTGATGCGCAACACTGGGACCGGGGCTTCAGGCGATATGCGACGGACCTCGCCATAAATGAAACGATCTTCCATAACATCGCCGACGCATAATACCCGCTTGCCAGCAAAGCCCGCCAAAATCGCCGCTAACTGCGCCGTCGCCGGCGGTGACGCTTTTAAAGTGGATGGGACAGGCGGGTGGGTCATCGGGCTTTCAGTTCGTGCTCAGGCGAGGAGGCGGTCAAAATTATGGGGCCAAAAACGATGCTCGACCCCGGTGACATCTTAGAGACTATTTCTTAATCTTTTCCAAATAGTTACCATGGGTTAACTGGCTTTTCGCGTGT
>CANJSF010000001.1 GCA_947476925.1 Rhodospirillaceae bacterium | reverse complement strand
GCCGATCGGAATGCGTAACCACGGCGTATTGGGTAGGTGGGCGTTGAGCCAATGGCGGAAGCGCGTGGCAATGCTCATGCTGGCGCTGGGCAGCTCTGCAAATTGTGCATCTGGATCAAGCGGGCTGCCACTTCAGTGATCAAAACTATTTATGCCGCCTGTTCGTACTTACGGTATCTGACCATGTGAAATTCGAACGTGCTCACGGTTTTCATGTGGCTCTCGCGCCCTTGCATGGTTGCGATCCATTGTTTGAGCCGTGTGCAATCTTCGGGGATGGCCGCGCCCCAAAGGGCTTCGTAGCAGGGGAAGCGTTCCAGGAACGGCATGAACTGCAAATCCACCAACGACACATCGTTGCCCAACCAATAAGGGCCGTTGCTGAGTTTACGCAAGCCCTCGGTTTCCATGAACTTGAACTTGTCGGCTACGGCTTTGCGATTTTCAATTTGTTTCGCGGGGTCTTTGCGGTCAGCAATCATTTTGTGAAGCGCAGGCATGAAGTAGCTATCGCAGTAATCAATCCAAATACGCGCTTTGGCTTTTTGAATCGGATCGCTTGGCAGCAGCGGGCGCTGCGGAAACGCATCTTCAAGGTATTCGTTGATGATGCGCGATTCATAAACAATCTGGCCGTTGTGACGCAGCAGCGGCACTTTGCCGTAAGGCGAGAGTTGCTTGAACCAGTCGGGCTTGTTGTAAAGGTCGACTTCCGTAAGCGTGAAGTCGATGCCCTTTTCAATCAGCGCCATGCGGGCGCGCTGCGCGTAGGGGCAGGCCTCGTAACTGAACAATTCGATTTCGGGCATCATTTGTTCCTATGTATTTTTAGTACTTTACCAAAAGCATCGGCTTGGTCCACGCCCGACACAACTGGGGTCTCAAGGGTTTGGCGGCCCTTTGAGTTCAAGCATGTTGCCGTCGGGGTCGTGCAAGTAGATCGAGGGGCCCGTGCCCTCGGCACCATAGCGCATCGCCACTGGGTCATGAGCGATACCATGGGCCTTGAGGTGTGCGGAAATGGCTGCGGCGTCGAAGGGCTCAACGCGCAAACAAAAGTGGTCCATGTTGCGTCCCTCTTGGCCAGGGCCGGCACCAAGTTTTCGCCCCAGTTCTGAGTCGACCACAACCAGATCAATCAGGCTGCGTCCGGCCCGCAGCTGTACCAAACCGCGATCCTTCAAATCGCGCTCGAGGTTGCAGCCCAACACGCCGCAATAAAATTCCAAGGCGCGCTCTAACGCGGCGACGCGCAACACCACATGATCAATCTCACGGATTTTAATTGCCATGGGGTTCAAAGGCTCAGGCTGGGGCTACTCGCAAGGGCGGAATTTCTGATAGACTACCGGTACCGTGGCATCCCACGCAACCCGGCGACCAGGTCTAACACATATGAACACCCGTCAAGTTTTGCGCAATTTGCTGTTCCTTGTTGTGCTGGTGCCGTTCGCGGCCCCCGTTCACGCCCAAGATATGGGAGAGAATGGTTTTACGCTCCCCGACTTTCTCTTTTCGCGGGGCGAGCAGATTGCGCGAGCCACGTGCATTAATCGCCAGCCCAATTGCCGTGGTGATGTTCGTAATCAGTTGGAAATTGAGCGTGCCGTAAGCTTAATCATTCCTTGGTTTGCGCTGGCTGGGGCGTTGACGGTTTTTCTGGTCATCAGGAACCGTGCCGAGCAAAAACGCCAGGCACACCGCCGGATGGCACAACGCAAGCACGCTGCCGGGGCGTTCCGTAAAACGGACGACGACGAGGACGATAACAGACGGCCCGGCAAGAAGGGCCGGGACGACGACGATGATGACCGATTTAATTAGTTTGGCGTCTCGATCAGCTCGTGAAGCTCGCCTGACGGCCCCTTAATCACGGCCACGCGGCGGCCATTGTAGGGTCGACCTTGCGCGATGATCGGTGGCTTTACAAAGGGTACGCCGACTTTATCCAAACTGGGAACTTCAAAGGCAACTATTGCCGTGCTGGGCGGCAAGTCGCCGGGCCGAGTTTGACGCATCGTCGTGCCTTTGGGGTACTGGTCAATCTCGATCATGAAAGGCCCGGTTGTTTTTACCGTCGACAGCGGATGTTTCATTTCCGAGTCAAAGCCGCGCACTTTGTTCAGGGCGGACATCCGCACGGGAATCGGTTCTGAGACCTTGTTCTTCAAAGCGTCCCGATAAAATGCAATCAGTTGGGCAATATCTTCGCCGCCATTAATGACAATGAACGGGCGGTCGACAAACGATTCAGCCATACCCAACCCAAAACTCAATTCAGTCACTGTGGTTAAGTACAGCAATTCCTTGGCCGGTCCGATGACCTGCATGGCTTTGATTTTGTCAGTCGTCGACAAATTGCGCGGCGTGCCGACCACCTCGAAGGGTGATGATTTTAGCTTTTCATAAACGGCATCAACGTCTTTGACCAAGATCTCAGTGGAGTTCCAGCCATAGGTTGTCAGTGGCTTGTAATCTGGGTACGGGTCGATGGCGATAAAGCGCAAAAAGCAATTCGCGCCGCTTTCGGGTTGCATCAACATGTAGGACTTACCAGCGGCCAGTGGCGCGCCCCAGACGTCTGCTAAATCTTGTGGCACTTGGCCGCGCTCAACGACTTTGTAGCCCAAGTAATTTCCATAAGCCGCCTCGATAGGGGCAAGGTCGGCGACAGTCATGGTCACAGCAACAATTGGTCCGAGCATTTACTCTCTCCTGATTAAAAGCGTTTATGCCGCGCTCAATTTATTTTTCAAAAAAGCCGCCGCGCGAGCAGCGCCGATGGGGTCGATGCCATGCTGAAGGCCGGGAATGATATCAGCCTCGACCGGTACGGCATTTGTTTCGAGCACACTTTTAATTTCGCCTAGGGCCTCGACGGGAACAACCGGATCGGCATCGCCGTGCTGAAGCAATACAGGCGGGCGCGACTTGATTTCGTCTTTGAGTTTCGATCCGCCGATCATGGCACCGGAAAAACCAACAATGCCTGCGAGTACAGATGTGCGGCGCAGACCAGCATGGAGGGCCATCATCGTGCCCTGCGAGAAACCGATGAGCGCAATTTTGCTGACGCTTAAACTGTGATGGCTGGCAACGTTGTCGATGAATTGATTGAGAAAGCCCGAGGCCTTTTCAGCGCCCGCGAACATTCTTTCGTAAATACCGCCCATGCGCTGTGGGTCGCGGCGCATCGCTTCGGGGTCATATCCGGCCAGCGTAAACCATTGCCGTCCACCAAAGGCACCGCCTTCCCAGGGCTCCGGCGCGTTGGGCGAGTAAAACACCGTATCGGGGAGGTGCTGTGCGAAAAAGGGGGCCAGACCAATCAAGTCATCTCCATTCGAGCCATACCCGTGCAGAAAAATCGCAGCGCTGGTGGCGGGCTTTTTGCTGGCCGGGGGAAAGGATGGACCTGAGGGAACGGGCATAATTATGTTTGCGAAAAGATGTAACGGAGAAGATGATTTAAGTTAATCTAAGCTGGCGAGGCCCGCACTCATTTTCGGTGGTCATTAGCAAAGTATGTCGGAACGCGAGGCCATTCTGTTTGCGAATGACGCTTTTTACATCGCCTTTTCGGCACGCGATATGGCAGCCATGCGCGAGGTGTGGGCCAGTGATCGACCGGTCAGTTGCACCCATCCCGGGTGGGCGACGGTGTATGGACGTGACGCAGTTCTAGCGAGTTTACAGTCCATTCTACGCAATCCTAACGCGCCCAAATTCAAAGTTCACAATGAGCATATCGATATGGTGGGTGACGCCGCCGTTGTGACGTGTGTGGAGGAACTCACCGGGCGGCAATATCTCGCAGCGACGAACGTATTCATACGTGCAGGTTCGGCCTGGAAAATGGTTCATCACCAAGCAGGCCCGGCCAATGTCGATCTGCAAGCGCTTGAGCCAGCAGAAAACGATAAGCCGCGTGGTCCCGTTAATTAGTTTCGTCAGTATGCGCCGGTAAGTCGTCGGGCTCGGGCGCTGGGAAAGTCGGAGCAACCTGTAAGAAAGCAGGAATTGCCGAGCCAAAGCCAATGACATCCTCGGGATGTTCCATGCGGCCCGCATCACGTGCCCACTTATCGCGGTGACGAGAGTTTTTGCGCTCGGGGCGTGGGCGTGGCTCGCGCGCAGGCGGGCTGCTAATAGTTTCGGGTGTTTGTTGAAGCACCGGCTCTGCAGGTTGCTCTGGTGAGAGCGCGGCTTGCTGCGGTTGCTCAACGAATTCGGTGGGAGTGATCGCAGCGGCGGCGTTGTCGTGACGCGGCGCATGGCTGCGGCCTTTGCCGCGTCCACGTTCGGGCCGGCCACTGCGTCCGCCGCCACGCGGTCCGCGACTTTCACGCGGGGCATCGCCGCTTTGCATCGGAACCTTCAGGTCCTCGATCGCTGCTTCCATCAATATTGGTATTGGCGTTTTGATTAAGGCTTCAATGCCCGCCAACGCTTTGCTGTCGTAGGGCGTGGCGATGGTGATGGCGTTGCCGGCCATGCCGGCGCGCCCTGTGCGGCCAATCCGGTGGACATAGTCTTCCGAATTAAATGGCACATCGAAGTTAATCACGTGCGACACCGCCGAGATGTCTAGCCCGCGCGCAGCAACGTCTGAGCACACCAACAACTCGGCTTCGCCCGATTTAAACTTGGCCAACATCTCCATGCGTTTGGGCTGCGGCATGTCGCCATGCAAACCCACGGCGTTAAACCCGTGCTTGGTGAGCGATTTGAACAGAATGTCAACGTCGCGCTTGCGGTTACAAAAAATGAATGCGTTTTTCAAATTTTCCGCGCGGATCAGGCGGCGCACACATTCGCGCTTATCTTCAGGTTTCACCACAATCAGCGCTTGGGTGACGGTGGTGGCTGTGGTGGCAGGCGCGGTGGCTTGAACTTCTTTGGCGTTCATCAAGAATTGATCGGCCAACCGCCGAATTTCGCCATTCATAGTTGCCGAGAAAAATAGCGTTTGGCGAATTTTGGGAATCAACGAGACGATGCGCTCGACATCGGGGATGAAACCCATATCAAGCATGCGGTCTGCTTCGTCGATGACCAAAATTCTGACATCGTTCAGAATAATGCGACCGCGTTCGAACAAATCGAGCAAGCGGCCTGGCGTTGCAATCAGCACATCAACGCCGCGGTCGAGCACTTTTTCCTGCTCGGCCATGGATTCTCCGCCAATCAGCAGGGCCATGCTCAGAGATTGGTACTTTCCATATTTCACGAAGTTATCAGAAACCTGGGCAGCCAGCTCGCGCGTCGGCGCGATAATCAGCGAGCGGGGCATGCGCGCCTTGGCGCGGCCTTCGGCGAGAATGTCGATCATCGGCAACGTGAAGCCCGCGGTTTTGCCGGTGCCGGTTTGCGCAATACCCAACACATCGCGTCCCATCAGAATAAGCGGGATGGCTTGTTCCTGGATGGGCGTCGGTATCGTATATCCTGCGTCAGCCACACCTTTGAGCGTGCTGGGCGATAGTCCGAGGTCTTCAAAAGTCATCGAATGGGAAAATAATCGTTGGCCTAAGCCAGCGCCTTGTCTTGGATTAGCCCAGGCGTTTGGATGGGCTTGTTAACGGCGCGGCATCATAGGTGCTAGTCTGCACGAGTCAATGTGCTTGGGGGTGGTGCGTAAGCCCCTGGATATCAAGGAAAACACTGTGGATCAGCGTCATCTTGTGCTTCTTCCGGGTCTGTTATGTGACAGTGCGCTGTGGCGCCATCAGACGGAAACCCTGGGCGACATCTGCCAGACGTGGGTCCCCGACCTCACACAGGACGAGACAATCCCGGCCATGGCCCAGCGGGTCCTGGATCAGGCTCCGCGCACCTTTTGTCTGGCTGGGTTGTCGATGGGCGGGTATGTCGCCCAAGAAATCATGCGCAAAGCGCCTGAGAGGGTCGAGCGCTTGGCGCTGATTGATACCAACGCCAGGGCCGATACCGAGGCGCAAGTTCATACCCGTCGCGAGCTCATTCGCTTCTCTGAATTGGGCAAGTTCAAAGGCGTCACACCGCGCCTATTGCCCAACCTTATTCACCCCTCGCGCCTGAAAGACCCCGCAGTGGCCGACGTCGTGTTGCAAATGGCCGAGCGCGTGGGGCAGGAGGCCTTTACGCGCCAACAGAAGGCGATCATGGCCAGGGTCGATAGCCGGGGCGATTTACCCGCCATTCGCGTGCCAACGTTGGTGATGTGCGGCCGCCAAGACGCCATTTCCCCACTGGCCTTTCACACCGAGATGGCCGAGGTGATCCCGAATGCGCGTTTGGTGGTGGTCGAAGAATGCGGTCATCTTGTGCCGCTGGAACGTCCCTACGCAGCCTCGGCGGTCATACGTTATTGGCTGGGGTAGATATAATATATAAATATCAATGGCTTAGACGACAATGCGGGACCCGGTGGAACAAGTTGCGCGCGCCAGATCAATTGGTTATACAACCGCCTCTTCACGGGCCGGTCTCCGGTTCGAGACTGCAGCCATAGAATTAGGAATTCGGCCATGAAAGTGCGCAACTCACTGCGCTCCGCCAAGACTCGCGACAAAGATTGCCGCGTTGTTCGTCGCAAGGGGCGCGTTTACATCATCAACAAGAAGAACCCGCGCTTCAAAGCACGCCAGGGCTAAGCGCGTCATTGCGCAAACGAAGGCATTAAAAAGAACCGCGGGTAAAGACCGCGGTTTTTTGCTGTAATGGGCCCATGACAGTACAAATTGAAACAGCGCGTTTGATCGGCAGACACATCGTTGATAGCGACGTGGCGCGTCTGCGTATTCTGCACAACGACGAACGTGTGATGGCTACGTTATCGGCGACGGGCAAAAAACTGTCTCGGACTGAAACCGCTGGTACGCTCGGGCGGTTTATGGTGGCCAGCGATGATGTCGGTCGCGGCGTTTGGGTTTTTCATACGCGCAATGACGGCACTTTTGCCGGCTACTGCGGCGCGATGAAGTATATGGAAAATGGGCTGAACGACACGCAAGTTTTGTATGCCGTGCCGTGGGCTGAATGGAAGAAGGGCTACGCCAGTGAGATGGCCACGGCCATCATCAAGCACCTATTCAAAAGCTCAGGCCTGTCCGAGATCATTAGCTTCACAGTCCCTAACAACGCTGCCTCACGGCGTGTGATGGAAAAATGCGGCTTTAGCTTCGAGGCGAACTTCAAGCACGCTGGGCTCGACCACGTGCTTTACCGACTCACCCGCACCAAATGGGCGCAGCTGGGCGGGCAGCTCTAAGTCCGCATCTTTGTATTCGCTCTGATCTCGCCGATCACTTCGCCCAAGAGCGAAAGGGCATAGCAGCCTGCGTGAATGCGTCCTCCATGCGTTAACTGCTCAACAACCTTATTCGTTTAGTTTTCTTCTTCAGCAATTTTGACGTGTGGCTGCGGTATTTGGGGCAGAAAGCATGACTCTTGTCAGGAATATCGCACTGTTTGCGGCCATGTTGGCCGCTGCGTGTTCGTCCGCTCAAGCCACTGGTGCGCAAGACGACGATCATCTGTCTGCCATTTTGAGAAACTTTGACCGGAACGAGCCGTTTTATGTTTTAGGCGGCACGTCTCCGGCCAACCTCAAGCTACAATTTAGTTTTCGCTATCAAACGTTCGGGGACACAAAATCCGAAAGCTGCCTGGAAAAAGAAAATGTTTACATTGGTATGACGATCACGGGGTTTTGGAATCTTGCCGCAGACTCAGCGCCTTTCGAGGACACGAACTACAAACCCGAGTTGATTTACGCCTGCAAATCTTCTTTTTCAAATTCATCCCCATACGTTCCGGCTATTCACTGGCGTGCTGCCGCTCGCCATGAATCAAATGGGAAGGGTGGGCCAGAATCGCGCAGCCTCAACAAAGTCTACATCGAGCCGGCTCTGGAATGGGGGGAGAGCCCGTCCGTTCAATTCAGGTTGGCTCCGCGCGTGTGGACCTATTTCGCGATCGCTTCGGAAAACGCCGATGTCGCGAAGTTTCTGGGTCACGCATCATTGGCAGCAAGCCTGAGCCAAAAAGACAAATGGCTTTTCAGAGTCACAGGTCAACGCGGCGACCAAGCCAGACGTGGCAATTTAACGGTCGATGCTTCAATTTGGCCGAATTGGTTCTTTAAAACAGAGAGTTTGCCAAATCTCTATTGGCATTTTCAGTATTTTACGGGCTACGGAGAGAATTTGATTAACTACGATAACCGCATGATTAAGGCCTTAAACCGCAGTTCAACGCGATTTAGGATCGGCTTTTCTATCGTTCCCTAAGAACGCCGCACTACTGCGTGCCGGTTTCGCCGCCCACCCAAACCACACGCACCATGTTGGTTGACCCGACTTTACCAAACGGCATACCGGCTGTGATCACCAGTGCTTGGCCATCGTGCGCGATGCCAGCTTCCACGGCCGCCTTTACAGCCACGTCGCCGATGTCATCGACCGAATGAATGAAATCACCCACGACAGAATGCACGCCCCAGACGAGTCCTAAGCGCCGCCCTGCCGTGACGCTGGGCGTAATGCACATAATGGGGGCATTGGGCCGCTCGCGTGCGGCCCGCAAGGTTGTTGAGCCCGACGATGTGAACGTCACAATCGCTGCCGCGTTAAGTGTATGAGCGACTTGCCGCGCCGCAGCCGTAATCGCGCCCGGCGAGTTGTGTTCAGGCTCTAATCGGCGGGCTTCCGTTAATTCAAAATAATGCTCGTCGGCTTCCACTTGGCAGATAATGCGATGCATGGTGGCGACTGCACGGACCGGGAACGTTCCGGCCGCCGTTTCCGCCGATAACATCACGGCATCAGCGCTGTCGTAAATGGCGGTGGCGACATCCGAGGCTTCAGCGCGTGTCGGCACCGGCGACTTGATCATGCTGTCGAGCATTTGAGTTGCCACAACCACAGGCTTGCCGCGTTTGCGACACGAGCGAATGATGCGCTTTTGCAAAATTGGGACTTGCTCCAGAGGCATCTCGACACCCAAGTCCCCACGCGCGACCATGATGGCGTCCGAGGCATCGACAATCGCATCGAGATGTTCCAGCGCGGATGGTTTTTCAAGCTTGGCCAAAACGCCAGCACGGCCTTTCACGGCGGCGCGCACTTCGGCAACATCTTCAGGGCGTTGCACGAACGATAGCGCCACCCAATCAACGCCTTGGCTCAGGCCGAACTGCAAATCGGCTTTGTCTTTGTCGGTCATTGCCGGGATGGGCAGAGTGACGTCGGGCACGTTGACGCCCTTGCGGTTCGAAATGCCGCCGGCAATCACCGCTTCAGTGATGGCGTAATCTTTGCCGCATTCTTTGACTTTTAATCGAAGGTGCCCGTCGTCGACCAACAACGTCGCACCGGGTTTGAGGGCCGCAAAAATTTCAGGATGCGGCAAGCAGACCCGCTTCGAATCGCCAGGCGTGGGGTCGAGATCCAGCCGAAACGGCGCGCCAGGTTGAATAATCACTTTGTCGTCTTTGAACACGCCGACGCGTAACTTCGGGCCTTGCAAATCCATCAAGATGGTAATGGGGCGGCCAACGGTTTTTTCCAATGCGCGGATGGTCGCCACTGACTTGGCGTGGTCGTCGTGACTGCCGTGGCTAAAGTTGAGGCGGAAGACATCAGCGCCGGCTTCGTACAGATCGGCGATCGTTTCGGCATTGGCACTGGCGGGCCCCAAGGTGGCGATAATCTTGGCGCGACGGCCACGGTGGCCAAATGGTGAATCGGACATGGTGTGTTCTCCTAGCCCCTAGAGTACGCATCTGGCGCACCTATGGCTAGTTAAGGAATGGCGGCTAAGCTATTTTCGGCGTGCCCCGGCGCGAGAGCTCCAGGCCAATCAAAATGGCGATGCCGCCAATGACTTGCCACATGCTTAGTGGCTCATTGAACAAAACCCAAGCAAGCAGGGCCGCCAGGGCCGGTTGCAGCAGTAACACCATGGCTCCGAAGCCCGTCTGAACATGAGCCAGCGCCAAGGCGATGAGAGTTTGACCAATAATTTGCGTTACGCCCGCTAAACCAATGGCGACCACCCATCCACGCGGTGTCTCGGGCCAGACGTTGCCTTCCCAACTGAAGGCGATGATATAAAGGATGATTGTTGCAGCGAGCCCGCCCCAGGCCATGGTTGCTGCTGTGGGCACGCGCTTGCGAACGCGGGCTACGGTCAACAAATAGCCAGCATAGAACCACGATGTGAAAAGCCCCAAGGCATCGCCGGTCAACGTGATGGTCGAGACTTTGAGGCTTTCACTCATCAAGATGGCAACACCCAACAACGCCATGAGTAGGCCGCCCAAAAACACCCGGGAGACGCGCTCTTTGAATAAAAACCAAGCGCCGATCACGACGAACACGGGCGAGAGGTTTGCAAGGACGGTCGAATTCGCAACGGACGTGAGTTTGATCGACCAATGCCACACACATAAGTCGCCCGCAAAAAAGGCACCGGCCAGGAGCAGGTACTTCAAATCCAGTTTCCCTTGGGTCGTGGCGAGCGGTAAGCGCTGTGACGGGACCAGCCACATCCAGATGAAAAAGACGGGCAGGGGAAGGAGCATTCGGTTGACCCCCGTGGCAATGGGGCCGACCTCGCTCCAGCGCACGAAAATGGGCGAGAATGCCAAGGCCATGGTGCCGGTGAGCAAAATCGGCAAGGCCGCGCGTGCCACCCAGCTTTGCTTTGGTTGCGCTTCCATTGCCTTGACGTCCATCACACAATCCCCACACTAATCAGTCTTCTGTCACGTCGCTGTTGATCAATCAATCACATGACTACTTCTGTTGACCCCCCATTCTTGAGTCCCGACGAACCAGTTCCGGTTGAACTCGTGCACGGTGGCTTAACTTCACCGCTGCTTATTCATTGCGACCATGGCGGCAATGCGGTGCCACGTGCGCTCGACCATTTAGGGGTTAGCGCTAGTGTTCTTGATCGCCATGTGGGGTGGGATATCGGCGCGGCTGGCGTCTCGCGGCACTTGGCGCACGCGCTTGGCGCGACCGCCGTCATCGCGCGTTATTCGCGTCTGGTGATTGATCTCAATCGCGCCATGGGCGACCCCGAAGCGGTTCCCGAAGCCAGTGACGGAATCACCATACCGCGCAATGTCGCGCTGACATTGGATGACCTCGCGCGTCGCGCCGATGCCTTGTTCTGGCCGTATCACAAAGCAATTGATTCCCAGATTGCCCACATCAAAGCGCGCCGACTTGTTCCTGTGATGTTATCGATCCACAGCTTTACGCCGTCGTTAATGCGCCGTGACGTGGCGCAAGCCAGGCCGTGGCATTGTGGCGTGATGTTTAGTCGCGATACGCGGCTAGGCGATCACTTGATCACAGCGTTGCGGGCGGTACCGGGTATGGTGGTGGGCGTAAATGAGCCTTATTCGGGCATCACGCACGGCTATTGCATGAAAGCCCACGGCTTGGCGCAGGGCTTGCCCCATGCCCAAATCGAAATCCGGCAGGATTTAATTTGCACAACGGCGGGACAACAATGGTGGGGGGGCTTGCTCTCGGGCTTGATTGCGCCGATTTTAGGTCAACACGATATGGCCGAGATTCGGCATTACTAACGGAGCGCGCCATGGACGAGATGACTCGACTTAAAATCGAAGCTGCCGCTTTTCGCGGGCTCGTGCAGCATCTGCAAAAGCGAAGCGATGTCCAGAACATCGACATCATGAACACGGCGGGCTTTTGCCGCAACTGCTTGGCCAAGTGGTACAAAGCAGCGTCTGAGCATTTCGGAGCCGCGATCAGTTACGATCAGGCGCAAGAAGTTGTGTACGGCATGCCCATCAAAGATTGGAAAGCCAAGCACCAAAAACCTGCCTCGGCTGAGCAACAAAAAACGTTCGAAGAGACCACGCCGTTGCATGCTGTTATTTCGGTGGTGCCATGATGCGCAAAATCGTTTTTATCGCGGCACTCCTGTGCCCGTTGTCAGTTTCGGCGGCAGACCTTGCCGATAACGCCTATTGGAAACTCATGTCGGGTTGGTGGCGTGCTGAAAACACCTACATGGATGGCGAGCTCAATTACAACAGTCGGTCATACAACAGCATCATTCACGTTGAATTGGTGGGGCGCACGTACCGCGAGACTGAAATTAAATTTTACTCCCCCGGCAAACTCGCCATGGGAACTGCACGCGGTCAGATCTCCGCCGACGAAGGTGTTGAGACCGTCACTGTTTTTACCGGAGAGATGATTGACGATTCTGGGACGGTAAAGATAACAAGCTCATTGCCTGCTGGGCCTTTCGAAGAGCAGACATCAATTCAGGTCCTATCGTCCGATACCGGCGTGCGTGTAACGCCTAATCCGAAGACCGGAACGGATACCTATCGGATGTATATTTTTGCGCCAACCTACGACAAACGTTACCGCTCGAATTTTGGCTTAGTGAGCGACAAAACAGGCGCTGGGGCTGCAAATGCTTTTCCCGATGCGAAAATGGGGGATCTGCGAGGGTTCTCGTTATTTCGGGAAGACCGCATTGCTGCAACTGAGTTTGACAAATGGCGCGCTGAATTCCGGGCGCGTAACAAGGTCGCAGCGATTGTTGAGGCCGGGGCAGATGGAAAACCCGTCTTGCGGCGGCTGAAGTGATTTAAGTCCACCAACTTTTAACCCCCAGGTTTCTTTTTTATCCACACCCTTCAGGCCTTGGCCTGGATGCACCTTTCCCCTAGGTTCCGCGCCATTGTCTTGGAATGATGTGCGTGTAGGAAAGGTTTGTCTCATGCCCGATGGCTCGGCCGATAAAAGCGTCTCTGCGCAACGCCTCAAGCAATTCGTGACACGGATTGAACGGCTTGAAGACGAGAAGAAGAATCTCGGTGCAGATATTCGCGAAGTTTATTCCGAAGCTAAGAGTGCCGGTTACGACACCAAGGTCATGCGCCAAGTCATCAAGGTGCGCGCCATGGACAAGGCCGACCGCGAAGAACAGGAGTCATTACTTCAGGTGTACTTGGACGCTGTCGGTACGGCACGTTAAAGCCGCTCTGCGATCAAACTTACGGCAACCAGCGCCGCCGCCACGCAAATGCCACCGAACAGCATGCGCAGCTTTTCGCTGTTGCGTTGATGGCCGATGATCAGAGCAAGGCCGGCTAAAGCCGAGACCAAGCCGAAAATGATGCTTGGTTCCATGTGCCCGCGCTAATTATACAGCGCTTCCAGCGCGTCTTTGTATTCGCGCACAATCGTATGCCGGCGCACTTTAAGTGTGGGCGTCATCTGGCCGTTCTCAACAGTAAACGGCTGTGGCGCCAACACAAATTTGCGCACTTTTTCAATTGTACCCAATTGCGTATTGGCGCGCTCAATAGCTTTGCTAATGGCCGACTTAAACTCGGTATTGGTGGCCAGAGCCGCTAAGTCGGCGGGCACATTGGCTTGCTCGGCCCAGGCTTTAACGAACGTTTCGCTGGGCACAATTACGGCGGTGATGTACGGCCGCTTGTCGCCATAAACCATGGCTTGGGCCACGGCTTCTTCCAAGCACAGAATGCCTTGCAAGCGCTGCGGCGCAATGTTGTCACCGCCCGAGTTGACGATGATATCTTTCTTGCGATCGGTAATCTCGATGTAGCCGTCTTCGTCGAAGTGCCCGATATCGCCGGTGTGCAACCAGCCATCGGGGTCGATGGCCAGCATCGTGGTGTCGGGGTCATTCCAGTAACCCTTCATCACCATTTCACCGCGCACCAGAATTTCGCCGTCGGGCCCAATTTTAGCCTCAACACCAGCCACCGGCGGGCCGACGGTTTTCAGTTTTACTTTCAGCGGTGGATTGGCGCTGATCAGCGGCGCTGCTTCGGTTTGGCCATAGCCCTGCAACAGCGGCACGCCCAGCGCGATAAAGAACAGCCCAACATCGTAGTTCAGTGGCGCGCCGCCCGAGACCATGGCTTTCAAGCGCCCACCAAAACGTTGCTGAACTTTGCGGCGCACCAGCCGTTCCAAAACGAAATCTTGCACTTTGTCCCACAGCGTCATGGCTGTTGGGGTTTCGTACTTCTTGATGCCGAGATCCAGCGCCAGGTTGAACAGCTTTTGCTCGATGGGTTTTTGCCGTTTCAAATTTTGCAAAATCCGCATGCGCATACTCTCATACAGGCGCGGCACGGCGGTCATGAAGGTGGGACGGCATTCGAGCAAATTTGCCGACAACGTTTCCACGCGCTCGGCGTAGTATATTTCTGCGCCCAGCGAGATTGGCAGAAACTGTCCGCCCATGTGTTCATAGGAATGGCTAAGCGGCAGAAAGGAGAGGAACACCTCGTCCTCAATCCCGAGTGTTTTCACCAATACAGTGGCGCCAAAGCAATTGGCCAAAATGTTGCCATGGCTAAGCATCACGCCTTTTGGCAGACCCCCAGTGCCTGAGGTGTAGATCAGGCAGGACAAATCTTCGCGTTTCAGGTTGGCAACTTCGGCGGGGACACCAGCGCCTTTACCGGCGTTCAACAAATCCGACCAGGAACGTACATCAACATCGGCCTTAATGGCTTTTTCGGGTTGGTCGACAACATAAATGGCGACTTTGTTGTCAGCCTCGATCGCTGCAGCGACCACATGTCGCGCCAATTGCGGTGTCGAAACCACCACAATGCGCGCGCCTGAGTCGTTCATAATGTGAAGGTGGTTGTTGGCGGTGTTAGTGGTGTAGGTGGGTACCGCCACCGCGCCGATGCTCATGATCGCCAGATCGGCGATAAAAAAATCAGGTCTGTTTTCCGAGACAATAATCACCCGGTCGCCATGCTTCACGCCGATAGACTTAAATCCCGCGGCGGCGGCCTTAACTTGCTGGGCCACCACGCCCCAGCTGAGGGGCGTGTAAACGCCCTCCACTTTTGACCACAAAAAATTGCGGTCTTGGTGTCGCTCAGCTTGCGCAAAAAACATCGCAGGAAGGCTTGTCACCTTCGATGTATCCACGGCTTTTGATGGCGTACTCACGCGATCACCCCTCCCCAGAGGTGGATATGATGGTCCTATCTTCGGGCTTCCCACAGGTCTTTTCAAGCCAACCGTTGTTCATACCGAGAATATAGGTACGGTTGGCGATAGGC
Organism: Rhodospirillaceae bacterium; assembly: GCA_947476925.1. Taxonomy (GTDB): domain Bacteria; phylum Pseudomonadota; class Alphaproteobacteria; order Rhodospirillales; family Rhodospirillaceae. The sequence goes on along the minus strand of CANJSF010000001.1, from coordinate 247,254 downwards.
ACAAAGCCACCTATATCTGAGCCTCATTCATCAAGGTTTGCCCATGACATTTGCAGGTTTCAATCGGTTCGGAATGCCCTCCGTCGCCCGTAAGGACGATGACGTTGCGGGAAAAGATGCCGCGCTCGGCGATCTACCAGAATGGAACTTGGGCGATCTGTATAGCGCGCCCGACGGCGCTGACCTCAAGGCCGACATTGTGCTGGCAGAAAAGAAGATTGCAGCATTTGAAATCCATCGCGGGAATGTCGCTACATTAGACGGCGCGGCTTTTGGCCAGGCGATTGCCGACTACGAATCGATTGGCGAAATCCTTGGAAAGGTTGGCAGTTACGCGCAGCTTTATCAGTCGGGCGATGTGTCCGACCCCAAGCGCGGTAAGTTTTACCAAGACACCAGTGACAAGCTGACAGAGTTAGGTGGCCGCACGCTGTTTTTCACACTCGAAATCAATCGCCTCGACGATGAGGTGCTGAATGCCAAAATGCAAAACCTGGCGGCCGCCAAATACGCGCCGTGGGTACGCGACTTGCGCGCGTTCCGCGCACATGAATTATCTGACGACCTCGAGAAATTGTTTCTCGATAAATCCACGACGGGTCGTGGCGCTTGGGTTCGCCTCTATGACGAAACGCAAGCATCAATGCGGTGCAAACTCGGCGATAGCGAAGTGACGCTCACGCAAGCCTTGCATCAGTTGTCTGATTCCTCGGGCGAGAAGCGCCGCCTAGCCGCTAAAAGCATCGGCGTAGCGCTGGCTGAAAAGCAGCCGCTGTTTACGCTCATCACAAATACGCTCGCCAAAGACAAAGCGATCGAAGACGATTGGCGCAAGTTTGCAGCCCCCGTGTCATCGCGCAATCTTGGCAATTTGGTTGAGGACGATGTTGTGCAGGCCTTGGTGACTGCCGCGATGGATTCCTACGGTGAAACGGCGCATCGCTATTACAAACTCAAGGCGCGCTGGTTCGGTCTTGAAAAGCTGCAATACTGGGACCGCAACGCGCCGCTGCCAAAAACTGAAGATCGTAAAATCGCGTGGCCTGAAGCCAAACGTATGGTGCTCGATGCCTACCGCGCCTTTACGCCACACATGGCCGAGGTCGCCGAGGTGTTTTTTGCTCAGCGGTGGATCGATGCGCCCGCACGCCCCGGCAAGGCCTCGGGGGCCTTTTCGCACCCGGTGGTCCCTTCGGCGCATCCATACATTTTGCTCAATTATCTTGGCAGTTCTCGAGACGTCATGACGCTGGCCCACGAATTGGGCCACGGTGTTCATCAAGTGCTTGCGGCCAAGCAGGGCGGTTTGATCTCATCCACGCCGCTGACGTTAGCTGAAACCGCCTCTGTGTTTGGCGAAATGCTGACGTTCCAGGGATTGCTGGCCGACGAGAAGCGCCCGCTGGAGCGCCGCGCGCTGTTGGCGGGCAAGGTTGAGGACATGCTGAATACCGTGGTGCGCCAGATCGCGTTTCATGAATTCGAGCGCCATGTGCACGACGAACGCAAAAGCGGCGAATTGTCCGCAGAACGCCTCGGCGAAATTTGGATGATGGTGCAGCGCGACAGTCTTGGCCCCGCGTTCCATTTCGACGACGAGTACAAACACTACTGGAGCTACATCAGCCACTTCTTGCATGCGCCGTTCTATGTTTATGCTTATGCCTTTGGCGATTGCCTCGTAAACTCGTTGTATAATGTCTACGCCACCAAGGCCGTGCCGGGTTTTGAGGAAAAATACTTGGCCATGTTGTCGGCTGGTGGTCGTCATCGCCACAAAGAATTGCTCAAGCCCTTTGGCCTTGATGCCACAGACCCTGGCTTCTGGAAGCGGGGCATGAGCACTATTTCAGGCTTCATTGATCAGCTCGAAAAGGTCGCGTAACAAAAGTGGCAGACGCTGACGAAAACTCCATGGGCGGGCGCGTGAAGCGTTATGCCCAAGTGGGCACAGGAATCGGCGGTTTTGCCGCGCGCTTAGCTGGCGAACGCTTCTTTGGCATGAAGGGCGATCGCAACAAAAATGCCGAAGATCTGCGCGCACTGCTGGGTGGGCTGAAAGGCCCGCTGATGAAAGTGGCGCAAATTCTCTCCACCATCCCCGACGCATTGCCGGCTGAATACGCGCGCGAACTGGCACAACTGCAAGCCAACGCGCCACATATGGGCTGGCCCTTCGTCAATCGCCGGATGACAACCGAGTTGGGCAGCGATTGGCAAAGTAAGTTTACATCTTTCGAACGTGAAGCCGCACGCGCGGCATCATTGGGGCAGGTCCATCGGGCCGTGTCAAAAGACGGCGCGGCGCTGGCTTGTAAGTTGCAATACCCAGACATGGATTCAGTGGTCGAGGCTGACTTGCGCCAGTTGAAGCTGGTGTTTGCCACGTACCGGCAGTTTGCCCCGGCCATCGACCCCACCGAAATCCACGCCGAGATTACCGATCGCCTGAAAGAAGAACTCGACTACACCAACGAGGCACGCAATCTGGCGCTCTACCGAATTATGTTGGCCGCGGAAGCCGATGTTCATGTGCCCGACGTGTTGCCCGAACTCTCGACCAAGCGACTACTGACCATGACTTGGATCGAAGGTCGCTCATTGACCGACATCCTGGCCGATGAGCCCAACCAAGACCGCCGCGACCGCCTTGGCATCAGTTTGTTCAAGGCGTGGTACGTGCCCTTTTATAGTTATGGCGTCATTCACGGCGATCCACACTTGGGCAACTACACAGCGCGATCAGACGATTCCATCAACCTCATGGACTTCGGGGCCATTCGCATTTTCAGCCCTGTCTTTGTGCGCGGCGTTATCGACCTTTATCGCGCCTTAGAAAGTGGCGACGAAGCGTTGGCCGTGTCAGCCTATGAAACCTGGGGCTTCAAAGGTTTGAAGCGCGAAGTGATCGACGTGCTCAATCGCTGGGCGGCCTTTGTGTATGCGCCTTTGATGGAAGATCGCGCGCGCCTGATCGAGGAGACCAATGCTTCGACTTATGGCCGTGAGGTTGCTGAGAAAGTTCATGCCGAGTTGAAACGACTGGGCGGCGTCAAACCGCCGCGCGAGTTTGTCATGGTTGATCGTGCAGCAATTGGCCTGGGCGGCGTGTTTTTGCGCCTGGGGGCGAAAGTGAATTGGCACCGCCTGTTCCACGACACCATCAAGAATTTCGACGAGAAATCATTGGCCAAGCACCAAGCCAACGCCTTGAAGAAAGCCGGGCTGGCCTTATAGTCTCTCTCCTCAGGCAGGGAGGCTTTCATGACATCATCAATTATTTCGCGCCGTAGCGCACTTGCGACGGCGGCACTTACGGCGGTTGGCGCTGCAACAGCACAAGACGCGAGCGCACAAAAAATCGGCACACTCGATTTAGCAGACCCCAAAACCCGGGCCATGGTGCGGGCCAAAATTGGCGGCTCAATTGCCGAAGAAACGGTTTACACGTTCTATCGCCTGCATTTGTACGGTTATGCCAACGAAGGCAATTTGATTCCCTTCGTCACCATGAACAACCTCAACATCACCAAGTGGAAACCGCTGCCCAACGGCAATTATGCCGGCACGGTTTTTGAGTCAGGCGCCTATTGTAAGTTTGATACCGATGAATCAATCGACGTGTGGGAAAACCCGATCACGGGCGAGAAGCGCGATGTATGGCCGTTTATCGGCGGGCCACTGAAGGCCGAGATTGGCCCTGACGGCGCGGTGACGGATGAAACGGCGACTGTGAAACCCAGGGCACAGCGCATCGACATTATTGGCGATACGGTGTTTGTGCCCAGTCAGTCGGCGTTTTCATTTCCAAATCCGATGAAGCCTGAACAGTATCCTAAAGAATCGGCTGGCCCAATTTACTATTGGGATTCGCATTTCGTTCAAGCGGGCAAAGTTGCCGACGTGCTGAACCCGAAACTCACACGCGCGGGGGCCTTCTCGCAGTTTCAAAATCTTGTCAGTTGGCACCCGTGGTTTGGATTGGGCGGCAAGCCGGGGCGTACATATGGCAAGGCCTACGGTACGAAGCTGAAAAGCCTTGATGACTTGCCCAAAGCCGCGCGCGCGACGTTGGAAAAGCAAACGCCAGAAATTTTTAATATCGACGGCTGGACCAAACCGCGCCTTGATTTCCCTGAATACATGGCCTGGCGCAAAGCCAAGCAGGGATAATACGTTGGGGGGGCGAAGCATGACATTTTCAGAAATTTCGCGGCGCAATTCGATAATCGCTGGCCTCGGAATAGCGTCGGCACTGGCAGATTCGCCGGCGCAAGCCGCCCCAACATTAAAGCTCGACGACCCCAAAGAACGCGCGAAGGTGCGAGCTAAAATTATTGCAAGCGCCGCAGACGAAGCGGTGCCTGCGTTTTATCGCCTGCACATCTACGCCTACATGCACGAAAAAAATCTGGTGCCGCTGTACACCATGAACAACGTAGCCATCAAAGTGTGTAAGCCCATGGCCAATGGCAACACCATGATCACGAACTACGAGGCAGGCGTGTATTGCAAGTTCGACACCCACGAGGTGCTGGAGAAATGGCAAAACCCCATCACCGGCCAAACGCTTGAGCCATGGCACTTCATCGGGCGGCCATTGACGGTCGAAGTCGGGCCCGACGAAGTGACCACCGGACCAGGTGCAACACTGAAACCAAAACCGATGGCTATTGAAACCGTGGGCGAGACGGTGATTCTGCCGACCATGTCGGGCTTCTCGTACCCCAACCCGTTCTCACCCACCGAGTTCCCCGACGACTCTTCAGGCCCAACGATGTATTGGGATTCACATTACGTCTACTTCGCACCGCTGAAGGAAGTGGCTGATCCGAACGTACTGCGCGCTTCAGCCTCAATCCAGTTTCAAAACCTAGTCAGCTTCCAGCCGTGGGCGGGCATGGGCACGCGCCCGGGTCGGAGTTGGGGTCGTGCGATGGGCGCAAAGCTCAAAAGCCTCGATGACATCCCAGCCGCCGCGCGTAAGGGGCTTGAGCAGAAAACGCCGATGTTATTCGACTTGGCCAATTGGCCAAAAGACCGCGACGACACCGCCGAGTACAAAAAAATTCTTCGCGCGAAACTGAAGAAGGCTTAATTCGCCGCCGTTTTTTTCTGTGGTTCCTTTTGGCCGAAGTTATCGCACGGGGCGGGGTCGGTGGTGCATTCCGCCACCAAGTTCATCACGCTTGAGAACAAGTCATTTCCTAAAATGATTTGCACCGGCAGAAAGCGCTCATCGCTGGTGAACAGCGTTGTACCCGTGGACTCTCGCATGCGGTCTTCGGCATCAGGCTCGAACCCAAACACTGGCTCGACCCGCGAGGTAATGGGCGTTAACTCGCGCGATTGGTCTTTGATGTTGTAGATGCGCGATTTGCCAACTTTGCTAATGATATCGTAACGGCGGCGCCCATCGTAAATCGGCACGCGCACTTCTGTTTGGCCAGACTCTAAAACTTGCCTCCGCGCGGCAATAAACGCCGCGACGGGGTCGATGGCACCGGCGCGTAAATTGTCAGGAACTTCGGGGATGGGTTTGCGCTTAGAGTTCCAGGGCATGTCCTCGGGTTTCAGCGCCGCGCCTGTTTGCGGGTTGTAAAGCCGCTCGACTGATTGACTGAGGCCCGTGAGCGGATCGAATGGCATCGTGACGTCGGATGCAACCTCGGGGCTGGACCAAGAGCGGGTATAAAGTGTCGGCACTGTGCGGATCGGGCTTGTTGTGACGACAAAGCCGCCTTCGCTTTTCATGTCGGCGCGAAAGTCTTGGAAAAATTCCAGCACGCCACGCGTGCGCATTTCGAGGCGCGAGGTATAGGTCGCGGGCGTTTGATCCATGGTCACAACCACATCGGCCACATGCAGGCCGCCGAACATAACGTCAAACAGCAAGCGCTCTTTTTGCTCGCGGGCAAAGCCGTTGCTGGTTGCGGCAGCAACGAGACCGATCGCGACGAATATGGCCCGAGCGTGCATTCGGTGTCCCAATATCTGTTTTACAGTCTATACGAAGTCGGCAGTATATCGGATTTCACGCTGATTCAGAGAGGATTCACCGTCTTATCCCTTGGCAAGGCCAGGCTAATTTGCATCAATACCCCCATAGTGACCAAGCCGCTGCGGCGGGCCGGCCAAGGGAAAAATCAATGCAAATAGCTGTTTTGAAAGAACGTCGGCCTGGCGAAACGCGCGTTGCAGCTACGCCCGATACGATCAAGAAGCTGCTCGGATTGGGCTGCAAGGTTGTGGTTGAAACCGGGGCTGGGGTCGCCGCGAGTATCTCAGATGCCGACTATACCGCCGCTGGTGCCACAATTGCAGCAGATGCCGCCGCTGCAACAACTGGGGCGGAACTGGTGGTGAAGGTGCAGCGGCCCATGACCGCTGATGAAGGCACCGATGAAATTGGCGCACTGAAATCGGGCAGCTACCTGATGGCGCAACTCAATGCGCTGACCTCCAAACCGCTGGCCCAAGCATTGGCAGCGAAGGGCGTGAATGCCTTCGCGCTGGAACTCATGCCCAGAATAAGTCGCGCTCAAGCCATGGATATTTTGTCGTCGCAAAGTAATTTGGCCGGGTACAAAGCCGTGATCGATGCCGCAGCGACGTTTGGCCGCGCAATGCCGATGATGATGACGGCTGCGGGAACCATTGCCCCGGCGCGCGTCCTGATTTTCGGTGCAGGCGTTGCGGGCTTGCAAGCCATCGCCACGGCCAAGCGCATGGGGGCAGTGGTGTACGCCACCGACGTGCGCTATGCGGCCAAGGAGCAAGTGGAAAGCTTAGGCGGCAAATTCATTGTCGTCGACGAAGCCAAGATGAAAGCCGCCGAGACGTCAGGCGGCTATGCCAAAGAAATGGACGATGACTTCAAGCAAAAGCAAGCCGCAGCTGTGGCGGCCGAAGTGGCCAAATCGGACATCGTCATCACCACCGCACTCATTCCAGGCCGGGCTGCGCCGAAACTTGTCTCGGCCGACATGGTCAAAAGTATGAAGGCCGGTTCCGTCATCGTTGATCTGGCGGTGGAAACCGGCGGCAACGTTGTGGGCAGCGTGAAAGACCAAGTCGTGACCACCGAGAACGGCGCCATCATCATGGGCCACAGCAATGTCCCCGCACGTTTGCCGCGCGATGCCAGCGCCTTGTTTGCCAAGAACGTGCTGAACTTCGCCGCTCTCATGATTGAGAAGGGCACAGGCAATTTAAAAATCAACTTCGAGGACGAATTGGTGAAAGGCACGCTTATCACCAAGGATGGCCAAGTCGTTCACCCGTCATTGGTCGGATAAGGAATCAGCCATGAACCCCAATCAAGTTACTGACCAAGCGGCCAAAGTGGCCGAGCAAGCAGGCGATCTGGCGACGCAAGTTCAAGCACTCTCGGCTCAGGTGGCACAACTCGCCGCGCAGCAGGGCGGCGGCCACGACTTCTGGTATTTGCTGACGATCTTTGCGTTGGCCGTATTTGTCGGTTTTTACGTGGTGTGGAGCGTCACGCCCGCGTTGCATAGCCCGCTGATGGCCGTCACCAATGCGGTATCAAGCGTGATCATTGTCGGCGCGATTTTGGCCGCGGGGCCCGAGGCCTTTGGTACCGCGAAACTCTTGGGCTTCTTGGCCGTGGTCTTGGCTTCGGTGAACATCTTCGGCGGGTTTATCGTGACCCAGCGAATGCTTGCGATGTTCAAGAAGAAAGGCAAGTAGGAGCAAACCATGGCCATTGGAGCAACCCTTTTTGCTTACATCGTCGCCGGCGTATTTTTTATTCTGACGCTGCGCGGTCTCTCAAACCCTGAAACCTCACGCCAAGGCAACACGCTGGGTATGATTGGCATGGCAATTGCCATCATCACCACGTTGTTATCGCCGGAAGTGAAAAGCTATATCTGGATTGTTGCGGGCATCGGTATTGGCGGCGCCGTCGGCGCCGTCATCGCGCGCAAAATCGAGATGACGGCCTTGCCGCAACTCGTGGCTGCATTTCACAGCTTGGTCGGTTTAGCTGCCGTGTTCGTCGCGGGAGCAGCGTTACTTGCACCGGAAAGTTACGGCATTGGCGTGCCCGGCACCATCAAGACGGCCAGTTTGGTCGAAATGTCTCTGGGTCTTGTCATCGGCGCGATCACGTTCTCTGGCTCGGTCATTGCATTCGCAAAACTGCAAGGCCTCATGACCGGCAATCCTTTGGTGTTTAAAGGCCAGCATCAACTCAATGCATTGCTCGGCCTCGGCATCTTGGCGCTGCTGGTGATTTTCTGCGGCACGGAAAGCCATACGATCTTTTTCGCACTCGCGATGTTGAGTTTCCTCCTCGGGTTTTTGCTCATCCTTCCCATCGGCGGAGCGGACATGCCCGTGGTGGTGTCGATGCTCAACAGCTATTCCGGTTGGGCGGCAGCGGGTATCGGCTTTACCCTAGGAAATAGCCTTTTGATTATCGTTGGAGCGCTTGTGGGATCATCGGGCGCAATTTTGTCGTACATCATGTGCAAAGGCATGAACCGCTCGATCATCAACGTGATCCTTGGCGGCTTCGGCGGCGATGCGGCTGCGGCAACCGGTGCCGGCGGCAAAAAAGAAGCCAGGCCTCATAAAGCAGGCTCGGCTGACGATGCAGCTTTCATCATGAAAAACGCCAGCAAAGTTATCATTGTGCCGGGTTACGGCATGGCCGTGGCGCAGGCCCAACATGCGCTTCGCGAAATGGCCGACAAACTGAAGGCCGAGGGCGTAACAGTAAAATATGCCATTCACCCGGTGGCGGGCCGTATGCCCGGCCACATGAACGTGCTGCTGGCCGAAGCAAATGTGCCCTACGATGAAGTGTTCGAACTTGAAGAGATCAATCACGAGTTCAGTACAGCAGACGCGGTGTATGTGATTGGCGCCAACGATGTGACCAATCCTGTGGCTAAAACCGACCCCCAAAGCCCGATTTACGGCATGCCAATTCTAGATGTCGAAAAGGCTAAAACGGTGCTGTTCGTCAAGCGCTCCATGGCAGCAGGGTATGCAGGTGTGGATAACGACCTGTTCTATCGCGACAACACGATGATGTTGTTGGGTGACGCCAAAAAAATGACTGAGGAAATCTGCGGGGCGCTGGAATAGGCGGCGTGCGTACAGTTCTTATTACAGGCGCCAATCGCGGAATTGGATTTGAGCATGCGCGTCAGTACGCCAAGGATGGCTGGCGTGTCATTGCGTGTTGCCGTCAGCCCAATGCAGCGCCTGAACTTGAAAGCCTGCGGCACGCGTTTCGCAACCAAGTTCAGGTGCTGGCACTCGATGTCTCGAACCGCGCAGCCATTGATGCCATGGCAACGTCACTGGCAGGCGAGCGTATCGACCTGTTGATCAATAACGCCGGCAGTTATGGGCCCCAGGGAATACCAGACGGCATCGCCTATCAGCGGCTCGGATCCATCGACTATTCTATTTGGGAAGACATCCTTCGCGTTAATGTTCTGGGTGCGATGAAGATGACCGAAGCTTTCTTGCCTCAGGTTGAGCGCAGTAGCCGTAAACTAGTGGTGATGATGTCGAGCGATCTTGGCTCGGTGACGAACAATATTAAACCCGGCCAGTCATACTGCTATCGGTCCAGTAAGGCGGCGCTGAACATGGTCACCAAGGGCTTGTCGCTTGATCTTAAAGCACGCGGGGTGACCGTCGTTGCCATGGCCCCAGGGTGGGTTCGCACCGACATGGGCGGCAAAGGCATCGCCGATCTCGAGCCGCATGACAGTGTCGCAGCGCAACGCAAGGTTTTTGAGGCCTTGACGGTGGCAGACTCCGGCCGATTTCTAAATTATCGCGGTGAGGATGTGGCGTGGTAGCGCCTAATTCGGCTTAAAGGCCTCATTACCAAGAAAGAGGTCGGAGTAAATTCCGACAGCAGTTCCGAGATAGGTATTGCCCTCGGCCAGGGAAAGCGCAAACGCAGCAACATCAGCATACGTCACGGTACTTTGCGGACCGCCCGTGCGCTCGTCGAACGCAGTGTGGTTCTTGTGAATCGTGAACTTGAGATTGTTTCGTTTGGGGCCTTCCGCCAAACGGCGCGGCCGCATCACGACGTAGTCAAAGCCGCTCACGGCCAAAATTTTCTCCCAGCGCTGCATGTCTTGGTAAACATTGCGCTCGCGCCAAACAAAGTTATCTGAGACGTCATTGTTCGTTGGCTTTTCGGGCGGAATTTGTTCAGTTCCTCCCGATGTCATTGTAATGATCCTGCGATTACCTTTGCGCCGCATCGCGCTCAGAATCATAGACCCGCCGACCGAATAGACATCGACAAAACCAGACTCTTTCTTTGGGTCATACTTCAACCCAATTAATGAGATAATCACCTCACTGCCTGTCATGGCAGCGCCCAGGCTATTCACATCATAAACATCGCCCGTGGCAGGAATAAAATTGGGGTGGGTCACGCCAATTTTGCGGGGGTCACGCGCAAATCCGGTGACTCGCCGGCCTTGCGCCAAGCCTTGAGTGATAATTTCACCCGCGCTGCGAGCCGTCGCGCCGATTACAAGCAAGGGACTGAGGGCTGTCGTCGCCACTTTGCTATTCTTCTTTGGCTGCAGAGCTGCGCAATTGAATTTGCGAATCGCTGTAAATTCCAACCGCCGTGCCAAGGTAGGGATTTGGTCCATCCAGCAACGTCAACACAAATTCGGCGATGTCAGAGTAGAGCACGCGGCTGGTTGCGCCGCCGGTGCGTTCCTTGAACGCCGTATGGTTCTTGTGCACCGAGAATTTTAAATTGTGCTGTTTGGGCCCGTCGCCCAAGAAGCGCGGCCTCAGCACGATGTATTCAAGATCGCTGACAGCCACGATTTTCTCCGAGCGCTGCATGTCGCCGTAGAGGTTGCGATTGCGCCAGACGATCTCATCAATCGGGTCGCCGTTGGTGGGCTTTTCTTTGGGAATTTGCTCGGTGCCGCCCGACGTAGTGATCAACAGGCGCTTGTTGCCTTTGGCGCGCATCGCCGAGATGACGGTCGACACGCCGACCGAATAGATATCGATGTAGCCTGGCTCGACGCCGCGTTCGAGGCGAGGGCCAACCAGCGAGATGACCACTTCATCGCCTTTCAACGCATCGGTCAGCGCCTTGAGGTCGTAAATATCGCCTTTGACGGCGGTGAAGTTTTTATTCTTGATGGCAATTTTTTCAGGCGATCGGGCAAAGCCCGTCACGCGGCGACCTTGGTCGAGCGCCTGTTGCATAATCTCGGGCGCCATGCGCGCTGTCGCGCCCACCACAAAGATAGGACGGAGCTTGTCGGCCGCCTGTGCTGTACGAATGGCGGTCAACGCCAGCGCTGCACCCAAAACACTACGGCGATCCATGGCGATTAACCTGCTGGCCTAACAGTACCGAGCTTCACGCCGCCCGAGCGTCTGACCGCCCACTCGAAACGCTGGTCGGATTTGCCCGACATAAAGGGCGTCATATAAAGCATCGACATCCCTTCGAGAACGCGCGCGTTCTTCATGGGCCCGACATCAGTTGCCTCGAAGCCCAAACTGTTGACCATTGCCATGACCTTTTCTTTGGCGGCTGCGTCGTCGCCCGCGAGAAACACGCCGACTTTATCGCCCAAGACTTTGGGTTCGGCGATGACAAAGTAACCAACCGTATTAAACGCCTTCACGACGCTCGCCCCCTTGGCCCAGTCGCGAACTAATTCGCCGCCCGATGTGTCGACCGACATGCTAGGGCCGTCTTTGCCAAAGGAGATGGCGTTAGTGGGGTCGAGGATGAGTTTGCCCGCAAGGTCGCCCATGCCTTTGATGGCCGCTTCGGTGGCGTTCCAGGGTGTGGCCAGCACGATAATGGCTGCTTTCGCTGCGGCATCTTTAGGGCTCATGGCCGCGCCGTTGGGTGTGGATTTCACCACGGCTTGCACTTTTTCTTCACCCGGGTTGCGCGAGCCATAAATGACTTTGTACCCGGCGCCTGCAAACAATTTGCCGAATGCGCCACCCATACGCCCAGTGCCGATGATCGCAATGGTTTTGTTGTCGTCAGCCATGGTGGTCTCTCCTGAAATTGAAACGGCAAGCGCGGTCGCGCCCAAGGTTGAAAGAATCTCGCGGCGATTCATCATTTGCCTCCTGAGCGGGCACTGAAATACAGCACGGCTTTGCTGCGCTGTTGGTCCACTAATGTACGGCATGCGTCAATCTGTTCCAAGGTCTGCGCCATGGTGCGCGGGCCCCCGGTCATTGACTCAATGCGACCGGCAAAAAACGCTGCATAGTCGTCACGTTCGGACTTGCTGCAAAACTGCCCGCCGATGGCAGCCAATTGACCACGGTCGTTTGGCGGAATACGTGCCGCAATCGCATCGAAGTTTGTTTTGTACCACGCCCAGCCATCGGCGGTGTTAGTCGGCTCGCGCACGCTACCATACAGCATGATCGGCACCTCATTGCCGCGCAAAGTGGGATCGAGCGCGAGAGCGCGCGCTTGCGCCGCAATGGTTTTGTCGGTCGAGCTATTCAGCGCCCCTAGCATACGTGACCGAGTCACAGCACTTCGCTCGGTTTTTAAATGGGCCAAAATTGCCTGGACGACGGGCGTTCCTTTTTCTTGCACGGCAACGCTGAGGGCAACGTCAACCAAGCCGGCGTCGATGGCATTAAGATTGATTTTGCCGTCGGCCCCTAATCCTAAAAATGCCATACCGCGCTTGGCTAACTCGGCACGCACATCGGCGCGCCGGGCTTGAACGGCCATCACCCCGACAATGCGCGTACGCAGTTGAGTGGCTTGAATCGGGTTGGTTTTGTCCAAGTCCGAGTTTGGCTCGAGCCCAAGCTTGTCGTAGGCCGGTCCATACAGTTCTGCCACGAAGTCTTGCAGGGCGTTGCGCTGCGCACCTTCGCTGAGCAGGGAATTCTTTATCCATGCCAGACGTGACAACGGTGCTGCTGCAATATCCCAAGGCGGAAGTTCGCCCTTGGCCCGCACCAGTGCCTTCATGCGCCCCAGATATTTGTCGACCCCAAGTTGCCCGGCACTCAATTCAGCATCGAGGCTATCAAGTGCAGCCAGGATTTCCTTCTCGTTCAAGTGTGCGGCATTGGTCACCAGCGCGTCCCATTGCGCATCATTCAAGGCAAAGCGGTAATAGCCCGCGCCATCGGCATTGGGCATCACCCACGTGGGGCATTGGTCTGTTTTCAGGCTAATTTTTGAGGTGCGCTCGGCGGCGATATCGCACGTCTGGTTGCGCTCGGTGCCTTTCCCGTAGCTGACGCACATGGGAATTTTCCATTGTTGTTCAGCGCGGGTTCGATTGGCAGTGGCGCTGGCCATCGCGTAACGACTTTGGGTCACACTTAACGTTGTGCCGGATTTGGAGCACTTTAATTCCGACCGCACGACCGGCACGCCCGGTTGATTGAGAAAGGTGAGAAACGCTGCAACGCCTTTAGTGTCATTGTTGGCATCGGCAATAGACTGCAAAAAATCTTTTGATGTGGCGATGCCGAAGCGATAGCGCTGCATATGCAGCTTCACGCCTTTTCTAAATTGCTCGGCGCCGTAATAGCGCTCGAACATCGACAGGACCCCGCCGCCCTTTTCGTACGTGATGTCGTCGAAGGCATTGGAAATATCATCGTTAGACAAGATGGGTTGGGCAATCTGTCGCGCGCTTTGCCAACTATCGATGCCCATTGCGCCCAACGAGCCGGTCACACTGAGCCTGTCGTACTCACCCTTCGGGTTCCATTCTTGCGCCGTGCGATATTCCATCCAAGTGGCGAAGGCTTCGTTGAGCCATATATCGTTCCACCATGCCGGCGTGACCAAGTTGCCAAACCATTGATGCGCCAATTCGTGAGCGTGCGTCAGCGCATAGCGGCGCTTCTGCGCCAACGAAGGGTTGGCATCAAACAGCATCAAGGGTTCGCGATAAACAATAGCTCCCGCATTCTCCATGGCCCCGGCGGAAAAGTCGGTGGCAGCGATCAAGTCTAACTTTTCGTAGGGGTAGGGGATGCCGAAGTAATTTTCCAGGATCACCAACAGCGCCTCGGTGTTTTCCAGCGCATATTTGATCTGCGCTCCTTTGCCCCGCGCCGTAATGCCGCGCAGTGGAATTTCAACATCGCGAATTTCGGTTTTGCGGATGGGTTTCCATTCCACGACATCAAGCGGCCCAACGGCGAATGCGATGAGGTACGTCGGCAAGGGCTTGGTTGTGGAGAAGGTGATGGTCTTCAGGCCATTGCTGAGTTTTTCTTCATTAATGCTTGGCGTGTTGGACACCGCCACATGCGCTTGGCGCACTGTCAATTTAATATCGTAGGGCGTTTTGAAACGTGGTTCGTCGAACGACGGAAACGCCACGCGTGCCGAAATTGGCTCCATCTGCGAAAATGCGTAGGAATCGCCGCCCTCGTCGGAGCGATAAAGTCCCTCGAGCTGGCGATTGAACGGGGCGGTGTAAACAATCTCGATGCGGGCCGGGCCGGCGGGCAGTGTTTCGTCGCTCGTGAGTTTTGCCACGCCGCCAGATTGCGGAATTTCCTCGTAGGTCGCTTCAATCGCCCGACCACCGACAACGATCTTGGCGCTTTGCACCGCCAGGTCTTGGCCATGTAGCCAGATCAAAGTGCTGGCTTGGGCCAATTTAACGTCAATGCCGACCTCGCCGGAAAAGCGTTGGTCTTCGGGCAGGACCGTCAGGTGGAGGTTGTAGTGCGTGGGAGTCACGGTTTCGGGCAACTGGCCCTTGGGCGCATCGGCGGCATTAACACTACTAAGAAGAGCGACCAGTACGCCCACCGTCACCGCAATCAATTTCATCAGTCGATCCCCTTTAGGCCTCATTTTACTATTCAATCAGCCTTGGTTGGTCTTTGCAAACGCCGAACGTACAGCCCAAACCGTTTGAAAGCCACGAGTCTGGCCGGTTTTTGTCGCTAACCGGGCAATGGATGCATGCGAACCGTGCATCCCAGCAGTGCGCTCCCTGCCTGCCAAAAGGCCGAACTTCATTTGAGGTCTGTGAGTCGGTGGGTGTATACGCCGCGCCGCGTCAACATGCTCATCGCTTCGGACCCACGCTAGACAATGAGGTTTGATATGACTCACGGTACGCAAGACGTCGCATCAGTCAGCCAAGCTACAGCGGAGAAACGTGATCCACTTGCCGTTTTGGTTCTCGGTGCGATTGGCATCGTATTTGGTGATATTGGCACCAGCCCCCTCTACGCTATCAAGGAAAGTTTTGCCGGGGCCCATCCGCTGCCGCTCGATGTGGTTCATATTTATGGCGTTCTGTCTCTCGTTTTTTGGACGCTCACTGTCATCGTATCTCTCAAATATAGCTTGTTGATGATGCGTATCGATAACCGTGGCGAAGGTGGCAGCCTCGCCTTACTGGCATTGGTTATGCGCGCAATGAGTAGTGCAGCAGGCAAGGCGGTGATCGTGGCACTTGGCATTTTTGCCGCGACCTTATTTTATGGCGACAGCATGCTCACCCCCGCAATTTCGGTGTTGAGTGCGGTCGAAGGGTTACAAATCATTTCACCGGCGCTTGCCGACTACATCATTCCTGTAACTCTGGTGGTTCTTGTCTTTCTTTTTGCAATTCAGTCAGTAGGCACGTCAAAAATTGGCTTTCTATTCGGTCCCATCGTTATCATCTGGTTCGCCGCGCTCGCATTCATTGGCGCGGCCAACATCGCGGCCCTGCCAGACATTTTGTATGCACTGAATCCCATCTATGCCGTTCGGTTCTTTATGCTTGATGGCGAGTTGGCCTTCTTGGCGATGGGCTCGGTGTTCCTGGCCGTGACCGGAGCTGAGGCCCTGTATGCCGACATGGGGCACTTCGGCGCACGCTCTATTCGCTTGGGCTGGTTTTGGTTGGTGTTTCCAGCGCTGATGCTCAACTACCTAGGGCAAGGCGCGCTGCTGCTGACGGATCCGTCAGCCATCGAGAACCCATTTTACCGCGCGGTACCTTCGTGGGGTCTCGTGCCAATGGTTGTCCTCGCCACTATCGCCACCGTCATTGCCTCGCAAGCTGTGATCTCGGGCGCGTTCTCAATTACCCGCCAAGCCATACAACTTGGTTTCCTGCCGCGGATGTCGACGATTCATACGTCCGAGCGCGAGCAGGGGCAGATTTACATGCCATTCATTAATTGGGCGCTGATGGTGTTTGTTATCGCGCTTGTGTTTGGCTTCCAATCGTCAAGCAACTTGGCCGCAGCTTATGGCGTTGCCGTCACCGGCACGATGTTGATCACCACAATTCTTTTCGCAATCGTTGTCGTTAAAATCTGGAAATGGAACCCAATTAAGGCTTCGTTGGTCGTTGGTCTATTCTTGGTCATCGACGTAACGTTTTTCGCCGCCAGCGCCACCAAGATTACCCATGGCGGTTGGTTTCCATTAGTGATCGGCCTGTTTGCCTTCGTGATGCTCATGACATGGAAGCGCGGTCGTGAATTGTTGATGCAGCGCATGGCTGACGAAACCATGCCGGTGGAAAGCTTTTTGAATTCGCTCGGCACTCACGTCACGCGCGTTCGTGGGACGGCGGTTTTTCTGACGGCCCAGTCCGAAGGTATTCCGCATGCATTGCTGCACAATCTGAAACACAACCAAGTGCTTCACGACCGTGTCATCTTGTTGACGGTCACGATTGAAGATCTCCCCCATGTCCCGGAATCAAAACGAATTCACGTGCATCACATTGGGCGCCGTTTTTATCGTGTGATGGCCAGCTACGGCTATATGGACGAAACAGATGTGCCTGCTGCATTGAATTGCGCCGCTGCCCATGGCCTCGAACCCGAGGCAATGACAACGTCTTACTTCTTGGGACGTGAAACACTCATTCCCAGCGCGAGGCCCGGCATGGCGTTGTGGCGTGAAGGCTTGTTCGCCTGGATGACGCGCAATTCCACCAGCGCCATGGACTTTTTCAAGTTGCCTCCCGACCGCGTTATTGAGCTGGGCACGCAGGTGGAAATCTAGGCTGCTTCCAACCATTTTCAGATCCAGGCCACGAATATACAACTAAAGAGGGTTAAGTATCTAAAGACACAACCATTTCCATTGGAATAGCAGTATAAATGCCCAAGTCGACCTGGATTGGGCAGGGGGGCGGTGCTAAGTCATCGCGCCCTCGGCAACGGGCAAGTTTTGTTGTCCGGTCATGGGAATGTCAGAAACACAATCGCCGACGGCTCCAAGCGAGAGCACCGCACCGCACAGTCGGCCGCAGTCCATCGCAGCGTTAATGCTCGGCGCGATCGGTGTCGTTTACGGCGACATCGGGACCAGCCCGCTTTACGCCCTCAAAGAATGCTTCTCGGGCACGCATCCATTGCCACCCGATGCCGAGCATGTCTTCGGCGTGCTGTCGCTGGTTTTCTGGTCGGTCACCATTGTTGTGTCCTTCAAATACACCATGCTGATGATGCGCGCGGACAATCGCGGCCAAGGGGGAAGTTTAGCTTTGCTGGCCCTGGTAGATGGCATCACGCGCAACACCTGGCTGGCGCCAGTGGTCACGGTCTTGGGCATTTTTGCCGCAGCTCTTTTTTACGGCGACAGCATGATCACCCCGGCGATCTCGGTGCTCAGTGCCGTTGAAGGCCTTGAGGTAGCGCTGCCCGGCCTGACTCAATTCATAATCCCGATCACAGTGGCCATCCTCGTTTTTCTGTTTGCCATCCAGGCCTCGGGCACGGCCCGCGTGGCCCGCGTTTTTGCACCGATCATGGTTGTTTGGTTCTTGGTTCTGGCCGTGACGGGTGTGTTGAACATTATGCAGGCCCCACAGGTGTTGGCCGCCCTGAACCCGATTTATGCCGTGCGCTTTTTTATCAATGATGGACTCTATGCATTTTTGGCGCTGGGGTCTGTGGTTTTGGCACTCACCGGTGCTGAAGCACTTTATGCGGATATGTCGCACTTTGGCTGCAAGCCCGTGCGACGTTCGTGGTTCATGTTCGTTGCTCCCGCCCTGATCATCAACTACTTCGGCCAAGGCGCATTGTTACTTAACAACCCGGCAGCCGCCAAAAACCCCTTCTTCGAGATGGTGCCGCAGTGGGCGGCTTTGCCGATGGTCGTGCTGGCGGCCTGCGCAACTGTCATCGCCTCGCAGGCTGTTATTTCGGGGGCCTTCTCGATGACGCGCCAGGCCATGCAACTCGGCTTCCTGCCGCGCATGTCGACCATTCACACATCTGAGACGGAAGAGGGGCAGATCTATATCCCGTTCGTCAATTGGACATTGCTCGTGAGCGTTCTCGTGCTGGTGTTGGGCTTCCAGTCGTCGAGCCAACTGGCCGCGGCGTACGGTGTTGCGGTGACGGGCACGATGACCATCGATACGCTGTTGCTATCCATCGTCATCTTTATGTTGTGGCGTTGGAGCCTGTGGCAGGGCTTGCTGGTTGTGGGTGGTCTGTTAGCCGTCGATTTGGCGTTCTTTGCCGCCAACATCACAAAAGTGATGCACGGTGGATGGTTCCCATTAGCGATCGGCATCACAGCCTTTATTTTGTTGGTCACATGGAAAAAGGGCCGCGCGCTTTTAGCGGCGCGTCTGCGCGAAGAATCGTTGCCGGTCGAGACGTTTTTGAAATCTGTGGGCACCAGCGTCACGCGTGTTCCGGGAACCGCAATTTTTATGACC
Source organism: Rhodospirillaceae bacterium (assembly GCA_947476925.1). Classification (GTDB taxonomy): domain Bacteria; phylum Pseudomonadota; class Alphaproteobacteria; order Rhodospirillales; family Rhodospirillaceae. Next base: position 228,556 of record CANJSF010000001.1, on the reverse strand, counting down.
GGCGGGTCTGATGGCGTGCCACATGCGCTGCTCCATAACTTGAAGCATAACAAAGTGCTCCACGAGCGGGTGGTGTTCCTCACCGTCGTGATCGACGATATTCCGCACGTAGATGTGGCCAACCGCGTCTCGGTGCAGCATTTGGGGCGGCGGTTTTACCGCGTGATTTTGCACTTCGGATACCTTGACGACACAGATGTGCCCGTTGCGTTGAAGCTTGCGCAGTCCATGGGCCTTGAACTGAATGATATGGACACGTCGTACTTCCTGGGTCGTGAAACCTTGATTCCGAGTGTGCGCCCCGGCATGGCGCTGTGGCGTGAAAGCTTGTTTGCTTGGATGTCGCGCAGTGCTACCTCGGCCATGGATTTCTTCAAGTTGCCGGTTAATCGCGTCGTCGAACTGGGAACCCAAGTCGAAATCTAGAAGTGTTTTCCCGAGACGTGCTCTTGGACTTGGTTCAAGAAAAATCGGTAAAAATACGACCAACAAAAATAAGCTCATTTTGCTTTTTTCGGTTAAACTCGCTTCATGTCGATGATCTCTCTCGGGTCGGGCGCGCCCTTGCGCCTGCGAATCCATGCGGGTCTGCGCTTGGCGCAGCTGGACCCCGTGGAAGACACGCGCCCGCTGAAGCCCAAGCGTGAACCTAAAACAGTGCCGTTGTTCCCCGAAGCCGGGAGCGTTTCGACCGCCGAAATGAAGTCCGAGCGTATGGCGCGCCAAGTGACGCAACTGGCGTTGATGAACCGCACCAATGCCACCATCCTCGAGCGCTTCCCCAGTCTGGGCATTCAAGATTGGTGGCTAACGTCAGGCTGCTTGTTTCAAACCGTGTGGAATTTGCGTGCCGGCCGCCCGGCGGGGCAAGGCATCAAGGACTACGATATTTTCTATTTCTCCGAGGACCTTTCGTACGAGGCCGAAGATCAAGTGATCAAGGATGCCGCGCAGTTGTTCAGCGATGTTGATGCCGACATTCAAGTTCGCAACCAGGCGCGTGTTCACGAGTGGTACCCCGAGAAATTTGGAATCACCTATCCTCCGCTGACCAATGCGTCCGAGGGGATTATGCGCTTTCCAGCGCGTGCAGCCGCCGTTGGCTTAAAGCGGACGGGCGATGAATTCCTCGACCTTTTCGCTCCGTTCGGCTTGGACGATTTGTGGAACTTAATCGTTACACCAAATCGAACTTTGCCGATTTCGCGCGTGTACGCCGAGAAGACTGCGCGCTGGCAGCAAGAGTGGCCCAATTTGACCATTCATAAATGGTCCGATGATGCGAGCAAGTAGCTGCGCCTAAATCGGCCAGCGTTCTTGCTTGTAAGCGGAATCCCAGAACATCCATTCGAACTGCGTGCAGCGTAAAAATGCCCGGCGCATGCGTTCAACGGTGGCAGTGTCTTCGCCGGCAGCTACGGCATCTGTGATGGCGATCACGCGCTTGGTGGCATCGCCAAAGTTTTGGTCGGCGTAGGTGTTAATCCAGGCATCGTAACTGTTGGGCCGCGTGGCGATGCTGGCGATGTGGTTGCCGACTTCCCAATACACCCAAAAACACGGCAGAATAGCCGCTACCAATTCGGCATAGCCGCCCGTGGTCGCCGTGGTCAGCAAAAAATTCGTGTAATTCAGGCACGTAGGCGAGGGCTCGGTTTGGGCCCGGCCGTCGCTGCTGACATTGAACTGCTTAAAGAAGCCCGCATGAAGCGCGCGCTCAACCTGAATGGCGACGCCGGCCGCCCCTGCAAACTCCAGCATCGCATCAGTGTCGGGTGCTTTGGCAGAGGCCAGCGACAACGCGCGCGAGTACGCCTCGAGGTAAATCGAGTCCTGCACGATATAAAACTGAAACTTCTCGCGGTGCAGCGTGCCCGCGGCTAACTCGCGATTAAACGGCAAATCTTTGATGGCCTGGCGTAACGCTGCCGCTTCTGTCCAAACACGTTCAGTGAATGTCGCCATGGTTAGAACGTCGCTTTCACCGTGACGCCATATTGGCGGCCCCGGTTGATGTTGAAGCTGTCGAAGGGGCCATTGGGCCCCAGAAAAGCCAGCAATGCAATCTGGCCTTGGCCAAAGGCCGAGACGGCCCAACGGTTGTCGGTCAGGTTTTTTGCCCAAATGGCGGCAGACCAGGCATCGGTGCTCAGGGCTGCACGCAGGTTTACGCTGGCCTCTGTGGGCGAATACAAGGCGTTATCAATTTCAAAAAATGTTTTACCGCGCACCGTGAGTTCGCTGCGCAACGATGCGGACAATCCTCCCCCCACAGGCCAATTCACCTCAGCCCCTGTCGCCAAATTATAACGCGGCGAGTTGGGTGTTTGCTTGCCTGTATAGTTGCGCAAGCCCACGCCGGTGACGGGGTCGGGCGCGCGGAAGGTGCCAATTTTTGCGTCGGTGTAAGCTAACGCGCTGTCGACCGTCAGCCACGAGATCGGCTTGGCATTCAGTGAAAACTCAAAGCCCTTCACGTTGACTTTCGGCGCCGAGTAGGTGGTGTCGTTTCCATTGATGAACGCGAAGTACTGATAGTTCGCATAAACAGTATAAAACGCTGCCGCCGTGGCGCTGAGGTGGCCGTCAGCCGATGATGCTTTTGTCCCGACTTCATAAGCTGTCGTCGTCTCCGCCTTATAGATGCGCGTGAAGGTATCGGTGGGGCCGGGCAGGGGGTTGAAGCCGCCAGGCTTGAACCCGCGGCTAATGCTGGCATAGACGATGGCCTGCGGACTTGCGGTGTAACTCAGCGAGAGTTTTGGCTGAAGTTGCTTGAAGGTTCGTTGCGCAAAATCGCTGCGGCGTTTGGTCACAACGCCCGTGATATCCTCAGATGTTTTCACGCTGTCGTAGCGCGCGGCCATCGTGACGTCGAGTTGATCGGTCAGTGACGTTGCGATTTGGCCAAATGCCGCGAGTTGTTTTGTCGGCGTGCGGAAGGCCGAGGCCTCGGCCCCAAACAACAACGGCCCGAAGTCATCAAGGCGCTTTCGCAATGTATCTTGCACGAAGGCACCGGCAATCCAGCGCACGGGCGCGGAGTCTGCCGACGTGTAGCGCACTTCGCCTGTCCAGGCACGTAAATCCACCGGCTGCGCGATGGGCTGAATACCAGCGGGGAAGAACGGCGCGCCAAAGAAGGTGATGGGCTTGTCGTTGCGGAAATCGAGTTCTTCGAAAAAGCGTTTGGCGTAGTGGTCATAACCCGCGATGGCGCTGAGTGTGCCGTCTGCGATTTTGACATTGTTTTTCAGCGATACGCCGTACCAGTGCCGTCGCGCGTTGCCCTCGTAATCGCCAAACGGGTTCGTGAGCGCAGCGCCCTCGAGTTTTCCCTTAAATTTGCCGGTCACGTTGTTGGACGACACCCAAGCTGCGCCGCCATGCTCGGCGTTCACATTCCAGCTTAAGTCCCACGTCCAGTCATCGCTGGGCTCGCCGCGCAATTTGGCGCGCAAATTCCGTGTCGTTTGGTAGTCCGTATTCTTCTTGAGAAACGAATTGTATATCCAGCCATTCCAATCCTGCACTTGAGCGGCCACGCGGAACATCAACTTCTTTCCCAGGAGCGGTCCACCCACTGCCACACGCACGGTCTTGTTGTCGCCATTGCCCACTTCAGCTTCAGCGTTGCCTTCAAACTTTTCAGTCGGCGCACGCGTGACCACATTGAACACGCCGCCAATGGCGTTTTTGCCATACAGCGCGCCTTGCGGGCCTTTGAGAATTTCCACTCGTTCCAGGTCGTAATAGGGCTGGGTGAAGAGCTCTTTGTCGGCCAGCGCCACGCCGTCGACCACATAGGCCACCGAGGCCTGTTGCAGCCGGTCGGTCGACACGCCGCGAATGGTGATGATGTTGGTGCCGGGGTCTTGGTCATTGATCACAAACACGCCGGGCGTATAGGCCGCGATGTCTTCAAAATTCACGACCTGATGTTTGTCCAGATCGGCACGCCCATACACGGCGATGCTATCGGGAACGCGCGACACGCTCTCAACGCGGCCGCGCGCCGTGACGATGATTTCCTCGATGATGCTTTGGGGTTGCGCCAGGGCCGTTGTGGCGAGCAAGGCGGGTGCGCAAAGCAGAAAACGGATAGAGTGTGTGTTCATGTGCTCTCCCTACGCTGGCATGACCCAGATCAGGTTCAACGGGTCACTGCGGCGGCGCGCGGCCTAGCAGTATCTCAGCCCCTTCACGGGACCCCCCGAGGCTTCAGTTGAAGCCTTGATGTGCATGGCATTAGGCCCAGGGCGGGCAGGGGTCAAGGCAAAGCAAAAAAAAGCGATTGATATAACTTTGGGTTGTACCGAAGCGCAAAATATTTGCTAAGATTGTTGATGTCTAAAGGTTAGCAATCCGCGCGAGGCCTATGATGGAAAACTTCAAAGCTGCCGTTTCAGTCGTCGGTGCCTTGTTACTTTTCCTCTCTTCGGCCGCAGCAGTCGACATCCCACCGCGCCGGCTTGAGGGCGTGGCGCCAAGATATGATGCGTTGGCCGGGCCGCAATACAAAGAAGGATGGGTTTATCTTCAGTTCAAAGTCACGGCCGATGGTACGACCGAAGACATCAAAGTCTATAAATCATATCCCGTCGGTGTTTTTGAAAACGAAGCCATCAATTCTCTCAAGACGTGGAAGTTTACGCCGAGGCTGGTCGACGGTGTGCCGACCGACGCACCATCTCATCGCGTGCGCTTTATTTTCTCCATCAACCACGAGCGAACTGTCACGGAAGAGACCGTTTATAACTTTAGGGCTGCGCTGCGGGCATTGCGCGAGCGCAACACGGTCGAGGCAGAAAAGTATGTGGGCAAGCTTCGGGAGCGTTATGAAAAGCAGAAACTTAACCTGACGGAAGTTGCCAGATATTATCAGTTCGAGGCGCTTCTCGCGATCGACAAGCAGGAGTACGTGCAAGCGGCCGAATTAATTGAACTGTCACTGCAATTGGCGCAATACCTGGACAATAAGGCAGTCGTCGACAATCTCCATACACAGATGATTGTGGCTTTCGTTGGCTTGAACCAATTTGATAATGCGGTCGATTATTACGACGCTTGGCGAAAAGAGTCAGATTATAAAGTCGCGGATGCCATGAGCGACGGAATCGCCGACTTGAAAAAATCTGGTTATGGTAAGGGGCGCGTATTTGACATTGAGACCTACCAAGAGCGGGTCGCGATATCAAATGCCAGCAGGCCTAAGGGCGGCAAGGTCCAACCACAACAGCCGCCCAAAGAAATTCCATTGAACTAAGCCAGCGCCAAGCCCATCCGCACGGCCGTAAAGCGAAAGCCGGGAATGTGTTCGGTGCGCCGACCTTCGGGCACCCAGCCGCGCGTGCGATAAAACGACACGGCAGATTCATTGGCCGCCAAAACTTCCAGCATGGCTTTGCGGGTGCCGGACTTGCGCATGTTGTCGATAGCCGCCGAATAAAGCGCCGAGCCAATGCCTAAGCCCTGGCAGTCGGGCAACACATACAACATCCACATATGGCCCTGGTCGTTGGCGCCCACGGCGCCGACCACCGCACCGTCGAGCTCGGCCACGTGAATGGATTGCCAATGCATGGCGGTAATTTCAGCCAAGCGGTCGCCGTGCATCACGGCCTTGGCGGAATCCTCGGGCAGGAACCGGCGGTTAGTAGCTAACCAAGATTCTTTAACAACCCGGGCAATGGCTTCTGAGTCGTGGGCTCGCGCCGGACGAATGTTGATGGCTGACACGTGCGTACCCCACTCTTATTATTTTGAGCGATGATACGAGAGGGGAGGTTGCCAGGGGGTTAATGAGCCCACAAACTCAAACGGAGCAACCTTGCGGCTGCTCCGTTGACACACTCTAAATCAGTCGTGAGGCTGTCTAGAAGCCTTCGCGCTCGATGCGTTTGCGTTCCAGCTTGCGCGCGCGGCGAATAGCTTCGGACTTCTCACGCGCTTTACGCTCCGAGGGCTTTTCATAAGCCTTACGAAGTTTCATCTCGCGGAAAATTCCTTCGCGCTGCATCTTCTTTTTCAGCGCCTTGAGGGCTTGGTCGACGTTGTTGTCGCGGACTATAACTTGGACCAGGGTCGTCTCCATCGGCAGAGTGTGTGCACATAAATTCCATCGCAGGCACCCGGCGTCGGGCGCCACGGTCTAAGGTCGCAACCCCAGGTCCGTTGGAAGGCGGGTTCTATATCATGCAGGTTTGGGGTTGTGAAGGGCTGCATCGGACTAGATTTAGCTCTTGTTTTCAGGCACTTAGCCAGCCTCGCGATGTGAGCAGGGCGAATTCTGAGGTGGCCTGACCACGCCCATCCCTATATAAACGGCACAGATTTCAACAGGTTAGTGTCATGGCTGTGCGACCAATCGCCCGCATGGGGGCCGAGGTGCTGAAACACCGGGCCGAGGCTGTGCAGGATTTTACCGATCCCAGTTTGCCGGTGCTGGTCTCCGACATGGTGGAAACCATGCTCGCGGCCAATGGAATTGGCCTGGCGGCTCCGCAAATTTACGTGCCACTGCGCGTTGTAATTTTCTTCGTGCCGGCGGCGCGCAACAACGGTGTGGAACTTCCCCTGACGGTGATGATCAACCCTGAAATCATGCCGTTGTCCGATCACGCCACCGAGGAATGGGAGGCGTGCTTGTCTGTGCCGGGTCTGACAGGCCGCGTGCCGCGTTACTCGTATATTCGATATGCCTGGCAAGATTTGAAGGGCAATCGTTTCGAACGCGATGCCAACAACTTTCACGCCCGTGTTGTGCAACATGAATGCGACCACCTGGATGGCATGTTGTATCCGTTACGCATGCGCGACATGTCGAGCTTGGCCTATGTTGATGCCTTAAAAGCCGAAGCGGCCGTGCGCGGTGAGAAGCTTGAGTTAGACGAAGAAGGCGAGCTGCGCGAGAACGCGGAGACTGTGGCATGACCGCCAAACGCGCCCAACAAGACGCCGTCGTCTTGGCTTCACTTCCTCATGTCACGTTCGATGGCTGGGGTATGGCTGCGCTAAAGCGTGGCGCCACTGACGCAGGCCTGGCCGAGGCCGACGCTGAGATTTTATTTCCTGGCGGAGCCAAAGCCGCCATCGCTCATTTTATCGACTTGTCCGACCGGTTGATGATCGAGGATTTTGCCACGCACGATATTTCAAAACTCAAACACCGCGAAAAAATAGCGCTGATCGTTCGCTTACGGCTTCAACGCTGGACCGCACAGCGCGATGCTATTCGCCGCGCGCTGGCTTTAGCGCCGCTGCCGTCCATGGCCGGTTCGGCGCTGCAAGGTTGGTACAGCACGGTCGACGTCATGTGGAAAACAATTGGCGATAAATCGATCGACTTTAGCTTTTACACCAAACGCGCCCTGCTGGCCGGCGTGTATGGATCAACGCTGCTGTATTGGCTCAATGATAAAAGCGCAGACTGCGAAGCCAGTTGGGTATTTCTCGACCGGCGCATCGACAACGTGATGCAAATTCCAAAGCTGCGCGCCCGCGTGATGGAACGCTTGGAGCGATTGCCTCTCGCGCGACGGGTGTCAGCGCATTTGACGACCATCGTGCAAGGGCGGCCTTCGGTGCCCAAGTAAATAAGGTGTTAGTTACCGACCAGATACAATTTTGCCGTTGCGCTCGTTCATATCCGGCGCATTCTCCCAGTTTGAGTTTTCGCTGTTCATTCATTCACGAATAAGAAAATGTTTCACGCCCTTGCGACTCGTTTCTTGGCTTTCATCCGCCGCGTGCCGCGCCTGGCCTTACTTGCCCTGGGTCTTGTGGTGTTGGGGTTGGGTGCGTGGGCCGTTTTTTCATCTGGCGGCGGTGACAAACGACCAACGATGACGCAGAAAGTTGCCATCGGCGATGTCGAAGATACGGTTACGGCCGTTGGAGCGTTGCAACCCCTTCAGTTCGTCGATGTCGGCACGCAAGTGTCTGGACAAGTGAAAAAGTTGCATGTGACCTATGGCGAGGCCGTGACCCAAGGGAAATTGCTGGCCGAGATCGACCCGACGATTTACCAAGCGCAAGTCAATGCGGGCGAAGCGCAGCTTTTGAATCTGCAAGCGCAATTGGCTCAGCGCAAAGCAGAACGCACTTTGGCCCAGCAACAATTGGGTCGGCAAAAGGCGCTGTTGGCTGAGCGGGCGACAAGTCAAGACGCATTCGACGCTGCGACTTCGACCCAGAAAGTCAACGCCGCGCAAATCGCGGCTCTCGAAGCTCAGATCAAACAAGCGACATCGACTCTCAATGTGTCGCGCGCCAATCTGGGCTATACGAAAATTTACGCTCCGATGAATGGCGTGGTTGTGGACCTCATCGCAAAGCAAGGTCAGACCCTTAACGCCAACCAAACTGCGCCCCTGGTTTTGCGTATTGCTGATTTAGATACGATGACCGTCTATGCTCAAGTTTCCGAGGCCGACGTCGCGAAACTTAAGATCGGCATGGGCGCCTATTTCACCACGCTGGGGCAAGTGAACCGAAAGCGATATGGCAAACTCCGCCAAATCATCCCCACGCCGCAATTGGTCAACAACGTCGTACTTTATAACTCTCTGTTTGACGTCGAAAATCCCGACCACGACCTTCTGACGCAAATGACCGCTCAGGTCTTTTTTGTGATCGCCGAGGCTAAACAAGTGCCTGTCGTTCCGGTGACAGCGCTAAAACCACTGCCGGCAGGGCCGCGCGCTGGTGCGCCAAAAGCAACCGCCGATGCCCAACAACCTACAACGACCAAGCCCGGCGGTGATGGACGCGGCGAAGCGCGGGGCCAACGCCCGCCACGAAAATTCATGGTCAACGTGAAGGATGGCAGTTCCATCGTCGAGCGTGAAGTCGAAGTGGGTGTGATGAATCGTTTGGTGGCCGAGATCAAAACCGGCCTGAGCGTCGGTGACGAGGTCGTGATCGAACTTCCGCGTGGAGAAGGCAACTCAGGCGGCCCGCCGCCGGGTGCCGGCATGGGGCGAGGCCCACGCATATGAACGTCGTCGATAACTTACATCCCGATTCAATCGTCAGTTCTTCGCCGGCGCTGCGCAGGCCCATCATTGCTTTGCGCGACATCAAAAAAACCTTCAGTCGCGGTGCGCTGGCAGTCGAAGTGCTTCACGGCATCAGCTTTGATATTTTCCCGGGTGAGTTCGTTGCCTTGATGGGAGCGTCGGGGTCGGGCAAATCGACATTGATGAACCTCATTGGCTGCCTTGATCGCCCAACATCGGGCAGCTATCGCTTCAACGATGAGGAAGTCTCGGAACTGGATGCCGACCAGCGGGCCTTGTTACGCCGTGAAGCGTTCGGATTTATCTTTCAGCACTATAATCTATTGGCGTCGTGCAGTGCGGTTGAGAACGTCGAAGTGCCAGCAGTCTATGCCGGGCTCAATCATGCCAAGCGTGTTGTGCGCGCAGAGGAGTTGCTCCGCTCGCTCGGTTTGGGAGAGCGGCTCGATCACAAACCCAATCAATTATCGGGCGGTCAACAGCAGCGCGTCTCGGTTGCGCGCGCACTCATGAACGGCGGCGCGGTCATTCTGGCCGACGAGCCAACCGGCGCGCTAGATAGCAAAAGCGGCGAAGAAGTGATGGCGCTCCTGCACGAGCTTAATTCGCGCGGTCATACCATCTTGCTGATTACGCACGATGCCAGCGTGGCCAAACTCGCCAAACGCGTGATTGAACTTCGTGACGGCCAAATATTGTCTGATACCGGCATCCAGCACGACCTGGGCCGAGCTTTCTTGCCCCAACGCGTCGCGGAGCGCGCTGTCAACCAACGCCTCATCACCATGCCAGACGTGGTCGAGGCGTCGAAGATGGCCTTCAACGCCCTGCGCAACAACGTCATGCGCACACTTCTCACGCTGCTTGGCATTATTATCGGCGTCGCTTCGGTTGTTGCAATGTTGGCAATCGGGAATGGGGCGAAGCAAGATGTCCTCACCCGGATATCGTCTATGGGGGTCAATTTGCTGGTGGTTCGCCAAGGCGCCACCAATGTGAGGTCGCCAGGTCCCCTCACATTCGAAGACGCCGATGCGATCTCGCAATTGCCCAATGTCTCGGAAGCGGTGCCTGAATCGCCAGGTCAGGTGACGATTCGATTTGGCAATCGAGACTCGCAATCGCAAATGAACGCCACGACGCCCGGCTACACCATTGCCCGCGATTGGTCGCTGCAACGGGGCGCATTCTTTACTCAAGAAGACGTGACCAATTATTCCGCGGTCGCCGTCATAGGTGAGACAGTTGCTAAAAACCTTTTTGACCCCGGCGCCGAGCCCATCGGGCAATACATCCTCGTCAACAGTATTCCTTTCCAAGTGATTGGGATTATGAGCAGTCGTGGGGCGAACAACTTTGGCCAAGACATGGATGACATTGTCATTGCGCCGGCCACCACGGGTGCCTTGCGTGTCTTCGGTCAACGTTCGGCGCGAACCATCACGGTCGCGGTTGAGGACCTTGAGCAAATCGACACAACGTTGGCGTCTGTCATGCAATTGCTGAAAGCCCGCCACGGCGTGGAAGATTTCAATATTCGCAATATGGCCTCGATCATCGAAGCCCGCACCAGCACGCAAGATACGCTGACCATTTTGCTTGGCTCGATTGCGGCCATTTCCCTTTTGGTTGGCGGTATCGGAGTGATGAATATCATGCTGGTGAGCGTGACCGAACGCACGCGCGAAATCGGCATTCGCATGGCCACCGGCGCTCGCAAAATCAACATCCTGCTCCAATTCAATACCGAGGCCTTGGTGGTTTGCGCCATCGGCGGTTTGATTGGCGTGGCCGTGGGTGTCGCCACGGCATTGGCCTTTGGCAGTTTTGGCAAACCAATTTTGCTGACGGCGGGCCCCATCATTTTGGCCTTTACGTGTGCTTTTGGTACCGGCGTGCTGTTTGGCTACTTGCCTGCGCGCAAGGCCGCCAACCTCGATCCCGTGGTCGCGTTGGGCGCGGAATAGGTTGAACCGTGAAGCGCTTTGTTTTGTCAACGATACCGATACTAACCTTGGTCGCGTGTTCAGCGCCGTTGCCGCCGATGGTCGTGACGCCGCCAGCGTGGCAAGCCAACGTTGAACCAGAGTCTGTGTGGCCCAGCGGCGAGTGGTGGCAGGGGTTCGATAACGCCGAGCTTTCAAGCCTCATCGCCAAAGCGGCCGAGAGTAACCGCAACCTGAAGGCCGCCGTCGCGCGCATTCTGCAAGCGGAAGCCCAAGCCAAAATTTCCGGCGCAGCCCAGTGGCCATCGGTGTCAGCGGGCAGTTCGATCAGCCGCAGCAATTCCGATACGCGCGCTGCATCCACGAGCACGCAGGCCACGCTTCAGGCCTCTTACCAGCTCGATCTGTTTGGCCAAGTGCGCGCGAATGCTGCCGCTGCCGCTACGCGCATTGAATCCAGCCTCTATGATCGTGAGACCGTGCGCATCACGCTGTTCAGCGATGTGGCCACAACGTATTTGCAAATCTTGTCATTGCGCGACCGCGTACGCCTTGCCGAAGATCGGTTACGCATCGCTGAAAGTTTATTGGCTTTAGTCGAAGCGCAAACTCGCATCGGCACCTTGTCAAATTTAGAACTGGTACAACAACGCGCCGCTATTGCAGCTCAACGCGCAGCCATTCCGGCGCTGCGGGTGTCAGAGCGTCAATCGATCGACGCACTGGCATTGCTGGTCGGGCAACTGCCCGAGAGTTTTGATGTCGTGGGGCGAACACTGGCTGATCTGAAAATCCCCACTATTACTCCCGGATTGCCGGCGGCGTTGCTTGATCGCCGCCCAGACTTACGCAAAGCGGAGTCCGATTTGCGAGCCAATGGCTTTGACGTCGCAGCCGCCCGTGCCGCCCGCTTGCCGTCGTTACAACTCACGGCGCAAGGCGGTTCGGGCAGTGATGCGCTGAGCGGCTTATTCAATTCTGGAACCTTCTTTTCCAGTATTGCGGCGTCGCTGACGGCTCCGCTGTTCTCAGGAAACCGTCTCGAGGGCCAAGAGCAATCGGTGCGGGCGCGACGGATGGAACTGGCCGAGACTTACCAACAAAGCGTGCTGTCGGCGTTTCGCGATGTGGAAGATGCGCTGTCGGCAACCGAGCAAAACGCAATTCAATATGGTTTCGCGCAAGAGGCCTACACGCAGTCAGCGGAGGCGTATCGTTTGGCCGAGTTGCGCTATCGGGCAGGCACGGTGAACTTTCAAACGTTGCTCAATGCACAAACCGCTGCGATCCAATCGCAGGAGGCCCTCATTCAATCGGGCTTGGGCCGACTTACGGCTGTGATTGCTTTATCAAAAGCGCTCGGCGGCGGCTGGGACGGCGCATTGCCCCAGCCGCTGAACTTAGCCGAGAATCTCAGAACGCCTTAGGCGGGCTTTCTGAATTTCAACACAAACTGATTTGTATGGCCGCGCAGTTCCTGTTGGAACACGCTGACATTCATTGGGTCTTTCGCGTTTTCCAGCAAGTCGGTTTCTTCAGCCAACTCAAACCCAGCTTTCGTGACATCATTCACCACCACGTAACGCTCGATGCGGTGATTCTTGTTCACATCCAATTCGCCCATCCCGGGTGCGGCATTGTGATCGATGATGCCGTAAATACCACCGGGCTTCAGCGCGGCCATGACGCTTTTGTTCATGGCTTCGCGGTTGATGCCCAGCCAATAAAGGTCGTGGTAAAACATCACGACAAAAATGGCGTCAAGTTTGCCAGCGGGAAGTTGCAAGTCTTCGCATTCGGTATTTTGTTCGACGATGTTTTTGTAACCGGCCTTGTCGACCAAATCGGCCAAGGGGCGGCCGGTGTCTTTAATGCGATCACGCATCCACTTGTTATTTTGGCCATAGACAACGCCGGTGTCGCCCACTGTTTCGGCCAGGACTGCGGTGAAGTAGCCACGGCTGGTCATGAGTTCGGCGACTTTCATGCCGGGCTTAATACCGAAGAAGGCCATGGTCTCGGCGGGCTTGCGGCCATCATCACGCTTTTTGTCGGCCTCTGTGCGGCGCGGGCTTTCCAAAATCGCTTTGCGCAAGGCGTCCGAGGCCGTGATTTGGCTTTTGTAGACCACCTTGGTTGGCAGTGCGGCGCGTGCCGGGCGCAAAAACGGCAGTGTAAGAGCCGACCCGGCACCCACGGCGGCGGCCGAGGCGATTAGTAAATTGCGGCGTTGGATAAATGAGCTCATGAAGTCCTCCCCAAAACAACGAATAATGGTCTATTCTTGCATCTTCAGAACGCCGCGCCCAGCCGCAGAATTGAAAAATTCACGCTAATTTGATGGGTGCAGGCCGACGTAACGGGAGGGGGCACTATGAAGTTTGAGGCATCATCTGCCGTGTTATTGCTGATCGATATGCAGCAGGGGTTCTGCGGGGCGCAAGGCTCGTCGGGGCGCCGGGGCAGGGACGTGTCGGTCCTCAAGCCATCTGTCGAAAGTGCCGCGCGCCTGTTGCCCGTGTGCCGCGCCGCCAAAATTCCGGTGATCTATACCCGCATGGCGTTTGCGCCCGACTATGCCGACGGCGGATTACTGACGGCTGAACTGCGCCCCGGCCTGAAAAAGAATAACGACCTGCGGGCCGATATGCCCGACGCCGATATCATGCCCGAAATCGCACCGCTTCCCGGCGATTTGATCATCAACAAGCAACGCTATTCGGCTGTGCTGCGCACCGAGCTTGAGCCCTGGTTGCGCGCGCGTGGCCGCGATTGCGTCATTGTCGGCGGCGTGACCACTGGCATGTGCGTGGAAAGCACCGTGCGTGACTTAGGCCAGCGCGATTTCAAGGTGTTCGTGGTGCCCGAAGCGTGCGGCGACTTCAATGCCGACAATCAAAAACGCTCGTTGGACGTCTTTGCACTGGCGTTTGGTCGCGTGGTGCCGGAACAGAAAATGATCGCCGCAGTGAAGACAGGCGCTGCCGACTTTGCCATCGATCCCAGGTTTGACTGGTAAACGCTTAGCGCTGCGGCGATATGGTCATCTCGGTTAGCACATATTCGCGATCGTTCTTGGTGTCGGTCTGACGCACCAGCAATTTGTCCTCGCCGGCAATCCACATCTCCAAGGCTTCCATGCCGGCGAGTTGATAGTGCACCGTGTCAAACGTACCTGCCGGCGTGGTCACTTTTTCTGGGCCAAGGCGCGTGAACTTGCTCTCGGTATAAAACCCAGCCACTTGCCCGTCGCCACGCGGCGCAGCATTCAGAATATAAACGTTGGATGATTGCTGGCCTTTAGCTTTGGCGTCCTCGGCCCAGTAATACCAACCATTCATCACTTCGCCATGATGAACGACGGAAATGTTGTCGGGCACTTGGCGCGTATCCTCGGCGCGGCCCTTTGGCCCTTGCGACACAGCCCGCAATTCAGTGCCGCTGACGGTGACATAGATCGAGCCCTTAAAGCCTTCGCGCGTCCAATAGCTGGCATAGGTTTCCAGCGGGCGAAACCGCGCATCGACGCGCGTAATCATGGTTTGCTGCGCGTTGACGGCCTTGAAGTCTTTGGAAATAAAAATTTGCCGTGAGCCGTCGGGATACACCAGCAACCGAAAGTCTTCACCGCCGCGCACACGCCCATCACTCAGTGTGCGAAACGTCACTTTACCGGTCACGGTGCGGGTAACATTTGCGTTTGGCCCGGTGTTCTCGGGCGGCGGCACTTGAGCGCTGGCCGACGCCACAATCGAGAAGGCTAACATCACCTTCGATGCAAAATGCCGCAGCATGTTGTGTCCTCAATGTTCGTGCTTAGTCGTGGGGCGCAGTGAGAGTGTTTCCCATGCTGCGACAATCAGCAAGACCACAGTTACCAAAGCCGCAAAGGTGAGTGGTTCTAACCACATCGACAGCGGCGCTGATCCAATCAACGCGACCAGGCCCGCCGAGTGCGAGGGCTGAAACCAGCCCCGGATACTCTTTTTAAACAAGATCGCGCCCAACAGAAAAAGAAATGGACCACCCAGAATAACAAGCGCGGCTTTGAAATCGGTGTGGCCGTTGGGGTGCGCTAAAACCAGTTCGTCGGCGACCGCCCACACAATAATTCCGGCAACCATGGGAATGTGCAGATACGTGTATGAAAGGCGTGCCAGGCGGCCCGGGTCGGTGGCTTTTGAAATGTTCGCCGCGCCGACTTCCACAGCATTGTCAAAATAAATCCACCACATGGCGAGGCTGCCCACGAAGCTGACTACAAAGCCGGTCACGGTTGCGGCGGTCCATGGCACGTTTGCGAATGTCGCGCCCGTCACCACCAGCGATTCACCCAGCGCGATGATGATGAATAGCGCGCAACGCTCGGCCATGTGGCCGCCCTCGACCTTCCAGTCGTCGACGGACGATGCACCTATGCCAGGCGTCCAGAACCGAGCCATGGGCCCGACATACTCGATCAGTAAGGCCGCACCCCATAGCTTATAACGATCATGACCGTCGACCATTCCGCCCGCGATCCAAAACACGCTGGCCACCGCAAGCCATGCCACGATGCGCGCGAAATTGCGTTTTAAAATCGGTTCGGTGTGCGGCACGGCCCACCAAACAAACAGCGTGCGGCCCACTTGCATGACGGCGTAGGCGGCGGCAAAGGCCAAGCCGCGCTCGTCAAAGGCTTGCGGAATAGACGTCGACAGCACCAAGCCTGCCAGCATCATGGTAAACATCAGCACGCGGGCAGGCGGGCGTTCGGGGTCCAGCCAGTTGGTGGCCCACGAGGTGTACATCCACACCCACCACACCGCCAGCATCAGAAAGCTGGTTTTAAGAACGCCTTCCAGCGTTAAGTTGGCCAGCATGAAGTGCGAAATTTGCGTCACAGCAAACACGAACACCAAATCGAAAAACAACTCGATGTAGGTGACGCGGTGATGACCATGATCAGACTTCACGCGCAGCAGCGTCTTCGATTTTGTGGGATGGCTCATCGCAGCGCCAAAGTCATGAATACGCAATTGGGATCAATTTTGTAGTCGCCAAAGGGCGGGCATTCGATGAAGCCATGCCGCGCGTAAAGCGCGCGCGCCGGTGCGAAGTAGTCCATTGCGCCGGTCTCCAGGCTGAGGCGCTGATAGCCCCGTTGGCGTGCTGTCGAAACAATATGGTTCAGCATTGCATCACCAAAGCCACGCCCGCGCATCGCTTCGACCGTGTGCATGGATTTGACTTCGCCGTGTGTGGGCGACAATTCCAGCAGTGCGCCAATGGCGGCCAGGTGCTCAGCCTCCCAGCCGGCCCAAAATGTCACCTCAGGGACTTGCAGCCCGGCAACGTCAAAGGCATGGCAGCTTTCTGGCGGCCCTGTCGCCAGGGCCCGCGCGACGTGCAGTTCAAGCAGCGCGATGATGCGAGGGTCGGAAAGATCACCAGGAACGATAATCATCACGCCTGCAACGTTGCCCCAGATTTCACCAACTGATCAATGTCGGCTTGGCTCAGGCCCGCTTCCTTCAAGATCTCGGTGGAGTGTTCGCCCAGCAGCGGTTGATGACGGCG
This sequence comes from Rhodospirillaceae bacterium, assembly GCA_947476925.1. GTDB lineage: Bacteria > Pseudomonadota > Alphaproteobacteria > Rhodospirillales > Rhodospirillaceae. Next base: position 212,031 of record CANJSF010000001.1, on the reverse strand, counting down.
AATGCTTTCAGGCGTTTCCGAAAAATTGATCGGAAAGCCCGGCAGCTTTAATTTGCCTTCGGTGGGGTGATCGACCGTTTGCCAAAAGCCGACGGCATTCAAGTGTTCGTCGGTAATCAGCTCTTCCAACGTGTTCACCACAATGGTCGGCACGGATGTTTCGCCAAAAATGTCGATCCACTCTTTGGTGGTTTTGGTGATCATGGTATTGGCGGTTTCTTGCGACGTCAGGTCGATGTTGGCCACACGGTTGGCCAGCGTTTTAAAACGCGGGTCATCAATCAATTCCAGCCGGCCCGACAGTTTGCAGAACGTTTCCCAGTGCGCGTCCAGGTACGGCAGAATGGCGATGTAGCCGTCCTTGGTCGGGTAGGGTTTGCGTTCTTTGCTCATCAACCGCACGTATCCGGGCGGGCCCATGGGGGGGTCAAACGTATTGCCCCACATGTGTTCGGCCATCACCCAGCTCACCATGCTTTCAAACATCGGCACTTCAAGCTCTTGGCCTTGGCCGGTGCGCTCGCGATGAAACAGCGCGGCTAACACGCCCTGCACTAATGTCATGGCGGTGGTTTTGTCGGCAACAATGGTGGGCAAATAGCGCGGCTCGCCCAACACCATTTTATTCAGCATCGCCACGCCGCTGACGGCCTGAATGGAATCGTCCAGCGCGCCGCGCGCACCATAGGGCCCATCTTTGCCGTAACCGTAACTGCCGCAATAAATGATCTTGGGGTTCACGGCTTTCAGCGCCGCGTAATCCAAACCCAGCTTGGTCATAGCTTGCGGGCGATTGTTGTGAATAAAAACGTCGGCGGTTTTAACCAGTTCCAAGAATGCTTTTTTGGCGGCGGGTTGTTTGAGGTCCAACACCAAGCTGCGTTTATTGCGGTTGCACGTTAGGTACAGCGCGGCCATGTTTTTTGTGGTGCGCGTGGCCCCCAAGCTGCGGTTGGAATCGCCCCGCGGCGCTTCGATTTTAATAACCTCGGCCCCCATATCGCCCAGGATCTGGCAGGCCCAGGGGCCCAAAACCACGCTGGTGTTTTCAAGAATTCGAATTCCGTGAAGGGGGCCGGGCATACCTTTAAGTCCTGCGGTCGAGTGTTTGAGGTCAGTCAGGTCGCGTCAGAGGCAACGACAGTGCGCTTATTTTGTAGGGGCTTTATCGGCAAAAAGAAACCTGAGAAAAGCCCATTTGGGCCAATTATGGTATCGTGCGATCCAACGATGTTACCACACCGTTGCCGCCTGATCTCATGATGTGGAGTGCAAGGAGATGAGCAAAACGATTGCCGGCCCCGATGGCAAACCGCGTTGCCGCTGGTGCGCTGCCACGCCCGAGTACCTGCACTATCACGACACCGAATGGGGCTTCCCGGTGGACGATGATCAGCGCTTGTTCGAGAAAATCTGCCTCGAGGGTTTTCAATCGGGCCTCAGTTGGCGCACCATCTTGGCCAAGCGGCAAAACTTTCGCGCGGCGTTTTGCGGTTTCGATTTCAATCAGGTGGCGCGGTTTACGGCACGCGATGTGACGCGGTTGCTGAAAAATGCGGGCATCGTGCGCCACCGGGGCAAAATCGAAGCGGTCATTAACAATGCCAAGCAGTCACAGAAGTTAGTGAAGCAAGAAGGCTCGCTGGCGGCTTACATTTGGCGGCACGAGCCCGTTGCGGCGAGCTTAGCAAAGCCGCAAACGGCATCGACCTCGGCCGTATCGATTGCACTGTCGAAAGATCTTAAAAAACGCGGCTGGAAATTTGTGGGCCCCACGACCGTGTACGCCTTCATGCAGGCCATGGGGCTGATCAACGATCACGTCGAAGACTGCGTGATCAGAATTAAGTCCGACCGCGCCCGCAAGAAATTCAAGCGGCCGAAGTGAGGGAGGATGTCTGAAATCGCTGAAGGTGCGTTAGAAGTAAATCTCAAAAATAATTTTTACGCCGACACCAACTCAGCTACAGGTTCGTAAACAGCGGCCCTAGGTTAAGCGCGCGTGGTTACCACTGCGGAGACTTCAATTGGCAAATCCTATCTTGCTGCAGCGGCTGATCGCCGTCCCTTTTTTGGGTCTTGGCGCTTGGTGTCTGTTTTTTCCGGGGATGGTCGAGCAACTTGTTCTGAGACCCGAGCATTATATCGATACGTCATCGAGCCGACTTTTGATGGGGTGTTTCGGAGCGCAGGCGATTTTGTCGGGGCTTTTCGCTGCGTTCAGTATTTTTACGCGACGCACGTTTTTTGTTTACGGTTTGGCGCTTTTGCCATTTTTTTGGTTCAACTACTATTTCGTCTTTGTCGTGCCGATCTTAAACGGTTGGATGGCATTGGATTTTGTCGCCAATGTCGTGATGCTTGGGCTTTGTATTTTGGGCTACCGGATGCTGAGCCCGAGAGCATCTACCGGCGATGAGAGGATTCAGGGGCAGAGTAAAAACGCGGGGCTTTGATGCCCCGACCCATCCTCCCGTTTTATTTCTGGCGGCGCTGCGTTAAGGGTCTGCGGCCGTCCGGTATATACCGCTGCGGTATGTCGCACCGCAGCACGCGCAGCCACATTGCGGCGGGGTCAGCCAGTAAAAAGCCACTCTTAACTGGTAGAACTGGTCGCTGCGACGCAGAATGCGGCGCTTTAAGTCTTGGGCCAGCTCAGGCGGTTGATGTGGCCCATCTTGCGGCCTGCGCGTGCCTCGGCCTTGCCATACAGGTGAACATGAGAATTGGCGTTGGCCATGTCGGCGGCCAGGTCGTTCACGTCATCGCCAATCAGGTTCTTCATCGTCACGTTGGCAAAGCGCGCCGGGTCCACCAGCGGCAGGCCGCACACCGCGCGCACCATTTGCTGGAACTGATCGGTTTGGCAGGCGTCCATCGTCCAGTGGCCCGAGTTGTGCGGGCGAGGGGCCATCTCGTTGGCCATGATGTCACCGGCCCTGGTGACGAAGTACTCCACGGCCAGCAGGCCCACCAGGTCAAGCCGCGTGGCCGCCAAGCCTGTCGCCGTAATGGCTTTGAGCAATGTTCCGGGCTTGATGCGCGCGGGCACGGTTGAGGTGTCGAGGATGTGGTTGGTGTGAACGTTCTCGGTGGGGTCGAAGGCTTGCACCGCGCCGTCAACGCCGCGCGCCACGATGACCGAGACCTCACACGCAAAGTCGACAAAGCCTTCCAGCACCGCGAACGCACCACCATCAATGTGCGTCTTGGCTTTGGCTCCGCCAATCGAAGCCCATGCGGCCGCGATGTCATCGGGCGACTTGATCTTGGCTTGGCCTTTGCCGTCGTAGCCGAGGCGTGCGGTCTTCAGCACAGCCGGGCAACCGATGTCGGCCACGGCTGCGCGCAACTCGGCTTCGGTGTTGACGGCGCGCCACGGCGGTGTGGCCACGCCGATCTCGGCAAAGAAGGTCTTCTCTTTGGCGCGGTCTTGGGCGATTTCCAAAGCGCGCCACGAGGGCCGCACCACTTTGTGCTTCTCAAGGAACAGCGCCGTGGCCGCAGGCACGTTCTCGAACTCGTAGGTCACCACGTCGACCGCCGCAGCAAATGCGGCCAGGGCCTTTTCATCGGTGTAGTCGGCGAATGTGGCTTCGGTGGCTACAAGCGACGCGGGGTTGGCGGCCTCGGGGCAAAAGATGTGCGTGCGATAACCAAACTGCGCGGCGGCCAAGGCGAGCATGCGGCCCAACTGTCCGCCACCCAGAATCCCAATCGTTGCGCCAGGCGCTAAAGGTTTAGAGGCCGCCATGACGTGCAACTAGGCCGGAGAGTCGGGCACGGATGCGGTTTGCTTGGCGCGCCATGCGGCCAACCGTTTGGCCAAAGCGGGGTCCGACAGCGCAATGATCGACGCCGCCAACAGCCCGGCGTTTTTGGCACCGGCGTTGCCAATGGCCAGCGTTCCCACCGGAATGCCGCCGGGCATTTGGACAATCGACAACAGACTATCCAGCCCCTTCAACGTTTTGCTTTCCACCGGCACGCCCAAAACCGGAAGCGCGGTCATGGATGCCGTCATGCCGGGCAGGTGGGCTGCACCGCCGGCGCCGGCGATAATCACCTTCAGCCCCCGGCCGGCAGCCGAGGTGGCGTACTTATAAAGGCGGTCGGGCGTGCGGTGGGCCGAGACGACTTTGGCCTCAAACGTGACTTTGAGGTCTTTCAGAATGTCGGCAGCGTGTTTCATGGTGTCCCAGTCGGACTGGCTTCCCATGATAATGCCGATGGTCGGGGCGGCTTTGGTGCTCGTCGGCTTGGCCATGCTGTGGCGCCCTTTGTGGCGGCGGCGATTGAGCGCGCAATCTATCCGTAAGTCCTTGGCCGCCGCAACAAAATGATCCCCTCAGGCCAAGCAAACCGCGCTCTTTATCAGTTAGTAACCAATACCGGAGATGCTGCGATAGATTGTTTCGACTCTCAATGGCGGGCGAGCGTGCAGTCTCGCGCAAGGCGTAAGTCATGAACGATATTCAGCAACCAGCCAGCGTTGGTTTGATTAAAACACGCGACGAAGGTCGCAGCCAAGGCAAGGCCCGCGACGATGGCCCGCCGCCGAAGAAGGTGGCGGCAGCCTACGGCGTGACCAACAAGAACAAACCGGTCGACGATCGGATCACTATTCTTGGCATTCCGGCCGAGCAAATTACACCCGCCACCCAAGCCGCCTTGGCCAGCCTTGTCGCCGAAGTGAACTTTATGCGTGCGACCGTCCGTCGCCTAGAAAGCGCCAACGCCGCAAAACGAGATTTAACGGCAACCGCTGACGGTGAGGTTATTGCGGCCGAGCAGCTGATTGGTCGCCTCTCGCAAATTATATCCGAACCCAACAGCACCGATGTGGCGCGGGTTTTGGTGATGGCCTACCTCAGCACGTTTGAAGATGTGCGCCGCAGTTCGGGTTTGCTGGCCGCCAATACATTGCTTGCCGATCTTGCCCAACGCATGAGCCGCGCTGAATTTGCGCCGTCACCTCATCTCCAGCCTGGAATTGGCCAACCCGTCGCTCATGGTCCGGGCCAGTTTAAGTTTCGCATCCTTGGCTTTGCCGGCGGTTCGTCGCTGGTGGGTTTGGCCGAACTGCCCGCGGGCCCAATTGACGAGACGCACATCTCGCGCACGGTTCGCGATCATTGTCTTGAATCGGGTTTCAATGTCGGCGGCATTGATATGTCGGTTGTGTTGTCGGTGTCCGCTATTGTGCTGAGCACAAACGAAGGTGCGCTGACAGCCATGGCACGTGCCGATCATTTGCTGCGCGGCGGCAACGTATAGCCCGGTCAGGCGATAATATTGGGGATCATCTGATTACGCAGCGATGCGATTTGATCTTTCAGCGACAGCTTGCGCTTTTTTAAACGCGACAGTTTGATTTGATCAAAATCTGCCTGCGCCATCAAAGTCTGAATCACTTCATCAAGGTCGCGGTGCTCCAGTTCAAGTTGGGCCAACTTCTCTTTGAGTTGTTCTTGCGTTCCTTGCATGTGGCGAAAATCTCAGCGTCCCTGAATCGTCTGCCAGCTTAAATGGCGTTGCAAAACCTTATACAGCGTCGGTGGGGAAGTCGACGCACCGAAAAAAGCCCGATTTAGGGGCAAATACCACGCGACTCCGCACGATATATGGCCGACCCAAGTTTTGGCGTATGGCCCGCGCAACTTTATTGCGGTGCAAAACCTGTTTTCGTCAATAGCTTAGGCACGCTCTCCCGTGATCTCGTCGAAAAGGCTATGATGAGGGGCTACTCAGTCAAAGGGAGAGCGAATGATGGAAGACGTGAGAACTCAGTCTTTAAAGGCAAAGCACGCCGCACTCGAATCTCAAATCAATGACGAAGCAAGACGACCTCACCCCGACGAAACACGCGTTCACGATCTCAAGCGGAAAAAGCTCAAAATAAAAGATGAACTGCAAAAGATGGCGGTTCACTAACCTCCCCCCCATCGTCCCGTCAGACGTTCATCTTGCCCGCACGCTCATACCTGATGCGCGGGCCGATGAAACAGGGGTCGGATCCCAAAGTCTCTGCACGCCCACCTGAAAAGGTGGGCGTTTTTTTAGTCGATCAGGCGCTGGGAGCTGAGTCGGGAGCAGCATCACTTGATGCTGAATTTCCATCCACGGCTTGTTGTGCGGCCAAGGCCTCGCGCGCTTCGCGACGCTTTTTGCGTTCTTCGGCTTTGATCGCATTCGACACGCGACGTTGGGCTAAAACCACCGCTTTTTCCAAATCTGCTTCGCTGCACAAGCCTAATGTCACTGGGTTTTGCGGCTTAATGTTGGTCGCGTTCCAGTGCGTGCGATCACGCACGCTGGCAATCGTCGCTTTGGTTGTGCCGAGCAGGCGCGAAATTTGCGCGTCGGTCAGTTCGTTATGATGCTTCAAAATCCAATTGATGGCGTCTGGGCGATCTTGACGTTTCGAGACCGGGGTATAACGCGCACCCTTTGAACGTGCCTTGGGCAGCGGAATGTCGGTCTTGGTCATTTTCAAACGCAGCGACGGGTCGGCTTCGCAACGCGCAATTTCCTCGACCGTCAATTGACCGCTAGTCGTTGGATTAACGCCAACAATGCCCACTGCAACTTCGCCGTCGGCGATGGCTTGGACTTCAAGTTCATGCATGCCGGTGTAATCGGCAATTTGGTCGAACGTCAGGGCGGTGTTTTCAACCAGCCAAACAGCCGTCGCCTTGGGCATCAATGGAAGCACCATGGCAGAATCCTTTCGGGTCAACGAGGCGTCATGGGCTTGACCAACGCGTAGGGCGCCGTAGTCGGGCGTGTCGCTAGCTTAATCAAGACCCGGATGACAGGAGTTAGGTCGTATATATCGGGTTTATTCGGGCTGGGTCAAACCATTCGTCAAATATCTGATATTATTCGATTTTTAGGACAATTTTGCCGATATGCGCGCTGCTTTCCATCAGCCGGTGAGCTGTGGCGGCCTCAGCCAGGGATAATGTCGTGTGGATGAGGGGGGGCATTTGGCGGGCGGTAAAAGCAGGCCAAAGCTCGCGTTTGATCGCTTTCGCCAAACCCGCCTTAAAATTTAGGTCGCGTGCGCGAAGGGTCGAGCCGGTGACCACCAGGCGCTTCATCATGATTGCCGCAAGGTCGACCTCGGTTTTGGCGCCGTTTAAAAACGCGATGATCACCAGCCGTCCATCAGGTTTCAGGCATTTGAGATTCCGCCCAAAGTAATCACCGCCCACCATGTCGAGGATGACATCCACCCCTTTGCTGGGAAGGTTCCGCGCAACGTCGACAAAATCTTGGGTGCGATAGTTGATGACTGTGTCGGCCCCAAGTTTGGTGCAGGCGTCGCATTTTTCATCGCTCCCGGCTGTGGCAACGACTGTGGCCCCTTTAAGCTTGGCTATTTGAATAGCTGCTGTGCCAATGCCGCTGGTTCCACCATGCACTAAAAAAACTTCGCCTGGTTTCAGACCGCCACGCTCAAAAACATTGTGCCAGACGGTCATGAAGGTTTCAGGGACAGCAGCGGCTTCGACGAACGAAAATCCATCAGGTATCGGCAAGCACGAACCTGCATCGGCGACGGCATACTCCGCGTAGCCACCACCGGCCAACAGCGCGCAAACTTTGTCGCCGAGCGCAAGTCCGGTCACGTTGCTGCCAACGATTGCGATTGTTCCAGCAACTTCCAACCCGGGCAAATCCGAGGCGCCAGGTGGGGCGGGGTATTGGCCCAAGCGCTGAACAACATCGGGGCGGTTCACCCCGGCAGCATGAACGCGGATCAGCACTTCGTTCGGTTTTGGAATTGGCACAGGCCGCTGCGCCGGAACTAACTGCTCCGGCCCGCCCGGAGCTTTAATCTCAATCGCGCTCATGAGGTTTGGAATCGGAGTAGGGGCCATTCGCAGCGTTCCTTTTTTGAGAAGCGGCATTTATAAACGGGCAACGCAGATGCACAAGACGGCGAGGATCAAATGGATACGGACGATCTTGACCCCATTAAAAAGAAGCCACAGAAAAAGGACCTCGGTCGTATGTCGGTGGGTGATTTGCTGGAATATATCGGCGAGCTTAAAGCCGAAATTAATCGCGCTGAAACTGAAATCGTAAAGAAGAGCAAAGCCAAACAGGGCGCTGAAGGCTTTTTTAAAAGCTAAAGATCTGCCAGTTCGTTCTTGTGCTTCTCGGTCCAGCCGACCTCATAAAGCGGGCGGGCACCTTGGATGCCCTTCATTTCAAACTTTCCGCGCGGGATAAAGCCCAAGCGTTGTCCTTTGCAGCCATCAACGACGGACTGAGTGACCCAAATGTTTCCATCGGTGGCTTTTGAGCATGTTCGCGCAGTCATTTGCACTGCAGCGCCAAAGAAATCGTTTTCTTCTTCAACAGCTTCACCAGCGTTGATCCCAATGCGCACAACTAACGGAAGTGATGGGTTGGCTTTGTTATGAGCGGCAATATCGCGCTGCATCTGGATTGATGCGTTCACTGCTGAGGCCGCATCACTAAACACGGCCATGATGCCGTCGCCTGTATGTTTGACTTCGCGACCTTTGACTTTGGCAATCGCGCCGCGCACCGCTGTGTTGTGCGCACGAACTACTTTTTGCGCGCCAGCATTGCCCAATTGCTGCGTCATTGCGGTCGAGCCTGCAATATCGGTAAAGAGGAATGTGAAGACGGATGGCACTGACGGGCGTTTTTCGGGCTTCGACCAGTCGGCCAACATTGCTCCCATCCCATTGGTGGCGTTGGAATCGCCTTTCAAATAGGCGGTCATGGATTTAGATCCGCTTTGAATCATACCTGTATAGCGCGGGTTCTTGCCGTAACCGGGTAGCTCGGCGCAGAAGGTTTGCGTCCGGTCAGGCGTATTGCCGATACCGCTGAGTCCTTGTTTCAGCACGGCGAGCTGAGGCTCGCGCCCGAGGCGTTTGGATTGACCGAGAGATGACACCGCGCCGGCCAGCAACAGGCTCATCCCAAAACGTGAGAAAGCATTGAGTTCACCCAATTCTTTGGCCACGGTTGCGTTCGCTTGATTGACAAAGCCCGCAAACAGTTGCCGAGCTTCATCGTCGTTCGGGCTTTGCTCAGGCGGCTTTTTCTCCGCTTTTGGCTCAGGCTTCGAAACAGCTTGAGGCGCTGGTTGAGGTTCCGCTCGTACTGGCTCAGGCTGTGGTTCAGGTTCTGGCTCCGACGCTGGCTGCGAGGCCTCAGGTTCCGTCGTCTCTGTCATGTCCGCATCAAGTTCGGCCGGCAACTCTGCGTCTTCGTCCTCGGCGGTTTCGGTTTCAAATTCTTCGTCTATTTCTTGTCCCCGTTCGATCTCAACTTGGTCGAACTCAGCATCTTGCGTCGGCGGGGCTGCTGCGGCGCGCATCATGGGACTTTGCATTGCGGAACTGGCGCGCGCCGGCGCGGCTTCAGATTTCAAAGCTGTGCCAAGCAGGCTGAACTCTCGGTTCAATGAGTAGAGCAACGTGACGAAAAACACCGTCACAAATGTACCGAAAATGATCGGCGTACGATTCTCGGGGGCGATGTACGATTGATCTTGCAGATACAAAATCAACAACACGGTAAACGCGGCCGAACCGATAGCAACGGCGGCGCTGATGCTGATCGATGTCAGCAATTTTCCGAAAAAGCCTTTTTTCGTTTTCTTCTTCTTGGCCTTGCCCGTTGATTTTTTGATCGGACTCGGCGGCGGGCGTTTTGGCTTTTTCTCGTCGCGCTTTGGCGGCGGCGGCGGAGGGGGGCTTTTTTTGGCAGCGGGTTTGGCAGGCGCAGCCTGTTGCTTGTTGCCAAACATATTGTCTGAATCGGCCATCTTTTTGGCTTTTGCACTTTGCCAAACGACCACTTCTTCAGACGTGTTTGTCTCGGGAAAAAATGTCTCTTTGATGACTCGACACGGATAGCCGAACTTCGCTTCGACGTTCATCGCCTCGGCGACGGATTCCTCTCGCGCGTCTGCTTCGTAGCTGGCGTGAACCGACCAGCGACTGTTTTGGTAGTAGTAAACTTCGTAGCTGTCGCGAGCCATGGCCCGATCAAGACGCCTATTTTAAATTTTGAGTTGAAAGCTTTGCGGCGTGACGTATCACGACCTACAGACGCTAAGCCAACCCTACATATTCCGGGCCTTTTTTGCCTCAGACACTTCTATTGAAGGTGTTATAAAATCTCTAAGGATCGCTTAAGTAACGACCTCCATCAGATAGAGAACTCCCATTCGCCTCGGAAACTGCCATACGCCAGACCATTATTCAACCATTGGGCGAATTAACTTGCTTGGCGGCTTTCTTCGATCTTGAGGCGAGCAGACACCCAAAAAAGCTCTGGAAATCATGCTCTTAATGAACTGCTGCGGACGAAGTTTCACGTTTTAAATGCGCCTCAGATCATGCCACTTAACCAACGGCAGTGACGAGCGACTTCTCGTTCAATAAGAGCCAATTGCCAGTCAACGGGCGGCTGACCAAATGTGAAGTCGCGTGGGCGTTTGCAAGCACGTGCGCGTCGCACACAACTGAACCTGAGGCGACGGTATCAAGAACGGTTTGCGCGCTTTTCGTGATGGTTGACGAGAGAAGCGGGTCGTCGACGGCACCGAACCCTGCGTTTAACGCCACAGCGACAAACACGCCTTGAGGTACGCCGGGTGAGGATTTGATTTTCGCGGCAATCGACATCGCGGCTTGTATCGCTAAATCGGCGTACTCGAAACGCGCAAGGATGCCCCGACCGGTATGTTTGATTTCACGCCCATCGCTTGTCTCGACGGCTTGGCGAACAATATGGTTGTGGAAATCCATCATGAACGCGTCGCTGTTTCTAAATTCGGTAAGCAAATAATAGTCCGTTGGGGTAGCGGAATTATTCGCGCGATTTGCCTGCGATGGCGCAAGGACCGCAGGCATGGGAACGCGCCATGCCTTGAGGCTAAGCGCCAAAGCGCCTTCATTTTTTTGACCGCCAAGAAACCGCGACATCGCTTGCCGGCCATCATCAATAATTGCGCCATTGCTGGGATTAGATACATGCGTGTCGTATTGGTTCATAAATGCATCAAAGGCATGTCGCGGTAGGGCGGCCATGACCGACGTTGAAATCAGATTCATCGTCAATGGCGGGTTGAGGTTCGAACTGCCGGCGAGCTGAGTCATTGCACCAGTCAGGAAAAGCGCGGCGCCACGACGCGCCACTGGGTCATCTTGCGCGCGGCCAATCTGCGGTAAAATGACTTCGGTGACGAAGCGCAGAGCCATGCTGCGCTGAAGTTCATTTATAGCTGGGCTAAATGTCGCTGAAGGCGGCACTACACCTTTCGCCGTAGGCGGCAGTGGAGCGGCTGGGCTCACCTGGCCGGCTTCGAACGATGCTTCAGCACTGTCATCAAGTGGTTTGGGCAACTCGACTTCGAGCTTAGCTGGAAGGGGCGTAAACTGTGCCTCTTGAGGTGATGCTGCTTGCTGTTGAGCGGGCTCGGGTGCTGCTTTGCTGAGTTGTTGGACAGCACTTGGCATTTCATCAATCACGACCACATCAAGGTTCGCATGGTCATCGTCTACCGTTGGGGCTGGGTCACCCCGGCGCAACTTCATTTCGGCCAAAGTTTGCTGTTGTTCGAAAGCGGCCTGCGTCGAGCGTTTTGACTTTAGACGCAAGCCCGGAAGCTTGGCCCGCAGAGTTTGTTTTGCCTGCGTTGTTTCGGTGTAGGCGCTTTGCCATAGATTCGATATGAGCCGCTTAATTGGCGTCCCAAAACGGAACATCGACATGACGCCCAGCAAAAAAACCACGGCGTACGTGAGCGTCAGGATCGCCGAGGATTTACCAGCATCAATGGCGATCCCAAAATCGGGCAGGTGGGTCATCAACCACGACACCATTGCTGTGACGATTGTCGCGGCCGTGAGGCTCAGGCCCATCGAGATGATGCTGCGCCAGAATAGGTCGCCGATGTTGGGTCCCAGTCTTGGCGCTGCTGTTTTAGCATGTGTTGTTTGCGGCACGCTTTTTCCCGGACGGGACATCACGCGAGCAGGAGGGGGAATGCCTTGAAGCGCTTTGGATTTATCCATCGCGGCTTTCAGCAACGGCCCGGTATAGATCGTCACAGTTTCACTGCGGTTTTCGTGCGGAATGTAAGTTTCTTTGACGACCTTGGTTGGGCGGCGCGTGCTGGCTTCGACGCTGACGGCATCGCGAATAGCTGCCTGGCGTTCATCTCCCGGAAACCGGGATTGCAGCATCCAGCGGCCGTCTTGGAAAAAATGAACTTCAAATTGAACTATCGCAAGCAACGCGCACATGGCGGTCTGGACCCCGCAGGGCTCTCCGTTAACAACGTTTCAGTCATCCTCAAACAACGCGGCCGTCGTTGACCCTTTGTTCGGTCACCCCATTTGTTCGGATTCAAATGGCGTTTTGATGACTATTAACGTTTTGGCCTATTCGCGGTTGCAAAATAACACAAAAAAGGCCGCATCGATACCGATGCGGCCACTATATGTAGTAGTTGTATTGATTAACTACTTTTTCTCGCCAAAGCCCTTGAAGCGCTTATTGAACTTGGCCAACTGACCGCCAGCGTCGTTCAGGCGATGAACACCGGTCCACGCTGGGTGAGTTTTGGGGTCAATTTCCAATCGCAGCACATCGCCGGCTTTGCCGTATGTCGAGCGGGTCATGTATTCGGTGCCATCGGTCATGACGACTTTGATATCGTGATAATCGGGGTGAATGTCTTTTTTCATCGTCTAATCCCGTGCCGCAAGGGCACCTTATATTGGCTGATTTGCACGGCTCAATCCGGCAAAAGAGCGCGCCTTATACAGGCTCAGCCCAGCCGGTTCAAGGCTCGGTTGAGGGTTTAGCGTTGGTCCAATTTTAGCTCAATTCTGCGGTTTTTGGCTCGTGCCTGGGGGGTGTTGGTCTTGTCGAGGGGCTGGAATTCCCCAAAGCCGGCCGCGGCTAGTCGCTCGGCCGGGATGCCCTGGGCGGCCAAGAACTTCACCACCGATAGCGCGCGGGCCGCCGAGAGTTCCCAATTCGAGGGGAAAACGGCCGTTGAAATGGGAACAGTGTCGGTGTGGCCATCGACGCGTAAAATCCAATTCACCTCGGCGGGGATTTGCTTGCTGATCTCAATCAGCGTCTGGGCCAATTGCACTAACTGTCGCTGACCTTCGACGCCCAGTTCCGACGATCCGGAAGCAAATAACACCTCGGACTGAAAGACAAATCTGTCGCCGACAACCGAGACGCCGGGTCTCGTGCCCAAGATATCGCGCAATTTGCCAAAAAACTCCGAGCGATAGCGCTGCAGTTCTTGCACTTTTCCCGCCAGCGCGCGGTTCATGCGTTTGCCCAGATCCGAAATTTGCGCCTTTTGAGCCGCCGAGAGTTTGTCGGAGGCGTCCAAGGTTGCGGCTAAGCGCGCCAGCTCTTGTTGCACCTCTTGTAACTGTTGGCTCATCAGCGCGGCTTGGGCCTGCGCATCGGCTGTCAGGCGGCGTTCGGCGGCAATCGCGCTGTCGCTAGTCGCTGTTTTCGCACCCAAGCCGGCAACTTGTTTTTCTAACTCCGACTTCAGAGCTTCAAGCGCTTTGACTTGATTTTGCATCAAGGCCAGTTGTTCGGCTTGCTTGGCCAATGTGCTGCTATCGCTCGCCGCTTGTTTGACGGCCGCATCCAGCGACGATTTAAGTTGGCCGGCCTGCGTGGAGGTTTCAGCGAACCGACCTTCCAAATCGCGATAGTCGATGCGCAGTTGGGTCAACATGCCGAGATCTTGATTGGCCACGCGTAATTGATCGGACAAACGCGCAACGCTGCCTTCAAGTTCGCTGCGGTTTTGGCGTTCCATCGACAGCATCTCGCCCATTTCGGCGACCCGCTTGTTCAAGATGCTCAGGGCTTGCTCGCGGCCCGACAATGCTTGGCCCAGAAAGAACTGACCCAACACAAAAACCAGCAACACGAAGATAAAAATGATGAGCAACGTCGATAGGGCATCAACCCATCCGGGCCAAATGTTGATGACCTCATGGGGCCGACGATGAGTGGCGCGCACCGATGCTGTTCCCTTAATCGTCGCTCGTCGCGTCGTCGCGGCGCTCGTTGGCCGCAAGGGTCTTGGCCAGCAATTTGATCTCTGAGCGCATCTCGCGCACCATGTCTTCGCGGCCAGATTCGAGATTGTTAGCCAACCGCACAAGCGCGCCATCGATATTGCGGATATGGTTGCGCGTGGCTTCGTCCATGCCTGCGCTTTGGCTTTGGACAAGCGGCGTTTCGTTCATTCGCTTCAGAATCGGCGTAAGTTCTTTTTGGTTTTCGGCCAATCGCAGCAGAACTTGCGTTTCAATACGCATTTGTTCCGTGAGGGTCGTGAGCTTTTCGTTCATCGCGATAAAGTGTTCGTTCGATGCCACACGACTTTGTTCGGTGCGCGCCAAAATGCGTTGCAATTGATCTAGGCTTTCGGCGGTCTGTTCCAATAACGCCTCGGTATAAGCCGACACGCTTTGCTCGCCTTCGCTAACCGCGGTGCCCGACGATAATCGGGTGAGTCCCGACAGCCATTCTTCCAGGTCGTTGAAAAATGCGTTCTGGGCCTGGCCCGATTGCAAATCGAGAAAGCCCAAAACCAAAGAGCCCGCTAACCCGAAGAGCGACGACGAAAACGCGGTGCCCATGCCCGACAACGGCGCTTCAAGGCCGGTTTTCAACTCGTCAAACATGGCGGTGACATCGGTGCCGGACACGGTCAGGCTTTTGATCACGTCGCTGACAGCGTTGATCGTACCCAGCAAACCCCAGAAAGTGCCAAGCAATCCGAGAAAAATACAAAGGCTTGTGAAGTAACGCCCCAAATCGCGGCTTTCGCCCAAGCGCGATGAAATGCCATCGAGCAACGTTCGCAGGGCAGGGGCACTGAGGCTTATGCGCCCTTTACCGCGCCTGTCGGCCAACATGCGAGCCATGGGCGAGAGCAACTGAATTTTATCTTCCGAGGTGTCAGTGCGCTGCTCAGAAAGCATGGTGCTATCGGTGGCCAGCGAGCTGCGGAAATTGTCCAGCCAGCGCATCTCGGGGCCCAGCAAAATCACTTGGCGAAAGTTCAAGATGATGCCGACAAGGATGACGCCAAAAATGGCGCCGTTGAGCAGCGGGTTGACCAAGAAAATCCCGAGCAATCTCTCGGCCATCAGTGCGGCGCCAAGACCGACGACAATCAGAAACAGCACCATGCGCGTGAGGTAGGTCTTGCTACTCGTCATCGCGTGTTTGATCTCGCGTTGTTAAAGAACGACCGCTGAGTTTAGTCCTAACGTTTGATGGCAACCGCATCAACTCGGTCGAGATTACCGCCTTCGCCCTGGTCGCCCAGTGCGCGCACTTCGATGCGTGTGCGTTCAACACCGGATTCAATCAGCATGTTGCGAATGGCGATGGCGCGATCAAGTGCTAACCGGCGCGCCTTGCTGGTGTTTTTCTCGGGGTCCGTGGCGTAGGCCATCAACTGCACGCGCAACGACTTATCGGCGCTCATGCGCTGGGCCAAGTCTTTCACTGTGCCTTGGCGGCTCACATCGATCTCGATGATACCCGGCGCAAAAGGAATAGTGAGCGAGGCTGCAATATCTTCAGCCGGCGTTGTAATCACTTGCGCTTTTGTTTGGGCCGGCAGAGCCGCTGTTTGCTGATTGTCGGGCAAAGGCGAGGCCACTGGGCCGACGGGTTCTTGCTTGGCGCTGCGCGCAGCCGCAGCCGACGGCACTGCTACCGTTGCGTTGCTTGTTGGCGCAGCCGATGGCGGCACTGGCGCAGGTTTTGCAGCCACGGGAGATGCTACAGGAGCTGGGGCAGGAGCCGGAGCCGGAGCAGGCGCTGGCGCTGGCTTTGCCGCCGTTGCGGCAACAGGTGCAACGGGCGCTGGCGGGGTCAGGGGGGCAGCAGGCTTGGGCTCTTTTGCGGCCGGTGCCGGGGTAGGCGTTGCAGCCACAGCCGCAGGTTCGGGCTTCTTAGCTGGCGCGGGCTCAACTGCGGGCATCGGCGCCGGCTCGGCTTGCGCAACAACCGGCTTTGGTTTTGGTGCGGCTTTCTTTACGGGTTCGACAGCTTTTACTGGCTCGGGAGCGCGCAGAGACAGCAGATTGGTCACCGGAGCTGTGCCCATAGGCGGGCGCAAAACGATGCGACCTGACGTCGCGGCCGGTGGCGGATCAATGGCGCTGAGGTCAACTGTGACCGCGGACGATGATTGCGCGAACGCCCCACCGCTGAAACAGGCGAGGGCTGTTCCCAGCATCAACGTGGATAAGAAAGATTTCGATGGCTTGCTCATTGTCATCGTCAACTGTCGTTGGCCTTGGTTATTGCCCGTCACACGCGCCCCCAGCATTATTTGCGGCGGCCGGGTATGCCCATGCTCACCGTACATCAGGGCCTTCACGCGGTACAACCCACACAAATCCCCAAACTCAGTTATCTTAAACATATTAAGCAGTTATGTACGAAACCTAGGGCTTAATTATGACGAGGGGTGCTGCGCAATCCAAGGTCAGGATTGGCCCAAAATGCATTTGCGCAAGGGGCTGTGTAGGTCGGCGTTGGTGGCCAGGATGTTACCCGTCAGCAGGGGGCTACCGGGGCCATGGAGGTCAGCGCTAAAGCCACCAGCTTCTTGGACCAACAATACGCCAGCGGCGATATCCCAGGGCTTCAAGCCCATTTCCCAATAGGCATCAAAGCGCCCAGCCGCAACGAATGCTAAATCCAACGACGCTGTGCCAAAACGGCGAATGCCGGCCGTGGCGCTCATGACGCGCTGAGATTGTTGAATGAAAACGTCATGGCCGGGGCAGCCTTTGTGCGGAATGCCTGTGGCCACTACCGCATCATCCAAGTTTCGGCGGGCCGAGACGCGCATGCGCCGATTGTTGTGAAATGCGCCAATGCCTTTTTCGGCGATGAACCAATCTTCGGTGATCGGGTTGTAAACGACCCCGGCCATAATCTCATCGCCGCGCTGGAGCGCGATCGACATCGCGAAATGTGGAATGCCGTGCAAAAAGTTCGTGGTGCCGTCGATGGGGTCGATAATCCAGCGGTGCTCGGTATCGGTTCCTGCAATGGTGCCGCCTTCTTCAAGCACAAAACCAAAATGCGGGCGGGCTTTTGTCAGCTCCGCCACCAGCATCTTTTCGGTTTTGATGTCAGCCGCCGAGACGTAATCGCTGGGCCCTTTGCGCGAGACCTGCAATTGCTCGACTTCGCCGAAGTCGCGTTTCAGCGCTTTGGCGGCCTTCTCGGCGGCCGCGACCATCACTGTCATCAGGGCCGAGCGAAGCGCCATGCTGAAATACCTTCGGGTTTCGCTGCGCTAGTCTTTGGCGCGTTCGACGTAGGTGATGTCTTCGGTGTTCACCACAATCCGGTCGCCCGATGTGACGAACGGCGGGATCATGATTTTCAAGCCGTTTTCAAGCAAGCCGGGCTTGTAAGAAGACGACGCGGTTTGGCCTTTGACCACCGGATCGGCCTCAACAATTCTCAGCGTTACCGACTGCGGCAAGTTCACGGCCACGGCCTTGCCTTCAATGAAGTTGACCGAGACTTCCATGTTGTCTTGCAGGAAGGCGGCTTTTTCGCCCAGCAGTTCGCCCGGTACGTTGAATTGGTCGAAGGTGGTTGAGTCCATAAAGGTGAAAACATCGCCATCGCGGAACAAGAACGAACAATCGATTTCGCGCACTTCGAGGCGCTCGACGGTATCGGCGGTGCGCCAACGGTCTTGCGACTTAGTACCGGTCGCGACATCGCGCATTTCCACCTGAATAAAGGCGCCGCCCTTGCCGGGTTGCAACAATTGGATTTTCAAAACAGTCCATTGCTTGCCTTGGTGTTCGATCACCATGCCGCCGCGCATGGTATTGGCTTGAATCTTCATCGGTGCGCCTAGAGAGTAAGAATTGAGGTTTGCGTTGATTTTGCTTGGGAAAAGCGGGGCGCTTGTAACAGGTTGACCTAGCCCGCGCAACCGAGGAGAAACCTAGGCTATGTCCCTGAAATCTCCTTGGTGGCACCCCGAAAGCCTGGCCCGCCGCCGCCCATTCCTCGACAGCCGCCGCGCTGGGCTCAAGGCCGTGCGCGCTTATTTTCAGGCCGAGGGGTTTGTCGATGTGGAAACCCCCATTTTGCAAGTTTCGGGCGGAATCGAGCGCCATATCCAGGCCCTGACGACCACGCTGCACGAGCCCTTGGCGCAAGGGGCCAGCGTTCGAGCGCTTCATACCTCTCCCGAGTTTGCCATGAAGAAGCTGCTGGTGGGCGGAATGACCAAGATTTACCAGATGGCCCGCGTTTTCCGCGATGGCGAGCGCAGCCCATTGCACCACCCCGAATTCACCATGCTGGAATGGTACCGCGCCAACGAGACATACGAGGCGATGATGCGCGACTGCGCAGGCGTTCTGGGCATGGTAGTCAAAGCGGCCCAGCGGACGCAGGCTCATGATGGCTTGCTGAAATGGCACGGCAAGGTGTGCGACCCGAACTTGGAACCCGAAAGGCTAACGGTTCAACAGGCCTTTGCCACGTATGCGGGCATTGATTTACTGGCCAGCATCGATAACCCCGACGCGCCGATGCCTAACCCCGATCGTTTGCGAAGCGCCGCAAAACAGGCGGGTGTTCAGGCGTCAGTGTCGGATACCTGGGAGGACATCTTCTTCCGGGTGATGCTTGATAAAGTCGAACCCAAGTTGGGCGAGGGGCGGGCAACCATTTTATACGAATACCCGGCCTGTCTGGCTGCATTAGCCCAGCGCAAAGCCGCCGACCCGCGTGTCGCCGAGCGCTTCGAGCTTTATGCTTGTGGGGTCGAACTCGCCAACGCCTTTGGCGAATTGACCGACGTGTCTGAGCAGCGCCGCCGCTTTGCCCATGACCGCAAAATGCATCAAGATTTGTATGGAACCGCGCCGGCGATGGACGAGGACTTTCTGGCTGCTTTGGATGCCGGTTTGCCGCCCTCATCGGGATGCGCACTCGGCTTTGACCGCTTGGTTATCCTAGCGTCACATGCGTCAGACATTACCGACGTTCTGTGGGCCCCTGTGGCATGAAAAAATCCGATACTGTTGCGACTTACATCTCAGGTTTTCCGCCCAAGGTTCAGAGGCTACTCAGAAAGGTGCGCGGCGTTGTGCGCAAAGCAGTGCCCGACGCCGAGGAGGGGATTAGCTATCGCATCCCGTCTTACAAGCAAGGCGGTATCGTCGCTTACTTCGCAGCCTTCAAATCCCACATCGGGCTTTTCCCGCCGACGCGCGACCCCAAACTGAAGAAACTTGCTGCACGTTATGCAGGCCCAAAAGGCAATTTGAAATTTCCCTATGATGAGCCCATTCCCTATGGCCTGATCACCAAGTTGGTGAAGGCGCAACTGAAGGCAAATCAGTCGAAGCTTGCAGCTAGACGGAAGCCAAAACGCTCTTGAATCAAACTCTGAGGTTTTGATTCTAAGTCGTTGAAGTAGAGTCTCATTTTTGAGTTAGCGGAGATAGATCGATGACCCTCATTCTCAACATTCTGTGGATCGTTTTTGGTGGGCTGCCGATGGCCATCGGCTGGCTGATCGCTGCCGCGATCATGGCCATTACGATTGTTGGCTTGCCATGGGCGCCTGCGGCTTTGCGCATCGCCGGATACACGCTCCTGCCCTTTGGTAGTCAGGTCCAAGACCAGGACCCAGGCGCGCTGAGCGCGTTGGGTAATATTCTTTGGTTTCTTTTGGCGGGGTGGTGGCTGGCGCTGGGGCACCTGATCGCTGCCGTGGGCCTGGCGGTTACGATCATCGGCCTTCCGTTCGCCTGGGCGCACCTGAAGCTGGCGAAGCTGAGCCTGGCCCCGGTGGCTACGAAGATTGTTCCGCTATAAATTTTGCATTGAAGGCTTTGACAGCCGCGGCCGGTCCGTCGGCGTAATTCCAGATGCCGCTTGAGACGGCCAAGAAGTCAGCACCGGCGGCAATCAGGGGCTCGCAATTCGCGACCGTAATGCCGCCAATGGCCACGCACGGCACGTTGGTGGTCTCGGCCCAAATGTTGAGTACTTCGGGGTCGGCGGGCTCAACGTCGGCGACGTTCTTCGTCGTCGATTCAAAGAATGGGCCAAAAGCGACATAGTCGGCCCCTTGCTCGGCAAACTCCATGGCGAGATGGCGCGAGTTCTTGCAGCTCACGCCAATCATGGCATCCGCACCCATCATGCTGCGCGCTTGCTTGTAGGGCATGTCATCGGGGCCGATGTGAACGCCATCGCAGCCCAAGTCGCGCGCCAGGTCGGGGCGGTCATTCAGGATGAAAGCCACGTCGTTGGCGTGGCAGATGGGCATGAGCGCTCGGGCGGCCGTTCGAATGGCAGTATCGTCGCAGCCCTTTAGCCGCAATTGCAGGCACGCCACATCGCCCGCCGCCAGAGTCTCCTCGAGCAGGCGCGCAAAGACCTTTAGATCCGGAATCTCCGGTGGTGTGAGGATATAAAGTCTTGAGCGGTGGAGTTGGTCTGGGGGGTTAATCTTCTTTACCCTTATAGATATCGACCAACTTGCCCAGTAGCGTCATAGCTTCGTCGTAGGGGCGTTGGAACGAATTGCGGCCGATAATCGAGCCGTTTCCGCCGCCGTCGCGAATGGCTTTGGCTTCTTCAAACAGGCTGTCTTCGCCCTTTTTGCCGCCACCCGAGAACACCACAATGCGCCGACCATTGAAGCAGCTTTGCACGACATGGCGCACGCGCTCTGTGAGGGTGCTGCTGGGGATTTTGCTGGCCTCGTAAACCTTTTTGGCTTCCGGCTGGTCGAGGTGAGCAGTGGGCAGTTTCACTTTGATAATGTGCGCACCCAGGAGTGCGACCATGTGCGCCGCATATGCCACGACATCAAAGCCGGTCTCGCCGTCTTTGCTCACGCCTTTGCCGCGAGGGTACGACCACACCACCACAGCCAGGCCGGCTGCTTTGGCTTCGGCCGTCAGCTCGCGCAAGTCGTTCATCATGTCGTAAGCCGCATCCGAGCCCGGATAAATCGTGTAGCCAATGGCCGAACAGCCCAAACGAAGCGCATCATGCACTCCGGCGGTAATGGCCTGGGTGGGGGCGTCTTTTTCGGTGCTGAGCGAGTTGGCGCTATTGACCTTCAAGATGGTCGGAATTGCGCCTGCAAAAGTGCTGGCACCGTCTTCAATCATGCCTAACGGGGCGGCAAAGGCCGACAGGCCGGCGTCGATGCCCAGTTGCCAATGATAGTGCGGCGCGTAGCCCGCCGGGTTGGGCGCAAAGCTGCGCGCGGGGCCGTGCTCAAAACCTTGATCGACGGGCAAGATCACCAACTTGCCGGTGCCGCCGAGCTTTCCCTGCATCAAAATGCGGGCAAGGTTTGTTTTGGTGCCGGGGTTATCGCTGTCATAGCAATCGAGGATTTTCTTCACCCGGGTCGAGATTTTCATGGAATGACTGGTCCTTGCTTAAGAACAAACGCCAATGCGGCGCAGTGTTGAAGTGTGGGCGAACATATAAATGGCAGGCCGCACCTTGCCTAGGTCTCTTGCGATGAGGTTTTGTTGACGGCGGCAGCGGCCCAATTTATGCTCATTCGCTACAAGAGCAATTTCGGCTATTCCGTTGAAAGATATAAAAAACAATCCGCCAAGCCCGGTCGCCGCCGCCGTCGAGAAACTCGATCGAGCAGTGATGCGCCTTGAGCGCGCGGCTGAACGCCTGACGCCCGAACTTCCGCGCCTGGCAGAAGTTCCTCAGCTTGAGCAGAAGATATCGGCCGGCCAGCGCGAGAATGCCATTTTGCGCGAGGCCGTGGGTCGTGTTTCGTCGCGACTTGATCAGGTGATTGGCCGCATCAATACGGCGTTGAAGGACCAATAGAGTGGGCCAGGTTTCCATCACCATTCGGGGGCGGCAATACCAGATCGCCTGCGATGACGGCCAAGAAGCTCATTTGGCCCGGCTGGGCCGTTATCTCGATGAACAGTCGCAGCAGCTGGCGGTCAACACAGGTTCAGTCAATGACACGATGATGATGGTGATGGTCGCATTGACTGTCGCTGACGAGCTAGCTGATGCCACCGCCAAGTTGGAAGCCGAAAGTTCTGTGGGCAAAGCCGCTCAGGACAAAATCGATACCGGCATTGCGTCGTTGCTCAATGGTTTGAGCAAGCGAATCGAAGACATTGCGGTTGCCCTCGAACGACCTTAAGTTGACGGTGGAGCTGCTGGGTGCGTAAGGCCTGTGAACCCCAGGGGCGATAGTTTATTCATAGGGAGCTGTCTCTGGCGGGATTCCGGTCTCGTTACGCGGCGCCCACCTATCACCGTGGCCCAATGGACGGTCACGACAGCCAACGGCTTTGGCGGCTCCACTTTCTTCGATTATTGACGCGGTGCTTTCAATTCTAATGCCTCTTGCCGCGATACAATCCGCAAAAATCGAACTCCGACGCCGTGCCCTGGCCACTCGCCACGATGTTTTTGCGGCGCGGGGCGCAGTCGCGGCACAGGCCTTGGCAGCCAATCTAACCGCCAAATTCCCCGACGTGCGCGGAAAAATAATAGCAGGCTATTGGCCTATCGGCTCCGAGATCGATTGCCGCTTAGGCCTCACAGCGCTGCATCAAAATGGGGCCGTGGCTTGTTTGCCGATTACAGGTCAACGCGGTGATCGGCTGGTGTTTCGCCGTTGGGCCCCAGACGATGCGTTGGAGCAGGGTCCCTTTGGGACCTTTCATCCGCGGTCATCGGCGGCCGTCATTGAACCCAGCGTATTGCTAATTCCGTTGCTGGCCTTTGATGCCAAAGGCCAGCGTCTGGGCTATGGCGCGGGGTACTATGATCGAACGCTCAGCGCGATGAGATCGGTCAAATCGGTGATGGCAATTGGAATCGCTTTTGACGAACAAGAAACAGATCTCATCCCAACCGAGCCAACCGATGCTGCGCTTGATGGCGTAGTTACCGACAAACGCTTGCTGACCTTTGGGCCCGCACAGTAAAGACAGCCCATGAAACTTCTGTATTGCGGCGACATTATGGGGCGCTCGGGGCGCGAGGCCATCGCGGCCCATCTGCCTCCTTTGCGCGAACGCTTAGGCCTCGACTTCGTCGTGGCCTGCGGCGAGAACGCGGCCCATGGCTTTGGCATTACCGTGGCGATTTGCGAGGAGCTTTACCAGGTCGGGGTTGATGTCATTACGCTGGGAAATCACGCCTGGGACCAACGCGAGATCATTGAGTACATCAAGCAGCAGCCCAAACTGCTGCGGCCGCTGAACTTTCCGCCGGGAACGCCGGGCCAGGGGTCGGGCCTTTATCAAACTGCGAACGGCCAGAAGATCTTTGTGGCCCAAGTCATATGCCGTCTGTTTATGGAAGCCGCCGACGATCCGTTTCGCGCTGTCAAAGCGGCGATTGATACGCAAAGCATGCCCGCGACGGTTCATGCGGCGATCCTTGATATTCACGGCGAGGCCACCAGCGAGAAGGCCGGGCTGGCTTATTTAGCAGATGGGCGTGTGTCGTTGGCAGTGGGCAGTCACTCGCACATTCCCACGGCTGATACCCGTATCATGACGGGTGGCACCGCCTTTCAGACGGACGCGGGAATGTGTGGCGATTTTGATTCGATCATTGGCATGAAAAAAGAATTGGCAATGCACCGTTTTACCAATCGCGTGCCAGGCCAGCGTTTGGAGCCGTCCACGGGGGAGGGCACCATGTGCGGGGTCTATGTCGAAACCAGTGACGCCACAGGTTTAGCTGTTCGTGTCGAGCCGGTTCGGATCGGTGGCGCCCTGAAACAGGCGATGGCGACCTAAACCTCGCGACTCTAGGCGTTTCTTACAACATTTGGTATAAGCCGCTTGCTATACCGCATCTTGTTGTGTCGATTTTAGTGTCACAGAACAAAGGAAAATCAGGGCGTTACACCGATGGCTGGTCATTCTCATTTCGCCAATATTCAACACAAAAAGGGCGCACGCGACGCCAAGCGCGGCAAGATTTTTACCAAGCTTGCCCGCGAAATTACGGTCGCGGCCAAAATGGGCCAGCCTGACCCGGCTTATAATGCGCGCCTCAAAGCTGCCATTGCAGCCGCCAAAGCCGAGAGCATGCCCAAAGACAGCATTGAACGGGCCATGAAGAAGGGCTCGGGCGTTGATCAGGAAAATTTTGACGAGGCGCGCTACGAAGGATTTGCACCGGGCAACGTCGGTTTGATTGTCGAAGCCCTGACCAACAATCGCAATCGCACAGCTTCAGAACTTCGCACGGTTTTCGACAAACACGGCGGCGTCATGGGCGCCACCAACAGCGTGGCCTTCAACTTTCAGCGCGTCGGGCAGATCGTCTACAAGGCGGCGGTCGGCAGCGAAGACATGATGATGGAAGCGGCGATCGAGGCCGGCGCCGACGATGTGGTGTCGGATGCCGACGGCCATACGGTATATTGCGCACCCGATAACTTACACGCCGTGGCCAAAGCGCTGGAAGCCAAGCTTGGTGAAGCGGAAGGCGCGCGGCTGGACTGGCGCCCCACGGTCACGGTGGACGTTGATGGCGACAAGGCCAAACGCGTATTGGAACTGATTGCTGCCCTTGAAGATAACGACGACGTTCAACGCGTCGCCGCAAATTATGAAATGTCTGATGAAGTCATGGCCCGCCTCAGCGGTTAAGCGCCGTGCGTCAAGCAATGCGCCTGATGCCGTGCCGGTGCGCTTATCGGGCGCGGTACGTATTCTTGGCATCGATCCGGGCTTGCGCCATACGGGCTGGGGCATCATCGAAAGCCTTGGCAATCGGCTGAGCCACGTTGCCGACGGTGTCGTTGAGCCGGATTCAGATTTGACGCTAGCCGAGCGCCTCCATCATCTGTTTTCGCATATGTCAGCAATTGTGGCCAAGTACGAGCCGCACGAGTGCGCCATTGAAGATACTTTTGTGAACAAGAACCCGGTATCGACGCTGAAGCTTGGCCATGCCCGCGCGGCAGCGATGCTGGGCCCGGCTGCAGCGCAAATTCCGGTGTTTGAGTACAAACCCAACCTGATCAAAAAATCAGTCGTGGGAGCCGGCCATGCCGACAAAGAGCAAGTGGCGGCTATGATTAAAATTTTGCTGCCGAGCAGCCGTGCTGGTTCGGCGGATGCCGCCGATGCGCTGGCCGTGGCGGTTTGTCATGCCCACCACCGCGCCACGCGCAGCCGCATGGCGGCCGCGTTGGAGGCCGCAGAATGATTGGCAAATTAAAGGGCCGCGTCGATCACATCGGAACAGATGGCGCAGTCATCGATGTCGGTGGGGTTGGTTACGAAGTATTTTGTTCCGCGCGCACAGTTGCAGCAATGCCCTCCATTGGTGAAGCGATCGAGCTCGTCATCGAAACGCATGTGCGTGAAGACCACATTCATTTGTACGCGTTTTTGTCGCAACGCGAACGCGACGTGTTTCGGACACTAATGACCGTGCAGGGCGTGGGCGCAAAAGTGGCCCTGGGAATTATGTCGTCGTTGTCGGCCGATCAAATTGCACAAGCCGTTGCGGCGCAAGATCAGAACGCGTTTAAGCGTGCCTCGGGTGTTGGGCCTAAGTTGGCCACGCGAATTGTGCTAGAGCTCAAGGGCAAGCTTATGGCGTTTGATCTCGGTGCCAAGCTAGTCGCGCCGACGAAAGATAAACAAAGCGCCGCCGCCGGGCGTTCGTTTGCCGAAGATGCGGTTTCAGCATTGGTGAACTTAGGCTATGGCCGCACCGAGGCGTACAGCGCTGTGGCGCGCGCAGCCCAAAATGACCCGGGCGCGAATGTCGCGGGCCTCATCAAACTGTCGCTGCGCGAATTAGGTAGTGTCGATGGTTGAGCCGAACACCGAGCGCATGGTCGCGGGCACGCGCCAACCGGACGATGCCGACGCCACAATGCGCCCTAAAAAGCTCGCCGATTTTATTGGCCAGATGGCGGTGCGTGAAAATCTGCAGGTGTTCATTACGGCGGCCCGTGCCCGCAAAGAACCGCTCGACCACGTGCTACTGCACGGGCCTCCGGGCCTGGGCAAAACCACGCTGGCGCATATTGTGGCTCGCGAATTGGGCGTGGGTTTTCGCGCGACCTCGGGGCCGATGATTGCGCGCGCCGGCGATTTGGCCGCAATCCTGACCAATCTTGAGGCCAATGACGTTTTGTTTATCGATGAAATCCATCGCCTTAATCCCGCCATAGAGGAAGTGCTGTATCCGGCAATGGAAGATTTTCAGCTGGACCTCATTATTGGCGAGGGGCCAGCCGCGCGGTCTGTTCGCATTGAGTTGCAGCCATTCACCCTGATCGGCGCCACTACCCGCTCGGGTTTGCTGACAACCCCATTGCGCGACCGTTTCGGCATTCCCTTACGGTTGGAATTCTATTCGCCCGACGAGTTGGTCGAAATTGTGCGGCGCGGGTCCAGAGTATTGGACGTCACAATGAGCGACGATGGTGCCATTGAAATTGCGAAACGCTCGCGCGGTACGCCACGCGTGGCGGGCCGACTGCTGCGCCGCGTGCGCGATTTTGCCTCGGTCGCCGGTGCACCTCAAGTTGACGTTGATGTGGCTGACAAGGCCCTGAAGCGGCTGGATGTCGATGCGGTTGGCCTAGATGCAATGGACCGGCGGTACATGGCATGCATCGCGGAAAACTACGCCGGTGGACCGGTCGGTGTGGATACACTGGCGGCAGCCTTATCGGAAGAACGAGAGACGATTGAAGATGTCATCGAGCCATTTTTGATCCAGCAAGGGTTTCTGCAACGCACGCCGCGCGGCCGCGTTGTCAGTGACAAGGGGTTTCGTCATCTTGGGCTCGTCGCACCGCGACGTGAAAATGTGCAGTTCGATCTGCTGGACGGTGAGGGGGCATGAGTACGCCCAGTTCAAATGTTCCAGTTGCAGGTCACTTGCAGGGCAAAACCCATGTGCTTCCGTTGCGTGTCTATTATGAAGACACCGATGCGGGCGGCATTGTCTATCATGCGAACTATTTGCGTTTCGCCGAGCGCGGACGTACCGAAATGTTGCGCATGATCGGAGTTCATCAAAACAAAATGCACGCCGAAACCGGCCTGGCGTTTGCGGTTTATAAGGCGGACGTGCATTACATGAAGCCTGCTAAACTCGATGACGTTTTGCTGGTTGAGACTGAGTTATTGGACCTCACCGGAGCATCCATGAAGGTCCGCCAAATCATTCGGCGAAGTATGGCCCCAGAGCGCACCGAAGACTTGGTACAGTTTCATTCTCAGGTCGTTTGTATGAATGCCGAGGGCAGGGCGGCGCGACTTCCCGCTTCTCTTCGCCAAGTTTTAGAACCATATATCACGCAACAACGTGTTTAAGAGCATAGGGTAGGATCAGAGATGGAGAACGCAATTACTCAAGAAACGGCATTTGCAGCCGTCAATGCCGTCAATCACATGTCGGCGTGGAGCTTGTTTTTACAGGCCGATCTTATTGTCAAATCGGTGATCCTTGGATTGCTGCTGGCCTCGCTGTGGAGCTGGGCGATTATTTTTGACAAAGTTTTGCGTTTGCGCTCGCTGTTTCGCCAGGCCGAGGACTTCGAAGAAAAATTCTGGTCTGGTAGTTCATTGGAAGATCTGTACGAGCGCATTGGCGCAAAACCGCGCGAACCAATGTCGGCTATTTTTGTGGCGGCGATGCGCGAATGGAAACGTTCGGCCACTAAGCCCGGTGCCGTCAGCAATGCTAGCACATTGGGCGAGCGTCTCGACCGCGTAATGAAGATTAGCCTCGAACGCGAGATGGATATTCTCCAGCGGCGGATGATCTTTTTGGCATCAACGGGTTCGGTCGCGCCGTTCCTCGGCCTGTTTGGTACGGTGTGGGGGATTATGAATACCTTCACGTCCATCGGAGCGACGTCGGATACCAGCTTGGCCACCGTTGCGCCGGGTATCGCCGAAGCGTTGTTCGCCACGGCCATCGGGCTGGTCGCAGCCATTCCGGCGGTCATCGCTTATAACAAAATCTCAAGCGATCTTGGGCGCTATGCGGTGCGGCTTGAAAACTTCGCGGGTGAGTTTGGAGCCATCTTGTCGCGTCAACTTGACGTGCGGGGTACTTAGACAATGGGCGCGTTTATCAAATCGGCGGGCGGTGGGAAAACCAATCGGCGGTCATTTAGCCCCATCGCTGAAATCAACGTCACGCCCATGGTCGACGTTATGTTGGTGCTGCTGGTGATTTTTATCATCACCGCGCCATTGCTGACGAAGGGGGTGAACGTCAACTTGCCGCAAACCGCGAAGTCAAAACCACTGCCGCAAGACAACAAGCCGCTCACCATCTTTGTACAAAAGGATGGAACCTTTTTTCTCAATAATCCGGAGAACAAGGTGGCGCTGGAGGACCTGCGCGCCAAGTTGGCCAGCGCAAAACAGTCCAACCCAGACCTTAATATTTATGTGCGCGGTGACAAAGATGTACCCTACGGCACCATGATGATTGCCATGTCGGAAGTTCAGGCGGCGGGTTTTACCAAGGTCGCCTTTGTCACAGATCCGCCTAAAAAATCCCTTAGATCTCCAAGATGACCATGAAGTGAGTTAGCTCGATCAGCATGCGCCGTTCCTCATACACATCTGTTCAGCAAGGCCAAACGCAAGGGCTGGTGATGTCCTTTGCGTTCCATATTGCTGTTGTGGGCGCGACGTACGTGAGCATGCCTTTTCTGTCGAAAGAGCGCCCCATCGATACGCCCATCATTATGGAGTTGGTGAGCATCGACGACATTACGGCCGCCCCGCCGCGTCCGACACCGCCACCAGAAGAAAAGCCAGAACCTAAGCCGGAGCCCGAGCCGGTCAAAGCGGCCGAGGTCGCGCCGCCGCAGCCTGACCAAATGCCGCCGCCGCCCGATCAGAAGCCGCTCAAGAAAGAAGAAGCCAAGGTCGAGCCGCCCAAGCCGGTGCCACCACCGCCCAAGCCAAAGCCCAAACCTAAGAAAGATGAATGGGCTGATTTGCAGTCGTTGGTGAAAGACCTACAGAAAAAAGAAACCAAAAAAGAACAGCAGGCTGCTACGGCGAAGCCAAACGATTCGGCGAAAGTCATTACGCCAAACGTTGCCGAAAAAGCGACCATGACCGAGCGAGATGCGATTGCTGCGCATATCGAGGCGTGCTGGCGCATTGATCCTGGCACGGAGGGGGTTGAAGAGTTGTCTGCCGACATCCGTGTTTTTATCAATCCCGACGGATCAGTTCAGCAGGCACAAATTGTAGACATGGGGCGCTATCTCTCTGATTCAGCATTTCGAACATTCGCAAATAGTGCGCGCAATGCTGTATTAAGTTGCGGGAAGCTTCCTATTCCTCTGCAGCGGTATAATGAGCTTAAAGATCTTGAGTTTACGTTCCGGCCTCAGGGTCGAATTAACTAGATAGGTGACGTGATGATGAATCGCTTCGTAGCTATTGCCCTGGCCGTGCTGGCGATGATGTCGTTCAGCTCTATTTCGGCGGTTCATGCTCAAGTCAAGATCGACATCACGCGTGGCCGCGTCGAGCCGATGCCCATTGCCATCACGGTATTCGCGGGCTCGAACGATCAAAGCAAGCAAGTGGGCCGCGATGTCAGCGAAGTGATTTCCAAAAACCTCGAACGCTCGGGCTTGTTCCGCCCGCTTGATCCGAAGGGCTTTATGCAGGAACTGACGTCACTGGAAGTGCAGCCGCGTTTTCCTGACTGGCGGACGTTGGCCGCGCAAGCGTTAGTGCAAGGGGTTGTGGAGCCGCAGCCCTCGGGCCAGCTGCGCATCGCATTTCGGTTGTGGGATGTTTACGGCGGCCAGCAAATGGTCGGCCAAGCTTATGTCACGCAGCCGGAAAATTGGCGGCGTGTGGCGCATATTATGTCCGATGCCATTTACACGGCGATTACGGGTGAAACCGGCTACTTCGATACGCGCATTGTGTACATCGCCGAAAGCGGGCCTGCGATTAAACGCCTCAAACGCTTGGCGATTATGGACCAAGACGGTGCCAACCATCGTTACCTGACAGACGGGGCAAATTTAGTTCTCACGCCACGGTTTTCGCCCACGTCGCAAGAAATCACTTATCTTTCGTATTTCCGAAACGTACCGCGCGTGTATTTGTTCAACATCGACACCGGCCGCCAAGAAGTGTTGGGGGATTTCCCGGGCATGAGTTACGCGCCGCGCTTTTCGCCAGACGGCAACAAAGTCGTTTTCAGCATGGCTCAAGACGGCAACTCTGACATTTATGAAATGGATTTACGGACACGCAAAACCACGCGGCTGACCGATCATCCGTCGATTGATACCTCGCCGAGCTATTCGCCCAATCGTGATCAATTGACGTTCAACTCAGATCGAGGTGGAAGCCAACAGCTTTACACCATGAATGCCGATGGCTCGAACGTGCAGCGCATCAGCTTCGGGCAAGGAAAGTACGGAACGCCAGTGTGGTCGCCGCGTGGAGACCTCATCGCTTTCACGCGCATTAACCAAGGCAACTTTTACATTGGGGTTATGAAGCCTGACGGAAGCGCCGAGCGCCTTTTGGCAGAAGGCTATCTTGTCGAGGCCCCAACTTGGGCGCCCAATGGACGCGTGCTGATGTATTTCGCCCAAGGCAAAACCGCTTCTGACGGCTCGGGCGGGCGGACGCGACTCTTTTCGATTGACTTAACTGGTTATAATCAAAGGGAAATTTTAACCCCGCAGGATGCTTCAGATCCGGCATGGTCGCCGCTCATTCCGTAAATCCTGCGCGCGCGCCGATAATCATAGCCAGCCATGCTTAGCCAGGACCTCGGGGGTTGTTGCAAACCTTAGGTAGGTGATTCTTTTTTGCAACACCCTCAAAACTTTATATGTTATAAGAGAAAAATGCAGCCAATTCGTAGAGACAGGGTCTTGCGTCCCACTGCGGTATTGGTAAAAGGGGGCCCGAAATTCAAAGATTTCGC
Source organism: Rhodospirillaceae bacterium (assembly GCA_947476925.1). Classification (GTDB taxonomy): domain Bacteria; phylum Pseudomonadota; class Alphaproteobacteria; order Rhodospirillales; family Rhodospirillaceae. The sequence goes on along the minus strand of CANJSF010000001.1, from coordinate 180,969 downwards.
GCGCCAATTTCGCTAAGTACCTCAACCAACGACAACTCCAGTACAGCTAGGGGATATAGAAAATGAAAATCCGCTTTATCAGCGCGGTCATCGTGGCAGTCGCGCTCGCTGCTTGCGCCAGCCCGAAGAAAGAAGCCACCACGACCTCAACAGCCGCAACACCGCCGGCTGCAACGATGCCGAAAACAGGCCCAGCGCCTGATTCGGTTGAATACTTCAACACCGTTGTTGGCAATACCGTCATGTACGATTTCGACAAGTTCGAACTCCGTGCTGACGCTCAAGCCATTCTGCGTGGCCAAGCTGCCTGGTTGAACCAAAACCCCTCACGCACCGTGACCGTTGAAGGCCACTGCGATGAGCGCGGCACCCGCGAATACAACTTGGGCTTGGGCGAACGTCGCGCCAATGCCGCCAAGCAATACCTGACCTCGCTCGGCGTTTCTGCCAGCCGCGTCAAGACGATCTCGTACGGCAAAGAGCGCCCGACTTGCGTCGCCTCTGACGAAAGCTGCTGGACGAAGAACCGCCGTGGCGTATCTGTTGTTCAGTAATCAACACTGAATGTTGGTTTCGCTTGGGCCGCCCCGCTAGGGCGGCCCAAGTCGTTTCTGGGACTTGGATGATCAGGTCCAACACCTTGGTGCCTTAATTCTCCTGCTTTAATATGATGCGACGATCGTGCTTCGCCTGAGGATAACTGAGAATGACCCGCCTATCTGTACTCCGACGTTTCGTTTTTGTTGCCGTCATCGGCGCTGTGGCATGGCAGGCTACGCCCGCCTCGGCGCAAAGTGCGCGCGAGTTGGACGACCGCATTCGCAAGCTTGAAGCGCAAATTCAAACCTTGGCGTCAAGCAGGGGCGTGACCACACAAGCATTGCCCGGGCAGGGGAGCGAGCAAGCCGCAAGTCTCCAGGCGCGTGTCATTAAACTTGAGCAACTCGTGGAACAGCTTACGGGCCAAATCGAGGAAGCACGCTTCAAGACCGGCCAAATGTCCACGCAACTCGATCAACTCTCCAACGATGTCAACTATCGCTTGGCAGTGTTAGAGCAGTCGTTGGGCACACAAGGCGGCACTGCGCCGAGCCAAATGCCGCCGCCGCCGCGCGTCGGGCAAACGCCACCACGTCAAGCGCCTGCGCCAATTCCTGATGATCCGAACGTCCTCTCGCGCCCTGTTTCGCCAGCGCCTTCAGCATCACGTGGCCCCGCGCCGGTTGCGCCTCCGCCGCTGGCTGATGGTTCGGTTCGCGCTTCGGCCCCCGGGGAAAATACATTCGGGGCGATCGTGACAGATCAGTCGGGCAAACCTTTACCGGCCGATCCAAATCAGCCTGCAGCCATGCCCCGCCCACAAACGACAACGCCGCCTGCACAGCCCGCACCTCAGCGTGCTCCCAATCCGGGCCCCGTGGCCGGCAGTCAGCTTGGCGTGACCGGAGGCGCAGCAGGCGATGTTGTGTTGCCTGAAGGCACGCCCAAGGCGCAATACGATTACGCGTTCGACTTCTTGAAACGCCAAGATTACACGCGCGCTGAAACGGCGTTTCGCGAGTTTCTGAAGCGCTCGCCAAAAGACCCGCTCGCGGGTAATGCACAGTACTGGCTCGGCGAAACACATTACGTGCGCGGCGATTACCAAAAAGCCGCAGTTGAATTTCTGAACGGATATCAAAACTACCCGAAAAGCAATAAAGCCCCCGACAACTTGCTGAAACTGGGCATGGCCATGGCCAACATTGGTCAAACCCAAGGGGCGTGCACAGCTTTGGGGCGCCTGACAAAAGAATATGCCGATGCGGGTGACCAAATTCGCCGTAGCGCCCAACAAGAGCGCCAAAAACTGAAGTGTCAGTAAGTCGCTCGCAGCTTCTAAATGCTTCGCACGGGCTGCCGGTCTCTGCCGAGGCCTTTGCCGAAGCGATGAAGCCGATTGCGGTTGGCAAACGACTGGCGGTGGCTGTTTCAGGCGGCGCCGACAGCATGGCGCTGACTTTGCTTGCCAGCGAATGGTCGCAACGGACCGGCGTTGAGGTCACGGCCCTGACGGTTGATCATCGCTTACGCGATGCATCAACCACTGAGGCTGCAGCAGTTGGAACCTGGATGCAGAGCAGGGGCATTGCACACACTATTTTAAATTGGCGCGACGGAGAGGCTGTGCGGCTGCTTGGTCGCAGCGCCCAAGACGCGGCGCGTGACGCGCGATTGGGCCTGCTCACCCAATGGTGCCGCGCCAACACTTGCCACACATTGCTGCTGGCACATCATGCTGATGATCAAGTTGAAACCTTCTTTATGCGGTTGGCGCGTGGCAGTGGGTTGAATGGTCTTGGCGGAATGGATGTCGTTACATCATTTAATCAAGTCAGACTCATTCGCCCGTTATTGGCGTTTTCCAAATCCGACCTTGAAGAGACATGCCGCGCCGCCAATCAGGTCTGGATCGACGACCCCTCGAACGATAGCGCCAAGTATACACGCACACGGTTCCGCCGAGCCCGCGCGATCATGGAGTCCGAGGGCTTCACGCGCGAGCGGGTTTTGAGCACCATTGCCCATTTACAGCGCGCAAAGGCAGCATTGTCCCAATTCGTGAGCGACCTTCACGCGGCCGCATGTATTTGGAGCCTTTACGGAAGCGTTGCGATCTCGGCCTCGAAACTATTTGCAGCCCCGGAAGATGTTTCATTACGCCTGCTGAGCGATTTATTGCGAAGTGTTGGGGGCCAGACGTATGGGCCTCGATTTGAAGCACTGAGGCGTGTTCACGCTAAGCTTCAGGCCCAACACGTGAAGACCATCACATTGCATGGCTGCTGCATTTCGCGGGAGGGGGACAGCATCTCACTTTGCCGAGAACCATCGGCCGTGCGCGAGGCCTTTGAGCTGGTGCAATCGCAGCCCATGATTTGGGATGGGCGCTTTGAGTTCACTTTCCGTCCAGAACTTTCTGGGCGGCAACTTTTGCGAGTCCGCCCATACGATGTCGCCGATAAAATTTGGTGGAAAGATCACGGTGGTTGGGGTGCGTTGGCCGATATCCCATCGCGTATTCGCCGAAGCCTGCCGGTGATTGAAGATCAGGCTGGCCCCATTGGCATGCCCCATGCCGGGGTGTGGCGGGCTGATATGACGGACATTGTTACAATGCGCCATCTTGGCCCCGAACGCGTATCGGGTGGCTTTTCGGCACAAACTCAGGGCGATTGAAGTGAATTAGGACAAATCTGGGCCGGTGTCGCAGCCGTATAAACCACATTGTTTGTCGATAAATCATTGGCTTGCGCCAGGAGTTTGGCGCACTATTTAAGCCTATAGACGATAAGGCCGCAGTCAAAAGGGTCAAGACTTTGAACATCAGCCGTAATCTTATGCTTTGGGTCATCATTCTGGTGAGCGTGGTGGCCTTGTTCAATTTATTCCAGGGAAGCAGTCCGCGCAGCCAAGCGCGGGAAATGCCGTTCTCGGAATTCCGCGCGGCCGTTGATCGCAGCGAAATTCAAGAAGTCACGATTCAAGGCCAGAACATCCTGGGCCAGTTCAAGTCTGGCGGCGATTTCCGAACCTATGCGCCGGAAGACCCCAGCCTCGTGCCGTCGCTGTTGTCGAGTGGCGTGGTGGTAAAGGCTGCGCCGCAAAGCAACGGGGAAATGTCGTTCTGGAGCATTCTGATTTCATGGTTCCCCATGCTGCTGCTGATTGGTGTGTGGGTTTTCTTCATGCGCCAAATGCAATCGGGCGGCGGCAAGGCCATGGGTTTTGGCAAATCGCGCGCAAAGCTGCTCACCGAGAAGCAAGGCCGCGTCACGTTCGAAGACGTTGCCGGCGTTGAAGAAGCCAAATCAGACTTAGAAGAAATCGTCGAGTTCTTGCGCGACCCGCAAAAGTTCCAACGCTTAGGTGGAAAAATCCCTAAGGGCGTGTTGCTGGTGGGCCCGCCGGGAACCGGTAAAACATTACTTGCTCGCGCCATTGCGGGTGAAGCCAATGTGCCGTTCTTCACAATCTCGGGCTCTGACTTCGTCGAAATGTTCGTCGGTGTTGGCGCGTCGCGCGTGCGCGATATGTTCGAGCAAGGCAAGAAGAACGCGCCATGCATTATCTTCATCGATGAAATCGACGCCGTCGGTCGCCATCGCGGCGCTGGCTTGGGCGGCGGTAACGACGAACGCGAACAGACCTTGAACCAGTTGCTTGTCGAGATGGATGGCTTCGAAGCCAACGACGGCGTCATCCTGATCGCGGCGACGAACCGCCCTGACGTGCTTGATCCGGCATTGCTGCGCCCGGGTCGCTTCGACCGCCAAATTGTGGTGCCGAACCCCGACATCTTGGGCCGCGAGCGCATTTTGCATGTTCACTCACGTAAGACACCGCTGGGTGCTGATGTTGACCTGAAAGTGATTGCGCGAGGCACGCCCGGCTTTTCCGGCGCTGATCTTGCCAACTTAGTCAACGAAGCGGCTTTGCTGGCTGCACGCAAAGCCAAGCGCGTGATCGGGATGGCCGAGTTCGAAGAAGCCAAAGACAAAGTCATGATGGGTGCCGAGCGACGCTCGATGGTCATGACCGAAGATGAAAAGAAGCTGACGGCCTATCACGAAGCGGGTCACGCGCTGGTGATGCTGCGCGTGCCAGGCCACGAGCCCTTGCACAAAGTCACGATCATCCCACGGGGGCGCGCACTCGGCTTAACGATGTGGTTGCCTGAGCGCGACAAGTACAGCCAATCGAAAATCGAGATCAAAGCGCAGCTCGCTAGTTTGTTTGGCGGTCGCGTTGCTGAAGAACTCACGTTTGGCCTGGATAGAGTGACGACCGGCGCATCCGACGACATTCGCCGCGCGACCGACATTGCACGCCGCATGGTGAGTGAGTTTGGTTTCAGCGAAAAATTGGGACCACTTCGTTACAACGAAGACTCGGGCGAAGTGTTTCTGGGGCGTTCAGTGACACAAACCAAAAACGTCTCTGATGCGACGGCCTTGTTGATCGATGAAGAAATTCGCCGGTTCGTCGAGGAAGGTGAGGCAACCGCGCGCAAGATTATCTTGGATGGTCGCGAGCAGCTCGAGATCATTGCTCAAGGGCTACTCGAACATGAAACCCTGAGCCGAGACGACATCGAGACTTTGTTTGCAGGTGGTAAAATCGACCGCAGCGATAAATCGGCGCCAAAGCCGCGAGATCCGGGCAAGCGAAGCTCGGTTCCCTCTGCCGGCGCGGGTGGCCAGCGTGCGCCAGGGTTTGGCCAGCAACCCACCCCGCAAACGGATGGTTGATCGTTAAGGCAGTTCGATAAACACTAAAGGACCCCGTTCAGCCGAACGGGGTCTTTGATTTTGGAATGCTGTGGACCGTACTTACTTCACGCCTCGTGGTTTTGTTCATGGCAACGTTGCGCAAGCGCTCGTCCTGCGTGGCGAGGCTTGGGCGTTGTGCGGTGGGCCAAACACTTTCACGCGGATGGAAGAAACGCGTGTTTCTGGCGCCGAGATTTCAAGTGTAATTGGCAGCGCAACTGCCGTGGCGCCTGAACTGACGTCCAATAGACCCGACTTCGCGGGTATGGCTGCAAACAAGCCTTTGATCATGGGTGTGCTGAACGTCACGCCCGACAGCTTTTCCGATGGCGGCAAATATGCATCAACTGAAGCCGCAATTTCGCATGGCGAGGCGCTGTTGCAGGCCGGTGCGGACATCATCGACGTTGGCGGCGAATCAACGCGGCCCGGCGCCGCGCCGGTCGATCCGACCGAAGAAGCCCGTCGTGTTGTTCCCGTGGTGAAGGCGCTGGCCCAGCGTGGGGCAAAAATTTCGATCGATACGCGCCATGCCAAAGTTATGGCCGAAGCGATCGCAGCGGGCGCAGTGATTGTGAATGATGTTTCGGCATTGGCCGATCCCGAAGCGCTTGGCGTGATCGCGGCCTCAACCGCGTCGCTGATCATCATGCATATGCAGGGCCAGCCCAGCACCATGCAGCGTGAGCCCACGTATGTGTGGGCGCCAGGCGATGTGTATGATTTTCTAAAAACACGCATCGCGTTATGCACGGCAAAGGGGATCAGCATGGATCGTTTGTCCGTCGATCCGGGGATTGGCTTTGGTAAAACCGACGTTCACAACGCTGCTATCATTGATCACCTTGCGATGTTTCATGGCTTGGGCTGCGTGCTGACCTTTGGGGCTTCGCGCAAAAGTTTCATTAGCCGCATGAGCCAAGGCGAGGGCCCTGAAGCCCGGTTGGCGGGTTCGCTGGTGGTGGCCGTGATGGCGGCTGAACGCGGGGCGCACATCCAGCGGGTGCACGATGTCGCCGAAACGCGCCAGGCTTTGGCGGTTTGGCAACGCCTCTCACAAGGGTAATCGATGAGAGACTTGATTCAATCTCGCGCATCCTCCAAACATCATGTCATGATTCATCTCACGCGAGTCTTTCGGCTATGAGTACCCGTCGTCTTTTTGGCACCGATGGTGTGCGCGGCTTGGCCAACACCGACCCCATGACAGCGGAAATGGCGCTACGCATGGGCATGGCGGCTGGGCACATTTTTACGCGCGGCGCCCATCGTCACAGCGTTGTCATCGGAAAAGACACGCGGTTATCAGGATACCTGATTGAACCAGCCCTGACCGCCGGCTTTGTGTCGGTTGGCATGGATGTGGTGCTGGTGGGGCCGATTCCGACGCCGGGGATTGCTATGCTCACACGTTCGTTGCGGGCCGACTTAGGTGTCATGATCTCCGCATCGCACAATCCATTTCACGACAATGGCATAAAACTGTTTGGGCCGGATGGTTACAAGCTGTCGGATGCCGCTGAGATTGAAATTGAGAACCTCATGGATGGCGATGTGTCCGCCACGCGCGTCGAATCTGCCAAACTTGGTCGCGCGAAACGATTAGACGATGCGGCAGGCCGCTACATTGAGTTTGCAAAATCCAGTTTACCACGCGGGTTGCGGCTTGATGGCCTGAAGATCGTGGTCGATTGCGCCAATGGCGCGGCCTACAAAATCGCGCCAGCGGTTTTTTGGGAGCTCGGCGCTCAGGTGATCAAAGTTGGTGTTGATCCCGACGGTTTTAATATCAACCTGGGCTGCGGCTCAACGGCTCCTGATCGCTTGCGCGAAATGGTCGTGAGCCACAACGCGCATTTGGGCTTGGCACTCGATGGTGATGCCGACCGTGTGTTGTTCTGTGACGAGCGCGGCGACATGATTGATGGCGATCAAGTGTTAGGCGTGATTGCGCGCCAATGGCAAGCCGAGAAGCTACTTAAAGGTGACGGTGTGGTTGCGACTGTCATGAGCAACTTAGGGCTTGAGCGGTATTTGACCGGTTTGGGGCTTCAATTAAAGCGCGCCAATGTCGGCGATCGCTATGTCGTCGAAGACATGCGAACGGGTGGATATAATTTGGGTGGCGAGCAATCGGGACACATCATCCTGAGCGATCATTCGACGACCGGGGATGGTATCATCGCAGCACTTCAGGTATTGGCGGCTTTAGTTCAAAGCGGCAAGCCTGCCAGCCAAACGTTGCGGGTCTTCTCGGCCGTGCCGCAGAAATTGAAGAATGTGCGGCTGGGCGAGGGGGTGGACGCTAAAGCGATCCTCGAACTCAGCGGTGTCAAAGCCGCGATTGCAAGTGTTGAAAAACGTTTGCAAGGTAAGGGGCGTTTGCTGATTCGTAAGTCGGGGACCGAGCCTTTGATCCGCATTATGGCCGAGGCTGACGACGCTAAAGAAGTCGACACGGTTATTGCATCGCTGGCCGAGACAATATCCAAGGCTGCGGCCTAAGTTGATGCGCGGGCGGGTATTGATTATCGCGGGGTCGGACTCCGGCGGCGGCGCCGGAATCCAAGCGGACATCAAAGCAGTCACGTGCTTGAACGCGTTTGCGGCAACGGCCGTCACGGCCATTACTGTGCAAAACACCATGGGTGTTTTCAATATCCACGAAATTCCCACAGCGCTTGTTGCTCAGCAAATTGAAGTCGTGCTGTCGGATATTGGGGCGGATGTCATTAAAACGGGTATGCTTGCAACAGTGTCCATGATCAACGTGGTCGCTGATTGTATAGATCGCATTGCGCTGCGTATCCCTCGTGTCGTTGACCCTGTCATGAGAGCAAAGGGTGGCCACCCGTTGCTGGCTGATGATGCCGCTAAGACTTTGATTGCGCGCATGGTGCGGGGGGCAGCTGTCGTGACGCCCAACCTGCCCGAGGCCGAGGTGTTGATCGGCCAGCCCATTAAAACCATCGCTGACATGCACGCCGCCGTCGAGCCGCTAAAGGCACTCGGCGCGGACGCCGTATTACTCAAGGGCGGGCACCTGGAAGGCCACCATTTGGTCGATATGCTCATTACGCGCGACGACGTGAAAATCTATGAAGATTCACGCATCGATACACGTTCCACCCATGGCACAGGCTGCACTTTAGCCTCGGCCATTGCCGCAGGATTGGCGCAAAAGTTATCGCTCGAAGACGCCGTCAGCCGGGCTCGAATCTACGTCCGCAAGGCGCTTGAGACGGCACCCGGATTGGGCCAGGGCCATGGGCCCCTGAACCATGCCCATACGGTTGTGAATCAATAGCTTTCCGTGCATTGACGGGTTAGGCCCACGTTCCTAAACTCCGCGCCGCTCGCGAAAGTTCCCACTTTTGCAGTTCTTTAAAAACCATCCCGCCAGAGGAATTTTTAGCCCATGTCTGCCAGCCCGAAACCGTCGGTTCGCCCGGCGCGCGCCCAATTTTCGTCCGGTCCTTGCGCTAAACGCCCGGGGTGGACGCTCGATGCGCTAAAGGGCGCGTTGGTGGGTCGTTCGCATCGTGCCAAGCCAGCCAAGGCGCGAATCAAAGCGGTCATTGATAAAACGCGCGCCATTTTAGGTGTGCCTGCCGACTATAAAATCGCCATCGTTCCAGCGTCAGACACCGGCGCGGTCGAGATGATGCTGTGGCACACGCTTGGTCAACGCCCGGTCGATATGGTTGCTTGGGAAAGTTTTGGCGAAGGTTGGGTCACGGATGTTGTCAAGCAGCTGAAGTTAAAAGACACGCGCGTCATTAAATCTGATTACGGGAAGTTGCCTGACTTAAGCCAAATTAATTTCGATCATGACGTGGTCTTTACTTGGAACGGCACCACCTCGGGCGTGCGCGTGCCCAATGGCGATTGGATCAAGGATGATCGCAAAGGCTTAACGATCTGCGATGCCACTTCGGCTGTGTTTGCCATGGATATGCCGTGGTCGAAACTCGATGTTGTGACTTACTCATGGCAAAAAGTGCTGGGCGGAGAGGCGCAGCACGGCATGCTGATCATTTCCCCGCGCGCCGTTGAACGACTGGAAAGCTATACGCCCCCTTGGCCCATGCCGAAAATTTTCCGACTGACGAAAGGTGGAAAACTCGAGGCCGGGATTTTTGAAGGCGACACCATCAACACGGTATCGATGCTGTGCGTTGAAGATGCGGTCGATGGATTGAACTGGGCCGAACAGGCTGGTGGATTGAAGGGCTTGATTGCACGCTCTGAAGGCAACCTCAAAGTCATCGCTGATTGGGTTGCACAAAAAAACTGGGTGGGCTTTTTGGCTGAAAAGCCTGAGACAAGGTCATGCACTTCAATTTGCCTGAAGATCACGGCAGATTGGTTTACTGCGTTGCCTGCCGAGAAGCAGGCCGATGTGGCCAAAAAAATGGCGAGCTTGCTTGAAGCCGAAGGCGTTGCGCTGGATATCGCATCGTATCGCGATGCGCCACCGGGCTTGCGTATTTGGGGTGGTGCAACAGTCGAAGCCACTGATCTTCAAGCGTTGTTGCCCTGGCTAGAGTGGGCACATAACGAAGTGAAAGCGGCCTAAATTAAACGTACGTGGTGGGGATTGAGCGAATGTCTAAACCAAAAGTTTTGATCAGCGATAAACTGAGCGCGGCTGCCGTTGAAATTTTCAAAACGCGCGGGGTTGATGTTGATGTTAAAACCGGCCTGAAGCCAGACGAGTTGAAAGCGATCATCAAAGACTATGATGGACTGGCTGTTCGCTCATCCACAAAAGTGACGGCCGATGTCATGGCCGTCGCGCCGCGTCTCAGGGTGGTTGGTCGCGCCGGCATTGGCGTTGATAACGTTGATGTTGAAGCGGCAACGGCGCGCGGTGTTGTTGTGATGAACACACCTTTCGGCAATGCCATCACAACAGCCGAACATGCCATTTCAATGATGATGGCGTTGGCACGCCAGATTCCGACCGCCAATACGTCGACGCAAGCAGGCAAGTGGGAAAAGTCCAAGTTTATGGGCGTCGAGCTTTTCGGCAAAACCCTGGGCGTGATTGGGTGCGGAAACATCGGCTCGATTGTCGCTGACCGAGCGCTGGGCTTGAAAATGAAAGTCGTTGCGTTCGATCCATTCTTGTCTGCTGATCGCGCGCGTGATCTGGGCGTGGAGAAAGTTGATTTGGATGGGATTTTCACGCGTTCAGACTTTATTACGTTGCATACACCGCTAACTGAGAACACCAAGAACATCATCGACGCCAAAGCCATGGCGAAGATGAAAAAAGGTGTGCGCATTATCAATTGCGCGCGCGGCGGGTTGGTGTCCGAGGCCGATCTCAAAGCGGCGCTTGATAGCGGTCATGTCGCCGGTGCGGCGTTAGACGTGTTTGAAGAAGAACCCGCCAAGTCCAACCCCTTATTCGCCTACGAAAATGTTGTCTGTACGCCACACTTGGGTGCGTCAACGAATGAGGCGCAAGAAAACGTAGCATTGCAAGTGGCCGAACAGATGGCAGATTTTCTGCTGTCGGGCGCGGTTTCAAACGCCCTCAACATGGCCTCGGTCTCGGCGGAAGATGCACCGAAGCTGAAGCCATACATGAAATTGGTCGAACAACTGGGCAGCTTTGCCGGACAGATTACCCAATCTGGCATTAAGGCTGTGACCTTGGAATATGCTGGCCATGTGGCCGAGCTGAACACGCGCCCGCTCACGGCCATTGCGGTTGCGAGTTTATTGGGCCCGTTGATGGACAGCGTTAACATGGTCAACGCGCCAACCATTGCGCGCGAACGCGGGATTGAAATCACCGAAATCAAAAAAGGTGAGCACGATCTGTATCAAACATTGATCAAGCTCACCGTCACAACCGAGCGGCAAACGCGTTCCGTCTCGGGCACGCTATTTGGCGGCAGCTTGCCACGTCTCGTCGATGTTAATGACATTCACATCGAGGCTGAAGTCGGTCCGTTTATGCTTTACGTTATCAATGACGACAAACCCGGATTCATTGGTGCGCTGGGCACGACATTGGGGCAAGCTGGGGTGAACATTGCGTCGTTCCATCTGGGGCGTCCGTCGGGTGGTGGCGATGCGATTGCATTGCTGAACCTTGATCAGCCTGTGTCCGAGACCGTGCTGGCAAAAGTGCAGGCCCTGCCACACGTACGCCAAAGCCAGGCGCTGGCGTTTTAAGAAGCCAAGCCGCTGATCTGGCTGCGCTTTCCGTCCTTGTTGGCTAGGGGGCGGGGGCGTATAAACACGCGCTATTCCCCCTCGGGATATTTCTGATGAGCGAGAATTCGACCAAAACCCTTCTGCCTGAAGGGCTCCGCGATGTGTTGCCTCCCGATGCCGCGTTCGAGAACGAGGTTGTGGAGCGGTTGACGCGCACCTTCGCGCTGAATGGCTACAACCTCGTTAAACCACCGCTGATCGAGTTTGAAGACACGCTGCTTTCGGGTGTCGGTGCGGGTATGGGCGAACGCATTTTCCGCATGCTTGATCCCTCGTCGCATCGCACGCTTGGTGTTCGCAACGACATCACTACGCAGATCGCACGCATTGCCGCCACGCGCCTCGCTTCCGATGCGCGCCCCCTGCGGCTGACATATTCAGGGCCGGTTTTGCGGGTGAAGGGAACCCAGCTTGAACCCGAGCGCCAGTTCACCCAAGCTGGCATTGAATTGATTGGCGCCGACAATGGTGCAGCCGACATTGAAGTGATCGTTGTTGTTGCCGAAGCATTGAAAAAACTCGGCGTGCCGGGGCTGTCGGTTGACTTGGCGTTGCCAACTTTAGTGCCCGCCATTTTGGCCGGATTTAACTTATCGGTTGCTGCCGCGGCGCGCGTTCGGGCTGCACTCGATCACAAAGACGTCGCCGAAATTAACGCTCATGCGGGGCAGGCTGCGGGCCTTCTGACAAAATTGATTGAAGCGTCAGGGCCTGTTGATCGTGCTATGGCCCAGGTGGCAACGCTCGCTTTGCCGCCTGCTGCCAAAGCAGAGTGGGCTGCACTTGAGCATGTGGCGCGAGCGCTGCGCGCTGCGATTCCCAATGTGGCGATTACTGTCGATGCCGTCGAGAACCGCGGCTTTGAGTATCACACAGGTATTACCTTCTCGGTATTCACCGCCGCTTCGCAGCGCGAAATTGGCCGAGGCGGGCGTTATAAATTAGTCTCAGGTGAGGCGGCAACAGGTGCCACACTGCTGATCGACGCATTGCTGCCGGTCGTGCCAAATACCGCGACCGCACGGAGGCTATTTGTCTCAAATGGTACAAGCCGTGCTGTGGTGGCCACTTGGCAAGATAAAGGCTGGATCGTGGTGGTTGGTTTGTCGGCAGGCGTCGATGATACGACCGAGGCAAAAAGATTGAAATGCACGCATATCCTGAAATCCAGCGACGCTGTCGCAGTGAGCTAAAAATTCGGAAGGTTGGACATGGCTAACGTTGCGGTGATTGGCTCCCAGTGGGGCGACGAGGGCAAGGGCAAGATTGTCGATTGGTTGTCGGAGCGCGCCGATGTTGTTGTGCGCTTTCAAGGCGGGCACAACGCCGGTCATACGCTGGTCATCGATAATCAAACCTACAAGCTCAGTTTATTGCCCTCGGGTGTTGTTCGCGGCAAGTTGTCGTTCATTGGGAATGGGGTGGTTGTTGATCCGTGGGCGCTGCTGAAAGAAATCGAGAAAATCAAAGGCCAAGGCGTTACGATTACGCCCGACACTTTGAAGATTGCTGATAGCGCGACACTGATTTTGCCGCTGCACGGCAGCCTGGACCAAGCGCGCGAAACAGCGGCCGGCGCCGCGAAAATTGGCACCACGGGCCGCGGCATCGGCCCCGCCTACGAAGACAAAGTCGCACGCCGGGCGATTCGCGTGTGCGATTTGGCCGACGAAGCGACGATCGCATTTAAAGTCGAGCGCCTATTGGCGCACCACAATGCACTGTTGCGTGGGTTGGGCTTGCCGGAAGTAAAGCCGGAAGAGTTGATCGCAGCGCTCAAAGAGTTAGCCCCAAAAATTCTGCCCTTCGCCGCACCCGTTTGGCAGTTGCTGGATGAAGCGCGCCGTAATGGAAAACGTATTTTGTTCGAAGGTGCGCAGGGCACCATGCTGGATGTTGATCACGGCACGTATCCGTACGTCACATCTTCCAACACATCAGCAGGAATGGCCGCCGTGGGTTCGGGGCTTGGTCCGTCTGCCGTGGGGTATGTGCTGGGTATCACGAAGGCCTATACAACGCGCGTCGGCTCTGGGCCATTTCCGACCGAGTTGACCGATGAGGTCGGCCAATTGCTGGGCGAACGTGGCTTTGAGTTCGGCACGGTTACGGGTCGCAAGCGTCGCTGTGGTTGGTTTGACACAGTCATGGTCCGCCAGGCCATTAAGGTGGGCGGCATCACGGGCATCGCGCTTACGAAACTTGATGTGCTTGATACATTGCCCGAACTGAAGGTCTGCGTTGGCTACGACTTGAATGGCAAACGGCTGTCGCACTTTCCGGCCTCGATGTCGGAGCAGGCGAGTGTGAAACCGATCTATGAGACGATGACCGGGTGGCGACAAAGCAGCCGCGGGGCACGCAGTTGGGCTCAACTTCCGGCTGAGGCCATTAAGTATATCCGCCGCATCGAGGAATTGATCGAGGCGCCTGTAGCGCTGCTATCCACCAGCCCCGAACGACTTGATACCATTATGGTACGCGACCCCTTCTTGGATTGAACCGGCTCTACCTAACTTAGGGTTGAGTTGGTCGTGGCAAAGCTAAAGATTAATGGGCTTAAGTGGCCCCGAAAGGCGCTGCTCCTAAATCGTTAACGGACCGCTAACTGCGTTGTGCTGTTTTGTCTGGTCCCGTACAATGGCTGCCGACTCGGCAGAATGGCGGGTCGTGGATAGGGGCAGAATCCCATGGCCGAAGCGGCTACAGACCTGAAAGAAGCGCCAGCGCGCCCGAGTGCCGCTGAAGCGCCTCAGGCTGCGCCGCCACCAGCAGCTCCTCCACCGCCCGCGACAGCTCCTCCACGTATGGCCGGACAAGCTGCCCCTGGCAGCTTCATCATCGTTCGCGACCGATACACGTTGTATTGCGACAAACCGATCCCCAGTCTCGATATGCCGAACGCGCAAGCATTCGAGGTCACGGACCGTAAGCAAGAAGGGCGTCCGCTTTACGCGCTGATCTGTAAACCTGAAATGCTTCCGCGTGTGTCTGTGATGCGTGCCCTCAAAGGTCACGAGATGGCTCATATGTTGCCAATGGTTGATTGGGGCATTGCCGAGTGGCCGCCGATTGATCGGAAATGCGCCATCGTTATTTATCATCGCCCGTTGGGCGGGCGATTGATGGAATCGATGGCCGGTGGTGGGAAGCGAATCCCTGATCACCTGTTTCCTAAAACGATTATCAAGCCGCTGGCGGATGCTTTGATTGAGCTTGGATTGAAGGGCATCACGCATCGCGCTATTCGCCCCGATAATCTTTATTATATGGACGAAGCCCGCACCAACATTGTGCTTGGTGATTGTGTCACTTGCGTTCCGGCCAACGATCAACCAGTTGTGTTAGAGCCCATCGAGTCAGGCATGTGCGTGCCATCGGCGCGGGGATCGGGCACCTTTGCTGACGATATGTATGCGTTGGGCGCAACGCTTTTGATTTTGGCAATTGGGCGCAATGCGCTTCAAAATGTTCCGGATGCCGAAATTATTCGTCGCAAAATTAAAGACGGCTCGTACGGGACGCTGGTCTCGGACGAACGTGTCCCCGTATCGTTGATCGAATGCTTTCGTGGCCTCCTCACCGACGATATGGAACAGCGGTGGAAGCCTGAGAACATCGAACTTTGGTTGGCGGGAAAGCGCTTAACGCCTGTTCAAGCGCGCGCCGAGCCACAATCGCAACGCGCGTTTAAATTCGCGGACATGGAATTTCATTCCATCCGTCCTTTGTCATACGCGATGTATTTAAACTGGGACAAGGCGATTGGCGTTATCACTGACGGGTCGCTCGAAATTTGGATCAGACGTGGCTTGGAATTGGGTGATCTTGCCGATGCCATCGCGAGTTCGATCAAAAACTCTCGCGCTTTTGGCGGTCAGCAGAAAGACCAGGACGACATTACCCTCAGCCGCGTGCTGATGATTCTCGACCCTCGCGCGCCGGTTCGTATGCGTGATTTCCGCGTCGCGCTTGAAGGTTTCGGAGGGTCGCTGGCGGTCGCCACTTTGGCGAAGCAACAACTTCAGCCCTATACCGATTTTATTAATCGCGAACTATGGCGGCACTGGATTACGGCGCAAACGAAGTATCACGCCGACAACGCGCAGTGGGAAACTGTCTTCAAAGACTTACGCAATTATTTGAAGGACACCAACTCGGGCGCAGGTATCGAGCGTTGTGTCTATGAGTTGACCGAATGGATGCCGTGCCTGAGCCCGCTGATCGTTGATCAGTATGTGATGGAAGTGAAGGGCGTACTGCCCGCACTTGAGGTCGCATCGAAAACTGTGAATACGAAATTGTGGCCTGTTGATCGCCACGTGGCAGCGTTTATGCGGGCTCGTTACGCCAAGGGTGTGTCGACACAAATTTATGCAATGAACGATCCGCGTCCTGAACGGGCGACAATTGTCATGCTCAGCGTGCTGGCAATTGTGCAGTGGCGTCTTGGACCCGAAACACTATTTGGTCTGGCGAGTTGGGTTGGCGGCTTGATGGGCACTGTGATTAACGCCTACCAAAGCCGACCGAAGCGCAAAGAGATTGAGCGCGAAATGCCAAAGCTGATCCGCAAGGGGAACTTGGCGGAAATCTACAATTTTCTCGACAATCCGGAAGAGCGGCAGCGCGACGCCGAGGGGTTTGCCTGGGCGAAAGCTGAATACGCCGCTGCTGAAAAGCAAGCTTTTGATCTCGAGCACGGCCAGATTGATCGTCAAGAATCGGCCATCAAGTCTGGTCAAAAGTCCGGCGCCATAGCCGCTGTTGTCATCATGTTGCTGACGTACACCGGCTTTCTTGTCTCAAATCTTTTCTGAGGGCGCAATGGCCAAAGCACCTGTCGCTAAGTCTATGCCACCGCCAGCAAGTACAAAAAGCAACGCATTTTTGTATGTGCTAATTGCTACCGGCGTTTCGTTCGCGATTATACCAACAATCGTTGTGCTTTCGGTGGCGCTGCTGCCGACTGGCGTGGCGTTTTTGGTTGAGCGCGGCAAGGGGTGGCACTGCGGCGTAACCGTTGGCAGTCTGAATTTGGCGGGGGCAGCGCCATACCTCACCGATCTTTGGATTCACAATCACACTGTTGATGGCGCAATTGATGTCATCACCAATGTCTGGGCCTACATGGTGATCTATAGCGCGGCCGGGTTTGGCTGGGCCATTTACTCGACCATGCCAGCATTGCTGGGATCATTTATGGCCATGGGGGCAGGGCGTCGTATTGCGGCCTTGCGAGACCAGCAAAAAGAACTGGTGCAAAAATGGGGCCCCGAAGTTGAGTCGGTGTACGAGCCCGAGAAAAAAGACAAAGCGAATTCAGGTCTGTCTAACGCTTCTTTGGCTTAGCTTTTGAATTCTTTTTCGACGCCGCGCGTAGCAACGCCACTAAATTCTGAAAATCATCGGGCGGATCTTGCTCGAAGCGCATCATTTTTCCTGAAATCGGGTGCTTAAAGCCGAGCAAGCGCGCATGTAAAGCTTGCCGCGGGAACGCGCGAGCGATGTTGGCAGCTTCTTTGCCAAGGACGCTGGCCAGCTGACCGGGCGCCGACCCATAAGTTTTATCGCCAATGAGGGAATGCCCACGCGAGGTCATGTGCACACGAATTTGATGTGTGCGCCCCGTTTTCAAAGTGCAGCGTACCCAGGCACTGACAGTTCCAAACGATTCCAGCGTCTCAAAATGGGTCTCGGCGTGTTTGCCGCCAATTTTTCGCAACGCCATTTTTTTGCGATCATTGGGGCTTCGTCCGATGTCACCCATGATGATACCTTTGCGCGGAGTTGGGCTTCCCCAGACCAATGCATCGTACGTGCGTGCGATGGTGTGAGCCGCGAATTGCTCGGCCAGTTCGGCATGCGCATGACCACTTTTTGCCGCAACCAAGAGCCCGCTGGTATCTTTATCCAGGCGGTGCACGATGCCGGGGCGCAATTCGCCGCCAATGCCACGCAGGCTATCGCCACAGTGAGCGAGTAGGGCGTTCACTAACGTGTGGTCGGGGTTGCCAGCGGCTGGATGAACAACCAGCCCAGCCGGTTTGTTAACGACAATAACGTGTGCATCTTCAAAGATGACTTCAAGGTCAATTGCTTGCGCAGCGATATGGGTCTCGATTGGGGCCGGGATCGTGAGTTCAATCTGCTGACCGAACTTGAGAACCATCGAGGCATCAATGTCTCTTTGCCCAACAACCCGAACCTGGCCTGAGTCGATGAGTTGCTTGACGCGTGAGCGCGACAAATCTGGGTTTTGGCTGGTCAGCCAGCGATCAAGGCGCTGACCTACACCTTCATCATCACTGGTGAATTGGCGCGTTGTGCCGCTGAGGGCGTGAGATTGTGTGGCGGCCATTGCGAAGGTCAGACTTCATATTTACGGTGAGAGGACGATACAGTGTGCTTCAACGTTCGTCACCTTGGTCGTTATATAGCAGCGAAATGGCAACTCACATGCAACCTGCCCCGTTTCTCAAAACGCTCGTTATTGTTCTGGGCGTTGCCATTGTCATTGCTCTCGGCTTCGTCGTGTATGGTGTTGTCAGATTGGGCACAAAAAGCGAGCCGGTGAATGTGTCCTCGGCGTCCCCGGCGTCGCCCACGGTCAGCGACCTTGGCCAGCCATCTGGCACCGAAATTGTGGCTGTCACAACTTCTGGCACCTCACAGCTAATCTTGACACTGAAGGGCGGCTCGCGCCCCGACCGTATCGTTGTTGTTGACATTCGAAGCGGCAAGTTGCTCTCAACCACATATACCACGCCATTGGCGCCCTAGATGATGCCGGCGTGTCCGAATCGCTTGATTATTGCGCCCGTTCTCCGTGACCAAATTTTTGCTGCTGTTCGCAAACGCCCCGACCAGGAACGGTGCGGCTTACTCGTTGGCTCAGGGCATAGCGATATCACCGTTGAATCGATATTTGAGGCTGAGAATGTGTCGCCAGAGCCGACTCATCGATTTGAGATCGACCCGCAAGCCCAGTTTGATCTCCTAAGACGGTTGCGGGGAACCCCACAGCGAATCGTCGGGCATTTTCATTCGCATCCCAACGGGCCGGCTGCGCCGTCCGCATTTGACCTGTCCATGGCTCATGACCCGGACGCGATTTGGCTAATCGTGGCGCTCAGTCCGCATCCCCACGTGGCGGCTTTTACTTGCCCGGATCAGAGCCAAGGCTTTCAGGCAATAGTGGTCAGTCCTGGGCCTTGATTGGGGGGCCACCCAGTGACTTCCCGACCAATAATGCCTTTCGCCCCCGTTGTAGCAGCGCCGGACCTGCGGCATGCTGGTGGAGGTTCACCTGCGCAGTCCAAATAAAAAGGTTGATCACATGAAAACTCTATCCATGCCGTCGCATGCCTCGCGCCGCGATGTTTTCCGCACTGCCGGAACCGCTTTTGTGGGGGCGGCGCTTGCTGGCCTTCAAGCGCCAAATGCCCGTGCCCAAAGTTATACTCCCCCAGCCGGTGGGGGCGAATTGTTGCGCCTGAGCGCCAATGAAAATCCCTACGGACCATCAGAAAGCGCCAAACAAGCAATGATGGCCGCGATGAGCGAAGGCTGGAAATACGCAACAGCAGAAATGCCGGCGCTGGCGAAATTGATCGCCGAACGTGAAGGCCTTTCACCTGATAATGTGATCATCACCGAAGGGTCGGCAGAAGTTTTGCGTATTGTGTCATTGCTTTATGGCTCGCAAGGCAGCGAGATGATCGCCGCCCGTCCCACGTTCGAGCAAGGTCCAGACTACGCAGAAAAAGTCGGCGGCCAGTTGGTGTGGGTTGATCTCGACAAAGACATGAAGCACGACCTTGCCGGCATGGAAGGGCGCATCACTAACAAGACTGGATTGATTTACATCTGCAATCCCAACAACCCCACGGCTACCATGGTGCAGACGAAAGACTTGCGCAGTTTTATCGGCGTAGCGGCGTCGCGGGCGATGGTCTTGGTGGATGAAGCATATATTGACCTCGTCGATGATCCGGCCGGAAGCGCTATGGTCGACCAGGTGCGCGCGGGCAAAAATGTCATTATCGCCCGTACATTTTCCAAAATTCATGGCATGGCGGGATTGCGCTTGGGCTTTGCGTTGGCACGACCAGACATTATCAAACGCATGAATGAAGTGCGGATGTCCTCGCCCAACAAGATGGGCTTGGTCGCAGGCGTCGCCAGCTATCAAGACAAAGAGTTCATGGCGAGCAGTCGCAAACTAGTACGCGAGTGCCTGACCATGACTTGCAAAACACTCGACGAGTTGGGCCTGCGCTACACCAAAAGCCAAGCCAATTTTGTAATGTTTGACACGGGCAAGCCGCTCCGTGAGTTTTCAATAGCCATGCGCCAGAAGGGTGTCGCTGTCGGCCGGCCTTTTGCGCCGTATGATACCTGGTGCCGCGTCAGCATGGGCCGTGTCGAACAGATGCCGCAATTCCTCGATGCCATGCGTGCACACTTCAAGAAGGCTTAAGTGGTGGCAATTCAGCGGATCGCGATTATCGGGACGGGCTTTTCGCCAACCGGGGATAAAATTCCGCCGAGCGAAATTGCAGCCATCGCTGGACCTGGGTTTCGGCCTGAGTTGATAGAGACCAAGCTTTCGGTGTTTCCCGGCACGCCTTACGAGCGCGGTATCGCGGCGTTGGGTTACATCGAAGCGGGGATTCGCGCGCAAGATGAAGGCTATGACGCTGTCTTAATCAACACATTTGGGGATTACGGCATCACCGAGTTGAAATCAGCATTACGCATTCCAGTCGTCGGCGCCGGTGAATCTGCCATGAGTTTGGCAGCCATGCTGGGCCGCAAGTTTGCGATTATCACAATTTGGCCGAAAAGCTTGAACTTCATTTTTGAAGAGCGCGTGGCCTCGTGCGGCATGGCGGCCAGGTTCGGCGGGCTGGTCAATGTTCTCGATGATACCGAAATGGGGCTGCGCGGGACCGAGCAAGACCCGGTGGTTGCGATGCGCGGGGCAAAATCGGCGATGATCGAACGGATTGTTGCCGCAGCTGAGCAGGCCATCGCAAAGATGGGCGTCGATACGATTGCCTTGGGCTGCACATGCATGGCGCCGATTGGTTCATTGATTGCTCAGCGGCTGGCCGTGCCGGTTGTTGAGCCCATGACCGCAGGTTATGCGGCGACAGAAATGTTGCTGTCGTTAGGCGTGCGCCAAAGCAAACTTGCTTTTGCTGCGCCGGGCGAAGGTGCGTTGAACCTCGCACGGCAACTCGTCGGCGAGGTCGCTATGAGTACTGAGGTCGCGTGCGAGCCGTGCGCCATTGCGGCAGCCGCCGAATAGCGACATCGTCATTTCCGTTGATCACCTGATTTTTCATGTCTGAATCAAATCATAAACTATTGAAAGCGATTCTTGCGCTAACGATTGCCTCAAGCTCGTTTGCCATTCAGGTGTTTTTGCCAGCACTTCCCTCGGTGCAAAAATATTTCAATGTTTCGCCGGCGCAAGTGCAGCTTGCGGTCAGTCTTCCGCTGATGGCAATTGCGATTGGAACTTTGTTTTGGGGCGTCCTGTCAGATCGGTTTGGTCGCCGTCCGATGATGTTGTCGGGATTGGCCATGTTCTTTTGCGGCAACTTGGCGTGCGTGTTTGCCCCAACCATTGAAACGTTGGTCGCGGGGCGCCTGTTTCAAGGTTTTGGTGGCGCGGCATGCGTGGTGATCTCCCGCGCGATCGTACGTGACCTCTATGGGCGTGAGAAAGCCGCTGCAGCCTTAGCATCGCTAATCGCGGTCATGGTGCTTGCGCCCATGATGGCACCTATCGTCGGCGGTGCGCTCGTCGACCTCACTGGTTGGCGTGGCAACTTTGTCTTTATCACGGTTTTTGTCGGTGCAGTATTTGCCTTCGCGGCGGCGCGTCTGCCCGAGACGAACACCAAGCTTATCGCGTTGCCGGATATGACAAGCTTGGTATCTGGCTACGCGCATCTGGCACGCTCACCTCAATTTATGGCGTACGCGCTACAGAGCGCTTTCATGATTGCAACGTTTTACGTGTTTCTCTCCGCTGCGCCCTATGCCCTCATTACCGTGATGCATTATTCGGCCACCGAGTATGGTCTCGGATTCATCCTCTCAACTGTCGGATACTTGGGCGGCAACGTTGCAGCGAACCGGTTGTCTGAACGGCTAGGCATTGATCGCATGATCGGCATTGGTTTGCTGTTTGCCGTCAGTTCGACATTCATCACATTTTGCCTACTCGAAACGGGATATTGGAACATTTGGGCTGTGTTTGCGCCCGTCACGCTGATGGGAATTGCCAACGGTATGTCGTTGCCAAACGCAACTGCCGGCGCCGTCAGCGTAAACCCTGAGTTGTCGGGCACAGCATCGGGCTTGCTGTCGTTCATTCAGCTGTCCTTATCGGCGGTGTTTGCGCAGGTTGCAGGCAGCATCCAGGACGGAACGCCCAACACGCTAGGCATTTTCATGTTTCTGGCCGCACTTCTTTCGACCGTTTCGTTCGTGCTGCCTCGCCGGATGTTTAGTGCAGCCAGCTAGCTTTACTCTGCGGCAATGCCAATGTTCCCGGAATGGTTCGAGGCGACGGCGGCTCGCTTGATCTGCGCCGCATAATTTTTCCACCACGCCGGAATACCGCGCGCGAGGGGCTCGCCCAGGCCATGACGGTATGCGAAATCGTTCATCAGCGGTTTTGTGGAATCGTGTTGCTCAAGGCCAATTCGCTGGAGAATTATTTGCACGACCTTGTCGTAGGGCATGGTCATCAGTTCCGCACCCGATTCCAATTCGATGCGACCCATTATAAAAAATACGAGGTCAGATACAGTGCGATCCGATCGCCGCGCCGCGTGATCAACTTGTGCTGCAAGTTCAGAGAGCAGTTGGCTCGCGTTGTCGGGGTCGAGGTAGCGACGTATCTTGGCGGCCTCATAGGCGACAACCCCAGCATAGTAAAAATCATCAATCGGCTGGTGGGCAGCCAGTTGGTCGTAAAGTGGGCTGCCTTCCGGTGCGACATCAACCAGGCCATCCAGGTAGAGCTTGTTCCACATGGGGAAAGTTCGCTCGGCAGCTGCGGTCATGGCGGATAGAAAACTGGCGATCACCTCCGCAGGTTTGATTTCGGGTAGGCATTTTACGCGAGGCATCGAGGCACCATCCTTTGTGCCCCCCCAACACAATACAAACGATTAGTAGCGACAAACGTTGCCATTTATGCTAAGTATCTGAATTGTAGGTCTTTTTAAGCTTGTGAGCGCCATCCGTGTCTGACGCCGCCCGCCGCCACCCCGATGTCATCCTGGTCAAGCTCCATGACACCAAGGGCTATGGGTTCACTTATTTGTCGGAAGCTGACTTCGGCCGCGCGGCGGATCGGTTCCTAAAACCCGGCGTCAAAGCTGCTGGGTTGGATTTGAAAAACGACGAACAACGGCGGACTTTTGCTTACGACTATTTGTGGCGTGTGTTCTTCGAGCCCGAAGCACAAGTCTTTGTGCGTGACACCGTGCGCTGGATTGCGGCGGCCGCGACGAGGGAAAAATATGCCGATCCCGCAGAATCTGTGCCGCGTGTCATCTCGATTGAGCGCAAGACTGACGGCGGCATTGTCATTCGCGATGCCAAGGAATTCTTATCGCATCCGGGCTTTCCGATGGCTGTCATCATTGGCAAGCCTGCGAAAGGAGGAGGTTCTGCACATTTTTTTGCCGACCGCGACGCCTTCGAATTGGCGGGCAAGACCGCCCTGACAGATGACATGTGGATGCCGCAGATTGTTTACCGGTTGTATTCTGAAACGCCGTCGGTCGTGCTCGGGTTACCGCGCACTGGAACAACGGGTCAGATGGGCATTGAGTGCCGCGCGTTGGCGTTCGGCGCGCCTGCAAAATTAGTCGAGCGCGTATCGAAGCACTAGAATTGAAGGTGATAGGCGCGGGGAGGGGTTATGCCGAAAGATCAAGTTGACCAACAGCCGCAGTTACCGCGCCGCCAGAATTGCGATAAGTGCGGTGCAGAGTTCCGCTGGGAGCCGAGTGATCGCAACGTCAAAGGCTCGCCACTCATTGCTAAAGTCGTGAAGCCATCGTCGAAATGTGATTGCGGCTATGGCAAGCCAAAGCCCAAGCGCCAAAGCACTTAAAACCTGTCTAGCCCCAGGCCTGTCATTTCAATTTCCGGCGTGCGCCCGGAAATGAGATCCGCAATGATGCGGGCCGAGCCTGTGGCCATGGTCCAACCGAGTGTTCCATGACCGGTGTTGAGCATCAGGTTGTTGATCGGCGTTGCCCCGATAATGGGAACCGAATCAGGTGTGGCGGGGCGCAGGCCGCACCAAGGGTTTACGTTCCTGTAGTCCGAAGCCGCCGGGAATAATTCCTTCGCGTTACGGATGAGTGGGTCAACCCGCACTGGATCAAGTTTGGTATCCCAACCCGCCAACTCTGCGGTACCGGCCACGCGCATTTTATTGCCCAACCGAGAGAAAACCATAAACCGCGTTTCGTCGGTGATGCTGATGGTTGGCGCTGCCGCAGGCGTGTCGATTTCGACGGTGATCGAGTAGCCCTTGGCTGGATAAACGGGCAATTTCAGCCCTAAGTCGCGCGCCAGCATGGGGCTATAACTACCGGCGGCCAAAACAAAGATATCAGCCTCGACGGTGCCCTTATTTGTGCGCACGCGCTGAATGTGCCCGCGATCAGCCTCGATGCCCGTGATGGTTTCGCCCCATCGAAACGCCACCCCGCGCGCGGCAGCTAATTTGGCCACTTCGGTGGCAAATACTTGTGCATCGCCGCTTTCATCGGCCGGGCTCATTAGGCCGCCGACCAAATCACGCTGCGCGACATGGGCCAGGGCTGGCTCGAGCCGAAGGCATTCTGCGGCGCTTAAAATGTCCTGCGGCAGCCCCATGGCCGACAAATTTTCGGCATTGCGGCGGCCTTCGGCAAATTCTTCGGGCGTTCGGTAAATGTGCAAAATACCTTGCAGCACTTGGTCGTATTGAATGTTCGTGCGTTGGCGCAGCGAAGCGAGAACCTGTCGGCTGTAAAGCGAGACGCGCAGCGCGCGTTCCATGTTTGTGGCGGCGCGGCCCGTCGTGCAATTGGCCAAAAACCGCATTCCCCAAGCCCATAGGGGCGGGTCCCAACGCCACGGCCGAAACAGCAACGGCGCGTCGGGCTGCCACATCCACTTGAAAGCCTGCCACGGTGTTCCGGGCCCGGCCCAAGGTTTGGCGTGGCAGGCCGAAATTTGTGCGCCGTTGGCAAAGCTGGTTTCCAACGCGGGCCCAAGTTGACGATCGATGACCGATACCTGATGACCGTCATCGGCCAAAGCCAAGGCGGTCGTGGTTCCAATGACTCCGGCGCCTAAGACCGCAACGTGCACGCGTGACTCCAAACACTAATATTGGCCAGCTACCATACAGTCAGTGCCGAGCCACCCTCAATTCGGGTATGTCTATAGAACTGCCCGAAGCGAGGAAACCGTCTCGCATGGGGCTCATAAATAATAGCAGGCGATGTAATCGACCCATGGCCTATGAAACTCAACCCCAAGATATTCTGTCTGTGGCTGAAATGTATGCCGCTGATCAGGCGGCCGTGGCTGCTGGCGTTAGTAGCTTGGCGCTGATGGAGACCGCAGGTGCGGCGATTTCCCGCGAAATCATCAAGCGTTGGCCCCGCCAACTCGTCGCCATTTTTTGCGGGCCAGGAAACAATGGAGGCGATGGCTTTGTCGTTGCGCGCCACCTCATGCAAGCCGGCTGGCCCATAAAGCTTGCGCTGATGGGCGACGTGCTGGCGCTCAAGGGCGATGCAGCTTTCTATGCGGCCCGTTGGCAGGATGTCGGTGGCACGACCGAGTCTTTGGACGCGCAAAGTATCGAGGCCCTTCTGCTTCAACGTCCTCTAGTTGTTGATGCAATATTTGGGGCCGGCTTAAATCGAGGTTTGTCGGGCACAGCCGCACTGGCAATTCAACGCGTAACTGACCTCGAGCTGACTTGCATTGCAGTTGATGTTCCGAGCGGTCTGCACGGTGATACCGGCTTTATTTTGCCCGATACCAATCAGCCTGGGAAAGCGGGCTTGGCCGCCAATTGCGCCCTGACTGTAACCTTTTTCAGGCTTAAGCCTGCGCATGTTCTATATCCGGGCCGCGCTCTGTGTGGCGAGGTTGTGGTGGCCGACATCGGCATACCCGATGCAGTTTTGAATGTCATAAAGCCGCGCCTCGTTTTGAACGACCCGCGCCTTTGGTCATTGCCCCATCCCGATTGGCAGTCACACAAATACACGCGTGGTCATGCCATCGTTTTTGGCGGCGCGAAAATGAACGGGGCAGGGCGCTTGGCGGGTTTTGCCGCGCGTCGGGTAGGCGCGGGCCTTTTGACTTACGCGATTCCCGGTCGAGCTTTGAATACCTATGGCGCTGACCAGCCGGGGGCTTTGTTACACGGTGTAGACACCTCGCATGATCTCGACGAGCTGCTAAGCGATCATCGCAAGAATGCGATTTTGATTGGCCCGGGTTATGGCGTTGGGCCGGCCACCTGCAGCCTTGTGCTGCGGCTGCTAAATACAGCCCGCGCGGTCGTTTTGGATGCCGATGCGCTCACCAGTTTCTCGGCTGATCCGCATTTGCTCTTCGAAGCTATAAAGTCGCGCGCGGCACCGACCGTGCTTACCCCGCATGAAGGTGAGTTTGCGCGCCTTTTTGGCGTTAATGGGCCCAAAATTGAGCGTGCCACCGCGGCCGCAACGCTGAGTGGAGCTGTCGTCGTCTTAAAAGGCGCTGATACACTTATCGCCGCCCCCGATGGCCGTATCGCCATCAACACCAATGGCTCGCCATGGCTCGCAACCGGCGGTTCAGGCGATGTCCTGGCTGGGCTGGTTGTCGGGCTATTGGCGCAGGGCATGACAGCCTGGCACGCGGCCAATGCCGCGGTGTGGCTGCATGGGGCAGCCGGAACCAAAGTTGGCCCCGGATTGATTGCAGAAGATCTGCCATCAGCGGTGGTAGAAGTTATTAAAAACATTTAATTATAATAAGTTATTATAGCTTACTTATAAAATACATGATCTAAGTTTAGCGCTACGTATATTCCAAAATTCATCAATTCGCTGCTTTGGCTTGTGTAATGCGTAACAGCCCATTAAACGAATGCGGCATTCGAGCGGGTGAGGCACCCGGCGGCTTGCGGGTGTGGTGGAACTGGTAGACACGCTAGGTTTAGGTCCTAGTGGCTGAAAGGCCTTAGGGGTTCGAGTCCCTTCACCCGCACCACGTCGACCGCAATTCGCATCAGCTTTAGGTCGTCAGCGCTTGCGCGCGTGCTAAGGCGAGTGCGGCGGCGAGCGTTTATTGAGACAGACAGATTTTGGGAGCACGAGACGAGGCCATGCAAATTACAGAAAAAGCCGCATCAGGGCTGAAGCGCGAATACAACGTTGTGATCGCCGCTTCGATTATCGAGCAACGCATGACAACGCGCTTGTCGGAAGTTGGTCAGCAAGTGAATTTGCCAGGCTTTCGTCCCGGCAAAGCGCCGATGAACCTGCTGCGTAAGCGGTTCGGCCAATCGGTCATGGGCGAGATTTTGGATCAGACGATCAATGAATCCGCACAGTCGGTGATTTCTCAAAAAGCCTTGAAGCCTGCTTTGCAGCCTAAGATCGAACTGGTGAATTTTGCCGAAGGCAAAGACCTGGAATTCGACGTGAAGGTCGAAGTGTTGCCCGATATCGCTGCGCCTGATTTTGGCAAAGTCGCCTTGGAAAAATGGGTTGTCAAAGCGGACGAAGCTGAGTTCGATAAAGCAATTAAACAGCTGTTAGACAACAATCGGACCACTAAGGTGATTGCTGAAGATCGCAAAGCCAAGAACGGCGATGTGGTTGTGATCGATTACGTTGGTAAATTGAATGGTGAAGCCTTTGAAGGCGGCACCGCGTTCGATGCTTACCTCGAACTCGGTTCGGGTCAGTTTATTCCAGGCTTTGAAGATCAACTGATCGGCGTGAAAGCCGGTGACGCGGCGGTGCTGAACGTCACATTCCCGGCGGACTACGGCTCGAAAAACCTGGCCGGTCAGGCCGTCGTGTTTAATGTGAATGTTAAAGAATTACGTGAGCTTGAAACGCCGACCTTGGACGATGCCTTTGCGAAGCGCATGGGCGAGGAAAGCGTTGATACGCTCAAAGCAAAAACACGTGAAATCATTCAAGGCAGCTATGATCGCCTGAGCCGTTTGCGCTTGAAGCGCAACCTTCTCGATAAGCTGGCCGAACTCGATACGTTTGCTGTTCCCGAAGGCATGGTCGACGCCGAGTTCAACGCTATTTGGAACCAAATCGAACAAGCGAAGACCTCGGGCCAAATGGACCCCGATGACGCCAAGAAAACCGATGACGAATTGCGCAAAGAGTATCGCGCGATTGCCGAGCGTCGTGTCCGCCTTGGTTTGTTGCTGTCTGACGTCGGTCAAAAGAACAACATCGCCGTGACGCCCGAAGAGTTAGGCCAAGCGGTTGCTGCACAGGCCAGCCGTTATCCCGGGCAAGAACAGTCGGTTGTGAACTATTACAAGAATACGCCGGAAGCGCTTGAATCACTGCGGGCACCGGCCTTTGAAGACAAGGTCGTCGATTTCATTTTGGGGTCTGCGAAGATTTCCGAAAAGACTGTGACAATCGAAGAATTGCAGAAAGACCCCGAAACTCCGCTGGCTTTGGCGTAACGGGTTGCGCGGACAAAAATACAAACTATGTAGCCAGTTCATGCCACCGTTGGTGGCGCAGGCGCTTTGGGTGACACATGCGTGATCGCGATCCGATGGAAGTTTACAATAACAACCTCGTGCCAATGGTTATTGAGCAAACCAATCGTGGCGAGCGATCGTTTGATATTTATTCGCGGCTCCTGAAAGAGCGCATTGTGTTCCTGACTGGTGGCGTTAACGACAACGTCGCTTCGCTGATTTGCGCGCAGTTGTTGTTCTTGGAATCTGAAAATCCGGGCAAAGACATC
Organism: Rhodospirillaceae bacterium; assembly: GCA_947476925.1. Lineage (GTDB taxonomy): Bacteria > Pseudomonadota > Alphaproteobacteria > Rhodospirillales > Rhodospirillaceae. The sequence goes on along the minus strand of CANJSF010000001.1, from coordinate 152,374 downwards.
GCTTTTTACATCAACTCGCCAGGCGGCGTCGTAACGGCCGGTTTGGCCATCTATGATACCATGCAGTACATTCGCTGCGACGTTGCCACGTTATGCGTCGGGCAGGCCGCTTCGATGGGTTCGTTGTTGTTGGCGGCCGGCGCTCCAGGCAAGCGGTTTGCATTGCCTAATTCCCGCATCATGATCCACCAGCCTTCCGGCGGCTTCCAGGGGCAGGCGGCAGATATTGAAATTCAAGCGCGCGAAATCATGACCCTGCGGTCTCGGCTGAATGGCATTTACGTTAAGCACACGCACAAGACGCTCGAACAAGTCGAACATGCCATGGACCGCGATAACTTCATGAGCGCGTCGGAAGCCCAAGAATTCGGCTTGATCGACAAAGTGGAAACCGAGCGCCCCCGTCCGCCAAAAGACGAAAATGGCGCAAAAGACGAAGCCAAAGCCTAAGGGCGCGGCAACCGAGTCGTTGTACCCCTCGTTAATGTGGGTTGATTACTGGGTGCTTGAATCGCTGATCCCACCATGAATGGCGTCGTGCGGCAGGAATATCGCTATCGGCAGTTGAGAGCGCGAGTCGATGCGATACGCGATGTTGCATTAATGTTCTGATGACAAAGGCCTGAGAGGCTGCGAGGTTGTGTCAGCCTCAAACTCGGGTAACATACGAAATATAGTGGTTAGATGGCCCGCAACGACAAGGCGCAGGTCCGTCAGGAGTAATAACGATGACCAAGTCATCGACTGGTGATTCGAAGAATACGCTCTACTGCTCGTTTTGCGGTAAGAGCCAGCACGAAGTCCGCAAGTTGATTGCGGGGCCGACGGTGTTCATCTGCGATGAATGCGTCGAATTGTGCATGGATATTATCCGTGAGGAAAACAAGACCAATTTGGTGAAATCACGTGAAGGCGTGCCTTCACCGCGCGATATCCGCAAGGTCTTGGACGACTACGTGATCGGGCAGGATTACGCCAAAAAAGTCCTCTCTGTCGCCGTTCACAACCACTACAAGCGCCTTTCGGCCACGACCAAGAATGCCGAAGTCGAGATTGCGAAATCCAATATCTTGCTCTGCGGCCCCACCGGTTGCGGCAAGACGCTGCTGGCCCAAACGCTGGCGCGCATTCTGGACGTGCCATTTACGATGGCTGATGCCACCACGCTGACCGAAGCCGGTTATGTGGGCGAAGACGTCGAGAACATTATCCTGAAGCTGCTGCAAGCTGCCGACTACAACGTCGAGCGCGCCCAGCGGGGCATTGTGTATATCGACGAAATCGACAAAATTTCGCGTAAATCCGATAACCCCTCGATCACCCGCGACGTTTCGGGCGAGGGCGTGCAGCAAGCTTTGCTGAAGATTATGGAAGGCACAGTTGCGTCTGTTCCGCCCCAAGGTGGTCGCAAGCACCCGCAGCAAGAGTTTCTGCAAGTCGACACGACAAACATCCTATTTATTTGCGGCGGTGCATTTGCCGGCCTGGAAAAGATCATTGCCCAGCGCGGTCGCGGTGTTGCCATTGGCTTTGGCGCGGACGTGAAATCAGCCGATGACCGTCAAACCGGCGAACTGCTGAAAGAAGTCGAGCCCGAAGATTTGCTGAAGTACGGACTCATCCCCGAGTTTGTTGGCCGCTTGCCGATTTTAGCGACGCTGACCGACCTGGACGAAAAAGCACTCGTCGACATTCTCACCAAGCCAAAGAACGCGCTATCGAAACAGTATCAGCGCCTATTTGACATGGAGAGCATTCAACTTACATTTACAGACGACGCCCTGAAGACGGTGGCCCGCAAGGCCATTACACGTAAGACCGGGGCCCGCGGCTTGCGTTCCATTATGGAAGGCATCCTGCTCGACACCATGTTCGACCTCCCCGGCCTTGAAGGCGTGGAAGAGGTGGTTGTGAACGCCGAGGTGACCGAGGGACGCGCCAAGCCGTTATACATCTATGCGGCCGATCGCCGCAGCGATGTCGGAACCCCGGCCTGATCGGTCTGATCGGCGGTGCATTTGGCGATTTGAATTCAACGCTTCGTCATGAGGCGTTGGTAAAGAGGTGATTGGTGAGCGTTTCCAAAGCGAAGTTATTCCCTGTTCTGCCGTTGCGCGACATCGTTGTGTTCCCACACATGATCGTGCCGTTGTTCGTTGGCCGCGAAAAATCCGTTCGTGCGCTCGAAGACGTGATGGCTGATGACAAACAAATTCTGCTCGTCGCTCAAAAAGACGCCTCGCAGGATGATCCAGCCTCCAAAGACATCTACGAGGTTGGTACCGTTTCAACCGTGCTGCAATTGTTGAAGCTACCCGACGGCACCGTGAAGGTGCTGGTCGAGGGCGGGCAACGCGCGCGCATTACCGGCTACAAAGAGAACGATACGTTCTTCGAAGCCTATGCCGAGTTGATTGACGATGCCAAAGAAGATGACAAAGAGCTTGAGGCTTTGTCGCGCACTGTCGTTTCGCAGTTTGAGCAGTACATCAAACTGAATAAAAAGATTCCGCCTGAAGTTTTGGTGTCGATCAACCAAATCGACAACATGTCGAAACTGGCCGACAACATTGCTTCGCACTTGGGCCTTAAAATTGCCGACAAGCAAGATTTGCTTGAAACCAAAGGCATTACTGAACGCTTGGAAAAAATCTATGCGTTCATGGAATCTGAAATCAGCGTGCTGCAAGTCGAGCGTAAGATCCGCAATCGCGTGAAGCGCCAGATGGAGAAGACCCAGCGCGAGTATTACTTGAACGAACAGATGAAGGCGATTCAACGCGAGCTCGGCGAAAACGATGAAGGCCGCGATGAAAACGCCGAGCTGGAAGACAAAATCAAAAAGCTGAAAATGAGCAAAGAAGCCAAGGACAAAGCCTTGGCCGAGTTCAAGAAGCTCAAGAACATGAGCCCGATGTCGGCTGAAGCCACGGTGGTGCGCAACTACCTTGATTGGTTGACGTCGATACCGTGGAACAAGCGCTCGAAAGTTAAACTCGACCTTAAAGCTGCCCAAACACAATTGGACAAAGATCACTTCGGCCTGGAGAAGGTCAAAGAACGTATCGTTGAGTATTTGGCTGTTCAAACACGCACCAAAAAACTCAAAGGACCGATCTTGTGCCTCGTTGGCCCGCCGGGCGTTGGCAAAACATCGTTAGGTCGTTCGATTGCGTCAGCCACGGGTCGCAGCTTCGTGCGCGTATCACTAGGTGGCGTTCGTGACGAAGCCGAAATTCGCGGTCACCGGAGAACTTACATTGGCTCGATGCCTGGTAAAGTGATCCAGGGCATGCGCAAGGCCAAAACATCCAATCCGCTATTCTTGCTCGATGAAATCGACAAGTTGGGGGCTGATTGGCGCGGTGATCCGTCGTCGGCGTTGCTCGAAGTGTTGGACCCCGAGCAGAACCACACGTTCCAAGATCACTATTTGGAAGTCGACTACGATTTGTCGGACGTGTTGTTCATCACCACCGCCAATACGCTGCGCATGCCCCAACCGCTGTTGGACCGCATGGAAATTTTGCGCGTATCCGGCTACACTGAAGAAGAAAAAGTCGAGATCGCAAAACGCCACCTTATTGCCAAGCAGCTTGAAGCGCATGGCTTGAAAAAAGGCGAGTGGTCGATTTCCGACGAGGCATTGTTCGACTTGATTCGCTACTACACTCGCGAAGCAGGCGTGCGTAACCTCGAGCGCGAGTTGGCCAATCTAACGCGCAAAGCGACCAAGGAAATCATTCTTAAGAAACTCAAGCGTGTTGCAGTCACGCGCAAGACTCTCAAGAAGTTTGCGGGCATTCCGAAGTACCGTTATGGCGAGGCCGAGCGTGAAGATATGGTGGGCATCACCACGGGCTTGGCGTGGACCGAAGTCGGCGGCGAATTGCTCTCGATCGAAGCTGTGACAATGCCGGGTAAGGGCGCTGTTACGCTCACGGGTCAGCTTGGCGACGTGATGAAGGAATCGATTCAAGCTGCACGTTCGTTCGTCCGCAGCCGGGCGTTGTCGTTTGGCATTAAGACCAAGACCTTCGAGAAAAAAGACATACACTTGCACTTGCCCGAAGGGGCGACACCGAAAGACGGTCCCTCGGCGGGTGTTGCGATGTGCACCTCGATCATTTCGATTTTGACCGGTATTCCGGTGCGTAAAGATGTCGCTATGACCGGCGAAATAACGTTAAGCGGGCGGGTGCTTCCTATCGGCGGCTTGAAAGAAAAGCTGTTGGCGGCATTGCGCGGCGGCATCAAGACCGTGCTCATCCCGCGCGAAAACGAAAAAGATCTGGAAGAAATTCCCGACAACGTGAAGCGCGGCATGAAAATCATCAGTGTATCCACGGTCGATGAGGTGCTTGAAAAAGCGCTAACCAAACCCTTGGTGCCGATTTTGGCAAAGGACGACGTCGATCCCGAAGACGAGAAAGACAGTCGGAAGTCCAAAGCACGGGCTGATGAAGATGAAGAGGGGATCCGAACTCATTAAAAGTTCGCTCCCGACTCGGTTGTGTTCCAGCGCCGAATCCAGCTTCAATGCCAGCTTCGGTGCTTTCTTTTGGGTTCCGCCGCCCTTAATTCGATCCACCACCTACTCAGGCCCGAAAACCCAGAGTTATCCCCAATTTTTCACGGTCAAATCGTTGACGCCCAATGAATCCGGGGCTTAAACTGACCTCACCATTCGGAACATGGCAGTTTTCCTAGGTGTCGCGGCGCTTCGGCGCGCCGGATTAGTTTACGCCGCTACCGGATGTCGTCTTTTCCCACTGCTCACCACGTCGATTTAAAGGGTCAAACCAAATGAATAAAAATGATCTGATCGCAGCTGTCGCTGACACAACGGGCCTGACAAAAGCTGATGCAGCAAAGGCTGTCGATGCCGTGCTGGACTCGATTACCGATTCTTTGAAGAAACAAACCGAGGTCCGCCTTGTTGGTTTCGGCACCTTTACGGTCGCCAAACGTGCCGCCAGCGAAGGTCGCAACCCGCGTACAGGCGAGGCAATCAAAATTCCCGCCTCCAAGCGCCCGAAATTCTCGGCTGGTAAGGCCCTTAAGGACGCCGTGAACCGCTAATTCAGGTTCTCTTTTCCGTGGCAAAATGCCGACCCCAAAGGTCGGCATTTTTGTTTTGAGGGGCGTAGCTTTCTGTAAAGCACTTCTATAGGTTCCTGCCTCCGGCTGGAGACCCCAGGGCGATTAGCTCAGCTGGTAGAGCGCTTGCTTTACACGCAAGATGTCGGCGGTTCGATCCCGTCATCGCCCACCAGCCTGTGCCTGTCGAGCTTCGTCTCGTCAGGCCCTTTTGGGAGTGGGTCGACTGGATGCCCAAAACCCGCAAAAAACCTAATGGTGTCAACGCGTTTATTGTCGGGGTTTGGCTTGACTTGGCCTATGCCCACCGCTTAGATCACGCCACTTCGACGCGGCATGGAAAGGGGACCTAATTTTCCGTGCGCACGCAGGGCTAAGCCCTGGATAATGAAGAATAATTTTCCCGGGGTCACGGGTGTAGCGGCGCGGTTTGGGGATCGTGGCGATGGATGATCTGCTAAAAGAATATTTGCCGATCCTGATTTTCATTGGCTTGGCTTTTGCCTTGGCCTTGATCATCGTGGTTGCGTCGCTGATTGTTGGGCCCAGCCGTCCAGACCCTGAGAAAAATTCGTCCTACGAGTGCGGCTTTGACGCGTTTGACGACGCGCGCGGTAAGTTCGACGTGCGGTTTTACCTGGTCTCAATCTTATTCATCATCTTCGATCTCGAAGTGGCCTTCTTGTTCCCATGGGCTGTGACCCTTGGGAAGATTGGCCTCTACGGATTTTGGTCGATGATGATCTTCCTGGGCGTGCTCACGATTGGCTTTGTCTACGAGTGGCGTAAAGGCGCCCTGGAATGGGAGTGATCTGATGAACGTCGTTCCCGCCCAAGCAAAAATTGATCCGATCCGTGCCACTGCGCCCGCCGATGGCGAGTTCATGGCGCGCGTGGCTGATGAACTGCAGAACAAAGGTTTCCTGCTCACATCGCTCGATAAGCTGGCCAATTGGGGTCGTACGGGGTCTATGTGGCCGATGTCGTTCGGCTTGGCGTGCTGTGCGGTCGAGATGATGCACTCGGCCATGGCGCGCTACGATCTTGACCGTTTTGGCATGGTCTTTCGCCCCAGCCCACGCCAATCCGATGTGATGATCGTTGCCGGCACGCTGACGAACAAAATGGCGCCCGCCTTGCGTAAAGTTTACGACCAAATGCCCGAGCCCCGCTGGGTGATCTCAATGGGCAGTTGCGCCAACGGCGGCGGTTATTATCACTATTCGTATTCTGTCGTGCGCGGCTGCGACCGCATCGTGCCAGTCGATATTTACGTCCCTGGCTGCCCGCCTACGGCCGAGGCATTGCTCTACGGAATTCTACAGCTGCACAAAAAAATTCGCCGCGTCGGCACCATTGATCGTTAAGCACAGTTTTTCTCGATGACGACAACCCCCGATACGCTCGACACACTTCGCGAACTAGGCAGTTACATTGCCTCGGCCTTGCCGACGGCTGTGCTGAGCACCGAAGTCAAAGGTGGCGAGCTGAGTGTTCGCGTCCACCGCAGCTCGATCGTTAAAGTGCTGATGCATTTGCGCGATGACACAAGCTGCCAATTTTCTCAGCTCATCGACATTTGTGGCGTCGATTATCCTGATACGGAAGAGCGCTTTGAGGTGGTGTATCACCTGCTCAGCATGAAACAGAACCAGCGCGTGCGTGTGAAGCTGACGGCCGATGAAGAATCGCCCGTGCCTTCGGTGTCGGGGGTGTTTCCCTGCGCCAATTGGTTCGAGCGCGAGGCGTGGGATATGTACGGCGTGTTCTTTTCCGATCACCCAGACTTGCGCCGCATTCTGACCGACTACGGGTTTGATGGTCACCCTTTGCGCAAAGACTTCCCGCTGACGGGCTATGTGGAAATGCGTTACGACGAAAACCAGAAGCGGGTGATTTACGAGCCCGTTAAGTTGACGCAAGATTTTCGCAACTTCGATTTCCTCAGCCCCTGGGAAGGTTTGCGCACGACCCTTCCTGGCGACGAAAAAGCGACGGCGGGGAAGGCTTAATTTATGTCCAACACCGCCACCACAAATAAAGCTGACGTCGAGATCGAGAACTATACGATCAACTTCGGGCCGCAGCACCCAGCGGCACACGGCGTGTTGCGCTTGGTGCTTGAAATGGACGGCGAAGTTATTGATCGCGTTGATCCGCACATTGGCTTGCTCCATCGTGGCACAGAAAAGCTAATCGAATACAAAAGCTATCTTCAGGCCGTCCCGTATTTTGACCGCCTCGATTACGTCTCTCCGATGAACCAAGAGCAGGCGTTTGCGATTGCCGTGGAACGTCTACTAGGCATCGAGCCGCCACCGCGTGCGAAATACATTCGCATGTTATTTTGCGAGCTGACGCGCATTCTCAACCACATCATGAACATTGCGTCATATGCCATGGATGTCGGCGCGATGACGCCGTTCCTGTGGACATTTGAAGAACGCGAAAAATTGATGGAGTTTTACGACGCAGTGTGCGGCGCGCGAATGCATGCCGCTTACGTGCGCCCGGGTGGCGTGTCGCTTGATCTGCCCGCCGGTTTAACCGACCGGATGATGGCCTGGGCAAATAAATTCCCCAAAGTCATCGACGACATGGAAGGTTTGCTGACCGAGAACCGCATTTTCAAACAACGTGTTGTTGATATCGGTCGCGTGACCGCAGACGAAGCAATCGCTTGGGGGTTCACGGGACCAAACTTGCGCGCCTCGGGCGTGGCGTGGGATCTGCGCAAATCGCAGCCCTACGATGGCTACGAGGACATGGAATTCGACATCGCCATCGGCAAGAATGGCGATTGCTATGATCGCTATCTCGTGCGTGTCGAAGAAATGCGCCAGTCCATTCGCATTATCAAACAGTGCTTAGAGAAAATGCCAACCGGCCCAGTGCGAGTGAATGATCGCAAAATCATGTCGCCACCGCGCGCCGAAATGAAGTCGTCGATGGAAGCGCTGATCCATCACTTCAAGCTTTATACCGAAGGCTACAAAGTTCCAGCGGGCGAGGTGTATGCCGCCGTTGAAGCGCCGAAGGGTGAGTTTGGCGTTTACATTGTCTCGGATGGCACGAACCGTCCGTATCGCTGCCGCATTCGCGCCCCAGGTTTTGTGCACTTGCAAGGTATGGATTTCATGTTGCGCGGCCACATGCTGCCCGACGTGCCTGCAGTGCTGGGTTCTATTGATATCGTGTTCGGCGAGGTCGACCGATGAGCGTGCGTCAACTCAGCCCCGATCAACCGGCTAGCTTTGCGTTCAAGCCAGAGTATTCGGAGCGCGCCAAGCGCATTATTGCCAAGTATCCCGCAGGCCGACAGGCCAGCGCTGTGATGCCGTTGCTCGATTTAGCGCAGCGCCAAGAAGGTTGGGTGACGCGCCCAGCCATCGACGTCATCGCGCAAATGCTCGGTATGGCCTCGATCCGCGTGCTGGAGGTTGCCACTTTCTACACCATGTTCGAACTTCACCCCGTTGGTCAGCATCACATTCAAGTGTGCACAAACTTGCCCTGCCAGTTGCGTGGCTCTGACGCGGTCGTTCACGCGTGCAAAGAAAAGCTGGGCATTGGCCTGGGCGAACGCACGGCCGATGGAAAATTCAGCTTGATGGAAGTTGAGTGCGCCGGCGCATGTGTGAATGCGCCGATGGCGCAAATCGGCGATGACTATTTCGAAGATGTTGACGCAGCGTCGATTGGAAAAATTATTGATGCCTTGAAGCGTGGTGAAAAGCCCAAAGCAGGCCCACAAAATGGCCGCGTGCATTCCGCGCCGCTGGGCAATTTCACGAGCCTGAATGACGCGCCGACGCCACCGCCGATGCAAGATCTCGGCGCGGCCAAGGCGGCGTTTGAAAAAGCTAAAGCAGACGCCGCGGCAAAAGCCGCAGCGCCGAAAACCTGAGTAGAACCGATGCTCGCAGACAAAGACCGCATCTTTACCAATCTCTACGGCCACCATGACTGGCGGCTGGCCGGAGCCAAATCGCGCGGCGATTGGCAGGGCACAAAAGAGATTTTGGATATGGGCGCCGACTGGATCATCGATGAGATGAAACGCTCGGGCTTGCGTGGTCGTGGCGGTGCGGGTTTCCCTACTGGTCTGAAATGGTCGTTCATGCCCAAGACCGAAAGCGACCGGCCTCACTATTTGGTGGTGAATGCCGACGAAGGTGAGCCGGGCACATGCAAAGACCGCGATATGCTGCGCTTCGATCCGCACAAGCTGATCGAAGGCTGCCTGATCGCCAGCTTCGCGATGCGTGCGCATGCTTGCTATATCTACATTCGCGGCGAGTTTTATAACGAAGCCTCGAACCTGCAAGTTGCGATCGACGAAGCCTATGCCGCCGGCCTGATTGGCGATAACGCCTGTGGTTCAGGTTGGAAGTTTGATTTGTATCTCCATCGCGGGGCAGGCGCGTACATCTGCGGCGAAGAAACCGCGTTGATCGAAAGTTTGGAAGGCAAGAAGGGCCAGCCGCGCTTAAAGCCGCCGTTCCCGGCGGGTGTTGGCCTTTATGGTTGCCCGACCACAGTGAACAATGTGGAAAGCATTGCCGTCGCACCGACGATTTTGCGTCGTGGGGCCTCGTGGTTTGCAGGCTTTGGCCGTCCCAACAACGCTGGCACGAAAGTGTTTTGCATCTCCGGGCACGTCAACAATCCGTGCAACGTCGAAGATGCCATGAGCATTCCGCTGAAAGAACTGATTGAGAAACACGCAGGCGGGGTGCGCGGCGGTTGGGATAATTTGCTAGCCGTCATTCCCGGCGGTGCGTCGGTGCCGGTGTTACCCAAAGCTATTTGCGACAACGTATTGATGGACTTCGATGCCCTGCGAGATGTGAAGTCGGGGCTTGGCACAGCTGCTGTGATGGTGATGGACAAGTCCACCGATATCGTTGCTGCAATTGCGCGCTTGTCGGCATTTTATAAGCACGAGAGCTGCGGCCAATGCACGCCGTGCCGCGAAGGCACCGGCTGGATGGCGCGCGTGATGAAACGCATGGTCAAAGGCGATGCAACGTTGCAGGAAATCGATACGCTCGAGCGCGTGACCTATCAGGTTGAAGGTCACACCATCTGCGCACTGGGCGATGCGGCGGCTTGGCCCATCCAAGGTTTGATCCGCCATTTCCGACCTGAACTCGAGCGGCGCATCTCGGCCTATCGTGATGCAAAAACGCGCGCCAGCGCCAAAGCCGCTTAAGGGAGCTTGCGAACAAAATGACCAAGCTCACCATCGACGGCAAATCAGTTGAAGTGCCACCCAATACAACCATCATCCAAGCGGCTGAACTCGCGGGTGTTGAGATTCCGCGCTTTTGTTACCACGAGCGGCTGTCGATTGCCGGCAACTGCCGTATGTGTCTGGTTGAAGTTGAAAAATCGCCCAAGCCTGTTGCCTCGTGCGCGATGCCGGTGGCCGAAGGTATGGTCGTGCATACGCGCTCGGATAAAGCTAACAAGGCGCGCAACGGCGTTATGGAGTTCTTGCTGATCAACCACCCGCTGGATTGCCCGATTTGCGACCAGGGCGGCGAGTGTGATTTGCAAGATCAGGCCATGGCCTATGGCACAGATCGCGGGCGCTACGACGAAGCCAAGCGCGCGGTTAAAGACAAAAACATGGGGCCGCTGGTCTCGACCATCATGACGCGCTGCATTCATTGCACGCGCTGTGTACGTTTTGCGACGGAAGTGGCGGGCGTACAAGAGTTAGGCGCGACAGGTCGCGGCGAAGATATGGAGATCACGACCTATTTGGAAAAAGCGCTGAGCTCGGAGCTGTCGGGCAATGTGGTTGACTTGTGCCCTGTGGGTGCGTTGACCAGCAAACCATATGCGTTTTCGGCCCGCCCTTGGGAATTGCGCAAAACTGAAACCATCGACGTCATGGATGCGGTGGGATCAGCCGTGCGCGTTGATGCCCGTGGCCGCGAAGTCATGCGCGTGTTGCCACGCTTGAATGAGATCGTGAACGAAGAATGGTTGTCCGACAAAGGCCGTCATGCTTGCGATGGCTTGCAATACCAACGCCTAGATAAGCCTTATGTGCGTGGTGCGAATGGCAAGCTCAAAGAAGCGACCTGGGCCGAAGCATTTGCCGCGATTGCCGCGAAGGTAAAAAACCTGCCCGGCACTAAAGTTGCCGCGTTGGCTGGCGACTTGGTCGATGCCGAAGCGATGTTTGCTTTAAAGCAACTCATGTCTTCGCTGGGCAGCCCCAACCTTGATTGCCGCCAAGATGGCGCCGCGGTCGACCCCGCTGTGCGCGCATCGTATTTATTCAACAGCGGAATTGCTGGAATTGACCAAGCTGACGCACTGCTGATTGTTGGTGCGGACCCCCGCAAGGAAGCGCCGATTATCAACGCTCGCATTCGCAAGCGTTATCTGAGAGGCGGAGTCCACATTAGCGTTATTGGTGAAAAACTTGACCTCACCTATCCGTACCATTGGGTTGGCGCGTCGCCTGACTTAATAGCGGCATGTAAACCGCCTGAAGGCTCAAAAACGCCCATGATTATTCTGGGCATGGCCGCTCTGACCCGCCCGGACGGCGCAGCGATTTTGGAATCTGCGCGCCGCGTGGCCGAACAAACCGGCGTGGTAAAAGAGGGGTGGAACGGTTTCAACGTGTTGCACACGGCAGCCGCGCGCGTCGGCGGGTTGGATGTTGGTTTTGCGCCCGGTGCCGGTGGTAAAGACACGCGCCGCATTTTAGATGCAGCAAGTAAAGGCGAAATCGAGGTCGTCTATTTGTTAGGCGCCGATGAAATCGACACTGCTAAATTGGGCAAAGCGTTCGTGATTTACCAAGGCCACCATGGCGACAAGGGCGCACATCGCGCCGATGTGGTGCTGCCTGGTTCGGCCTACACCGAAAAGAGCGGAACTTATGTGAACACTGAAGGCCGCGTACAGCGCGCCGAACGTGCTGTGTTCCCGCCGGGAGATGCCCGCGAAGATTGGGCCATTGTTCGCGCGCTGTCGGAAGCCTTAGGCAAAAAACTGCCGTTTGATTCGCTCGATCAGGTTCGCGCCGCAATGCGCGCGGCTAACCCGATTTTTGCTGCGATCGACAGTGTGACCAAGGCTGAATGGAAACCCTTTGGCACGGCGGGGACCATTGCCGCCACGGGCTTTAACTACCCGATCAAGAATTACTACATGACCGACCCCATCAGCCGCGCCTCGCGTACCATGGCGCAGTGCACCGAGGAATTTGTGATGGGCAGCAAGGCAAGGACCGGCACCCATGGCTGAGTTCTGGACCGGATACCTGCTGCCGCTGATCTTGATTTTGGCCAAGATCTTGCTGTTCGTTGTGCCGCTGCTGGTGGCTGTGGCTTATGTCACCTATGCCGAGCGGCGCATCATTGGTGCCATGCAAATGCGTATCGGCCCCAACGTGGTGGGTTGGTTCGGCCTGCTACAACCCTTCGCCGACGCCGTCAAACTGCTCACCAAAGAAACGGTTCTGCCGACAGGCTCGAGCCCCGTGGTGTTTTTCCTTGCACCGATGGTGACGTTCTCGCTGGCGATGATTGCCTGGGCGGTGATTCCGGTGAACGAAGGTTGGTATATCGCCAACATCAACGTTGGAATCTTGTATCTGTTTGCCGTCTCATCTCTAGGCGTCTATGGCATCGTCATGGCCGGCTGGGCGTCCAATAGCCGTTACGCGTTCTTGGGTGCCATGCGCTCGGCGGCGCAAATGGTCAGTTACGAAGTCTCTATCGGCTTCGTCATGATCTCGGTTTTGCTGACGGCGGGCACCTTGAACTTGTCCGAGATTGTCATGGCGCAGAAGGGGCTGTGGTTCTTCATCCCGCACTTTCCGATGTTCGTCATTTTCTTTGTCTCGGTATTAGCCGAGACCAATCGCCATCCGTTTGACTTGCCCGAAGCAGAGTCTGAACTTGTTGCCGGTTTTATGACCGAGTATTCGTCCATGGCGTTCGCGCTATTCTTCTTGGGCGAATACGCCAACATGATCATGATGTCGGGCGTTGTGACCATCTTGTTCCTCGGGGGATGGCTGGCACCGTTCGACATCGCGATCCTGAATGCCGTGCCGGGCATTGTATGGTTCGCGCTTAAGATTTCGTTCTGCTTGTTCCTGATGATCTGGGTGCGTGCCACGTTCCCGCGTTATCGCTACGACCAACTGATGCGTTTAGGCTGGAAAGTCTTCTTGCCGCTCTCCCTCATTTGGCTGGTCGCGACGGCGGGGTTCTTGGTCTACACCGGCCGGGTTCCGGTTTAGGGAGGGATGGCATGGCATTCTTAGACCGCACCGCCCGTTCGTTTCTGCTGTCCGAGTTGCTCTCGGGCATGTGGCTGACGTTGAAGTATATGTTTGGGCCCAAAGTCACGTTGAACTATCCCTACGAGAAGGGGCCACTGAGCCCACGGTTTCGCGGTGAGCATGCTTTGCGTCGCTACCCGAACGGCGAAGAACGTTGCATTGCGTGCAAACTGTGCGAAGCCATTTGCCCAGCCCAAGCCATCACCATTGAAGCAGAACCGCGTGACGACGGCAGCCGCCGCACCACGCGTTATGACATCGACATGACCAAGTGCATCTACTGCGGCTTCTGCGAAGAGGCCTGCCCGGTGGACGCCATCGTTGAAGGTCCAAATTTTGAGTTCGCCACCGAGACCCGCGAAGAGCTGCTCTACAACAAAGACAAACTGCTTTCGAACGGCGATCGTTGGGAAAAAGAATTAGCGAAGCGCCTCGAGTTGAACGCGCCCTATAGGTAATGCAGAGATGATCGTCGCCTCGCTCGCTTTTTATCTTTTTTCGTTCATTGCCATCGTCTCGGCACTGAACGTTATTTTGCAGCGCAACCCGGTTCACTCGGTGTTGTGGCTGATATTGACGTTCTTCAATGCGGCCGGCTTGTTCTTGCTGCTGGGCGCTGAGTTTTTGGCGATGATTTTGGTTGTCGTTTATGTCGGCGCGGTGGCCGTGTTGTTCCTGTTCGTCGTGATGATGCTTGATATCAACGTCGCCATCATTCGCGAAGGCTTCATGAAGTATCTGCCGGTGGGCGCCTTCATTGGAATCGTATTGCTGGTGGAATTGGCGCTGGTATTTGGCGGCTGGGCTATGGCACCCGAAGCGCAATCGCTGCGCCTTGCGGTCACACCTGATATGGCGCAAGTGCCTAATACCGAAGCCTTGGGCCTAATTATGTACACTCAGTATGTATATGTGTTTCAAGCCGCAGGGCTTGTGCTGCTGGTGGCGATGATTGGCTCCATCGTTCTTACCATGCGTCGCCGCCCGGGCGTGCGCAAACAAGACATCTCCACCCAGGTCAATCGCCGCAAGGAAGACACTGTCGAGATTGTCAAAGTTCCGGTCGGTAAGGGGATCGCATAATGGAAAGCGGTCTATTGCACATTGGGCTTGGGCACTATCTCACCGTTAGCGCAATTTTGTTTACGCTGGGCATTTTCGGTATTTTCCTAAACCGCAAAAACCTCATCGTCATATTGATGTCGATTGAGTTGATGCTGTTGTCGGTAAACATCAACCTTGTATCGTTCTCGTCATTCCTCAACGACCTCGCCGGGCAGGTGTTTACCATGCTTGTGCTGACCGTCGCAGCGGCCGAGGCAGCCATTGGGCTTGCCATTGTTGTGGTGTTCTACCGCAACCGCCGCTCGATTGAGGTCGAAGACATCAATCAGATGAAAGGCTAGGGGCAGCCGTGACGTATTATCTTGCCGTCTTTATGCCCTTGCTCGGCGCGTTTATCGCGGGTTTCTTCGGCCGCGCCATCGGCGACCGCGGCGCGCACATCGTTACCTGCCTTGGCGTCGGTATAGCCGCCCTATGCTCAATCCCGATTTTCTCGGAAGTCGCGCTGGGCGGGAAAGACCAAGTGCTGCCCGTTGCGACGTGGCTGACGTCCGGCACTTTCGAGGCCAATTGGGCCTTGCGTTTCGATACGCTGTCTTCGGTGATGGTGATGACCGTCACTTGCGTCTCGACGCTCATTCACATTTACGCTGTGGGCTATATGCACCACGACGATAGCCAACCACGCTTTATGGCGTATCTGTCGCTATTCACCTTCGCGATGTTGATGTTGGTAACGGCTGATAATTTGGTTCAATTGTTTTTCGGCTGGGAAGGGGTGGGGGTTGTTTCGTACCTGCTCATTGGTTTCTGGTTTAAAAAACCGTCAGCTTGCGCGGCGGCTATTAAAGCGTTCGTCGTCAATCGCGTGGGTGACTTTGGGTTCTTGCTCGGCATCTTTGGCGTGTTTGTGCTGTTCGATGCCGTAAATTTCGATGTGATCTTCCAGGCTGCCCCCGCAAAGGCCGATGCCAGCGTGCATTTCTTCAGCCGCGATTGGCACGCCATGACAATTATTTGCTTGCTGCTGTTTGTCGGCGCTATGGGGAAGTCGGCGCAACTCTTCCTGCACACGTGGCTGCCCGATGCCATGGAAGGCCCAACACCGGTCTCTGCCCTGATTCATGCCGCAACGATGGTCACCGCCGGCGTGTTCTTGGTGGCGCGCATGTCGCCGCTGTTTGAATTGGCGCCTGATGCACTCACTGTTGTCACCCTGATCGGCGCATCGACGGCATTCTTTGCCGCGACCATCGGCTGCGTGCAAAACGACATCAAGCGTATCATTGCCTATTCGACATGCTCGCAGCTGGGCTACATGTTCTTTGCCTGCGGTGTGTCGGCCTATCAGGCTGGCATTTTCCACCTCATGACGCATGCATGGTTCAAGGCGTTGTTGTTCCTCAGTGCTGGATCGGTGATCCATGCCATGTCGGAAGAACAAGACATTCGTAAAATGGGCGGCATCTGGAAAAAGATTCCGTTCACCTACACTGTAATGTGGATTGGCAGTTTGGCGCTGGCAGGTATTCCGTTCTTCGCGGGCTACTATTCCAAAGACATGATTCTCGAAGCGGCATACGGCGCGGGTTCACCGGCTGGCCGCTTTGCTTTTGTTCTCGGCCTCGCGGCTGCATTTATGACGGCGTTTTATTCCTGGCGTTTGCTGTTCCTTACCTTTCACGGCAAGCCCCGCGCTGACCACCACACCATGGAACACGTCCATGAAAGCCCGCTGATCATGACCATCCCCTTGGGCGGTCTGGCCTTGGGTGCACTATTCGCGGGCTTTTTAGGTCACGACGTGTTCGTGGGCGAGGGACGGGCCGAATTCTGGCGTGAGGCTATTGGCACTACAGCAGGCCATGATGTTATCGAAGCAGCACATCATGTGCCGGGCTGGGTCGTTGCCTCGCCACTAGTCGTCAGCTTTTCCGGCATTTTGCTGGCTTATTTCCTTTACATACGCCGCACAGATCTACCGGCCAAAATTGCCGGCGCATTTCCGGGCGTCTATCAGTTCCTTCTCAACAAGTGGTACTTCGACGAAGTCTACGATTTCATTTTCACCAAAAATGTTTTCCGCTTTGGTAAGTGGTTCTGGAAAGGTGGAGACACATACATCATCGATGGCTTTGGGCCCGATGGTTTGTCGTCTTTAATCGCGCGCGCGGCCAAGCGTTTGGGTGCCGTTCAGTCGGGTTATTTATATCACTACGCGTTTGCCATGATTGTCGGCATCGCAGCATTCGTGACGTGGTTCGTCGCGGGCGGGGCGGGCTAAACCTATGGACGCGTTAGTCACATTCCTCGACGATCTGCCGATCCTCTCGGTCATCACGTTCCTGCCTGTGGTGGGCGCGATCATCATTCTGTCAATTCGCGGCGAAGAAGCCGTCGTCGCGCAACAAGCGCGCCAAGTGGCATTGCTGGTCACGGTCACAACATTTTTGCTTTCGTTGACAATCTGGTTTGGGTTTGATGCCAGTACGGCCGCCTTCCAATTTGAAGAGAAGGTTGACTGGCTGCCGCAGTTGAACATGGCCTATCGCATGGGCGTGGATGGCATTTCCATGCCGTTCGTCATTCTTTCCACTTTCCTCACGCCCATCTGCATTTTAGCGAGTTGGCACGCCATCGAGAAAATGGTGCGCGAATACATGATCGCGTTCCTGATTCTGGAAACGATGATGGTCGGTATGTTCTGCGCGTTGGATATGGTTTTGTTCTACGTGTTCTTCGAAGGCGTGCTGATGCCGATGTTCTTGATTATCGGTATTTGGGGCGGCGGGCGTCGTGTGTATTCCGCCTTTAAATTTTTCCTCTATACGCTCACGGGCTCGGTGCTGTTGCTGGTCGCCATCTTGGCCATGTATTTGCAAGTCGGTACAACCGACATCCCAACACTGATGAACGCTAAGTTTGCCGCCAATATGCAATATTGGCTGTGGCTAGGCATGTTTGCTTCATTCGCAGTTAAAATGCCGATGTGGCCGGTTCACACGTGGTTGCCCGATGCGCACGTTGATGCGCCAACTGCGGGTTCGGTCATTCTGGCCGGCGTGTTGCTGAAAATGGGCGGTTACGGCTTCTTGCGATTGTCGATGCCGATGTTGCCGGAAGCCAGCGCCTATTTTGCGCCGATGGTCTTTACGTTGTCGATCATTGCCGTGATCTACACGTCGCTCGTGGCTTTGGTGCAAGACGATATGAAAAAGCTGATTGCTTATTCATCTGTCGCGCACATGGGTTACGTCACGATTGGTATCTTTACGGCCAATAAGCAAGGTGTTGAGGGCGCAATCTTCCAGATGCTCTCGCACGGTGTTGTGTCTGGCGCTTTGTTCCTTTGTGTTGGTGTTGTCTACGACCGCTTGCACACACGTGAAATCGCGCGTTACGGCGGCCTGGCAAACAACATGCCGAAGTATGCATTCGCATTCATGATTTTCATGTTGGCTTCGGTTGGCTTGCCCGGCACGTCTGGTTTCGTCGGCGAATTCTTGGTTCTGGCTGGCGCGTTCCAAGTCAATACCTGGGTGTCATTGCTTGCAGCCACCGGCGTTATTTTGGGCGCTGCGTATATGCTGTATCTCTATCGTCGTGTGGTTTATGGCGAACTCGTTAAAGACGATGTGAAGGCGATGCTTGATTTGGATGCGCGCGAAATCGCCATCCTAGCTCCGATCATCGTTGTGGTGATGTGGATGGGGGTTTATCCGTCGCCCATCCTCGACGTCATGAGCGTGTCGGTCGACAATCTGCTGACCAAGTACCACGCAGCCCTGGCAACGCCGCAGGCGGCCATGCTGCCAGACGTCGCTGAGCGTGTCGTGGCTTGGTTGAAATAGGGAACGAACCCATGAGCACGATGCCCGATCTCGTTCCTGCTTATCCCGAAATCTTTCTGGCGCTCGCCGGGATGGCACTGCTGATGATTGGTGTTTTCCGCACCAAAGACTCAACGGGATTGCTGACTTGGCTGGCCGTGGCTGCCATGGGCGTTGCCGCGTTGCTGATCGTTAATGGGCCACAAGGCCCGGTGAAAACATTCAGCGGCATGTTTGTTGTCAACAGCTTTACCGTTTTTGCAAAGCTTCTCACCTTGGCTGGGGCGGCGGTATCGCTGTGGCTGATCAACGCGTGGGTTCATAAGGAACAAATCGCGCGGTTTGAATTGCCCGTCATCGTGCTGTTTGCCACGTTGGGCATGCTGATGATGATTTCGGCCAACGATTTGATCTCCCTGTATGTCGGCCTGGAACTGCAAAGCTTGGCACTTTATGTGCTGGCCTCATACCATCGTAACAATCTGCGCTCGACAGAAGCCGGCGTGAAGTACTTTGTCCTTGGTGCTTTAGCTTCGGGCTTGTTGCTGTATGGCTCATCGCTCGTCTATGGCTTTGGCGGAACAACCTCGTTCGACGGCCTTGCCACTGCTATGGCGTCAGCACCTCAGAGCCATGTCGGTGTCATTATCGGAATTGTATTTGTCATTTCGGGCTTGGCGTTCAAAGTCTCGGCGGTGCCATTTCATATGTGGACGCCGGATGTCTATGAAGGCGCGCCCACACCCATTACAGCGTTCTTCTCGGTCGCGCCTAAGGTGGCGGCACTGTCATTGTTCTTGCAAGTGCTCGCCGGTCCATTCGCTCCGCTCATTGGCCAATGGCAACAGGTCATTGTCTTTATCTCGTTGCTTTCCATGGGTTGGGGCGCTGTCGCCGCCGTGGCGCAAACCAACATCAAACGCCTCATGGCTTATAGCTCCATCGGTCACGTGGGCTATGCCCTGATCGGCTTGGCGGTCGGCACCACCGAAGGCGCGCGCGGCATGCTGTTTTACATGCTGATCTATGTGTTCATGAATCTCGGCACATTCGCTGTCATTTTGTCGATGCGCGTGAAGGGGCGAGCAGTCGAGGACATCAAAGACCTCTCTGGAATTGGTAAGACCAATCCTGGCATCGCCATCGCATTGGCACTGCTGATGTTCTCGATGGCAGGCATCCCGCCTCTGGCTGGATTTCTGGGTAAGTACTTTGTCTTTATGGCGGCTATTAAGGCGGGCATGGTGCCGTTGGCGGTATTTGGATTGCTCGCCAGCGTGGTGGCCGCGTTCTACTATTGGCGATTGGTCAAGATCATGTATTTCGATGCGCCCGCCGACGCTTTCGATCCACCAGATACAGCCACAGGCTTTATCATGACGGCCTGCACTGTTCTGATGTTGGTTCTATTTTTCGAATCTGCGCCCTTCGTCGGCGGTGCTGAGACAGCCGCCAAAGCCTTGTCTTTCGGCTAGGAAGGTTGGGCGTGGCGCACGCCCGCATCACCGTCACACAATCCCATCCCCAAGTCCGCCTCCCAGAAGGTTGGCGGCTGATGCCGTTCGATGTGCTCGACAGTACCAACACGGCGCTGCGGCGCATGGTTGAGGCGGGCACACAAGCCGATGAAGGGCTTGTTGTTACCGCCAAGGCGCAAACAGCAGGCCGCGGCCGCGGCACTCGGGCATGGGTCAGCCCTGTGGGGAATTTGTATGCCTCATTCCTGCTCGAGTCTCACGCGGGCTTGGTCCACGCTGCCGAACTTGGGTTTGTCGCGGCGGTTGCCGTGATCACGACCATCCAAACACTCATGCCTGACCGCGCATCGGATTTGGCGTTGCGCTGTAAATGGCCCAACGATGTTTTGTTCGACGGCGCGAAGATCTCGGGCATTTTGCTCGAAACCGCCCAGGCCCCTGATACATCCTCGGTTTTTGTGGTTGTCGGCATTGGCCTCAATCTTGTGCCGGTGAAGTTGACTCAACCGCTATATCAGGTCACCTCCTTGGCCGAGCACGGCGCTCGCATTGGGTCCAGTCAAGCTCTTGAAGTCCTAGCCAAGCAGGTCCATTTGCATCTCACGACGTGGCGTAGCGCGGGCTTTGGGGCTATTCGGAAAATCTGGCTCGATCACGCGGCTGGGCGAAACGAGATGATTACGGTCAATTTACCTTCCGAGGTTCTCACAGCCCGCTTTGTCGACCTCGATCACGATGGCGCATTGGTGGTCGAGGAGAAAACTGGAAATCGCCGACGCATTTTGGCGGGCGACGTTATTTTGTCATCAAAGGTTTGATATGCTTCTGGCGATTGATTGCGGCAATACCAATATCGTGTTCGCGGTTTTCGACGGCGAAAACTTACGCGGGCAATGGCGTGCGGCGACCAAAACCGACAAAACCGCCGATGAGTTTGGTATTTGGCTGACCCAAGTGATGGCGCACGATGGCGTGAAGCCAACCGATGTTGATGCCGCTATTTTGGCTTCGGTTGTTCCCGCCCGAAATTTCGACCTCGGCAAACTGTGCGAGAAGTATTTCAAGTGCAAAGCCCGCTTTATTGGCGAGCCAGGCTTAAACCTTGGTGCCGAAATAAAGATTGATAGCCCCCGCGAAGTCGGGGCCGATCGCGTCATCAACGTTATTGCCGCGCATGAAATGTCCAAAGGCCCAACCATTGTCATCGACTTCGGCACTGCAACCACGTTTGACGTCGTCGATGCCCAAGGCGCGTACTGTGGCGGCGTGATTGCCCCCGGGATCAATCTCAGTATGGAAGCATTGCACATGGCCACAGCGCTGCTGCCGCGCATTCCGGTGCGTCATCCTGGCAACGCACCCGTGGTTGGCACATCAACTATCGCAGCCATGACGTCGGGGGTGTTTTGGGGGTACATCGGCTTGATTGAGGGGTTGGTGGCGCGGATCAAAGCCGAGCGGGGGCTTGATATGCGTGTTATTGCCACGGGCGGCCTTGCGCCGCTGTTTGCCGAGGCTACCAAAGTGATTGATCAGATCGACGGTGATCTAACCTTACGCGGGCTGCTGGCTGTGCATCGCCTGAACAGCGCCGCATGAACCGTGTGAGTAAGAAAGACACGGGCGCGTGGAACATCCCCAAAGGGATGGACAAAGGCTTGTGGTTCGTACCTTTGGGTGGTGCCGGTGAAATCGGCATGAATATGAACCTGTTTGCCTGTGACGGGCGCTGGTTGATGGTCGATTGCGGTATTACCTTCGGAGACGATACGGTGCCCGGCATTGACGTTGTAATGCCCGATCCCAGCTTTATTGCCGAACGGTGCGCGCAACTCGATGGTTTGGTTATTACACATGCGCACGAGGATCATTTGGGCGCGGTCGCGTACTTGTGGCCGCAACTCAAGTGCCCGGTCTATGCCACTCCGTTTGCAGCCGAATTCCTTAAAAACAAGCTGGCGGAAACCGGTTTGACAGATGAGGTGACGGTGCATGTCTTGCCGCTCAGCGGGCGGGCGCAGATCGGGCCGTTTGACATTGAGTTTGTCACGCTCACCCATTCGATCCCTGAGCCCAATGCGGTGGTGATTCGCACGCGCTATGGCGCGATTTTTCATACCGGCGACTGGAAGTTCGACCCCGACCCGCTGGTGGGCGAGGCCTCTGACTTCAAAAAGCTAGAAGCCCTGGGTCGCGAAGATATTTTGGCGCTGATCGGCGATTCAACCAACGTCTTTACCGAAGGCGAGGCGGGGTCTGAACGCGGGGTGCGGGATAATCTCATATCGCTGTTCGCCCGTTACACCGGCCGCATTGCCGTGGGTTGCTTTGCTTCGAACGTGGCGCGCCTGGAAAGCATTGCGCACGCAGCCGAGGTAAACGGGCGGCACGTGGCGTTGGTGGGACAATCTCTATGGCGCATTGTCGAGACGTCGCGCAAAACCGGCTACCTCTCGCCCAACATGCGCTTCTACGAGGCCGAGGAAGCCTCCCATCTGCCGCGAGATAAAGTTTTGTATATTTGCACCGGCAGCCAAGGCGAGGGCCGCGCCGCGCTGATGCGGATTGCTTTTGATCAACACCCTGATGTGGTGCTGGAAGAGGGCGACGTGGTGATCTTTTCCTCCCGCGTCATACCGGGCAACGAACAAGCCGTTCACAAGGTGCAAAACCAACTGATCCGCACAGGGGTTGATATTGTCACCTGGCGGGACGAGCACATCCATGTGTCGGGCCACCCGGCGCGCGATGAACTGCGCCGCATGTATGGCCTGATCCGCCCACGCATCGCCATTCCGGTACACGGCGAGCTGATGCACATGAATGCCCATGCGAAGCTTGCCAAGGAATGCCAAGTGCCCCAAGCCGTGCTGGTGGAAAATGGCGCGGCGTTAAAGTTTACCGATGGCACAGCCGAGGTGATGGGGAATGTCTGGAGCGGGCGCTTGGCCTTACTTGATGGCCGTACCGTTGCGCTGACCGACCCGCTGATTAAAGAGCGCAAGAAGCTTTTGTTCGAAGGCGCGGTAGTGGTTTCAGTCGTTCTGGATGATCAAGGCCTGGCTGACGACCCGCAAGTGACCATGCTCGGGCTCACTGACCCATTGGAAAACCCGAACCGCCGCGTGGCCCAGGACCGTGATTGGGATTGGATAATCTCAAACGCCGTCGAGCGCTTGCCCAAAAAGGCGCGGCGCGACGATGCGGTGATTGAGGACGCGGTTAAAACAGCGGTGCGTAAGGTTTTTGCGCCCACAGGCCGTAAACCCTTGGTGAAAGTGCATATATCACTGGTTTAGGAGCGCCGCGTGCCCTAAATCAGAAGCTTGTCCATGCGATGAGGAAGTCATGATTGGTCGTTTAAACCACGTTGCGATTGTTGTTCCCGATTTGGCCGCTGCCAGCTCTAACTACCGCGACGGACTGGGCGCGAAAGTTTCAGAGCCCATGAATTTACCAGAGCACGGAGTGACTGTCGTATTTGTAGAACTGCCCAATACGAAAATTGAGTTACTGCATCCATTCGGCGCAAAATCCCCGATCGCCGGTTTTCTGGAAAAGAACCCGTCAGGTGGCATGCATCATGTTTGTTACGAAGTCGAAGACATCATCAAAGCACGCGATCATTTGAAGGCGGTCGGCAAACGTGTGTTGGGCGATGGCGAGCCCAAGATCGGCGCGCACAATAAGCCGGTGCTGTTTTTGCACCCCAAAGATTTCAGCGGCACCTTAGTCGAGATCGAACAAGCCTAAAGAGGGCGGCAATGCGAAACCACAATTTTGCGATGGCCTTGGCGGGATGTTTGCTTGCATCTCAGGTTCAGGCGCAAGACGCGCCAGCCATTCCTGGTGATGATCGGCTCAACGCCGTGTTGTGGACCATGACGAGTGCCGAATTTGAAGCCGCCTCATATATGGCTTATGCGGTTGCCAAGACGCAGCTCGACGCGGCCCTGAAAGACAAATCACGCTCGGCCGTCGCGCAAACCGGAAAGTATACCAAGCTACCGCCGGCTATAATCATGGATATCGACGAGACGATCCTTGATAACGGCCCGTACCAAGTGCGGCTGATGAATGACACGGTCACGCGCCCAGCCGATCTGATGTCCACCTGGGTCGAGGAAGCCAACGCCAAGCCGCTGCCTGGAGTGATTGATTTTGTCACGTATGCGCAGTCAAAGGGCGTGACGATTTTCTATATCACCAATCGCAATTCCGAGAAAGAAGCCGCGACGCGCAAAAATCTCGAAGCCGTAGGCGCAAAACTCCCGACCGATGTTGATACCGTGATGTTAGAGCGCGAAAAACCAGAGTGGACCGGTGACAAGGCTTCGCGTCGAGCTGTTGTTGCCGAGAAGTACCGAGTACTTCTTTTACTTGGAGATGA
This sequence comes from Rhodospirillaceae bacterium, assembly GCA_947476925.1. Classification (GTDB taxonomy): domain Bacteria; phylum Pseudomonadota; class Alphaproteobacteria; order Rhodospirillales; family Rhodospirillaceae. The sequence continues at coordinate 128,191 of CANJSF010000001.1, read as the reverse complement.
CTTCAATGACTTTGTTACGGCGCAACGCTTGCCTGCGCCCGAACGCCGCGCAACAGCCGAGCGAGAAGCGGCCCGCTGGGGCCGTGATTGGATCATTATTCCCAACCCCATGTATGGTTCGTGGGAGAATTCAGCGATCAACTTTCAGTTTCGCGCCACCATCGACGAACGCCGCCGCATTAAACATGATACGTTGAAAGCGCTGCAATAAAGGTCCGCCGGAGATCTAGCATGACCAAACTGTATCTCGCGTTGATGGCATTAGCCTTAGTTGCCGAGCCCGCTCAGGCCGATACAGTCACGGTGCGCGGCTCAGAGTGTCAGCGCTTGGTGCAACATGCATCGACGAACAGCGCCACCTATACGCCAGGCGTGGATGTGAAGGGTAGGGCGGTTGCACCGGCTGACCTTGATGGCGGTACAAATATTCAACTACCGGAAGCGATTGATATTCAAATTGGTGTGGACCTAGCTGACCGCATGGGGTTGAAGGCTTCCAAGGGCGCGGTGACAGCCAATCCGGGCCAGAGCGCAGTGCGCAAAGTCATGCCCTTCGAAGGCAAGGTGCCCTTGGGCACCATCACGGTCAAAGGCCAAGATGTCTTTTGGAATGGCGAGCGCATGCTGCCGCAAGACCAAGTATTGCTTACCGAGGCCTGCCGGCTATCGATGACAAGTTCGGGCGGTAGCACATTACCAGGCCGTAAGCCGCAGTAATCCTGGCTTAGCCCTCGTTGCGCCAGCGGCGTGCTTCGCCTAATGTCGGCCCAACGTCGATCTATTCCACTGTTCTAAGGACTGTTTCATGCGCCTTTCGCGCTCGTTTATCCCCACACTCAAAGAAACCCCCACCGAAGCCCAAATCGTCTCGCATCGATTGATGCTACGCGCGGGGCTGATCCGCCAACATGCAGCGGGCATTTATAACTGGCTGCCGCTGGGCACGCGCGTGTTGCAAAACATTGCGCAAATTGTGCGCGAAGAGCAAAACGCCGCCGGTGCCCAAGAAATCATTATGCCCACTGTTCAGTCCGGCGAATTGTGGAAAGAGAGCGGCCGCTACGACGACTACGGCCCCGAGATGCTGCGCATTAAAGACCGTCATGAACGCGACATGCTCTATGGCCCCACGCACGAAGAGGTGGTCACCGACATCTTTCGCAATAACGTTAAGAGCTATCGCGACTTGCCGTTGAACCTGTATCAAATTCACTGGAAATTCCGCGACGAAGTGCGTCCGCGATTTGGCGTTATGCGCGGCCGTGAGTTTTTGATGAAAGATGCATACTCGTTCGATACGGACTTCGCGCGCGCCAAACACGCTTACAATCAAATGTTTGTGGCCTACTTACGCACCTTCGCTCGCATGGGCTTAAGGGCAATTCCAATGCGTGCCGATAGCGGTCCCATTGGGGGTGACATGAGCCACGAGTTCATCGTGCTTGCTGAAACTGGCGAAAGTGCGGTGTTCTGCCATAAAGGCTTGCTGGAAAAACCCATACCGCAAGGCGTTAACTATGAGGGCGACTTGCAAGCCATTGTTGACGACTGGACCAGCCTGTATGCAGCGACCGAAGAAAAGCATGATGCTGCCGTTGCGGCCAAGCTTGGCGCGGATTTAGTTTCAGCACGCGGCATTGAAGTGGGGCATATCTTCCATTTTGGCACTAAGTACTCCGCCGCCATGAAGGCGACTGTCGCAGGGCCCGATGGCACCAACATCACACCGATGATGGGCTCGTACGGGATTGGCGTGTCGCGCTTGGCTGGCGCCATCATCGAAGCCAGCCACGATGACGCGGGGATTATTTGGCCCGAGAGTGTTGCGCCTTACCGCGTGGGATTGATCAACCTCAAAACCGGCGATGCCGCTTGCGATGCCGCTTGCGCCGACCTTTATGCCAAGCTGGCGGCGGCAGGCGTGAGCGTGCTGTACGATGATCGCGACGAGCGTCCTGGCGTGAAGTTTGCCAACATGGATTTGATCGGCGTGCCCTGGCATGTCGTGATCGGGCCAAAAGGTTTGGCAAAAGGCCAGATTGAGTTGAAACGCCGGGCCGGTGGCGCGCGCGAAGAACTGTCAATCGATGCTGTATTACAAAAACTCTCAACCTAAATGATTTTCTCGGCATTTGAACGGATGGTCGCAGGGCGCTACTTACGGTCGCGCCGCCGCGATGGTTTTGTATCGGTCATTGCCGGGTTTTCGTTCGTGGGCATCGCGCTGGGAGTAGCCACGCTCATCATTGTCATGGCCGTTATGAATGGCTTCCGCCAGGATATGATGAGCCGCATCCTCGGCGTGAGCGGGCATATCGACGTCTCGGGACGAACTTATGCGCTCGATCACTTCGATGATCTGGTCGCAAAAATAAAAGGCATTTCCGGCGTCGCCTCTGCTGTGCCCATCATCGAAGGGCAGGTGATGGCGACCGGGAACGGACGATCATCGGGTGCCTTGGTGAAGGGTGTGCGCGGCGAGGATTTGCTACAACGCCACTGGATCGCCGACACATTGCTGGATGGCACGCTCGCCGGCTTTACGGAAGGCGAGGGCGTCGCGGTCGGGGGGCGCTTTGCGGAAAACTATAACTTGAGCATTGGGTCAAGTTTAACGTTGCTTGCTCCCAAAGGGAACATCACTGCTTTTGGTGCGGTGCCGCGCGTACAGACGTTTAAAATTGCGGCGATCTTCAATGTGGGTATGAGCGACTTTGATAGCTCAATTGTGTTCATGCCGCTTCCTTTGGCGCAAAAGTTTTTCAAGTTTCCTGACTCGGTCACCAATCTTGAAATACATGTGCAAAACCCAGATATGGCCCGCATGGTTGCGCGCGAAGTACAGCAAATCAGCGGGCCCGATACGCGGGTTTTGAGCTGGGAGCAAACCAACGGCCCGTTCTTCAACGCGCTGCAAGTTGAGCGCAACGTGATGTTCATGATCCTCACGCTGATCATCATTGTAGCGGCCTTTAATATTATCTCTGGGCTCATCATGCTGGTGAAAGATAAGGGCCGGGATATTGCCATTCTGCGCACCATGGGCGCCACTCGTGGCATGATTATGCGCATCTTCTTTATGGCCGGTGCCAGCATCGGCGCGGTGGGCACGCTGCTGGGCTTCGCACTTGGCATTATCGTTTGCGAAAACATTGAATCAATTCGGCAAGTATTAAGCGCGTTGACGGGCACTGACCTCTTCTCGCCCGAAATTTATTACCTGACCAAGATGCCCGCGAAAATGGATTGGAACGAAACCCTTTCGGTGCTGGCGATGTCATTGGTTCTATCGTTCGGCGCGACGCTTTACCCATCATGGCGCGCCGCACGCACCGACCCCGTCGACGCTCTGCGGTATGAGTAGCGTGATGTCATCGGGATTGTCGCTCACCGGCGTTCATCGCAGTTTCCAACAAGGAACAGGCGTAGCGCTGCATGTGTTGCGCGGGTTAAACCTCAACGTGGCACGCGGCGAAGTGGTGGCGCTTGTTGGTCCATCGGGTGCCGGCAAGTCGACGTTACTCCACATTGCAGGCCTGCTTGAAAAACCTGATCAAGGGCAGGTGCTGCTCGATGGTCAAGATTGCGGCGGTCTTGATGATGAGCGCCGTACCGAACTGCGCCGCACTCATCTGGGCTTTGTGTATCAATTCCACCATTTATTGCCCGAGTTCTCAGCCCTAGAGAATATCGTTGTCCCGCAAATGATCGCAGGAAAATCTAAAGCTGAAGCGGAATTGCGCGGGCAGGATTTGTTGAGCCGCATGAACTTGGCCGATCGCGCCAGCCATCGCCCCGGGCAGTTATCCGGCGGCGAGCAGCAACGCATCGCCATTGCGCGCGCCCTTGCCAATAATCCCACGGTTTTGCTGGCCGACGAGCCCACCGGCAATCTCGACCCTGAGACAGCCGATGGCGTGTTTGCTCAGTTGGTCGCCTTAGCAAAAGACCAAGGCCTTGCGGCACTCATTGCAACTCATAACCCGGCGTTGGCCGCGCGCATGGATCGCACGGTGCGAATGGAACATGGCGTTTTAGTTCAAGTCTAGGAGGCGGTGATGACATTAAATCGGCGTTCACTCATGACAGCCAGCGCGTTGGGGGTCGGTGCAGTCGTTGCAGCAACCCATCAAGCCGCTGCGAAAACGCAAACGGCAAACGCGAAGTTCAAACGCGCCTATACCGACGGCCCATATGGCCAAATTCACTATCGCTATGTGCGGCCTGCACGTTCGAGCAAATCGCCGCTGGTGTGTTTGCACGCCAGCCCGCTGTCGGGGATTCTGTACGAGAATTGGATCGAGGAAATGGGCAAAGATCGCAATGCTTTTGCCCCCGATACGCCCGGTTATGGCAGCTCTGACACGCCACCACAGCCCGTTCAAATCCCCGATTTTGGCCGCGCCATCATCCGTTTTATGGACGAGATGGAGATCGAGCGCACCGACATCATGGGCTATCACACCGGCTCGTTCACGGCCATTGAAATGGCCAAAAGTTTCCCCAAACGCGTTCGCAAGGTTGTGTTAATTTCCGCTCCGATTTTTTCAGACGAAGATTTGGTAAAGCTGCGCGCCTCGAATGTGCGCCCGCCGCCGAGTTTCGAGCAAATGCTCGACACCACGCTTCAGAACGTTCGCAAAAACGGCAGGGGCATGTTCACTGATGTCCCCACTGATGATCGCTATTGGGATATTAGTTTAGAACGCATGCGCCATTACCGCACCAGCTCGTGGGGTTTTGCCGCAGCCTTCAATTACGATTTGAAGGCTGCTATTGGTGAGGTAAAGCAGCCGATTCTAGTCCTCAATCCGCAGGACGATTTGTGGGAGATGACGCCGCGCGCCAAACCCTATCTTAATGCACAAAGCCGTATTCACGACTTACCGGGCCGCACCCACGGCATGATGGACTCCCATACCGTTGAAGTTGCCACTGTCGTGCGCGGGTTTTTAGACGTTTAAGGCTACTCAATTTTCTGTGGATAAATCGCGCGCGGCGCTGACTTGGCGAGGTGAGTGTGGGATGATCGCCGCATGACCTTCGCGCCATTCGTTCACCTTCGCGTTCACTCGGCCTATTCCATGTCCGAGGGCGCCATCAAGATTCCAAAACTCGTCGACCTCAGCGTTGCCGAGAACATGCCTGCCGTGGCGTTGACCGACACGCGCAACCTGTTTGGTGCATTGGAGTTCTCGCAAGCCTGCCTGAAGGCAGGCGTACAGCCGATCATCGGATGCCAACTCGCGGTACGCCGCGACGATGTATCCACGGGCCACGGCCAAAGTGGCCGGTTGCCCGAGCCCGACGCCTTAGTGTTGTTGGTGCAAAATGAGGCCGGTTATCTCAATCTGATCCACCTCGTGAGCAAAGCGTTTCTAGAAACCGATTCGGGCGAAACACCACAAATTTCATGGGCTGATCTTGAGGCGTCAAGTAAGGGACTCATTGCATTAACGGCGGGCCCAGCAGGAACTGTCGGGCGGCAATTAGCAGAGGGACAGCGCGATAAAGCCGAAGAGTCACTCGCGCGCCTCAACACATTGTACCCCGGAAGACTTTATATCGAGCTGGTGCGCCATGGCATGCCATCGGAAGACCGTATCGAGTCCGGGTTGTTGGCGCTGGCCGACAAATTCAAACTGCCATTGGTTGCGACCAACGAAGCGTTTTTTGCGAACGAGGGTATGTTTAGCGCCCACGATGCGCTGATCTGTATGGCAGAAAAGTCTTTTGTTTCGGTGAATGATCGGCGTCGCCTGACGCCTCATCATCGCTTCAAGTCAGCGGCCGAAATGCAAACACTGTTTGCCGATATCCCTGAAGCAATTGCCAATACTTTAGTCATTGCCCAGCGCTGTGCGTTCTTGGTCGACGAGCGCAAACCCATTCTGCCGCGCTCGCCCAAAACCGGAGACCGCACGGAAGAAGAGGTGCTGCGCGCTTGGGCAAAAGACGGTTTGGAAAAGCGATTGGCCACGTTGGTCTTCACGCCAGGGATGAACGACGACGAGAAGGCGCATACCGCAAAACCCTACCGCGAACGCCTCACATACGAGCTTGATGTCATTATCAAGATGGGTTTTGCCGGCTACTTCATGATCGTCGCCGATTTCATTCAGTGGGCGAAGGCGCAAGGCATTCCGGTTGGTCCGGGCCGCGGCTCGGGCGCAGGCTCGGTGGTTGCGTGGTCGCTGCTGATTACAGATCTAGATCCGTTGCGTTTCAATTTGCTGTTCGAGCGGTTCTTGAACCCAGAACGTGTGTCGATGCCCGACTTCGACATCGACTTCTGCCAAGATCGCCGTGATGAGGTAATCCGGTATGTACAGCAGGAATACGGCAAAGACCGTGTTGCGCAGATTATCACATTCGGAAAGTTGCAAGCCCGCGCCGTTTTGCGCGGCGTTGGCCGCGTGCTCGAAATGCCATTGGGCTACGTGGACAAAATTTGCAAGCTTGTGCCTAACAATCCTGCCGCACCTGTAACGCTGCAGCAGGCCATCGACAGCGACCCCGAGCTGATCCGCCTGCGCGATTCCGATGATTCCGTTGCGCGTTTGTTCGATATGTCGTTGAAGCTAGAGGGGCTTTACGCCCACGCCTCAACACATGCTGCGGGCGTGGTGATCGGCGATCGCCCGTTGGAAGAACTGGTGCCGCTTTACCGCGATCCTAATTCCGACATGCCGGTCACGCAGTTCAGCATGAAGTATGTCGAAGCTGCGGGTTTGGTGAAGTTCGACTTTCTAGGTTTAAAGACTCTCACGGTGCTTGATCGCGCTGTGAAGTTACTGGCCAAGCGCGGGATCGAGATTGACCTCAATGCGCTCCCGCTTGATGACCGCAAAACGTTCGACATGCTCACCAGGGCCGATGCGGGCGGGGTGTTCCAGTTGGAAAGTTCCGGCATGCGCGATGTGCTGCGCAAGCTGAAGCCCGACGTGTTCGAGGACATTATCGCCGTGGTGGCGCTGTATCGCCCTGGCCCCATGGATAATATTCCTAGCTTCATCAACCGCAAACACGGCACCGAGCCTATCGACTACTTGCACCCCTCGCTGGAATCGGTTCTGAAAGAAACCTACGGCATCATGGTCTACCAAGAGCAGGTCATGCAGGCCGCGCAGGTGCTCGCAGGCTATTCGCTGGGCAGCGCCGACCTGTTGCGCCGCGCCATGGGTAAAAAGATCAAATCCGAGATGGATGCCCAACGCGCGACTTTCGTGGATGGCGCTTCCGCACGCGGAATCGACAAAGGCAAGGCCAGCGAAATTTTCGATACCATCGATAAGTTTGCAGGCTACGGTTTTAACAAGTCCCACGCGGCGGCGTATGCGCTGGTCGCTTATCAAACTGCCTATTTGAAAGCTAACTACCCAGTTGAATTCATGGCCGCCTCCATGGCGCTTGAACTCAGCAATACCGACAAGCTTGCAGGCTTTAAGGGCGAGTGCGGCAGGCTGGGTATTCCTATCGTGCCGCCCGATATCAATCGTTCCGACGTGTCATTCGCTGTGGAAGATGGCCGCATTCGTTATGCGTTGGCGGCCATCCGCAACGTGGGCGAGGGGGCCATGGCCGCTGTGGTGGGCGAGCGCAACAAGCGCGGGCCGTTCAAGTCGATTTCTGATCTCGCAGGCCGCCTCGACGGTAATATGATCAACAAACGGCTGCTGGAAAACCTGATCAAGGCGGGCGGGTTGGATTCCATTGACCCCAACCGGGCGAAACTGTTTGCAGGTGCCGAGCCCATTTTGCGATTTGCCCAGCACAAATCGAGCGAACGGTCGTCGAAACAGGTCAGTCTGTTTGGTGGCGATGACGGCGGCGTGAAGCTGGCTTTGGCCGACATTCCCGATTGGCGGCCCATGGAAAAACTTTCCAATGAGTTCGAAGCCATTGGGTTTTATCTTTCGGCTCACCCGCTTGATGCCTACTCGGGCACGCTTGATGCATTGAGCGTCATCAAGGCCAAAGACCTCCCAAACTTAACGGCCAATGACTGCGCAAGGCCCATTCGTATGGCCGGCACTGTGGTCGCCAAGCGTGAGCGTGTGGGCAAACGCGGCAACAAGTACGCGTTTGTGATGCTGTCTGATGATACGGGTACTTTTGAAGTGACCATGTTTTCCGAGGTGTTGGCCTCATCGCGTGACCTCATGGATTCTGGGGCACCCGTTTTAATGACACTCGATGCCCAAATGGAGGAGGAGCGGATCAGGCTGTTGTGCAGCCGCGCCGACCCATTGGAAAAGGCGCTGGCCGCGCGGCTGAAAAATCTCAAACTTTCGATCAGCGACGCCCTACCGGTGTTTGAACTGCAAGATATTCTGAACGCCGATGGCCGGGGTAATGGGCGCATTACGCTGTCGGCCAGATCCAACGGCCATTGGGTCGAGATCACGCTGCCGGGCCGCTATGCCATCCAGCCGAAAACGCTGGCGGGCCTGAAGAACATTCCAGGCATTACGGATATCCGAGAGACGCAGTGAATGTCGGGTGGCGTTGGCGGACCGCTTGGAGGTCTCGCGCCAGACGGTGAATGCCATCGAGACGGGGAAGTACGACCCCAGCTTGCCGCTGGCGTTCAAGATCGCGGGCTGTTTTTGTCAAAAAGCGAAGATATTTTCGTGCCTTAGGGGGCATTTCTCATCTAAATTCTCGGCTCTTGCGCTTTACGCCTAAGGCCCATATAACCCCGCTCATTCCACACGCGGATTTGCGGCATCTGGGGTGTTCCTAGGGTCGATCCGGTGCTGGCCAATGAACCTCGGTTCCTGGCTGGTTCCCCGTCCGCGGAGGCAGAACCGGAAAAGGACATACCATGACGTTGCCAACGGCATCGCTACGTCAGCTCATCGAAGCTGGCGCTCACTTCGGCCACTCGACCCGTCGCTGGAACCCCAAGATGAAGCCGTACCTGTACGGCGTTCGCGACGGCGTTCACATTATCGACTTGCAACAAAGCGTGCCCATGATGGACCGCGCCTTGAAGGCCGTGCACGACGTCGTCGCCGCCGGCGGCCGTGTGCTGTTTGTCGGCACCAAGCGCCAAGCCCAAGATTTGGTGAAAGAATACGCCGAGCGTTGCGGCCAGTACTTCGTCAACCATCGTTGGTTGGGCGGCACGTTGACCAACTGGAAAACGGTTTCGAACTCCATCAAGCGTTTGAAGGATTTGGAAGAGACCATCGCCAACGAACAAAAATTGGCGGGCCTGACCAAAAAAGAACAACTGAACATGCAGCGCGAGCGCGATAAGCTCAACCGCGCGCTGGGTGGCATCAAAGATATGGGCGGTCGCCCTGACATCATCTTTGTCATCGACACCAACAAAGAGACCATTGCGGTCGCTGAAGCGCGCGTTCTGAAAATTCCAGTCGTGGCAATTCTCGACAGCAATTCTGATCCGACCGGAATCACCTACCCGGTTCCCGGAAACGACGACGCCATTCGCGCCATTAAGATGTACTGCGAATTGGTGGCCAACACCGTCCTGGGCGGCATTTCTGACGAAATGAAGTCCGCTGGCGTTGATGTCGGCGAAGGCGAAGCTGCGCCCGTTGAAGCGTTGCCGGCCGATACCGCAGCTGACACCGGCGATGACGACGGCAAGAAAACCGTTGTCGTGAAAAAGCCCCGCAGCCGTTCACGTAGCCCCAAAAAGGCTGATGACGCTGCCGCACCGGCTGAAGCCTAACGGCACCAGCAGGGACCACTTGTGACGTTACGGGCTGCCCATGGTGGTGGCCCGTAACCCACGTCTACCACCGACCGACACACGCATTTGAAGGACACGACCATGGCTGAGATCACCGCTTCATTGGTGAAGGACCTGCGCGAGAAAACCGGCGCCGGCATGATGGATTGTAAGCAAGCGTTGGCCGCGACCGCCGGCGAAATGGAAGCGGCGATCGATTGGTTGCGCAAGAAGGGCCTATCGGCGGCTGCTAAAAAATCTGGTCGCGTCGCGTCGGAAGGGCTGGTTGGCGTTGCAACGCATGGCACGTCTGGCGCGGTCGTTGAAGTCAATGCCGAGACCGACTTTGTGGCCCGCAATGATTCGTTCCAAGCCTTTGTTGAAGAATGCGCCAAGCTATCGTTGGCCACCAAAGGCGATATCGAAGCCCTTAAAACAACCAAGTACCCCAACGAAAGCCGCACGGTTGCCGAACAAGTCACGCACCTTGTTGCCACCATTGGCGAAAACATGCAGTTGCGCCGTTGTGCAGCGCTGTCGGTAAACCAGGGTGTTGTTGCCTCGTATATCCACACGGCAGCACGGCCCGGCTTAGGCCGTATTGGCGTGTTGGTCGCCCTTGAATCCTCTGGCGATGCTGAGAAACTCACCGCGCTGGGCAAACAAATCGCCATGCATGTGGCTGCTGCCAACCCGCAGTTCCTGGATGTTGCTGGCGTTGATGGCGCGGCGTTGGAACGCGAAAAGGCCATTTACCGGGACCAAGCCTCAGCTGCTGGCAAAACGCCTGACATCGTCGAAAAGATGGTCATGGGCCGGGTCCGCAAATACTACGAAGAAGTCGTGCTGCTCGAGCAAAATTATGTTCTGGACGACAAAACCAAGGTCTCGGCCGCCATTGAAAAGGCCGGCAAAGAGATGGGCACAGCCATCAAAATGACCGGCTTCCTGCGCTATGCCCTGGGTGAGGGCATCCAGAAGGAAGAGAAAGACTTCGCCGCCGAAGTAGCCGCTGCTGCCGCCCGCTAAGGTATTGATAATTATATTTCTTTCCGGCCTCAATTAGGTTAAGACCTATCCCTAGGGCTTTGATATAAAAGGGGCCGGAACGTTTGCGGCGGCGCGCAAAGGGACGGGGTACCGTCCTTTTTTCATACCCGCCCAAGCGGCCAGAGTCTGGATACGCCCAAACAAGAGACTTGCGGGGAAAGATGGCGCAACCGCTGCCTTATAAACGTGTCCTAGTTAAGGTCTCGGGCGAAGGCCTGATGGGCCCAAAGGACTTCGGCCTGCACAATGATACCGTGGCCAAATTGGCCAGTGATGTGAAAGCCGTAATCGCGAGTGGCCGGCAGGTCTGTCTGGTGATCGGCGGCGGCAATATTTTTCGCGGCGTTTCAGGTGCTGCCACAGGCATGGACCGCACCAGCGCCGACTATATGGGCATGATGGCCACGATCATTAACGCGCTGGCCGTACAGTCGGCTCTTGAAGGCGCGGGAGTACCAACGCGCGTTCAATCAGCAATCGCTATGCCGCAGGTATGCGAATCTTACATCCGCCGTCGTGCGGTGCGTCACATGGAAAAGGGCCGGGTCGTTATTTTTGCCGCTGGCACGGGAAATCCATTTTTCACGACGGATACGGCGGCCGCTTTGCGCGCAGCAGAAATGAACTGCGACGCCCTGATGAAGGCCACGCAAGTCGACGGCGTTTACGATTCTGACCCAAAAAAGAATAAGGCAGCCAAACGCTATGATCGCCTGACTTTCGACAAAGTGATTGCCGATGATTTGAAGGTTATGGACACATCTGCCATTGCGTTAGCGCGCGATAATAATTTGCCGATTATTGTTTTTGATATGCATACCGAAAACGCTGTCGCTCGGGTTTTGAACGGCGAAGGCGCTTTTACCGTGATTGCGGCGCAGTAACGACACCGGAGGACACCATGGCCCAGGACTTTCCATCGCTGAAAAAAGAACTCCAACACAAAATGGATAGCACCTTTGACGTGGTGAAAAAGGAATTTGCGGGTTTACGCACGGGCCGAGCGTCCACCGCTTTGCTGGATCCTATTCAGGTTGAAGCCTATGGCAGCATGACGCCGCTGAACCAAGTGGCTAGCGTCTCGGTCCCTGAGCCACGCATGATTTCCGTTTCTGTGTGGGACAAGGGACTGCTCAAGTCTGTTGAGAAAGCCATCCGTGAAGCCAATCTGGGTCTCAACCCCATGGCCGATGGTTCACTGTTGCGTATTCCCATTCCGCCGCTCACGACCGAACGCCGCACCGAATTGACCAAGATCGCACACAAATATGCCGAACAAGCGCGCGTGGCTGTGCGCAATGTGCGTCGAGATGGCAACGAAGCACTCAAGAAAATGGAAAAAGATCACAAGATTTCTCAGGACGAGCACAAACGGTTTGCCGAGGAAGTGCAAAAACTGACAGATCAACTCGTCGCCAAAATAGACGAGGCGCTGAAACACAAAGAGCAAGAAATCACGCAGGTTTAATTCAGAGTCTAATCGCCGTTCATGTCTGCCCAACACGCCTTATCGACAGCAACCACAGCAACCGGCACGACCGCCGGGTTGCCGGTGCATGTGGCGATTATCATGGACGGCAATGGGCGATGGGCCAAAGCGCGCAGCTTGCCGCGTGCGGCAGGACACAAGCGCGGGGCCGATGCCGTGCGCCGCGCCATCGAAAGTGCCGTTCATCTCGGTATTCCTTACCTGACGTTGTTTGGCTTTTCGTCGGAAAATTGGCGACGCCCCGAAAGCGAAGTGCGCGACCTCATGGGCTTGTTGCGGATTTATTTACAAAGTGAAATCGATGAGTTGGCGCTCAAAGGTGTTCGCTTTGTTGTTATCGGCAACCGCACCATGTTGCCTAAAGATACGGTCAAGATGATCGAGGCTGCCGAGCAACGAACACTGAGCAATACGCGCCTGACGCTCACGTTGGCGCTGAGTTACGGTAGTCGTCAGGAAATTGTATCAGCGGCGCGTGCGTTGGCGGAAGATTGCGCAAAGGGAATTCTGTCGCCCGCACAAATCGATGAAGCGATGTTTGAAAGCCGCCTGTTTACGAAGGGCCTCCCGGAGCCAGATTTGCTCATTCGCACTTCAGGCGAATTGCGCATTAGTAATTTTCTCTTGTGGCAATTGGCGTATGCCGAATTGTTCTTCACCGACACGCTCTGGCCAGATTTTTCTCAGGCCGATCTTGAAGCCGCGGTCGCGGCCTTTCGTAACCGCGAGCGGCGCTTTGGCGCCGTTGCCGGTTAGAAAGCGCTCGCGGTGTTTTGGACCAGACTCATCTCGGGTGTCATCCTCGCGCCGCTTTTTCTTTTTCTCGTCTATCTCGGTGCGCCGTACTTCAATGTCCTTATTGCGACCACGGCTGCAGTGATGGCGTGGGAATTTACGCGCATGGACGGCGAGGAGGGGGACAAACGCCGTGCCCTGATAGCCGCAGCTTGCGTCGTTGCGGTCATTTCGATGTCTGTTGGTGGCATGACTGTTGCTTGGGGTATTGTCCTGGGTGCGACAATTCTGGTCGTTGTTGCCGACCAAGTCGCAGGGCGTCCCGGCCTGAACATGGTTCAATGGGCGGTTCCCTATGTTGCAGTTCCGGCTATTTCCTTGATCTATGTCTCGACCATCGGTGGATGGCACACAGTGTTTTGGTTGCTCGCCGTCGTGTGGCTTACAGACATTGGCGCTTATGTCTTTGGGCGTTTGATCGGTGGGCCAAAATTAGCTCCTGCGATTAGCCCCAATAAAACCTGGGCCGGTTCGCTGGGAGGGCTGGTGACAGGAACTGCCGCCGGATTAGGCATGCTCAGTGCTGTCGGCGTGGCGCCAGCCATGAACTTCTTTGTTTTATCCATTGTCCTGTCTGTGCTGACTCAGATTGGTGATTTGTTTGAATCAGCATTGAAGCGAAAGTTCCAAGTTAAAGATTCCGGCGGCCTGATTCCCGGTCACGGCGGTGTCATGGATCGCTTTGATGGCCTGTGGGCGGCAGCGCCAATCGCTGCCTTGTTGTGCTACGTTCTCGAAGGCAGCGTTCACACATGGTAAGCAGCGCCGCCAGAACCGTGACCATTCTTGGCTCGACGGGATCGGTCGGCGACAGCACCATCGATTTGTTAGAGCGCACACCAAGCTCTTATCGTGTGATCGCACTTACGGCGCAAAAAAATGCAAAAAAACTTGCCGCGCAAGCATTGCGACTGAAGCCACAGTTCGTCGCCATCGCTGACGACTCTGCGTATTTGGAACTTAAAAGTTTGCTGTCGGGGAGTGGCGTTCAAGTTGCTGCGGGCGCCGATGCCGTGGGCCAAGCGGGCGCTATGGATGCCGAGTGGGTGATGGCGGCGATCGTCGGCGCTGCGGGATTGAAGCCCACGCTGCAAGCCGTCAGGCGCGGCGCAATTGTGGCGTTAGCCAACAAAGAATGTTTGGTCTGTGCCGGCGAGATGTTCATGGCCGATGTGATCAAACATCAAGCAACATTGTTGCCTGTCGACTCTGAACACAATGCAATCTTTCAGGTCTTTGATTTCAAGCAGCCGGAGCAAGTTCGCCGAATCTTGCTGACATGTTCGGGCGGCCCGTTCCGCACGTGGTCGCGCGCTGACATGGCACAGGCCACGCCAGTGCAAGCAATGGCTCATCCGAACTGGTCGATGGGTAAAAAAATCTCGGTTGATTCCGCGACTATGATGAATAAGGGCCTTGAGGTTATCGAGGCGCATCATTTGTTTGGTCTGTCGCACGACCAAATCGATATTGTCCTGCATCCACAATCAGTTGTGCATAGCATGGTCGAGTACAAAGATGGCTCGGTGTTAGCGCAGATGGGTACGCCCGATATGCGCACGCCAATTGCCTATGCGCTGGGCTGGCCTAATCGTATTGATGCCCCTGCCGCACGGCTTGATTTGGCCAAGCTGGGCACGCTGACGTTTGAGCAACCTGACCCCGTGCGGTTCCCAACCTTAAGCATCGCATCCGACGCGCTCAAAGCAGGCGGCTCAGCCCCAACCGTTTTAAATGCCGCCAATGAAGTCGCCGTGGGGCGGTATTTAGCCGGCGACATCGGCTTTCTGGATATTGCCGCCACGGTTGAACGCACACTTGGCATTGTGCCCACGCGGCCCATGTCGTCGCTTGATGACATCCTAGCTACCGATGCCGAAGCCCGACGCGTTGCCCAAGGGCTTAAACCCATTTCTCTAGCTGCCGAATAGAAAGCCGCGAGCCATACATGGATAGTATTTTCGACATTCCGTTTGCCACCGTCAGTTTCTCGATCGTGGTGTTTGTTCACGAATTCGGACACTTCTTCATCGCAAGACGTAATGGGGTTCACTGCGAAAGCTTCTCGATTGGCTTTGGGCCAGAGCTTTTTGGATTTACCGATAAGTACGGTACGCGCTGGAAGTTTAGCGCTATCCCTTTGGGTGGCTACGTTAAGATGTTCGGCGAGGGTGAGACCATGCAAATGGTCGAAGGCGGTACCGAAGAATCAAGTGTGCCGCGCGAATTGACCGCCGAGGAGCGCGCCGTCTCCTTCAAGCACAAATCGTTAGCACAGCGAGCTGCCGTCGTATTTGCCGGACCCGCAGCCAACTTCGTCTTCGCCATTGCCGTTTTTTGGGCTGTGTTCTTGTTCGCGGGCCGTCCCATCACCGAGCCGATTATCGGCGAAGTCGTGAAAGAAAGCGCCGCCGAACAGGCCGGGTTTAAAGCGGGCGATAAGGTTCTTAGTATCGATGGGGCAGCCATCGAGCGCTTCGAGGACATCCAACGCATTGTCGCTATTGCCCATGGCGGGACCATGGCATTTGCTATCGAGCGCGATGGCGCAGAACTGCAATTGGCCGCCCAACCACGCATCATCGAAGACCAAGACGCTTTTGGAAACGCAACCAAACGCGCGCTTTTGGGCATTTCATCGTCGGGGGAAAAGCGCCGCATCGAACACCCTGGGCTTGTGCAGGCCTTAGGCTGGTCGATTGGCCAAGCCTATACTGTGGTCGACAGCACTTTTGTGGGCATCGGCCAAATGATCAGCGGGCAACGCGGAACCGAGGATTTGGGCGGCCCGCTCCGCATTGCCAAGTATTCGGGCCAGGCGGCCAAATCAGGCTGGATGAATTTCGTCATTTTCATGGCAATTCTTTCGGTAAATCTGGGACTTATCAACCTTTTCCCGGTCCCGCTTCTTGACGGCGGACACCTGTTGTTTTACGCCATCGAGGCCGTTCGCGGACGCCCGCTCCCTGAACGGGTTCAGGAGTGGGGCCTTAGGATCGGATTGGTTTTGGTCCTGATGCTGATGGTCTTTGCGACCTGGAACGACATCGTGCAGCTTTAATTATTCCGGCCGGTTTTACAGATCCTCGTGTCAGCCCTGTCTTCACACAAGCCCCTCAATCACCAGGGACGTTGGCCCAGCTTGCGGTCAATGGTGGTCGTCGTTTTGGCTTGCCTATGGTTTGCACCGGCCGCCTTTGCGCAAAGCGCTGATACCATTAGCGGCCTGGCGGTGCAGGGCAATCAACGTATCGAAGGCGCTACGATCCGCAGTTACCTGACGGTCGCCGAGGGCGACGCCTTTGACCCTGCGCGCATCGACCGTTCCATTAAGAACCTGTTTTCCACCGGCTTGTTTGCCGACGTCAGCATTGGCAGACAAGGCAACTTGCTTGTGGTCCGTGTGGTTGAAAACCCGATCATCAATCGTATCTCGATTGAGGGTAACAAGCGCATCGAAGACGATAAGATTACGCCTGAAATTCAGCTCCGGCCGCGCGTGGTGTATACGCGTACGAAGGTTCAGCAAGACGTCGAAAAGATTTTGGAACTTTATCGCCGTAAGGGCCGCTTCGGTGTGCGCGTTGAGCCAAAGGTCATCGAACTGCCGCAAAATCGCGTCGACTTGGTCTATGAAGTGACCGAGGGCAAACCGACCTACGTTCGTAAGATCGACTTCATCGGCAACAAGGAATTTAGCGACGGTGATTTGCGTGGCGTTGTCCTGACGGTGGAAGAACGCTGGTGGAAGTTTTTGACGTCTAATGACACTTACGACCCAGAGCGCATGAACTTCGACCGCGAGTTGCTGCGACGGCACTATTTGCAAAATGGCTACGCTGACTTCGAAGTGATTTCTGCCGTGGCGGAGCTTGCTCCGAACCGCGAAAGCTTTTTCATGACCTTCACGGTCAAAGAGGGGAAGCGCTACAAGCTTGGCAAAGTTGAAACCAACGTCAAACTGAAGGGCTTTGATAAGTCTCGTCTCGCACCCGACATCCTGACGCAATCTGGCGATTGGTATAACGCCAAGAAGATCGACGATACGATCAACAAAATTACAGATAACGTTGGTAATGCGGGCTACGCTTTTATTGACGTCAATCCCAAGCTCAATCGCGATGAAAAAACGCGCACAATCGACCTGACATACGAGGTCGAGGAGGGGCCGCGCGTGTTCGTCGAGCGCGTTGAAGTGAAGGGCAACGCGGTGACGTTAGACAAAGTCATTCGCCGCGAAATTTTGTTGGCGGAAGGCGATGCCTTTAACACAGCCAAGATCCGCCGATCAAAAGAGCGACTTGAGAACTTAGGATTCTTCAAAGAAGAAAAAGTGAAGGTCGAAAATACACCCTCGCAAGTATCGCCAGATCGAACGGTCATTACTGCTGAAGTCGAAGAGCAATCCACCGGTGAACTGCAATTTGGGATCGGCTTTTCAAGCGGTAGCGGCGCTTTGTTTGACGTGGGGATTAGCCAGCGCAACTTGCTAGGCCGTGGCCAAGATTTGCGATTTAATTTCAGCTTGGCGCAACGCCAAACCCAAGTTCAAATTAGTTTCACCGAACCATATTTCCTTGACCGGCGAATTCTTGCCGGTGGCGATCTGTTTGCCCAAAGTCAGGACTATCAAGATCAAGCCGGTTATACGTCGAAGTCGATCGGCGGTACTGCGCGGTTGGGCTTTAACTACAACGAGTATTTGACTCAGCGCTTTAGCTATAACCTGTCGTGGACCAAGCTGACCGGCATTAGTGCTCTGTCGTCATCATATATTCGTGAACAGGAAGGCACTGCGATCACGTCGCAGATTACGCAATCTATTTCGCTCAATAAGCTGAATAACGTCATCGAGCCGACCCGTGGTTATTACATTAGCCTCTCGACCGATCTGGCGGGTTTGGGCGGCTCTGAGAAGTACGTTCGGGGTGGACTCAGCGCTGGTTGGTACGCCCAACCAATCGAAGGCTGGGTGTTCGGTCTGCTCGGAAATTCGGGCTATCTCGTTGGAATCGGTGACGATATTAAGGTCTACCAACGCTACCAGCTTGGTGGTACTAACCTGCGCGGTTTTGACGACTTTGGCGTCAGTCCACGCGACGCCACGACGGGCGATGCACTGGGCGGCGACTGGATTGTAACGGGAACCGCAGAGTTGAAAATTCCCTTGGGCTTGCCTAAGGAAATCGGCATCACCCCAAAATTGTTTAGTGACTGGGGCGCCATCGGCTCACCGCACGACCTACTCAGCCGTCTTTCTGCGACAGAACGATTAAACATTAGCCGTTCTTCTCAGTTCCGAGGTTCAGCTGGCATAGGCGTGCAGTGGGAGTCGCCGGTCGGGCCGATTCAAATTGACTGGTCGCCGTTTGTGTTTAATGCGCAGCCGTATGACGACCGGCAGAAGTTCCGTGTGAACTTCGGCCAAAGATTTTAGGGTCTGGTTTTCGTAAAAGCTTCACGTGAAGTTATTGAGTCTAAGGAAGGTAAAAATGAAAAAGACGATTTTAACTACAGTCGCAATGACCTTTGCGGCTTTCGTTGCCACATCTGCCGTTGCTCAAACCGAGCGTTTGCCGGCCCCCGTGATCGGCATTGTCGATACCGACGCCATCTTGCGTGATTCGCTCGCCTCGAAGGGCGTGCGCCTGGAGCGCGATAAGGTTGCCGCTCAGTACCAAACCCAAGTACAAGACGACGAAAAGAAGTTGCGCGCCGAAGATGAAGAATTGGCGAAGCAGCGCGGCGTGATGGCACCCGATGTGTTCCAAAACCGTGCAACCGATTTCCAGAAGAAGCTGGCTGATTTCCAAACGCGCGTTCGCGATAAGCAAGAGCGTTTGGATTATTCATTCCAGCAATCGATGCAAGAAATTGGTCAGTCGATCTATACGGTTGCAGGCGAAGTGGCCAAAGAGCGGGGCATCAACACAGTCCTGGCGCGTAGCCAGATTTTGTTGGTCGTCGATCCGGGGATGGATATTACTGCGCCGGTTCTCACCAAGTTAAATGCGCGTCTTCCGGCCGTGAAATTCCAAGACCCAGCCACGTTGACCCGTGTTGATGAAGCTGGCAATCCGGCTGGCGGCGGTGCGCCTGGCGCGGCGCCACGTCCGGCAGCCCCTGCTGCGAAGAAATAGGAACGCGTAAGTCTATGCCCGACCCCCGGTTCTTTCATCGAGCCGGGCCGCAGTCTCTCGCACAATTGGCCGAGATTGCGGGGGCGACGTTATCGGGGTCTATCAACCCCCAAACACAAATCGCCGATGTCGCAACGCTTCAAGACGCGACATCGGCAGATTTGGTTTACCTCTCCGACAAAAAATTATCCGACGCCTTACCAAAAATAAAAGCTGGCGCGTGCTTGGTTTCGCAAGCGTTGGCTCAGGGTGTGCCTGCCACGTGTGCGGCTTTGGTGTGCGCCGATCCCCGCGCGGCTTTTGCGAAGGTCATCGGCGTCTTCTACCCCACGACGACGTCGTCGTGGTCGACAGAACATCACATTGCGCCTTCGGCTGTGATTGATCCTTCGGCGATCGTTGCTGCCGGTGCGGTCGTCGCTGAAAATGCCAAAATTGGCGCGCGCACCAAACTGGGACCAAACGCGGTTGTTGGGCCAGGCGTTGCGATTGGCGATGATTGCATAGTTGGCGCTAACGTTACGATTACGTGCAGCCTAATTGGGCATCGAGTTATCATTCATCCGGGCGTGCAAATTGGTCAGGATGGGTTCGGCTACACCGCCAGCCCCACAGGCCCAGTCAAGGTCCCCCAAATCGGCCGTGTAATCATTCATGACGACGTCGAGATTGGTGCCAATTGCACCATTGATCGCGGCATGCTGGGTGACACGATTATCGGGCGTGCGTGCAAAATCGATAACCTGGTTCAAATTGCTCATAACGTAGTGATGGGGCAGGCCTGCATCGTTGTCTCCCAAGCAGGCATTGCGGGTAGTTGTATTATCGGCGATGGGGCGATGATCGGCCCACAAGTGGGCCTGATCGACCACATCACCATTGGCGCCGGAGCTCAAATTGCCGGGCAGTCTGGTTTAATGCGTGACGTAGCTGCCGGAGAAGCCGTGATGGGCTATCCAGCCAAGCCAATTCGGCAGTTTTGGCGCGAAGTAGCGGCTTTGGCACGGCTGACAAAGCGCGGTTGACCCGGAGCCGTAACAGGCCCTAAATATCAGGCCAGACATAAGAATTTTGGCTTATACGCAGGCTTTTACAGCATTGGGGCCCCGGACCGCGGGGACACGGTCATGGATGGTCAACCCGCCACTGGCGCTGCCACAAAAATCGATATCCACCGCATCTTGCGAATGATCCCGCATCGCTACCCGTTCTTGCTGGTGGATCGCGTGCTCGACGTTGTGCCTGGCGAAAGTGCCGTGGGCCTCAAGAACGTGACGATGAACGAGCCTCACTTCCAAGGCCATTTCCCCGACCGCCCGGTCATGCCGGGCGTGCTGATAGTCGAGGCCATGGCGCAAACTGCCGCCGTGATCGTAGTCTCACACCTGGGCGCGTCGTCAGAAGGTAAGCTGGTTTATTTTATGTCGATTGAGAATGCGCGCTTTCGCAAGCCCGTTGAGCCCGGTGATCAGCTCATGATTCACTGCAAAAAAGAGCGCCAACGCGGCAACGTCTGGAAGTTTTCCGCCGAGGCGAAGGTCGATGGCGTGGTCGTGGCCGAAGCGGCGTACACGGCTATGATCATGGATACTTGAGCGAATGACAAATTTTCATGCCACCGCTGTTGTTGATGCCACCGCCGAGATCGCCACTGGTGCCGAGATCGGGCCTTATTGCGTGATCGGGGCCAACGTTCGGCTGGGCAAAGACGTGAAGCTGCTGTCGCATGTGGCCGTCGATCCCAATACGTCGATTGGCGAGGGGACAGTGGTGCATCCGTTCTGCACACTGGGCTCGCCGCCCCAACATTTGCGCTACAAGGGCGAGCCATCACGGCTCGAAATCGGCAAAAACAACGTCATCCGCGAACACGTGACCATGCACCGTGGCACCGAGTTGGGCGGTATGGTCACGCGCGTTGGCGACAACTGCTTCTTCATGGTCGGCAGTCACGTCGCCCACGATTGCATTATTGGTGATAGCGTCATTCTCACTAACGGCGTGGCTTTGGGTGGGCATGTGCAAATCGGTGAGTTTGCCATTGTCGGCGGTCAATGCGGCGTGCAGCAGTTCGTGCGCATCGGCAAACACGCCATGATTGGCGGCAAAACCGGTGTTGACCGCGACATCATTCCCTACGGCGCAGCCCAGGGTAATCGCGCGCATCTCACCGGACTGAATCTCATTGGTTTGAAGCGTCGCGGTTTCTCGCGGGCTGATATCCAAAAACTACGTGCCGCTTATGGCTTGCTGTTCTCGCAAGATGGTACGATGGCCGAGCGTTTGAATGAAGTCGCCGACATTTATGCGGCGCACTCTGGTGTCATGGACATCGTCAATTTTATCCGCGCAGATTCTTCGCGCCCATTGTGCTCGCCTTCAGCGGCCGCCAATGGCAACGGCAACGGCAACGGCGCGTAAGCGCCGGGCCTCCCGCTCATGGCGGAGCCTCACGTCGATAAACTCGGGATTATCGCTGGCGGTGGTGATGTGCCGGCCCAACTCATTGCGGTGTGCCGCGCATCGGGGCGGCCGCACTTTGTTCTCGGCCTCAAAGAATTTGCATCCCGTGAGTCGCTTCGCCAAGAGCCCGATGCCTGGATCCGGTTAGGCCAAGCCGGTCGCGGCTTTCAGTTGATGAAAGCCGCCGGCGTCAAACACATCGTTATGGCTGGTGCGGTGACACGGCCCACATGGCTCAAGCTTTGGCCCGACTTACGTACGCTGCGTTTCTTCTTGCGTCTCGCAGGACGAGTTGTCGGCGATAACAGTTTGCTCTCGGCAGTGATTGCCGAAGTTGAGGGCGATGGATTTACCGTCATCGGTGTTCATGATGTGCTCGCGGAGTTATTGGCCCCCCCAGGCGTTCTGGGCCGCCACCAACCGAACGATATTGACACCGCCGACATTGCCGCCGGCGTAAGTGCCGCCCGGGACCTTGGCCGCCGCGATCTCGGCCAGGCTGTCGTCGTGCGCAATGGTCGGCTGATTGATAGCGAGCGGGCCGATGGCACCGATGCGTTGATATCGCGTGCAAAGGGCGGGCAGGGCGGCGTGCTGGTCAAAATGAAAAAGCCGCAACAAGAACGCCGTGTCGACTTGCCGACGATTGGGGTAACCACAGTTCACAATATTGCCGCAGCAGGCTTGCGGGGAATTGCTGTTGAAGCGGGGCAGGCCTTGATTGTTGATCGTGCCGCGGTGATCGCTGCTGCGGATGCTGCGGGTGTTTTTGTAGTTGGTGTGTCGGCGAGTGCGGTCAGTGCCAAGAAGGCCCCTCTGATTTACGTCGTGGCTTGCGAGCCATCGGGCGATCAGCTCGGTGGGTTGTTGATCAAAGCGCTGAAGTCGGAAACGCAGGGCCAAGCGCGCGTTATTGGCGTTGGTGGCCCAGCGATGGCAGCTGCCGGGCTCAACTCTTTATTTAATACAGCGGAACTGGCGTTGCTGGGGATTTTTGAAGTCATCCCCAAAGTTGCGATGGTTCTGCGTCGCGTAAAACAGGTGGTGGCTGATATTCAAGCCCAACAGCCCGATGTGCTTGTCACGATCGATTCATGGGGTTTCACAGGCCGCGTGCATGAACGTTTGTCTAAAAGCGGAAGTACCATTCCACGCATGCGCTATGTGGCACCACAAGTATGGGCGTGGCGACCGGGACGCGCGAAACAATTGGCGCGCTGGATCACTCATCTCATGACGCTGTTTCCGTTCGAACCGCCTTACTTCACTCGGTATGGCCTGAGTACAACCTGGGTTGGCCATCCAATTCTAGAATGCGGAGCCGATAAAGGTGATGCAGTCGCTTTTCGCCAAGCCCATGAGATTGGTGACTCGCCGGTATTGATTGTTTTGCCCGGCAGCCGCGCCTCTGAGATTAAGACACTGATGGCCCTTTTCGGCGAGACGGTTCAAAGGCTGTGCGCTCAAATACCAACCTTGCGCATTGTAGTACCGACTGTCCCGCATCTTGATGCGCGTGTACGGGCTGCCGTTGCGTCATGGCCTGGACGCCCAACCATTGTGACCGGCACGCCCGAAAAATTTGACGCGTTTGCATCGGCGCGCGCTGCTTTGGCGGCGTCGGGCACGGTGTCGCTTGAACTGGCGATGGCGGGCGTGCCGCATATTATTGCCTATCGCCTCAACGCACTGACGGCATTCGCGATGCGTCACCTGCTCAAAACCAAATTTGTCAATTTGGTCAATGTCATACTCGGTCGCGAAGTCGTACCCGAGCGCCTGCAAGAAAACGCGCAGAGCAATATTCTCGTTAAAGATATGGTGCGCCTATTGACCGACGAAGATGCGCGCAACAGCATGCAGGCCGATTTCAAATTGGCGCTCATTCAGCTAGCGCCTGTCGGTGCATCGCCCAGCCTTCAAGCAGCACGAATCGTGCTGGATCTCGCCCAAAAGTCTTAGGCGATCTCGAGCAATGCTTTGCTCATATCGTCGCTGGTTTTGATCAGGGCTGCCGAGGCTTTGTACTGGTCTAGCGCAGATTTAAGCCCAATCACCTCAAGTGTGAGGTTGACTGGCTGGCCGATATCTTGGGCAAAAACGGCAACACCGCCGTTGATCTGGCTTGAATAAACGGGCTCGTTTGCCGTGAAATTCGGTGTCGTGGCATTGACAATATTATCCGCACGCACCGCAGTAACGGTGGCGGCGGCGTTCAATGACGAGGCTGCAATCGGCAGAATTTCCATGGGTGTCAGTCTACCTCAATTTTCATCAACGCGCACCTAGCGCTGGGCGTTGCTGTGCAGATCAAAGTGTTGCGGGTTACTTAGCTTTCATCGCGATTTCTGTGGGTGCTGAGCGCTAAAAGTAAAACGCCCGGCTGTAAAACCGGGCGTTTTTTTGTTTCGTGACCGCGCTTACTTCCGCTTTTTAAGCGGCACGTATTTGCGTGTGGTCTGGCCTGTATAAAGTTGGCGCGGGCGACCGATTTTGTTTTGGGGATCTTCGATCATCTCATTCCACTGCGCGATCCAACCGGTGGTGCGCGCTAGCGCGAACAGCGGTGTGAACATTGTGACTGGAATGTTCATGGCTTGAAAGATAATGCCCGAATAGAAGTCGACGTTGGGATAGAGCTTCTTCTGAATGAAGTACTCGTCTTCCAGCGCAATCCGCTCAAGTTCCATGGCGATGTCGAGCAACGGGTTGTCTTTAATGCCCAGCTCGCCCAACACTTCGTGGCAGGTGCGGCTCATGATACGCGCGCGCGGATCGTAGTTTTTGTAGACGCGGTGGCCGAAGCCCATGAGGCGGAAGTTGTCGTTCTTGTCTTTGGCGCGCTTGACGCAATTGTTGACGTTATCTTTGGTGCCAATTTCCTTCAGCATATTCAGAACGGCTTCATTGGCGCCGCCGTGGGCGGGGCCCCACAGCGAGGCAACGCCAGCGGCAATACACGCAAACGGATTGGCACCCGACGAGCCGGCCAGACGGACCGTCGAAGTTGATGCGTTTTGTTCGTGGTCTGCGTGAAGGATCAAAATGCGATCCATCGCTTTGGCCAGGATCGGGCTGACCGTGTAGTCTTCGCATGGTGTGGCGTACATCATGTGCAAGAAATTCTCTGCGTAACCCAAATCATTGCGCGGATACATGAAGGGCTGACCGATAGAATACTTGTACGCCCAAGCCGCGATGGTCGGGATTTTCGCAATCAAGCGATACGACGCAATCCGGCGATGGTCTGGGTTATTGATGTCCAAGCTGTCATGATAAAACGCCGACAGCGCCGCCACCACGCCGCACATCACGGCCATGGGGTGCGCATCGCGACGGAACCCTGAGTAGAAGCTGTGCACTTGCTCGTGCAGCATCGTGTGGTAGGTCAGGTCGTGCTGGAACTTGTCTTTCTGCTTCTCGTTGGGCAGTTCGCCGTTCAGCAGTAAGTAGGCAACTTCTTCGAAGTTGCAGTTCTCGGCCAGTTCTTCGATGGCGTACCCGCGATGCAACAGAACACCGTTATCGCCGTCGATATAGGTGATTTTTGACTCACAACTACCAGTCGATGTGAACCCGGGATCAAAGGTGAACATGCCGGTGTCGCCGTAGAACTTGCGAATATCAACCACGTCGGGCCCGGTTGACCCGCTCATTTTCGGATAGGTCCAGCTTTTGCCGTTCTCGTTATCGGTGACGGTGACTGTTTTGTTTGCCACGGGAATCCCCTTCGGATTTGAATGGTGTGAGGCGCGACCGCGGCCTTGTTGAGGGGCCGTTCCCCAGCGCGCCTATTGTGCAGTGCTTATAGCCCCAAAAAACCTTGTAGATCAACGCTGGGAGCTAACCAAAAGTGCGATTTTGGTCGTTATTTCAATGATGTGACACAAGCGCTAGGGGTTACTGCGTGGGCTTCAGGCCCTTCAAGGCCGGGATCGTGTCGGGCGACCGCGCTGCGGGTATTGAACCTAAGTAAGCAGCGATATCAGCAACCTGAGAATCCGATAGGACCTCCGCGCTGTAGGCGGGCATCGTGCTCGTTGTTGCGCGAATAAACTGGGCTATGGCCTCGGCCGGAAGGGGGTCTGGGGCCAACCTTAATCCTGCACCACTGCCTTGTCCCTGGGTCCCATGGCAATGATAGCAGCCCACTTTCATGAAAATCTCACGGCCTCGAGCAACCGATGGTTTTGTTGTTTCAGCCGCTAAGGCTGATCCAACCGACAGAGCCAGCAAAATGGAGGTGATGGCATAGTATTGGCGCATGGGTTTCACCTATCGTGACTGGGTGACAACGTCGATCAGCGCGGGCAGGCCCTGCTTAACGATTGCGATAGCGCGCTTAATGGCAGGTGCCAAGTCTTTTGGGTCCGTAATCGGTCCTTCGGCCCAAACGCCCATGCCCTGCGCCAGCTTTGCATAGTCAATATTTGGGTCTTCGATGGCCGTTCCAACTTTCGACGTTGTCACGCCCCGGTTCCGTTTATTGGCGATGCCTTGCAACAGCATGGTTTCCTGCGCGTAGGCGCGATTGTTGTGCATGACGGTGAGCAACGGGATGCGGTGATGAGCGGCTGTCCACAATGCCCCATTGGCGTACATGAAATCGCCATCGCACTGAATGTTGACAGACATGCGCCCTAAGGCCTTGTTGGCCAACGCCGCACCAACAGCAGCAGGCAGTCCGTAGCCGACGCCGCCGCCGGCACCATACCCTAAGTATTGATAGTGACGATCAATATGCCACAGGCGGTGAGGCCAGTTACTAATGAAGCCTTCCGAGGCCCCAACCGAGACGAGTGCCCAATCCTCTGTTTTAATTTGCTGCCACAGTTCCATACACAAGCGCGCGGTGGTGATGGGGCTAGCCTCCCACCCAAAAGCAGCAGCTTGCCGCGCGGCTTCGTAATTCTCGGCATGCAGTTTGCGGAAAACGTCGGCCCGCGGAGCGAGCGCCAATTTGCGGTTATCGCTCATGGCGGATTTAACGGCGTCGATGAGCGCCGGCAGCGTTGCTTCGCCATCACCTGCGATGGACAGATCTACAGCGGCGTATCGCTGAAAATCCTGATAGTTGGACTTCATGTAGAGATCATTGACGCCGATGCGAATCAATTTTGTTCCCGGCTTAATGCGAGGGCTGCTGCTCTCATCAACGCGGTTAAACTGATTAACTTGGCCCCAAAAATCTGTGACCTCTAGTCCCAGAATAACATCGGCCTGTGCAACAAGTTTTCGGTTTTGCGCATTTTGAAACAAGTGGTGCGTCGTCGGCATGTTTTGACGGCTGATCAAATCAACCACCGGCGCGTTCAGTGATTCGGCAAGTTCGACCAAAAGCCGCATACCCTCAGCCGTTCGTGCGAGCCGATCTGCAAGAATCACCGGCCTTTCAGCAGCCACTAAAAACTTTGCAGCCTCGCGTAGCGCTCCGTAATCGCCTTGCGGCGGAATTGTTGGAGATAGTTTAGGAATAGAAAGTCCGCTGCGGCTCTCGAGTTCCATTTCCTGCAAATGGCTGTCGGCGACCAAAACGATGGGCTCCATCGGCGGGGTCGTCGAAATTTTATAGCCCTGTATCATCGACTCGGCGAAGGCTTGCAGCGAGATGGGTTGGTCGTCCCATTTCGTAAAGTCACGGACGATCGCGGCTGGATCTTGCGCCGAATGTCGCCAGTCATTGGCGCCAGGTCGTTTGGTGCTGTCGACGGTGTTGCCAAGAATGGCAATCAACGGCACGCGGTCACACCACGCATTGTAAAGCGCCATTGAGGCATGTTGCAGGCCGACAGTTCCATGGCACAGGATCGACGCTGGGCGGCCAGCAGCTTTGTAATAGCCATTGGCCATCGCTGCCGAGGACTCCTCGTGCATGCACGTAATGAACTCTGGGCTTTTGTTGCCTCCGTAATTCACAATTGATTCGTGCAACCCGAGGAAACTCGAACCCGGATTGGAGAAGATGTAATCGATGTTCAGCGTCTTGATGACATCGACCATAAAATCCGATCCGCTGTCATTTGCTGTCGCCGGCACCGGCGTGCGTGGTTCACCCGTGTCGACCGCCAGCTGAGCCGCGGTTGGTGGCACGGCACCACGCGGCTTGGCCAATGGTTTGCCCGCACTTGTGGGCTCATCGGCATGGGCAGTTGGGATTGCCGCTGCCGTGCCGGCAACTGCAACCTTCGACAGGAATTTGCGGCGATCTACGTTGTGCGGCGCCATTCAATACTCCATCTCTGGAATGCGTGCCCCAGCGTAAGTGTGGATTTGCAGAACCTAAAGCGGCTTCTACAGGCGTGCTCAACTGGCGGTGCGGCTCGCCTAACTTCCAACAACGTCTTTGATTCGGGCGAGGGATTCATCTTTTCCCAAGATTTCCATCACCTCGAATACAGGCGGTGAGACGGTCGATCCTGACAGCGCCACCCGGATCGGCTGGGCGACTTGGCCCAGTTTTAGGCCCTTGGCCTCGGAAATGGTCCGAGCCCATGCTTCAAGATCATGCGCTGTCCAGGAGCCCTGCGCTTCAAATGCGGGCAAGGCCTCGGCCAGGAATGCTTTGCCGCCATCGGCCAGAATGGCCCGCGCCTTATCGTCAATCGCTAATGGCCGTTTGCGCGCATAGAAGGTTGCGCTATCGGCCAACTCGATCAAGCTTTTGGCACGCTGTTTCAAGCCTGCCATGCCGCGTGTGAGGCGTTGGGCGGCCAGGGCATCAATTTCTAAACTGGTTTTTGCCGTAATCAGGGGGGCAACGAGTTCGACTAACCGTTCGTCTTTGGCCTCGCGAATGTAGTGGCCATTAAGACTGGTGAGTTTGACCAGGTCAAAACGCGCCGCCGCACGACCCACATTCGTGACGTCAAACCACTCAATGGCCTGGCCATCAGAAATGATTTCGTCATCGCCGTGCCCCCAGCTCAGGCGCAGCAAGTAATTTCGCATCGCCTCGGGCAAGAACCCCATGTCGCGATAAGCTTCCACGCCCAACGCGCCATGGCGTTTGGAAAGCTTCGCACCATCAGCCCCGTGGATCAGCGGAATATGCGCATAGGCAGGTGGTTTGTGGCCTAACGCATCGATGAGTTGGTATTGCCGGAACGCATTGGTCAGGTGGTCGTCGCCGCGAATGATGTGCGTAATGCCCATCTCAATATCATCGACAACGACTGACAACATATATGTGGGGCTACCGTCGGAGCGCAGCAAAATCATGTCATCGAGTTGTTGGTTGGCCACGGTCACATCGCCTTGCACAAGGTCGGCAATGGTCGTGGACCCATCTTGTGGGGCCTTGAAACGGATAACGGCTTTGGCGCCGGCCGGCGCTTCCGCAGGGTCGCGGTCGCGCCAGCGGCCGTCGTAACGCAGCGGCAGGCCCTTAGCTTTTTGCTCTTCACGCATGGTGGTCAGTTCTTCGGGTGTGGCAAAGCAATGGTAGGCTTTACCTTCGGCGAGCAATTTCTCCGCCGCTGCACGATGGCTGGCCGCGCGTGAAAACTGCATCACGGGCTCGCCGTCCCAGTTCAAGCCCATCCATTTCAGGCCGGCAAAAATGGCGTCGATCGCATCTTGGGTAGAACGTGCCCGGTCGGTGTCCTCAATCCGCAATAGGAATTTGCCACCCGTGTGCTTGGCATACAGATAGTTAAACAGCGCGGTTCGCGCACCGCCGATATGCAAGTAACCGGTGGGCGAGGGGGCAAAGCGGGTCACAACGGTCATGGAACTGCCAAAAAAGCTGCTCGGAACGTGACTTCACGTTCCATCAATCGAGTGGGTGATTTATCATACTCTCGCCCATTATCTAGGCCCGGAATTATACCATTGAGTGCCACGACTGAGACGGGTTTGCCCCCCGCCGCATTTTCCTTCGCAGGCGGTGGTTGGCGGCTGTTCCAAGAGTCACTTCGTGATGAAGTGCTCGCTCAAGTTGGTTCGGCATTTTTGTGGCTTGTGGTCATTTTCGCTTCCGGCATTGGCGTGTTCTTTGCCTGGCCCACCGATCCGTGGCCCTGGCTGGGCCCACTGCTATCCTCATTGGCAGTGGGTGGCTTGTTGTTGCGCCGTCGAATGGACGGCGTGGCGATGGGTGTGCTGGGGCTGCTGGCCTTTGGACTTGGACTGACGGCTGCCCAAGTTCGCACCAGGGCGATGGACGCACCTGCGTTAGCTTATGAAATCGGACCGTTAGAGGTCGTGGGTCGCGTCTACGATGTCGAGCGAGAGCCGGGACGTATTCGGGTGATTTTGGAACGCGTGCAGTTCGACGCAGACGATGTGACACAAAAGCCGGTGAGAGTGCGGTTATCGGTACCAGCAAAACATGGCGCGCCGCGTGTGGGCGACGTGATTGCGGTCAAAGCGGTTTTGCGACCGCCTGAAAGGCCTGTTGTTCCAGGCGGCTTTGAGTATCAGCGCTTTTTGTTCTTCGAGCGCATCGGAGCCTTAGGTTATACGCTGCAGGCGTGGCAGTTGCGCGAGTCAACGCCAGAAGGCGGTTTTCGCCAAGGTATCGAGAACCTGCGCCGCAATATTGCCGACCGTATTTTAGCGGTTGTCCCTGGCGATGCGGGCGCGGTGGCTGTGGCCTTGGTGACCGGCGAGCAATCACTGATCACCGAGCCCATGCAAGAGGCTTATCGTGTGTCGGGTTTGGCGCATTTATTGTCGATCTCGGGCCTGCACATGACGATGTTGGCCGCAGCCGTGTTCGTGCTCGTGCGGCGTAGTTTAGCGTTGTGGCCATACGCCGCTCTGCGTCTGGATTTGAAAAAGGTCGCCGCCTGTGCCGCGCTGGCTGCGACGTCTTTCTATGTGCTGATCTCGGGCCTAAGTGTACCCGCTATTCGCGCCTTCATCATGGTGGCGGTTGTGATCCTCGCAATATTTGTCGACCGGCGCGCCGTCTCGCTGCGCAGTGTCGGACTGGCGGCACTCGCGCTGTTGGCCATTTACCCCGAGGCACTGATCGGCCCCAGCTTTCAAATGTCGTTCATGGCGGTGATCGCATTGGTAGCGATGTACGAACGCTTTCGATTGCGTCCGCAGTGGCGGGGCCCAGATGGTGAGTTGCTGCTGGGCAAAGCTATATTGGTTTATGTGGCAGCGTTGATGGTCACAGATTTGGCAGCGGGCTCGGTCACCTCGATATTTGCGGCGTACCACTTCAATCGGATGCCATCGTACTCGATGGTAGCCAACATGATTGCCACGCCACTCACTGGCGTGTGGGTGATGCCCACGGCGTTACTGGCTTTGGCACTGATGCCGGTGGGCCTTGATGGCCCCGTATGGCGGCTGATGGGAGAAGGGGTGGCTGCCATCAACAAGCTGGCAGCTTGGGTGGCCACATGGCCAGGTGCGCAAGTGCATGTGCCGCCCATGGAGACGTGGGCGATTGCGCTGGCAGCCTTTGGTTTGTTGCTGCTGTGCTTGTGGCAAGGTCGCTTGCGTTGGCTGGGCGTGGTGCCGGTGATTGTCGCCATGTGTCAGCCGTGGCTCAGCACACCACCCTATCTCATCGTGGATGAGAGTGGCCGCGTGCTGGCGTTAATTGATGGCGGCGGTCGTGTGGCCATGAAGCCTGATCGGCGTGACAAGTTTGTGCGCTCGGTGTTGATCAGTCGGTATGGACAAAGTAGCGAGACTTGGCCCTCGCTCGGTACTGCGAGCATAAGCTTGGGTGTACGCTGTGATGCACAAGGTTGTGCGATTGAACGCCACGGCCGTACCGTTAGCTTTGCCTTTTCAACTGACGCGGTGGCCGAGGATTGTGGCACAGCGCAGTTGCTTATCGCGCCCAATCAGTTCGTCGATGACTGCGTCGGTAGCCAAGTAATCGATCGGGGACATTTGTTCCGCGAAGGGGCACAGGCCATCTACCTGGCGGGCGACGACATTCGCATCAAAACAGTTGAAGGTGTTACCGGCGAACGAGCCTGGTCGCGCCAGCCACAGGCCCGCCGCAGGGCAATGAAATCCAAAACGCTGCCTCCAGACACAAGTCGATCAGAGGACTTGGGCGCAGAAAATTAAGCTCAGTCTTTGACGACTTCGGCAATCCACACTGTCTCTTTCGCGTTTGTTTCTGCCGTGATCTCGTGGAGCCGTGCGATCATACCTTTTGAAAGGGATGTTCCGCGCCGAAGCATAATGACACCTTCTTCAGCTTCAATATCTTGGGCAAGGATATGGCCTTCCTTCAACTTATCAATCAGGCATTCCTGATAGTTTCTCAACTTGACCGCACCGGATGCGCCGTCTTGCGTTGCATGCTCGCTTTTGAATTGCTCGATTTTACTTTTGATTACATCAGCATTTTTAAACAAGCCGCCTTTGGGGATGACGACCCAGGCCGGCTTTTTTGATTCCACAGAATCACCGAAAGCTGACTGCATCTGTGGAAGTTTGATGGCGCGGTAGATGTCTGCCTCTTTGACGTCATGCGTACGCTTCAAAACTTTTTCAATTGTTGAGATCAACTTATCGAGGTCGACGGGCTTGACGACATACCCGCTGACATCAAGCGACAAGGCGGTTTTCACGACTTCCGTATCGCCATGCCCCGTCAGCATGATAAATGCTTGATCGCGAGGAATGCGGGGGTTTACGCCTGTACGAATGCCCTGCAGCAGTTGTAACCCGTTTATCGGCTTCATATTGCAATCTGAAATGATGCAATCAACCTGAGTGAAGTTATCTTTCACCGATCGCATGGCACTTCCGCCATCGACAGCCTTCACGATTAAGCCAGCTTTGCACTGTTTGAGCATACGATCGACGAGACTGAGCATAAATGGTTCATCATCGACGATGAGAAATCGTTTGTCTGAATAATCGGGCAGTTTGTCCATCACTCAGCTTCCTTAGCTGCTTAGGCTTCTAATATAGGACGCGACCGCATTGAATTGGCCCTGGGCGAGGGGCGCCTGCGTGTTGATTTCATCCTCGTTGCCAGACTTATCAGCCTTCTCCGGTGCCGCACAAGTATCGGCCGATGCGTTTGCGCCAACAATCCGTGATCTGGATTTTACCTTGGCGACCGCCTTGCTAGTCGCAATCGCATTATACCCGTCGCGGGCTTGGATAACGCCGGCAATGATCTCTTGTGACGGCGCGAGGAAAGACGCCAAAAACTCTGTCGATGTCGCGTCGTCATCGCCAAACATGTCGTTGAGACGGTTCACTTGTGCCGAGCACACAAAACCGGATCGTCAGCGATTTTATACCTGAAGCGCAGACCATGGGCTGCGCGCCCGCACATGCGAGCCACATACCCTCAACTTAAAACTAACCTGATGATGGGTATTGAGGCGGTGAGCTTAATACCGACGATAGAGCCCAACTAGCTTGCCTTGCACCTTCACCCGGTCGGGGCCGAAGATGCGGGTCTCGTAACTCTTGTTGGCTGGCTCGAGTGCAATGGACTCGCCCTTGCGGCGCAGGCGTTTCAATGTGGCTTCTTCGTTATCAACCAGCGCAACTACAATGCTGCCGTTTTCGGCAGTGTCGCACCGCTTGATGAGCACCGTATCGCCATCGTTAATTCCTGCATCAATCATTGAATCGCCATCAATGGTAAGTGCGTAGTGTTCGCCGGAGCCCAGCAAGCCAGCGGGCACGCCAATGTGTTCAGACGGATTGCGCAGCGCCTCGATGGGCGTTCCGGCAGCGATCTTGCCATAAAGCGGTAGCTCAACTGTTTCGGCCGGTGAGGACGTTCGAGCCGCAGCCCCCGATAAACCAAAATGGCCGGCAATCACGTTGGGCGCGAAACCCATGGCCGGGCGGTCGTTGGCCGCATCGGGCATTTTCACAACTTCAAGGGCCCGGGCTTTATGGGGCAGGCGGCGAAGGAAACCGCGTTCCTCGAGCGAGCCAATCAGCCGATGGATCCCTGACTTGGATTTCAGCTGCAAGGCATCCTTCATTTCGTCGAAAGAGGGGGCCACGCCATCACGATTCATGCGGTCGCGAATCAGCAGCAGCAATTGGTACTGTTTCTTGGTGAGCATGGGGGAAAATGCCTCCACCGGTGTAAAACTATCCACAGGCCGCCGAATCGCTGGCTAAAACGCGTGAACAAAAGAGCAACAAGTTATGTTCTACTTTAGTTCTTCCGCGGACGTCAAGCCCCCCATATTCTTTGGCCCGATCTACCAGCTTTTGTTTATGCCCATCCAAGCGGCGATCAGCACCATCAGCAGAGTCATATGCACCATGGGCCGGGCGCGTTTCAGCGCCGCGGCAACGGTATTTCCCGTGACCATATCCCAGTTGCGCCATTGCGCCGACAGGGGGTTGATCCGCCCCAAGGCCTCGCGCACCGGGCGCAAACGCACGCGCGCCACACCGCTGACAATCAGCACAAGCCCCAGCAGCATCACTTTAAGGGCCAGCCAATTTGTTTCAATCAGGCCTGTGCCCATGAAGCCGACAATGGCATCGTAAACATTACCAAGGCCAATCAGCACACGCACCCAAACCTCGATGGTGTACAGCCGATTGCCAAGCGCGCTTGTGCCCAAAATTTCTGACGCAAGCCAGACCGCAAACCAGACAAGGATAATCGTCCAGGTAATGGTCATTGCGATGTCTTGGGTCACGCGATAGACGCCCAGGTCGACCGCAATTTGTACGCCCAGTCCCATCAGCAAAATCAATGCGCCGCTTGAAACCACGTTCGACCATCGCACCACGCGCGCGGCGATCAGGCGCAGCTCGGGCGCGGTGTTTTCACCACTCACCAATTTTGCGGCGTAGTAGGCGGGCAGGTCGACGCCCAAGATCAGCGCAAAGGCAATAACGTGGCCGAAGTGGAACAGATCATTCGAGGTCATGAGTGGCGATTCCTGGAGTTCATTTCGCGAGTGCAATATTCACCAGTTAATTCAAAAATTTACTGGTGAAAAATCAGCTAAGGCATTGAAACTTATCAACTGTGGTCAAAAAGAACTGGAGATAACTGGTGCGCCCCTTAAAATGTCAGCATTTTTCGGCTTTTGAAAATTTCTCATGGCGTGCTCGTTTTTGCGGTGCAGCGAAGTGAAAACGCAGTGCTCAAATCCATATCGCGATGCTCGCTAGGTTACGCGCAGCGCGATGTGGAAAGCAACAGCGCGCGCCTCGTTTTCCACGGGTTATTACACGAGCGCATATTTTTGTTCGCGAATACTGAAAACGATAAGGCCGCCGTCCTGGAATGGAAGGCGGCCTTAGAACGCGAGATTCAAACGTTCTGCCGTTACGGCAGCGCGTTTGGCGGTGATCAATTTGTGAGATACATCGCGCGCAAGCGCTCGCGGTTTTTCGGCGTTAGGCCGATCTCTTTTTCAAGGAAATTATCAATCGAGCCCCAGTGCTTTTCGACTTCATCCATCGCCGCTGCCAGGTAGGGCGTGCCTGACGCGTCCTGAAGCGGTTGCGGGCGTGCGTACGCCGGGTCGCGCTGGTAGCCAGCGAACATGGCGGCTGCCGGATTGGTCGCTGCCGTTGCATCGTCAATTTTGGGCATCTCAAACTCCGGATGGCGATAGGTCACCGACAGCAAGTAGTCTTTGTATATGACGTCGCGTGGCACGCCCAATACCGACAGCACCATGGCAGTTGTAAATCCGGTTCGGTCTTGTCCAGCAGCACAGTTGTAGGCGATTGGTCCTTCGTTGCCCAACATGTGTGCAAAAAGCAATTTGATCTGGGGTGTGAGCAACGTTGGGAAGCCGCGATAGGCAGCGCCCATGTCGATCTGGCTGATGGCCCCTCCGGTTGTCGCTGTATTCGCTGCCGGGCGGGCGGCCATGATCTGGCGGATCGAGTAGCCAACCGCCGCATAGCGAATGCCATCAAGTCGGGTTGGGGCGAGCACGCGCTCTTCACTCGAGCGCAAGTCGACCATGTCTTTAATGCCTAACGACTTCACCATTGAAACATCGCTATCGCTCAGTAGCGGTGTTCCGCCAGAGCGGTACAAAACTCCCCAACGCACCTGCTTGCCGTCAGCCCCCGGGTAGCCACCGATATCGCGGAAGTTTGACCCTTGCGAGAGGGGCACGGCGCGCTCGGCAACGCGAACAATCTGGCCGCTTTTGGCATCACGCAACAGAAAATACTGGCGAGACACAGTATCGGTTGTCATCTGGTGGCGGCCATCAGCATCTAATTTTGAGATTAGCTTTGCTGCCTTGGGGGCCGCTGCCGGATCTGATGACACAAACACATCGACAGCATCAGCGTCGGTCCACGTGATGGTAAGAGTGTCTGCCGACGTGCGAGCGACATTGGCATCGGTAATATTTGCAGCAAAAGCCGCTGCAGCGATACTTGTTGCCGCAAAAACGACTGCGCCGAATAAGACTCTGGATTTGGCCATGGGTTTCTCTCTGTGTTGCAGCGGTTTAGAATTTGATCGTGGCATCAAGTCCGAATGTGCGCGGCTCGTTGAAGATGGCGTAAGTGCCCAATGCGGCGTTGAAGTTTCTCAAGAATACGTGCTGTTCGTTGAACAGGTTGCGCGACCACAGGGCCAATTGCATCTTGGCGCCGGCATCTGACAGCCCAATGTCACTGAGGCTAAGTCGGCCGTTGAACACGACGGGTTTGTCGCTCAGGTTCGGATCGGTCGAACTGGTGTAGTGGCCATCGGCGAAATTGCCATCGATGTGGAAGCCCAACGTTGCTCCAGACAACGGGTATTCGTAGTCGGCGGCAATGCTTCCGGCATTCCGCGGTGTATACAGCGGGAAGATCTTCGCCTGAGCATTGGTGAAGGGGTTGAAGGCTTGGGAGAGTGTGACCTTGTTGTAGACGTAGCTGGCCGAGAGCGTCATGCCTGGGAAAGGCACAACCGCGAGATCGGCCTCGAAGCCCTTGGTGCGGCCGGTCGCGGCGTTGGTGGTTTCAAGCGTGCCGCGCGTGTTATTGAGAATGATAACGCTAAAATCGACCTGTACCTTCTTGAGCTGGCCGGTGTAAGCCGCGAGGTTGAGGCGAGCATGCTTGTCGAGAAATTCCGTTTTCGCTCCGGCTTCAAACATCGAGACGGTTTCGGGGTCGAAGGCACGATAAGTGAGTGAGCGCGAATTGGCGCCGCCGGCCTTAAAGCCGGTACTCCATTTGCCGTACACGTTGATGTCGGGCGTAACGTCGAAGGCGGCGATGACCGCTGGATTGAAATGGCTCCATGACGCATTGAGCGGAATGACTCCGACAATCACGTTCCTGTTGGCGTCGACGTAGCTGGGTAAGTTTCCGTTGACGGTGTCGAGGGTGCCGTTTTTCTCGTCTTTGGTATATCGGCCGCCAACTGTGAAGTGAGCGGAGCTATCCATGATGTCTGGCGTCCAAGTCGCTTGGCTGAATACGCCGTAGCTCTTGGTGGTCACGTGACTGGCGCGGTCGAGGGGAACCGTGTTCAGATCCAGCGTCAAGACCGAGTAAGCCGTGCCGGTCGCATTCCACTGCAGCGAGTTTGGCGTTTGAGCATTGTCGCGGCCTTTTTCACGATAATAAAATCCGCCGCCGACAAACTTGACCGTATCAAGCGTGCCCAACACTTGAAGCTCTTCGCTGTATTGATCCTGAAAGACGCGGGCGATGCTGTAACGCGTAAAGAGCCCATTGGGCGCGAACGCGGACAGGACCTGCGCCGCATTGTCGAATTGCCCCTGATTGAGCTTACGGTACGACGAGATGGATTTGACCTGCCAGTCCTCGGCGGCCGCCCAATCTAAGGTCACTCGATGGCCGTTGGTTTTTCCGACGCTGAGTTGCAGCGGAACGCCGATGTTGCCCGCCTTTGCGCGCGTGGGCTGAGTCTGAATCAAAGGAGCCAGGGCCAACGAGCCTTTGCTCAACAGTTGCACGTAGTATGGCGTCGTGCCGTCGTATGCAATGTCAAAGCTATAGTCAGCGGTGAAGTTATCGCCCACATGCAAACGCGCTTGTCCGTTGAACCCGCGCTTGTCATACGAGTTGTAGTCCGGCTGACCGGATTCCGGCTGACCGGATGTCGTAATGTTTTTGATCGTGCCGTCGCGTTTGGACAAAAGCCCATCGAACTTGAGGTCGATGTTATTGAACGTTGGCAGGTCCAAATGGGTCACGGCCTGGTAGCCGTTAAAATTGCTGAAACCCAGCGTGGTGCGCGACCCGAACTTACCGCTGGGCGCTTTGGTGACGATACTAATGGCGCCGCCTTCGGTGTTGCGTCCGAACAGTGTGCCTTGCGGACCTTTCAGCACTTCAATGCGTTCAACATCGTAAAGTGCCGAGCCAAGGCCTTGGGCCCGGCCCAAATAAACACCGTCGATATAAACCCCCACAGCTTGGTCGCGCGCGGGTTGGTTGGCGTCGCCCAGCGCGCCAATGCCGCGCATACCGATCGTTAGTGCCGAGCTGCGGGCAAAAAACGGGGCAATGCGCAACGACGGGATTGAGCCGTCACCTAAATCTTGAAGCGATTGGGCATGGCGGTTGACCAAATCGTCTGCATTCAGCACCGAAATGGAAATGGGGGTCTTCTGAAGGTTGGTCTCGGCCTTTTGGGCTGTGACAATGATTTCCTCGAGTTGTGTTGGGGCATCTGCGTCGGCGGCCGCTGACTGTTGTTGTGCCGTGGCGCTGGTGGCGGCGACCAGTGCTGCCATTGAAACAGTACAAAGAAATGCGCCGCGAATGCAGCGATGCTGGATTGCAAACATGAATGCCCCTGTTGAAAGACGTGGCCTTCATATAAGGCGTTACTGCGACACTGGCGTTGCGGACTCACTTAACTTTAATGACACTTGTGGTGGGACTGATAAATGTGCGGTGCGCAACGTCGCGGCGAGCAACGTCGCGGTGCGCAAAATTCGGGCGCAAATCACTCCTGCTAGCAAATGACGCGGTGCATTGTGACGGTTTTGTTGTAGTCTTCCCGGCAACGAATAGGGGAGGACGCCACCATGAACCGCCGCGACATTTTAGGACTTACAGGCTTAGCGATGACCAGCGGATTGATTTCGCAGGCTCACGCACAAAGTAGCGATGCGACACTTGCGCGCGGTAAAGTTTTCGCGCCGCTGGCAGAGTCAAATCCGCTGGGCTGCAAAATTGTCACGTTCACCACCGTTTCGCCGGACGTGAAAGCCAGCATCAAGTTTTATCGCGATGTGATTGGAATGAGCTTGGCCGACGAAGGCACGCTGCCCGACGGCCTCAGCACTGCGCCCGGTGTGGGCAAGAAGGGGCGCGCCTACGCCATTATGAACATGCCTGAAACCGGAAGCGCCGAAGTGCGCATTTTGGAAGCGCCCAAAAATGCTGCGGCTAATCGCCCGCGCCCCACATCTGGCCCAAACGATCCAGGTCTGCTGGTGATGGAAGGTGGCACGCGCGACCCGGCCGAGAGCTATCACAAGCTGGCCAGTGCCGGCACGCCGATGATTTCGCCGCCGCGCTACTATTGGTTTCGCAACACCACCTGGGGCCGCGATGTCGATGTCATGAGCTACGCGCCCTTCGGGCCCGGCGGCGAACAGATGTTCATTACGACGGAAATCAACAGTGACCGCCGCCCGTGGAAATATTCGGGCCTGCACTCGGGCTTTTTCAACACCGCTATCACCAGCCTCGATCAACGCCCGCTCGATGACTTTTTCGAAAAGGCGTTTGCCATGAAGCGCACATCGCAAATGGAGTGCTTCCAGAAAAATGCCAACGAATTGGTGGGAGCACCGCCCGACACTTACTTTTTGTGGGGCAACATCGGCAGCGGCGTAAGTATTGAAGTGTGGGAAGTCAAAGCCGCAAAGGGCACCCAATGTCCCACCTCGCTGGACCGCACGGGCCTTGCGATGCTCACCATCCGCGTCAACGACCTCGCCAAATGTCGCGCCATGTGCGCGGCCGCTGGTATTGTGCCGGTGGGCGAGGGCGCATTGCCGCGCGTGGGCAAACCCGCATCAGGCGGCTTTACGCTGCGCGGCGCTGCGGGCGAACTGATTGAGGTCGTGGGGGCGTGAAGCGGCTTGGCTAGGGAACCGGCTTAAACCCGCGTTCTTTGGCAACGGTTTCGTATAACTCGCGCATATACAGAATTGGGGCCAGTGGCGCTTCGATATACGAGCGTAGTTTCCAGGTGCCCGCTTCGTCCTCAATCACGGCCACGCCGCGCACCGAACCACCGATGGGCTTCGTGTCACTCACCAACTGCGTCGTCCACTCCAACGTGAACGCCACCATTTGCAAATTTGGCCCCAACGGCATGGCGATGACAGGTTGATACGTGACAACGCCGCCCTTGCTGCCTGTGGTCGTTGCTTTGAAATAAGCATCGAACTGCGCCCAGGTGGTGATGAAGTCTTTCTTTTCCTCGGGCAGATACATGGGTGCTGGTAAACCCTTGACCCAAAAGCCGCGCATTTTTGAAAAGTCGCGCGAGCGCCAGACGGCTTCTAAATCGGTGAACAGCTTTTGAATGCGCGCATCGACGGGCATGGCAGACTCCTGGGCGAAAGCGGGAACGGACGGTGTAGCGGCAATTGTTGCGGCTGCGGCAATAAGTGTGCGTCGAGGCATTTTATTCTTGGTCATGACAACACAATCACCTCAACATTCTCGCCCACCTTTGCTACAGGCGCGAAGGGGGCCCGGATGAGCAGCGCATCGGCCCGCGCCAAGCTTGAGATCATGCCGCTGTCCTGTTTGGCGAATGGCGTGGCGATGAGATCGCCGTTGGCATCGCGGCTGAGCGCGGTGCGCAAGTAGTCTTCGCGTTTGTCGTTGGCTTTCAGTGGGCTTCCAAGTTTAGCGCGTGTAGTTGTGGGGGCCGCACCGGGCAGGCCCTGCATTTTTTCCAGCGCGGGGCCTAAAAACAAAACAGCACAGACCATGGCCGAGACGGGGTTTCCCGGTAGGCCAAAGAACGGCGTGCCTTTAAGGGCGCCAAACAGCAGCGGCTTGCCTGGGCGCATTGCTA
This sequence comes from Rhodospirillaceae bacterium, assembly GCA_947476925.1. GTDB lineage: Bacteria > Pseudomonadota > Alphaproteobacteria > Rhodospirillales > Rhodospirillaceae. The sequence continues at coordinate 87,590 of CANJSF010000001.1, read as the reverse complement.
TTTTGTGAAATGCGACCGAAAGCCCATTGGCCCCCAGCACGCGAGCGATCAAATCATGATCGCCCACCGACACGCCGCCCGATGTGACGAGCATGTCGAGATTGACCGCAGCTTCAGCCATTGCCTTGAGAGACGATTCATCGTCGCGCGCAATGCCAAGGTGAACCGGCGTCGCACCGTGTGACGCGATGAACGCGCACAGGCCAGGGCCGTTGGCCGAAACAAGCTGGCCGTGTTTCACGTCTTCTCCGGGCATAACAACTTCATCGCCGGTTGACAGCACGCCCACGCGCGGGCGTTTGAAGACGGGCACCGTGGCTAGGTTCATCGCCGCCAACAGTCCGACATCGCGGTACGTCAATTTGCGCGGCGTGCGTAAAATTGTCTCGCCGGTTTTGAAATCCTGGCCCATGGGCCGGATGTGGCGGCCTTTGGTCGCAGCTTCGTTGATGGTGACGGCGTTGTTGGTGGTTGCGGTGTCTTCTTGAATCACCACCGCGTCCGCGCCGTCGGGGATGTATGCGCCGGTAAAAATGCGCAGCGCTTGGCCTGGGCCGATCGTGCCGCTCCACGGGTGGCCAGCCGCCGACGTGCCGACAATGTTCAGGGCTACGCCTACCGAAGCATCGGCCGCGCGCACTGCATAACCGTCCATGGCCGAGACATCAGCGCCCGGGTGGGTGATGCGTGCAACCGCATCAGTTGCCAGAACGCGACCCATGGTCTCCATCACCGGAATGTTTTCGCTGCCCGTGGCCGACAACGCCGCGATTATTATTTCCCGCGCCTCAGTGACAGAGATCATGTGGCAACAAATGTGCCGGATTTGCCCCCGGACTTTTTGACAAGGCGGACATTGGTAATAGTCATGCCGCGGTCGACGGCTTTGCACATGTCATATACCGTCAGCGCAGCAGCACTGACGGCGGTGAGTGCTTCCATTTCAACGCCGGTGGCTCCCGTGACTTTGCAAGTGGCGACAATGTCGACCGCATTGCGTTTGGCATCGCATGCCAATTCCACATTGACGGACGACAGGGCGAGGGGATGGCACAGCGGAATGATGTCGGGCGTGCGTTTGGCTGCCATTATGCCGGCCAGTTGCGCCACGGCCAGCACGTCGCCCTTTTTGACTTTGCGGCTTTGAATGAGTTTCAGCGTCGCAGGAAGCATCATCACCGAGCCCTTGGCCACGGCTTCGCGAACGGTCGCAGGTTTGGCCGTGACGTCGACCATCACTGCATTGCCTTTGGCGTCGAAGTGGGTGAGGGCTTTCTTTTTAGGCATGCGCTTTTTCCGGGGCTAGAATCGCGCGTGTGGCGGCTTCCACATCGGCTTGCTTCATCAGCGACTCACCGATCAAAAAGCGCTTCGCCCCGACACGGCCCATGCGCGCCATATCGGCTGTGGTTTTCAAACCACTTTCGGCGATCAGAACGCGGTCTTTGGGCAGCAGCTTTGCCAGTTGCTCCGTGGTAGCCAAATCTGTGACCAGCGTTTTAAGATTGCGGTTGTTTACGCCAATCAGCGGCGACTTTAATTTCATGGCGCGCTCGAACTCGGGCGCGTCGTGCACTTCAATGATCGCATCCATACCGTAGTGATAAGCTGCGGCTTCTAACTCAGCGGCCATGGCGTCATCGACCGCAGCCAGAATGATAAGGATGCAATCGGCGTTGATGGCGCGCGCTTCGGCGACTTGATACGGCTCGAGCAAAAAATCTTTGCGCAACACGGGTAGAGAGGTGACGTTGCGTGCGGCGTTCACGTATTCGTCGCGACCCTGAAAATAGTCTTCCTCAGTCAGCACCGACAAACATGCCGCTCCGCCGCGTTCGTACAGTTGAGCTAAAATCGGCGGGTCGAAGTCGGCGCGTATCAAACCCGCCGACGGCGAGGCTTTTTTAATTTCGGCAATCAGCGCGTATTGGCCTGCGCTCACCTTGGCCGTGAGTGCTTTGGCGAAGCCACGCACGGGCTTTGCCTTGCGGGCAAAGGCCTCGACATCCGACATCGAGAGTTCCCGTTTGCGCTCGGCAACACGAATGCGCTTTTGCGCGCAAATGGCCGCAAGGGTGTCGCTCATGGCGAATGTCCGTTGGTAATGGCGATCAAAGCATCAAGCGCTTTGTTGGCCTGGCCCGAAGCAATCGATTGCGCAGCCAATGTGGCTCCGGCCCGCAAGTCAGGCGCTTTGCCTGCCACAACCAATGCTGCTGCAGCATTCAGCAGCACAATATCGCGGTAGGCGCTGGGCTGATCGGCAAACACGCGGCGCAGGGCTTGGGCGTTGTGCTGCGCATCACCGCCTTTAAGTGCCGCGGACTCGGCGCGCGGCAGGCCTGCATCTTCGGGTGTTACTTCAAACGTGCTCACCTTGCCGTCTTTCAGTTCAGCGACAAACGACGCGCCGGTTGTGGTGAGTTCATCTAAGCCATCGCTGCCATGGACCACCCAGGCACGCGTTGAGCCCAAACGACTAAGCGTTTCGGCCAGCGGCACAATCCACTTATGTGCAAATACGCCCAGCAATTGTTTGCTGGCGCCTGCGGGGTTAGATAAAGGCCCAACCAAGTTGAAAATGGTGCGCACGCCCAACTCACCACGCACAGGTGCGACATGTTTCATGGCGCTGTGGTGTTTCTGCGCAAATAGGAAGCCAATATTGGCCCGAGTCATGGCCAGTTCAATCAACTCTGGCGCTGCGTCAAGATTGACGCCTAAGGCCGCCAGCACGTCGGCCGTGCCCGACTTTGACGATGCCGCGCGGTTGCCGTGTTTGGCCACCGGCACGCCGCACCCCGCCACAACAAACGCTACGGCAGTCGAAATATTGTACGTGCCCGATGCATCGCCACCGGTGCCGCAGGTATCGATCGCGTCGACTGGTGCGTTCACGCTCAGTGCTTTGGCGCGCATAATGCGGGCCGCGCCGGTGAGTTCGGCCACCGTTTCGCCGCGCACCCGCAATGCCATCAGGAACGCAGCAATTTGCGCTGTCGAGGTGTTGCCCGACATGATGGCTTCGAACGCGGCTTCAGCGTCGGCTTCGCTTAAACTTGCGCCATCGGCAAGCTTCGCCAAGGTTGGCTTGAGGTCGATCATGCCGCAGCGGCGGTGTTGGCCGTTTTGGGCACGTCGCGGGCCTTGAGCCCCGTCGTGATGAGGAAGTTGCGCAAAATATGATGCCCATATTGCGAGGCGATGCTCTCGGGGTGGAACTGCACGCCGTAAATGGGCTCGGTCTTGTGGGCGACGGCCATGATTAGTCCATCGTCGGTGGTGGCAGTGATTTCAAGTTGGCCCGGGCAGGTGGCGCGGTCGACGATGAGGGAGTGGTAGCGCGTGGCATTAAAGCGGCGCGGTACATCTTTGAACATCGCGTGCCCAGTGTGGGCGATCTCGCTGACTTTGCCGTGCATGGGCGAGGGAGCGCGAACCACGCGGCCCTGAAACGCTTGGCCGATGGCTTGATGGCCCAGGCACACGCCGAAAATCGGAATCTTGCCTGCGGCTTTGTCGATGAGGTCAAGGCAGATACCGGCCTGGTCGGGGTCGCACGGTCCCGGCGATAAAATAATACCCGCGGGCTTCAAGGCCACGGCCTCGGCCACCGTGATTTTGTTATTGCGGTGAACAGCAACCTCCGCCCCCAGTTCACCCAAAAAGTGCCACAGGTTGTAGGTAAAGCTGTCGTAGTTATCGATCAGCAGATACATGAGGTATGACTTCCTTGTTGGCGGCCAAAATGCCGCTCAGGGGCCGTGGCGTCAAGGAACGCGACGCCCTATTTAGGGCTTATTAAGGCCACTTTGGCAATGTGGTAAGTCTTTGATTCAAATCTATAAGTTCAGGCCGTATGAGTACACCTCGCGCAAAACCCGCGATCAAAACTAAACGTCGGGCTGGCATATTGGGTGTTCACCCGGTGCTGGCGGCCGTGGCGGTCATTGTGCTGGTGTGCGCCGGCGCTGTGTTTGGCGCGTGGCTTAATGTTACTTCGCGCCAGCCTGTCCAAAAAGTCGCGGCAGCGAAACTAGGCTACACGCCGACCAAGCCGCGCACGGCTCCGCCGACATTCTATCCTCCGGTCGTGGCGACGGTCGACGATACGCCCTCCGTCCCTGAGCCGGACGATGAGCCAGTGGTTGCGCCCGTGCCGACGACGGCAAGCATCCTCGCCAAACCGCCTGCGACGCCACTGCCGCGGGCCAAGAACCCGATGCTGGACTATGCGCTGGCGTTTGATGCTCCGGCAGGCAAACCGCTCATTGCCATCGTCATCGACGATATGGGCCTCGACCGCGCGCGCAGCCAGCGGGCGTTGCAGATGCCGGGCCCACTGACGTTGTCGTTCTTGACCTACGCCACCAACTTGTCCACTTGGGCCCTGCGCGCGCGTGAGGCGGGCCATGAGGTGTTGGCTCATTTGCCCATGGAGCCGCTGGACCCGAAGGAAAACCCCGGACCTCGTGCGCTCACTTTGGCGTTGAGTGATGACGAAGTGGCGGCGCGTCTATCAGCCGCCCTCGATCCGTGGATCGGCTATGTCGGCGTCAACAACCACATGGGCAGTCGGTTTACCGCCGATGCGTCGAGAATGGATATTGTCATGCGCGCCATGAAACAGCGCGGACTGATGTGGCTTGATTCGAAAACGGCGGGCAATAGTGTAGGGCCATCGATGGCGCGTGCGCTTGGTGTGCCGAATGTGGAACGCGATGTGTTTCTCGATAACATCCAAAGCGAAGACGAAGTGCTGAAAGAGCTGGCCTTGGTTGAACAGGTTGCCAAGCAACGCGGCACCGCGATTGCCATTGGCCATCCGCACGATGTGACGCTGTCGGTGCTTGGTGAATGGATGACGAGCTTACCTGCGAAAGGTATTGCATTGGCACCCATCAGCGAAATCGCCCGCCGCCAAGCGCTGAAAACGCAACAGCGCGCGGAAGCGCGATAGCGCATATGCGCATCGAGACCTGGGCCATGCAAGACTTAGGGCGAGCCTGAATGACAGTCTCATCAATGGAATTACTGGGGTTGCATTTCGATCCGCAGTTTTCCACGTCCGATCTTCACAGCATGCATCGCCAGTTCGGCGAACAGTTTCCTGCTGTTCCCGCGCCCCCCTTACAAGTCCACGGCGGCAAGTTGCGTATCGGCTATGTGTCGGGCGACTTTTATGCCCACGCGTGCGCAAATTTCTTGCTCCCGATCATTAAGACGCACGACCGAACAGCATTCGAGGTTTTCTTATACTCAAATAAAATTGCTGCGGATGACATTGTGACCGAGCAATTTCGAAGGCTCGGGGCTTGGCGGCAAATTCACGGGGTCGATGACGCGGCGGTTTGCGCGCAAATTGCAGAAGATAAGATTGATATTTTGGTTGATTGCTCGGGCCATTCGGGCGGCAAGCGGATGGGGATATTCGCCAAACGTCCGGCACCGATTTCGGCAACGTTTTTAGGTTACCCCAACACCACCGGCCTGACACAAATTGACTATCGCCTGACCGATGATGTTTCCGACCCCTTGATTGAAGGCAACACCTACGCCACCGAACAACTCATCCGCCTTCCGAATGGTGTACACACCTATGCGCCCCATGCCGATGTTGATTTGGCTTATTCTCCCACGCCGCCTTTTCTGCGTAAGGGTCATGTGACATTTGGCTCATTCAATCGGCGCGAGAAAGTGAATGATGAGGTTTTGGCTGCATGGACCGAAATTCTGAAAGCGGTGCCCGGCAGCCGCCTGCTTTTGAAGGGCGACACTTGGCGCGGCAGCCCGATTTTTACGCTGGAATATGGGCGTGTGGCGATCATGCCCAAAACGCCCATGCTGTGGCATCACTACGCGGCTTATGCCGAAATCGACATCGCGCTCGACACATTTCCTTACAACGGGACGACGACAACGTGTGATGCGTTGTGGATGGGCGTTCCTGTTGTCACTTTCAAAGGCGACCGCCATGCTGCGCGCATGACGGCAAGTTTGCTGTCGCGTATGCAACTCGATGATTTGATCGCCGAGGATATGGCCGGGTATGTGGCCAAGGCCGTCGCCTTGGCTACTGATAAATCGCGGCTGGCCGAGTTGCGCCGGACAATCAGGCCACGGTTTATGCAATCACCGCTCGGCCGACCCGAAATCGTCACGCGCGACCTGGAAGCGTTTTATCAAAAAACGGTGCGCGAGCGGACTTCGTTGCCTTAACGATAGGCCCGGGACGAGATTCCAGAGTTGGCCTCGACCGATTTCGGGTGCACTGTATGGCCGCGATTGGTTTGCATCGGGATTGGGGCGAGGCGGATGCCATGGGCACATTTCATAAATATGCGTTTGCGATTGGTTTGATGATGTCTGCTGTATTACCACACGACACTCTCGCTCAAGCGCCGGCACCAGAACTGTTACGCATTCGTGGTGCGACAATCGGTGCGGCTGATTTAGCCAAGACCGAGGCCTGGTACACGCAGTGGCTGGACCAAAAAGTGCGCGAGCGCGGAACGGTGAGCAAAGCGATGGCCGCAAGTTGGGGCGCACCCAACAGCGCCGGACGCCCGTTCATTCTCATGAGCACCGATGCACACCCCGACGTTTTTATTCGCGCCGTCAGCGTTGACCCTGTGCCCGGTTACCGCGCGTTGACCACGTGGGGTTGGAACGCCATCGAGATTATCATCGATGACATTGATGCGCTGCATGCGCGCCTGAAAACCTCGCCATTTGAGTTTATCGGCCAGCCGGCCTCGCTGGGTGTGCGTTACCCCACGATCCACGCCATGCAAGTGAAGGGGCCGTCGGAAGAAGTGCTGTATCTCACCACGGAAACGGGCGATCGCACGAAGTCGTCGCTGCCGTTGCCGGGCGCACTGGTGGGCCGGCCGTTCATTATGGTGGTGGCTGGGCCCGACATTGAAACCATGCGCAGTTGGTATGCCGATTCCTTCAGCATGGCACGCCAGCCGGTAAATCCATCCTTGGCAACGCTGACGCGCACAGCGCAAGCAGCCCCAGCAGATGCGGCTTATACCATTTCGCTTTTATCAATGGCGCAGCACGGCAACATGCTGCAACTCGATGGCTTTCCCAGCGGGCCAAAGGCACGGCCCAACGCGCCGGGCCAATTGCCGCCGGGCGTGGCCATGACCAGCTTTGAGGTCAAGAACATCGATGCGCTGAAGCTTAAATATCTGGCTGCGCCCCAGAAACTCGGCGGTGCAGCTTACGGCACTGCACGCGTTGCAACGGTCGCTGGGACGGCGGGCGAGTTAATTGAGCTGATTGAAGGGAAGTAGGCGTTAGCTATTCCCGCTCGCAAAGCGATTCACGGCCGCTTCAGAAGCGCGCCGCTAAGGGCAAGAACTCGACACCGAACCGCTCACGCCCGTTTGACGCCGACGAGCGTGCCGAAAGTGCCCGCAGCCGCGCCCGCTTTGTCGGCGACGTCGAACCCGGCCTTAGTCAGCTCGGCACCGAAGTCGAGCGAAGCGTACTCCAGCCGCCAAACTTCGTTGTTCCAGCGGTGGTCGATCCAAACGGAGTAAGACGCCTCGGGTGAGGGTGGGGCCTTCGTATTGAAGTCGAGCGGAAAGAAGATGCCGCCCGGGCGCAGGATGCGTCGCGCTTCGGCAATGATCGCCTTAGCGGCCTCGGCCGTGACCTCGTGGAATAAAATATACGACACGACGATGTCGAAATGTCCGTCGGGGTAGCGGGTGTCCTCGGCCAACCTTTGAGCAAAAGTAACGTCAGCCCCAATATCGACCGCGCGCATGTGGGCATAGCGCAGCATCGGCGCTGCGATATCGATGCCATGCACGTCGGCGGTGGGGTGCTTTTCCTTCATCGCCACTGCCAACTGACCAATGCCGGTACCGATGTCGAGAATCCTTGCGACTTTGCCGTCGGCGGGTGTTGGGCAGGCGGCGGCGTAACTCTTGTGACGCTCATCCTGGTTGTTGGCGGCACGATAAAATACGTTGGTGGCGTAGTGATAAATATGCCCCGCGAACGGGTTGCCGACATAGCCGCCCGGTTGCTGATGGATCTCATGGCGGGTGTAGCCTGGTATGCTGATGTCGGGATTGAGAATCAGCTTGCCGGGGCCGCGTTTGTCGTAAGCCTCCATCTCGGCCAAATAGGCGTCTCCATCGGAGTGGAAAGCCAGGTCAAGGATATCGTGCTCGTAGTTGTGCGCACTGTGCCAAACGCGGTCGCGGATCCGCACAGCCGGGTCCGTGCCAAAGAGCTTAAGGGCGTCGGCGGGCGCCACTGCGGCCTTGGGGTCGAGCCCTGCGCGCTTGGAGAGTTCGCCGATGCGTGCACGCGACGCGGTGCGAAGCTCGGCGTTTGCGAACTTGTTCACGCCGCAGATAAAGTCGTGACGGCTTTCCAGGTCTAGGGTCGGCAGACGTTCGAGGCGGCCATCGCTCCCGCGTGGCTCGATGTCGGGAGAGGCGGCAGGTTTGGTTGCAGCTAGACTGGGTGACACTCCAAATGCGGCCAGAGCGGATGATGCGGTGAGTGCGGTGCGGCGGTTAATCATGGCAATCACCCCTTTGCTTTCGGAGCAGCGGGCGTGGGAACGAAGTCAGGCGGCGTATCGCCCTTGATGAACAACGACCCGAACATCAGTTTGACGAGTTGATCGCGCTCGGCTTCCCAGCCGCGCTCTTCTTCAGGGCTCGGCACATAAGCCTCAATGGCCGCCGGCGTAACCTCGCGTTTGGCTGCCATCAAGCTCTCGATGACCTTCAGGCGGCGCTTGTTTGCCCATACCTCGGCCCCCAGCGCCATGATTGCCGTCACCATGCCGTCCAGCAGCGGGTTGCCAAGGAAGACGGAGTTTCGCGTATCACCGGGAATGAAATCAACCGTGTGCGTCGGACGCTTGCTGTTGAGCTCGGGCATGGACCCTCCACCGATTGGGATTATGCAGTCATGTTACGGCTCCCGCGTCATCGCCGCAACACACATGCTCCTGTAAATGGCAGGGGCTGTGACCTCTCAGGCAGAGGTCGATTGATGAATTGGCACCCGGCAGTGCCGGTCAAATTTGCCTCATATCAGGCGTTTAACCGGCTTGGCCAGTTCCGGAGACTTAAGCTACCTATTTCCGCCCGCGAAAAAATTCACGGCGGCTTCGGCGGCGCGCACAATGGCTTGGGCTTTGTTGTTGCTCTCTTGGAATTCTGACTCGGGGTCGCTGTCGGCGACCACGCCGCCACCGGCTTGAATAATCACTTCGCCGTCTTTCACGCAGGCCGTGCGCAACGCGATGCACGTATCCATTTCGCCATTGGCTGACAGGTACCCAATCGCGCCGCCGTAAAAGCTGCGTCGTTCGGTTTCTAACTCGTCGATAATTTCCATGGCGCGGACTTTCGGCGCACCCGACACGGTTCCCGCCGGGAAGCCCGCCATCAACGCGTCCATGGCGTCGTACTTCGGATCAATGTCGCCTTCGACGTTGGAAACAATGTGCATCACGTGGCTGTAATACTCGATGATCATTTGCTCGGTGACCTTCACCGAACCCACCTTGCACACGCGGCCCACATCGTTGCGGCCCAGGTCGAGCAGCATCAAGTGTTCGGCGAGTTCTTTGGGGTCGCTCAACAGCTCTTTGGCGTAGGCCTCGTCCTGCTGCGGGGTCTTGCCGCGCGGGCGCGTGCCGGCGATGGGCCGGATCGTTACCTTACCGTCGCGCAAGCGCACCAAAATTTCGGGGCTGGAGCCGACCAACGAAAAGCCATCAAAGTTCAGGTGGAATAAGAACGGCGAGGGGTTGAGGCGGCGCAAGCTCCGATACAGCGCAAACGAGGGCAGGCTGAACGGCAGCCTAAACCGCTGACTTGGCACCACTTGGAAAATATCGCCCGCGAGAATGTACTCTTTGGATTTGGCAACAATATCGTGATAGCCGCTCTGGCCGATGTTTGAGACCGCATCTTCAAACCGCACCGACGTCGCGGGAATATGATGCGGCACGGCGCGATCGAGAATTTTCACCGTATCCAAAATGCGTTTGCGCGCTTCGCCGTATGCTGCGCCCGCTTTTTGGCCTGCGCGCGGATAGACCGGTGTGACCACGGTCATCAGGTCTTTGACGTTGTCAAAGATGATGGTGATCGTGGGGCGCATGAACATGCCTTCAGGAATCCCGATCGTATCGGGGTTCTTGTTGGGAATATTCTCGACCAAGCGAATGGTGTCGTAACCCATATAGCCGTGCAGGCCCGCCGACATGGGCGGCAAACTGTCGGGCAATTTGATTTGGCTTTCGGCGATCAGCGCACGCAATGAATTTAGCGTTTGCTTGGGCTCGGGCGTGAAGGTCAGTGGGCGCTGGTCGGGGTTGCGGCAAATTTCGGCGGTCTGGCCGTTACAACGCCATACGATATCGGGCGCATGGGCAATGAAGGAATAGCGGCCACGGACGGCACCACCCTGTACCGATTCCAACAATGCGGTGAAGGGTTGCTCTTGGCCTAACTTCAACATCACCGAGACGGGGGTGTCGAGATCGGCAGGCAGTTGTGTCCACACAACTTGCGCTGTTCCGGCGTTGTAGGCGGCAGCAAAGTTTGCTTCGGCTGGGAATAAATCCATCGGCTCGTAATCGCGTGGGCCTTGAGTTCGGCGTTTGGACCGCCGCCCCCTGTGTCAGCCTACTTTGCGACGCCTCCAATATCCGAGATTGCTTTGGTGTTCAGCGTGACGGGGTAGCGCTTCGACAACGCATTCGAGAATTGCTGAACGAGATCTTGCGACATGGCCGTGCGCGTGGCTTGCTCAATCTGGGCCATGCCCTGCGCCATTTCGCCATCGACCTTTGCGGGGATGATGTCTTTCAGGCGCGCCACGACGTAGCCACCTTGAACCGGTGTGACGAGGCTATCGCCAACCTTAGCGGCGAACATCTTCGTCAACATCTCAGGGCCGACGCGCTTGGAATCCACCACATAGTCACGCGAGAGGCTTTCGCCAAAGCGAGTCAGTGGGCCCAGCTTGGCGTACGACAAACGTTTATCTTTATCTGCAATCGATGTCAGCGTAACCGTGGGCGACAAGTCAGCGGCAATTTTTTCAGCCACGGATTTGGCGGCCAGAACCTTTTCCTGACTCAGCCACATTTTGGCAATTTCTGGGCGCATCGCTTCCATGGGCTTTGGCGTCGGCGGAGTGACAGCTTCAACCTTCAGCAAATAAAAGCCGCCTTCAAAATCAAGAAGCTTGCTCTCCGTTCCCGCGGCTGTCGCAAACACTGTCGCCATGAAGCTATCTTGTTTCACGCCGCCAAACTGCCCGGCATCGTACACGGGGCTGCCATATGGGTTCAGGCCCTTGCGATCGATAGCATCGAACTTCACAAAACGCCCGCCGGTGGCCTTGGCGGCTTCGGCCAGCGACGTGCCTGCAGCCACTTCGTCTTCCAATTTTTCCGATGCGTCATAAATCGCATCGTTGGACTTATCGTCGGCTATGGTTTTGCGCACCTTGAATCGCACTTCTTCGAACGGCGTCGTGCGCTCGGCTAAAATGGACGTGGTTTGCACCAAGTGCCAACCGAGGTCGGTTTCAACCGGCTGGCTAATCTCGTTCAGGGGCAGTTTAGCTGCGTCGCCGAGCGGCAGGATCACCGGGTCATTCAGGCCGCGCTCGCCCAAATCAACGGGCGCATCGATTTTAGCTTTGGCGGCCAACTTGGCTAAATCATCGCCGGGCGACATCAGGGCGCGGGCGGCTTCAGCTTTTTCTTTCGTCTCAAAAATGAGCTGCGAAAGTTTGCGTGTTTCCGGTGTGCGGTAGGAGTTGATGTTTTCATCGTAGAAAGCGCGCACGGCCGTATCATCAATGCTTTCGGGCGGTACAAGGTCGGCACGCGTTAACACAACGGCGCTGACAGTGCGGTACTCGGGAGCGGTGAACGTGTTAATGTTGTCGTCGTACGTTTTTTTGATTTGCTCGTCTGTCGGCTTATCCGCCACGACCATGGCATCGGATGGGACTAACAATGTATCAGCCACGCGGGTTTCCGCACGGTAGGCGAATAGCTTTTCCAATAACGTTTTGGGCGCAGTGGCGTTTTCACCGACCGAGCCCATAAACACGCGCTGGCGTAAATCGTCTTCCACCAACTTCGTGAACATCGATTCCGTTAATTGATTTTGATTTAAGACTTCGGCGAATTTGAATTGGCTGAATTTGCCGGTCTCGTCGTGGAAAACGCTTTGTGCCATCACGTTTTCACGCACGCGGTCTTTGGTGACGCTGATGCCGAGTTCAACGGCGGCCATATTGGTAACGGCGGTTTGCTTCATTTCTTCGACGGTGTTGTCGAGCACCATCTTTTTCAAGGATGGGTCGTTGACCGCCTCGGGCCCCAAGGTGTCGCGCATGCGGTCCATCTGGACGCTAAATTGACGCTGCACTTCATTGGCGCGGACTTCAAAACGCCCGCCTTGAATGGCGACGTTCGGGTCAACACCCGGCGTAATCACGTCGCCGATGCCCCAAATGCCAAAGCTTAAGACCATCAGGACCATAAAGCCCTTGAAGACAATGCTGTCGGTCGTGACGTCTTTGAACCATTGGATCATGGCGCTCTACTTAATATCTGCAGTGTGAAAGGACCCCGGCTAACAATAGGCGGGGTGTTGAAGGCGCGGCATAATAGGTGCGAGCAGCCACGCCCGCAAGCTTGCTAACACCTTGGAAAGCATGGGGTTCTGGCCGTTCAGAGCGTTAGACGTCAGCATCAGGCGGGTTGGAGCGCAGCCGAACGTGTGTTACCTGCAGATCATTAGGGCATTGAATTGACGGGAGTTTGGCGATGGCACCACGGCCAATGATTGCCGGGAATTGGAAAATGAACGGCACCAAAACCATGGCAATCGACCTTGCCCAAAATCTGGTCGCGCGCAGTAAAGCGGCAGCATCCGTGCCGCGTATCGCGCTGTGTCCGCCTGCAGCGCTGTTGGAAACAGTGTCGCGTGCGGTCAGCGGCAGCCCGATTGTCGTTGGTGCCCAAGATTGTCACCCCAAGGACAAGGGCGCACATACCGGCGATACCAGCGCTTGGCTGCTGAAAGATGTTGGTTGCACCTATGTGATTGTCGGGCATTCCGAACGCCGCGCCGACCATGCTGAAACCGATGCGATAGTTAAATCGAAAGCCGAAGCGGCGTTGGCTGCGGGCCTGACGCCCATCATCTGTGTGGGTGAAACGCAAAGCCAGCGTGATGCGGGCAAAGCGAATGATGTCGTGCGCGGGCAGATTTTAGGGTCATTACCCAGTAGCGCCACGGCGACTAACGTTGTTATTGCCTACGAACCTGTGTGGGCGATTGGAACGGGGCGCACAGCCACCCCCAATGATGTGCAAGACATGCACGCGGTGGTGCGTGAGACATTTGCGAAAGGTCGTACCGACGGCGCAGACCTGACCATTCTTTACGGCGGTTCGGTGAAGGGATCGAACGCAAAGTCGCTCATGAGCGTGCCTGGTGTTAATGGCGCGCTGGTGGGGGGCGCCAGCCTCGACGCGGCAGACTTTTGGGCGATTATTCAGTCCGTCGCATAGACATCAACTGCGCGTCGCTAGGCACCGCAGTTATTGGACTTTTCATGCTGATCGATATCTCACCGCTGCAAAAATATCGCGACTTCCGGCTGCTGTTCATGGGCCAGTTAATTTCATTTCTGGGCAGCATGATCAGTTATATGGCTGTGCCGTATCAGGTGTATCAACTGACGAAATCTAATGCCTTGGTCGGGGCTTTGGGCTTGGCACAACTGGGCCCGGTATTGATTTTCAGCATCTTGGGCGGAACATATGCTGACCGCATCAATCGGCGAAAATTGCTGCTGGTCTGCGAAGCCACGATGGCGCTTTTGGTCGTGGCACTGTTGCTCAACAGTCTCCAGCCAGAACCCTCGTTGGTCGCTATTTTTGTTCTCGTGGCCTTATTACAAGCGTTTACGGGATTCCATAGTCCGTCGCTTGAAGCGCTCACGCAAAAATTGGTTCAGCCCTCTGACTATGCCGCCGTGGGCGCGCTCAACGCGTTTCGCGGTTCAACCGGCGCCATTGTCGGCCCCATGATCGGGGGCTTGCTGATTGCAGCTTTCGGCCTGAGCGGCGCTTACCTTTTCGATGTCTTTTCGTTTTTCGGCGCAATGGTTTGCGTTTGGCTCATGACACGCGTGCCCGATCCTGACGTCGGGGCAAATTCGCCGCTGGCCGACGCCATCGCCGGAATTCAATTTGCGATATCAAAGCCGGAGTTAGTTGGCACTTACCTCATCGACATTGCGGCAATGCTGTTTGCATTCCCCGTGGCTCTTTTTCCGGCGATGGCCGAACAATGGGGCGGTGCCAACATGGCTGGCATTTTGTTTTCATCCATGGCGATTGGGAGCCTCATCGCGTCGTTGTTTAGCGGCTGGAGTGCGCAGGTGCATCAGCACGGTCGGGCCGTCGTTATTGCGGCGGTTTTCTGGGGCCTTGGCATCGTTGGCTTAGGGTTTGCAACATCGCCTTGGCTTGCGGTGCTTTTTTTAGTCGTTGCAGGGGCGGCTGACATGATCAGCGGGCTATTCCGCACCGTGATTTGGAACCACGCCGTTCCCAACCATATGCGCGGGCGCGTGTCGGGTATCGCAATGATTTCTTACATGGTCGGGCCGCTGTTGGGGAATGCGCGGGCAGGGTGGGTTGCAGGCCAAAGCAGTGTCTCAATCAGTTTGTGGTCTGGCGGCGTTGCCTGTGTTTTAGCGGTTGTTGCCACCAGCCTGTTTTTGCCGAAATTTTGGGCCTACAGCGGCGACCAACAGAAAAATTGAGTCGTGTCTGCCCTTATGCCTCCCAACTTGGTGCAAGGCGATCATCTTTGAAGAAGCTCGGATGCGCAGCCTTAAGGCGATTCCACGCGATGGGATTAACCTTTTCGTCCAGCGCGGCTTTTCGCACCAGCCCGTTGACGAAGATCTTGCCGGTATCGCGGTTCTTCACGCCGTAAAATCCATTTGCAGGCACATTTGGCGCGTTGCCTTTCAAGTCGCTTAGGTTCGCGTAGATCTTGAAGGTTGTGCGGTTTGTTGGTCCCGGCGTCCCGTCGCTGAGCGCGCGGGTTTTGTCTTCAGTGTGGGTCAGGCAAACACGGCCGCTGTCGACCGTGGCTCCCACCGAGATTATGCCGGTCGTGTTGCCGGGAATGCTAACGCCGACACTCAGGTCGGCATCGGCCTTGCGCACTGTCACGCGTGCACTTGCGCCGCCGCCGATTGTCGTGTTGCCGGTCTTTGACAAGCCGGTGACCGGATCAAATCTTTGCTCTGGGATTTCGCCGGTCATGATGTCGCGAAAGATGCCGACTTCGCGCCAGCGAAAGTCGATTTGGTCGGCACTCACCATCTCGGTGCGATGAATGCGCACGGTTTCTTCCTGGATCGTGTCGACTGCGCCCACATCTTGCACGTCACGGGGCAGCGCCCCCATGAACCACCAACAACACTCGGCACCTTTTGTCATTGATGCGAACATTTTGATGTAGACCGCCAGGGGATCGAGGCCCGCCTCGCGCAATGCGGCCAGGCTGGG
The DNA here is from genome assembly GCA_947476925.1 of Rhodospirillaceae bacterium. Taxonomy (GTDB): domain Bacteria; phylum Pseudomonadota; class Alphaproteobacteria; order Rhodospirillales; family Rhodospirillaceae. The sequence goes on along the minus strand of CANJSF010000001.1, from coordinate 71,977 downwards.
CGGTTCGGCGGCTTGGGCGGGGGCAGTTTGGTTCAAGGCCAGCAACCCAGCCGAAAGACCGGCTATATTGTGGAGCACTTGGCGGCGTTGAGTGGGCATTTGGATTTCCCCGAACAGGCCATCAGGCCCCGATATTGCTTAGTTTGGACCCTATTTGGTGCCTAGAATAGGCCCTGAGGGGACTTGCCAATCCTGCGGTTTGCCCTAGCTATTTAACAGCCATAAGGCTAAAACGCGCCCGCTTCGGGCAGCAGTGTTGTAGGGCCCAAAGCCACAATTAAGGTCATCGCCATGGTTCAAGTGCTGGTCGTAGTTCACCTGCTTATCGCGATTATTATGATCGCGCTGATTTTGCTGCAGAAAAACGAAGGCGGGGCCGCTGGCGCCGGCTTTTCGGCGGCATCGTCTGTGGCGTCCATGAACCAGGTTCGGGCCCGGCCAAACCCCTTAAGCCGTGCCACCACTATTTTGGGCATCTGCTTCTTCGCCACATCGTTGGGCCTGGCACTGCTGGCTAAGCCAAGCGACCGCGCGTCATCCTCGATATTCACGCCTCAGGTTGATGGCCCGTCGGTTCCCAAATTGGACGATAGCGCGCTGCCAAGCGTACCTGCTGACGCACCAAGTTCGACCGAACCCAAGGCCGAATCGTCCGCGCCGGCTGTTCCCAGCGTTCCAAACAACTAAATTCACCGCAACGGCGTGATGTCGCGGAGCGTTATTTTCCGCGATGGAACGTTGTTTTGATTCGCGTGCTTGCTCTAAGCCCGCTTTGATGTATTGAGGACGCCCATGACGCGGTTTGTATTTATCACCGGCGGCGTGGTCTCTTCCCTCGGAAAAGGTCTGACGTCAGCCGCACTGGGTGCGCTGTTGCAAGCGCGCGGTTATAAGGTTCGGCTGCGCAAGCTCGACCCGTACCTCAACGTCGACCCGGGCACCATGAGCCCCACCCAGCACGGCGAGGTGTTTGTCACCGATGACGGCGCTGAGACCGACCTTGACCTCGGCCATTACGAGCGATTTACCGGCGTGTCGGCTCGTCAAAGCGACAACGTCACAACGGGACGCATTTATTCCACTGTGATCGCCAAAGAACGGCGTGGTGATTACCTCGGGGGAACTGTTCAAGTCATCCCGCATGTCACTGATGAAATTAAAGAATTTGTGCAGTCTGACGTCACCGACGAAGACTTTGTACTGGTCGAAATTGGCGGCACCGTTGGTGACATTGAAAGCCTGCCATTCCTCGAGGCTATCCGCCAACTGGGCAACGAGTTGGGCAACGAACGCAGCATGTTCATTCACCTCACGCTGGTGCCGTTTATCTCGGCCGCTGGTGAGTTGAAAACCAAGCCGACCCAACACTCGGTGAAGGAGCTGCTGGGCCTGGGCATTCAGCCCGACGTGCTGATGTGCCGCATGGAGCGGCCTTTGCCGGCCTCGGACCGTAAAAAGATCGCACTGTTTTGCAACGTGCGGCCCGAGGCGGTGATCCCAGCGATTGATGTAGACACCATTTACCAAGTGCCGATTGGCTACCACGAAGAGGGGCTGGACGTGCAGGTGTGCAAGCATTTTGCCCTGCCCACCGACAAGGAGCCCGACCTCAGCCGCTGGCACAACATCGTCAAACGCGTGCGCGAACCCGAAGGCGAGGTCACCATCGCCGTGGTGGGCAAGTACGTTCAACTGAAAGATGCCTATAAGTCATTGTCCGAGGCGCTGGCTCATGGCGGCATCGCCAACAATGTGCGCGTAAACCTCGACTGGATTGATTCTGAAATTTTCGAGCGCGAAGATGCGGTTAAGCACCTCGAGCATGTTCACGGCATCTTGGTGCCGGGCGGTTTCGGCGAGCGTGGCGCGGAAGGCAAAATCCAAGCCGCTAAATTCGCGCGGGAACGCAATGTGCCGTACTTCGGCATTTGTTTTGGCATGCAGATGGCGTGCATTGAAGCCGCACGCAACGTGGCAGGTGTGGTCGGCGCGAATTCCAGCGAGTTCGGCCCTACCAAGAATCCAATCGTTGGTCTGATGACCGAGTGGATCAAAGGCAACGAAGTGCAAAAGCGCAGCGAAACCGGAGATTTAGGTGGAACCATGCGCCTGGGCGCATACCCGTGTGTTCTCAAAGCCGGAACCAAAGTGGCGGCCATCTACGGCCAGCCCAGCATTTCCGAGCGCCATCGGCACCGCTATGAAGTGAACATCAACTACAAGCCGCAGCTTGAAAAAGCCGGCATGGTGTTCTCGGGCATGTCACCCGACGGCGTGCTGCCCGAAATTATCGAATACCCCGACCATGCCTGGTTTGTGGGCGTGCAGTTCCACCCCGAACTGAAATCCAAACCCTTCGCGCCGCATCCTTTGTTTCAGTCATTTGTCGAGGCAGCTTTGGTGCAGTCGAGACTCGTCTAAAGTCAAAGGCAACCCACATGGGTTCGGTGCTCCCTAAAATAGACGACAAAATCCGCGCCTGGATTTCCCGCCAACATGTATTTTTTGTCTCCACCGCGCCGCTGTCGGGTGCGGGGCACATCAACTGTTCGCCCAAGGGCGGCGATAGTTTGCGCGTTGTTGATGACCACACGCTTATCTATCTCGACAACGTCGGCAGTGGTGCTGAAACCATTGCGCACATTCGCGAGAACAGCCGCATTTTGATCATGATGTGCGCCTTTCAAGGCCCGCCCAAAATTTATCGATTCCATGGGCGCGGCGAGGTTGTGCTATCGACCAATTCCGATTTTGCTTCGCTAGCGGCGATGTTTGAAGGCGACCTGATGGGCGTGCGTTCGATCATCCGCGTGCATGTGGACCGGGTGTCAGATTCCTGCGGGTACGGCGTGCCGCTGATGGATTATCGCGAAGACCGCAAAGCCATGCGCAAGTGGACCGAGCAGAAAGACCAGCGCGAAATCAAAGCCTACGTTGGCAAAAAGAACGCCGTCAGCATTGATGGCTTGGCGGCGTTGACGGCGGACGAGGCCAAAACAGTATCGCCGGTGCGGTAGGCGCGTACCAAGCTCGATGACGAGAACTTAAGAAAAACGCCGTAGCGATCAGTCTCGCGTCCACATATATTGCAGCCATGAACCCCGCACCCAAACCGTTCCACGTTTCCATTGGCAATATCACAACAGGCAATGATTTGCCGTTTGTGTTGATTGCAGGGCCTTGCCAAATGGAAAGCCGCGCGCATGCTTTGGAGGTGGCTTCGGCGCTGAAAGAAATGTGCGCTAAGTTGGGCGTGTCGCTGATTTACAAAACCTCGTTTGATAAAGCCAACCGCACAAGCGCCAAGGGCATTCGCGGCATGGGCCTCAAAGAATCACTGCCCGTGTTCGCCGAAATTAAAACGAGCTTGGGGTTGGCCACGCTGACCGATGTGCACGAGATCGACCAATGCGCCATTGCGGCTGAGGTTGTGGACGTGCTGCAAATTCCGGCGTTCTTGTGTCGCCAAACCGATTTGCTGCTGGCGGCGGGTAAAACAGGTGCCGTGATCAATGTGAAAAAGGGGCAGTTCCTCGCCCCCTGGGACATGAAGAATGTTGCCGACAAAGTGGCCTCGACCGGCAACACCAAAATCATGCTAACGGAACGCGGCGTGTCGTTTGGCTATAATACGCTTGTGACTGATATGCGCGCGCTGCCCGAGATGGCCAAAACCGGCTACCCGATTGTCATCGACGCGACCCATGCGGTGCAGCAGCCGGGCGGTGCAGGCAGTGCGTCATCGGGCCAGCGCGAGTACGCGCCCGTGATTGCGCGCGCGGCGGTGTCGGTGGGCGTCGCGGCGGTGTTTATGGAAACGCATCCAGACCCCGATAAAGCGCCATCGGACGGGGCGAACATGATTTATCTGAAGGATATGCCTGGCGTGATTGCCATGCTGAAGGCCTTCGACCAGGTGGCCAAAGCCAACCCGGTGAAGATTTAACCCATAAGTCGCTTGAGTCCCCTGGCTGCGCTATTAGATGATGGCGTCCCATCTCATTTTTTTGAATTGAATTTCCCATGTCTAATGTTGTCGCAAATCGACGGCTTGCTCCTCTTCCAGCTCTGATTTTTGGGTCGCGGTGGCTTCAGGTTCCGCTGTACGTCGGCCTCATTTTTGCCCAGTGCGTCTATGTGGTGCTGTTCTTGAAGGAACTCTGGCACCTGGTCAGCAATGCTGTGACCATGGGCGAAGAGCAAATGATGCTGATCGTGCTGGGTCTCATCGACGTCGTGATGATCTCGAACCTGTTGGTGATGGTCATTGTCGGCGGTTACGAAACCTTCGTCTCCAAACTGCGCCTCGAAGACCATCCCGACCAACCCGAGTGGCTAAGCCACGTCAACGCCAGTGTGCTGAAAATCAAGTTGGCGATGGCCATTATTGGCATTTCCTCGATTCATTTGCTGCGCACGTTCATTGAGGCGGGTAACCTGGGCTCGGACAAAGCGAATCTCACCGAGGCTGGTGTGATGTGGCAGACCATCATCCACACCACATTTATTCTCTCGGCGATCGGGATCGCTTATGTCGACCGGCTGAGCCAACCGCCAACAGGCAAGTAACTCGGCCCCGCAAAAGGGGATACCGATGACCAAAGCACTCACGCGCGTTCTTTTCGCCGCAGCACTATCATTTGCTGCTTCAGCGCAGGCGGCCGACCTGACGTTCAGTTCCGTGTCTGGGGCGGGGGGATTGCCGCTGAACGTTGTTGAAACCGGCAAAGCCGATGGCCCGGCGATCTTGTTCGTTCACGGCATGGCCATGGGCGCCATGAGTTTTCGACCGCAGTTGGAATCAGACCTCGCTAAAGATTTTCGTTTGGTCGCGCTGGATCTGCGTGGCCACGGTAACTCGGGCAAGCCTTGGCGTGCAGAAGACGTGCAGCCCTCTGACATATGGGCCGATGACATTGCTGCTGTCATGAAAGCCAAAGACCTTAAACGCCCAGTCATCGTCGGCTGGTCGTATGGTGGGTTTGTGGCCGCTGACTACATTCGTAAGTACGGGATTACCGATATTGCCGGGTTGAATTTGGTCGGCTCCATCGCTGGGTTGGTGCAACAGCCGCCGCCGGTGGGCAACATGACGCCCGAAGAAATGAAGCGTCGCGCAGCCATGCAAACGTCGGGCAACCTTGGCGACAATGTCGCGGTGGTTGAGGCGACCGTGAAAATTTTCGAGTTCCCCGGCATGACGCCAGCCTACCGCGAAGAAATGCGCACGCTTGGCCTGATGGTGCCCGCCTATGTGCGCAAAGCATTCGTGGGCCGCAATCTCGACCACCAAGACGTGGTGGCGAAGTTGACGCTGCCGGTGTTGATTACGATGGGGTCGAACGACGTGGCGCAATCTCCAGATGCTTTTGCGCGCCTCAAAGCCGCGCTGCCTAAGGCGCAGTATTCGGTCTATGAGGGCATGGGACACCTGACATTTGCCCAAGACCCGCCGCGTTTTAACAAAGAACTGGCGGCGTTTGTAAAGGCGGCGAACAAGAAATAAGCGGCGATGCGCACGACCATTGCCCAAAAACGAGCCGAATTCCATCGGCTGCATCGCGCAGGGTGTTTTGCCATGCCCAATCCGTGGGATGTGGGCAGTGCGGTGTATTTGCAAAGCCTCGGCTTCAAAGCCCTCGCCAGTACCAGCGCGGGTTTTGCGTGGTCGGCGGGGCGCGAAGACAACACGGTTACACGCGATATGGTGTTGGCCCATTTGAAGTCGTTGGTCGACGCGGTTGATATTCCGGTGAATGCCGACTTCGAAGGCGGATTTGCGCACGACCCCAAAGGCGTTGCCGCCAACGTCACGCTGGCGGTTGAGGCTGGCGTGGCCGGCCTATCTATCGAAGACTACACGGGCGATGACGCCGGCTCGTTGTACGACGTGCAACATGCCGTTGAACGCATTCGGGCCGCGCGCGCCGCCATCGATGCCACGGGCGCCGATGTGCTGCTGACGGCTCGCACCGAGAGCATCTTGTTTGGCAAGCCTGATCTCACCGGCGTTATTCAGCGCCTGCAATTGTTTGCCGAGGCTGGGGCTGATTGTTTGTTCGCGCCCGGTTTACGTTCGCCTGAAGACATTCGCGCGGTGGTGTCAGCGGTATCTCCCAAGCCGGTGAACATTATGGGGGCATATCCCGAACTGTCGGTTCAGATTTTGGCCAGCCTTGGCGTGCGGCGCATCAGCACCGGCGGGGCCTTGGCCCGCAGCGCTTGGACCGGGTTTATGGCGACAGCGAGCGATTTGGCCGAGAAGGGCACATTTGCCAGCCTCGCCAATGTGATGGCCAGCACGCAGATCAATAAGGTCTTTGCCAAGCCCTGATCGCCTTAAGCCGCCTTGACCTGCCGCGCAGTTTCGCTCATCAAGCGGCAGCAATCTGGTGCCCCTGAGGACAATCCCATGACCGCTATTATCGACATTATCGGCCGCGAAATTTTAGACAGCCGTGGCAACCCGACGGTTGAAGTTGACGTGACGCTTGATAGCGGCGTCGTGGGGCGCGCGGCTGTGCCGTCTGGGGCTTCGACCGGCGCGCATGAAGCCATGGAACTGCGCGACGGCGATAAAAAGCGTTACGGCGGCAAGGGCGTGCGCAAAGCGGTTGAGGCCGTGAACGGCGAGTTGCACGCCGCTCTGGCCGGGCTTGATGCGCGCGATCAGGTGAAGATCGACCGCACCATGATCGACCTCGATGGCACGCCCAACAAGGGCCGCCTGGGGGCCAATGCGATTTTGGGCGTGTCGCTGGCCGTCGCAAAGGCCGCCGCCGTTGATTCTGATTTGCCACTTTACCGCTACATCGGCGGGGCGTCGGCCCATGTGTTGCCGGTGCCAATGATGAACATCGTCAATGGCGGCGCGCACGCCGACAACCCCATCGACATCCAAGAATTCATGATCATGCCGGTCACGGCCCCAAGTGTGGCGGACGCGATTAGGATGGGCTCGGAAGTGTTTCAGGCGCTGAAGAAAAAACTGAAAGATGCCGGGCACAATACGAACGTGGGCGACGAGGGCGGCTTTGCACCCAACCTCAAAAGTGCCGACGACGCGTTGTCGTTTATTATGAAAGCCATCGAAGCGGCCGGTTACAAACCTGGCAGCGACATTGTGCTGGCGCTCGATAGTGCGTCCACCGAGTTTTACAAAAATGGCAAGTATGAAATGGAAGGCGAGGGCAAGTCGCTCGACTTCAATGGCATGGTAAAGTTCTACGATGGCTTGGTGTCGAAGTACCCCATCGTCTCTATCGAAGACGGCATGGCCGAAGACGATTTCGACGGTTGGGCGGCGTTGACCAAAGCCATCGGGCACAAATGCCAGCTGGTGGGCGACGACTTGTTCGTCACTAATCCAGCGCGTTTGGGCGATGGCATCTCGAAAGGTTTGGCCAATTCGATTTTGGTGAAGGTCAACCAAATCGGCACACTGACCGAAACATTGGCCGCCGTCGAAATGGCGCACAAAGCCGGTTATACATCCGTGCTGTCGCATCGCTCGGGCGAGACGGAAGATTCCACCATCGCCGACATTGCGGTTGCCACCAACTGCGGCCAAATCAAAACCGGCTCACTGTCGCGCTCGGACCGCACAGCAAAATACAACCAACTCATCCGCATCGAAGAACACTTAGGCCCCGCAGCGCTTTACGGCGGCAACGAGTTCAAGCGTCGACGTGGGATTAAGGGCTAAACCGCAGCGCTCGTTCTCATTGGCAGTTTGGTGACGGGCACGCCCGTTAGCGCAAACATTGCATTTGCCAATGCGGGCCCAATGGGCGGCACGCCGGGTTCGCCCACGCCCGATGGCGCTGTGTCTGAACGTACGGTGTGAACTTCCACAGTCGGCATTTCAGTCATTCGTAATACGCCATAGGTGTCGAAGTTTGATTGCTGCACCAAGCCGTCTTTCAGCGTGATGGCGCTTTTCAAAATCGTCCCCAAGCCAAACGCAATGCCGCCTTCCATTTGCGCTTGGACGATGTCGGGGTTCACCACCACGCCGCAATCAACTGCGCATACGACGCGATCAACATTGATTTGCCCCGCCGTGTTGCGGCTGATCTCGACCACCTGAGCCACAGTCGTGCCAAACGCTTCAGCAACGGCAATGCCGCGCGCTTTGTCCTTGCCCAATGGCTTGGTCCACTCGGCTTTTTCAGCAGCCAAATTCAGCACGCCCAAATGGCGCGGATGCTTGGCCAGCATGGCCCGGCGAAATTCCAGCGGGTCTTGGCCCATGGCTTTGGCGACTTGGTCGGCAAAAACTTCGGTGGCGTAAGCGTTGTGCGTGCTGCCCACCGACCGCCACCACAATACAGTCGGCCCTGCAACGGTGGTGTGCAAATCAACCGCAATGTTTGGAATGTCGTAAGGCAAGTTTGCAGCGCCTTCGACTGATGTTCCATCAATTCCGTCTTTGATCAGGAACGATTCAAACGCCGAGCCTTTGCCAATCGATTGGCCGACAATTGTATGCTGCCAGGCGACGACTTTGTTTTGTTCGTCCAGGCCAGCTTTGATGGAATGGAAATACATCGGGCGGTACTTGCCGCCGCGTAAATCGTCCTCGCGCGTCCAAATCACTTTGACCGGCGTGCCGACTGGCAAGCCTTTGACGATATGCGCGGCTTCAACCAAGTAGTCAGACTGAATATTGGCGCGTCGGCCAAAGCTGCCGCCGGCAAACATCGTGTTGATCTTGACCTGATCGGGCTTGAACCCCAACACGGCGGCAACGTTGCCCTGGTCGATGGTGTGGAACTGCACGCCCGCCCAAATCTCACAGCCGTCGAGTTGGCGCACGATGGTGCAGTCTAACGGCTCCATGGGCGCATGGGCGAGGTAAGGAAATTCAAACTCGGCGGTGACAGTGCGCTTGGCTTTGGCCATTGCAGCGGGCGCATCGCCAACTTTGCGGGCGGGCAAGCCAGGCTTGGCGGCCAGCGCTTTGTACTCGGCAAATATTTGCGCCGTGCTGCGTTTTTCGGCGTTGGTTTCGTCCCATTCAATCCGCAAGGCGCTCCGGGCTTTTTGGGCCTGCCAAAAACTATCGGCCAACACCGCCACTCCGCTGGGCACCGACATCACGGCTTTCACGCCGGGCATTGCTTTGGCGGTCGTGGAATCAAAATTGCTGGCAACGCCACCAAAACGCGGCGCGCGAGCGACGACGGCAACCATCATGTTTGGTGCGGCGTGGTCCATGCCGTATTTGGCCGAGCCGTCGACCTTGCTGCCCGTGTCAAGGCGCGGAACAGTCCCGCCAATCAGTTTGAACGTTTTGGGATCTTTCAATGTGACGTTGGCTGGCACGGGCAATGCCGCAGCCCTGGCCGCAAGTTCCCCGAAGGTGGCGGTTTTGCCTTTGTAGCTCAAGACGCCTTTTTCAACGGTTATGTCCGCGTCAGGCGCATTCCATTCCTTCGCCGCAGCCGACACCAGCACGGCGCGGGCCGTTGCACCGGCCTGGCGTAATTGCAGATAAGAGTTGGCCGTCGACGTACTGCCGCCCGTGGCTTGGAAGCCCAAACCGCTGTTGGCATATAGCTTTACGTCGGCGGGCGCATGCTCGGCGCGCATTTGCGACCAATCGGCATCCATCTCCTCAGCGACGATGGTCGACAGCCCCGTATAAATTCCTTGGCCCATTTCCAGGTGCTTGATGAGCACGGTCACCGTGTTATCGGGGGCGACGCGAATAAACGCGTTGGGGGCAAATGGTGCTGCGCTTGGCGCTGCGGCGCGCGCTATGCCTTTGCCATTCCAAACAAACCCGACCAACAGACCAGCGGTGGTGCCTTGTAGAACGGCGCGGCGGGAGGGTTTTGACGCGTTTAATGAGATCATGGGGGGCCTTTAGGCTAAAATTGAGCGTAAGCAAATATGCGCCGAAATTCGCCCATGGCAAGGTGTGTCCATGTGAAACCTGGCACCGGCACTTCCGCATATTGACCATGGTGTAGGAGGGGCTGTTTTCCTCATTGCTCTGTTGTACACTCAGCGGGAACTAACTCACGGGGAGGGCTTTATCATGCTCATTAAACGCCGCAATCTGCTGGCAGGTTCAGCCGCAGCGACCACTTATTTTATGGCTCAGTCGGCCAGCGCAGGCACATTCAAAGGCGATGTGGAAATGCGCGGCACTGTAGGCCGATTGGAACGCCTGGGCAGTTTAGAACTGGAAAGCCAGCAAGACTTCCTCACCAATTTCCGCTCGTGGATTAATGGCGATTTCCGCGTTGTTGCGGGCAAGCGCGCCGAAGCCATTGTGAAAGCTGCCGGTATGGACCCCAAATCCGAGGTTGGATATCAAGCCGCTGCCGCGTTGTTTGAAAAAGACCCTGTCACGATGGGGTATGTGAAAGCGTGGATTGCCAACCAGCAACAAACCTGGAGCACCATCCAAACGTATTTCCATAACAATGCCGATCAGTATTTGTCGGAAATGGATGCTGCCGATAAAGTTGGCCCCGGCAAGGTGGAATGGGATGCCAATATGGACATTCCCGATTACACCAAACACGAGATTCATATTCAGCCCGGCGGCTATGTGGGCGACCCGTTCGCTGGGTACATTAATTTCTACGGCGTGAATAACTTCTACGCCGGCCAAAATTTTCAAGACGAAACCCAAAACGCAATTGCGAAAGCCGTGATCTTGCCCAAGGACGGCAAAGTGAAGCGTATTCTCGATATCGGCAGCGCGACGGGCCGGTTGACCATGCAAATGAAAGAGCGATTCCCCGATGCGGAAGTGTGGGGCATTGACGTTGGCGCGCCCATGGTTCGCTATGCACACGTGCGCTCGCTCGACCTGGGGCTCGATATCAACTATGCGCAACGCTTGGCTGAAGACACCAAGTTCCCTGACGGTTATTTCGATCTCGTAGTCTCGTACATTATGTTCCACGAAGTCACCGGCGAAGCCGCCAAGAAGATTGCTAAAGAAACTCACCGCATCTTGCGTCCGGGTGGCGTGTTCTATCCGGTCGATTTCCAAACCGGCAAACAGCGCGCGCCGATGACGGCTTACAACGCCTTCTCGACGTGGTGGGATCATCGTTGGAACAACGAAGTGTGGTCGATGGAATTCCGCGATGTGAATTTCGCCACGACACTCGCCAATGCAGGCTTCTTGGTGGACGAGGACATTCCACAAGCCCGCCGTGGCCACGGTAAAATTATGGGTACGAAGACGGCCTAAGCCGCCGTGTTCGCACGTCGCCGCGCTCTTGCGATAGGTTTTGGCGCGGCGATAGCGCCTGCAATTCTCAGCACCGCCCGCGCGCAAACGACGGGCGGTGTTTTGGTTTTTGGGGCTAGTGGCAGCTCGGGCTCCGAGTTCATCAAACACCTCCCAGCGACAACACCGGTCACCGCATTTGTGCGGCCGACCTCAAATCGTGATCGGCTGTCGGGTCGTGAGGTGACGTTCGTAACGGGTGATGTCTTGAACGTGGCCGATGTGGCGAAGGCCTTTGACGGGCGATCATTCAACACCGTGTTCGTTGCTTTGCAATCGCGGCGCGGCGAGCCAAACCCTTATGTCGGAGCAGCACGCAACATTACGACATACGCCAAAGCCAACGGCGTGACACAAATCATCTGGATCGGCCAAGTGGGCTCATCGGCGACGACCGTTAATCAAGCCGATTACCCCGACATCAATTTCAAACTGTTTGGCGAGACGTTGGAATTCATGAGCGCCGCCGAGAGAATAATCGTTGAGAGCGGCATGCCTTACACAATCATTCGCGTCGGCGCGATAATCGTCGAGCGTGGCAAACCGCCGCAGCCCGAAACCGGGCAGGGGCGTTTGGTTGATGATGTGAAACAAATGGGTGCCATTGCTTACGGAGATTTAGGCAGGCTGGCTGCTGCATGCGCGGGCAACAAGGCGTGCATCAATAAGACGTTTCATGCACTGGATGACACGTTGAGTGCTCAATACAAACATTGGCGTTGTCGGCGCTTTGCGACGCCCGAAACCATCGACGCCTGCTAAGTTTTTAATTTTCCATTAATCGCGCCGCGAGTTTGTTTTGCGCGCCGACTCTTGACCAATCGACTCGGGTATGATTCATTGAATCATCTTCGACGACGAAAGCAGGGCGTCATCGTGAAGCAAGAATTTAGCCGCAAGGCACGTCAGGTCCTCGGTCCCCTCATGGGGGCCGCTGTGATAGTTTACTTTGGCTATCACGCGGTGCAGGGGGATCGAGGACTGATGGCCTGGTGGAATTTGCGTTTTGAAATCGAACGCGCGAATACCACATTGGCGACGGTGTCGGCCGAAAAGAAGCTGATCGAACATCGTGTGGCGTTACTGCGCCCCGAAAGCCTCGACCCCGATATGCTTGAAGAACGCGCTCGCGTTATGCTGGGCGCCGTCGGGCCCAACGACTTGATCGTGCCCGATCCTTCTTTGTAATAAGTCAGAAAGTTATTATTTGAACCTGCATCGCAAGACTTGATCGCGCGATCCATTTTCACATTCACCTTTCGGGTGATTGAGCGACGGACCACCGGGTTTAACCGGTCGGTGACACGCGCAAGTTGGGGTGTAGGGTCACATTTACATTCTCAGCTATGTAAAAATGCGATCTGTCGAAGAAACTTTCGGTCTTTGACTCATCAAACGCCGTAATTTCCATCAAAGCAGACGCCTTCTATCACTTTGAAATTGCGTGGTTTCGCACCGCACACAAAGAAAACTTCTGTTATTCAGTGGGTTAGGAGAATGCGAAATTGTGCATTGCAAAACAATGACTTAACCAAGCTTTAGCTTGCCGCTGCGCAATTTCATTGCGATATACGCGTCATTGTTCCGGAGGGTGGTGTGTCCCTCCTGCGGCAAACGCTGAAAACAAAGCAATAAAGACGCACAACAGGAGAGGGGCCCATGGCCAAACAACGGGGAAACACGAAGCCGGCGACGTCTTCGGTCGGTTCCAAAACTCTCGTTCAATTTTATCGCGACATGCTGTTGATCCGCCGGTTCGAAGAACGCGCGGGGCAGTTGTACGGCATGGGGCTGATTGGCGGCTTCTGTCACCTCTACATCGGTCAAGAGGCCGTGGTGGTGGGATTGCAGGCCTGCGCCAAGCCTGGCGATTCTGTCATCACCAGCTACCGCGATCACGGCCACATGTTGGCTTGCGGGATGGACCCCAAGGGCGTCATGGCTGAGCTGACGGGGCGTATCGGCGGTTACTCGCGTGGCAAAGGCGGCTCGATGCACATGTTCAGCCGCGAAAAAGGGTTTTACGGCGGCCACGGCATTGTTGGCGCGCAAGTGCCCATCGGCACGGGGTTGGCCTTCGCGCACAAATACAAAAATGACGGTGGCCTTAGCTTTTCTTACTTCGGCGATGGTGCGGCCAATCAAGGGCAAATCTACGAGTCATTCAACATGGCTGGGCTTTGGAAGTTGCCTGCGATCTACGTGATTGAAAACAATAAGTACGGCATGGGAACTTCGGTGCAGCGCGCCTCGGCTTCGCCCGATTTGCACAAGCGCGGCGAGCCCTTTGGCCTGCGGACCATGACAGTCGACGGAATGAGCGTGATGGCGGTGTACGAGGCAGGCCGCGAAGCGACTGAGTATGTCCGCGCCGGCCATGGCCCAGTGTTAATGGAAGTGAACACGTATCGATACCGGGGTCACTCGATGTCCGACCCCGCAAAGTACCGCACCAAAGAAGAGCTGCAAAAAATGCGCGAGCAGTTCGACCCCATCGACCGCCTCCGTGCGCTGTTGGTCGAGATGAAAGCGGTGGATGAAGAAGGCTTCAAGGCGATCGACAAAGAAATCAAAGATATCGTCACGGCCGCCGCAGAGTTTTCGCAAACCAGCCCCGAGCCTGATCCGTCTGAATTGTGGACGGATGTTTTGGTTGATGCGGCGTAAGGGCGGACACACAAATGACGATTCAAATTTTGATGCCGGCTCTGTCGCCGACGATGACCGAAGGCAAACTGGCTAAATGGCTGGTCAAAGAAGGCGATAAAGTTTCCTCGGGCAAAATTTTAGCCGAAATCGAAACCGACAAAGCCACTATGGAATTAGAGGCGGTGGACGAAGGCACCATTGGAAAATTGTTGGTGAGCGAGGGGGCCGAGGCCATTCCGGTCAACCAACCTATCGCCGTCTTGTTGGAAGGCGACGAGAAAGTCTCGGCGATCAAAACCGCCCCGGCTGCGGCCGCTTCGCCAATGGTTGCCAAAACCGAACCTGCCGCCGCAGTTGCTGCGCCCATCGCAGCCTCATCGGCGCCCGAGAAAGAATATTCATCGTTCAAAACCCAAACCGTCCGCGAAGCGTTGCGCGACGCGATGGCCGAGGAAATGCGGCGTGATCAGAATGTGTTTCTGATGGGCGAAGAAGTTGCCGAATATCAGGGCGCTTACAAGATTAGCCAAGGCTTGCTCGATGAATTTGGCGCCAAGCGCGTGATTGATACGCCAATCACCGAGCACGGGTTTGCGGGCTTAAGTGTCGGTGCGGCGTTTGGCGGTTTACGCCCCATCGTTGAGTTCATGACATTCAACTTTGCCATGCAAGCTATTGACCACATCATCAACTCGGCGGCCAAAACGCTTTATATGTCGGGCGGGCAAATGGGCTGCCCTGTTGTGTTTCGCGGGCCAAATGGCGCTGCGGCACGCGTTGGGGCGCAGCACTCGCAGTGCTACGCCTCATGGTACGCGCATATTCCGGGTTTGAAAGTTCTGGCGCCCTGGTCGGCCGCTGATGCCAAGGGGTTGCTGAAAGCCGCCATTCGCGACCCGAACCCAGTGATCTTTCTGGAGAACGAAATTTTGTACGGCCAAAGTTTCCAAGTGCCCGACTCTGATGATTTTGTGTTGCCCATCGGCAAAGCTAAAATTGAACGCGAAGGCTCGCACGTGACCATCGTGGCATTCTCAATCATGGTCGGCAAAGCCTTGCAAGCCGCCGAGGCCCTGGCCAAAGAGGGCATCGAGGCAGAGGTCATTAACTTGCGTAGCATTCGTCCGCTCGATACCGAAACCATTATCCGCTCGATTCAAAAAACCAACCGCTGCGTGACGGTGGAAGAAGGCTGGGCGACATCGGGCATCGGGTGCGAAATCGGCGCGCGCATTATGGAGCAGGCGTTTGACGACCTGGATGCGCCGGTGCTGCGCGTGGCGGGCAAAGACGTGCCGATGCCATATGCGGCGAACTTGGAGGCTATGGCACTGCCGCAAATTACCGACATCATCTCGGCGGCTAAAGCCGTTTGTTATCGCTAAGCGGGAAGGGACCTAAAAACCATGCCGATTGAAATTCTCATGCCCGCTTTATCGCCCACGATGACGGAGGGCAAGCTGGCGAAGTGGCTGAAGAAAGAAGGCGACAAAGTAAAAAGCGGCGACCTAATTGCCGAAATTGAAACCGACAAGGCGACGATGGAATTTGAGGCCGTCGATGAAGGCCGAATTGGAAAGATTTTGGTTGCCGAAGGAACTGAAGGCGTCGCCGTCAACAAGCCCATCGCGATTTTGCTGGAAGACGGTGAAGACATGAGCATGGCCAAAGCATCTGCCGCGCCTGCGCCTGCCAAAGCTGCCGCACCAGCTGCCGCAGTTGTGCCGACAGCAGCACCCAGTGCGCCCAAAGTATCGCCCACGGCGCGTGTCGCCGATCGGGTTTTGGCAAGTCCTCTGGCCAAGCGTATCGCTGCTAACGCCGGGATCGACTTAGCCGCCGTTCGCGGCAGCGGTCCCAATGGACGGATTGTGAAGTCTGATCTGGAAGGTTCGCTGGCGGGTGGCGCGGCGAAGGCTGCCCCCAAAGCGGCACCTGTGCAGACGCCATCTGGGCCGGTGCCTGATTTCGGCCAGCCGTTCACGGCTGTGCCCAATTCGTCCATGCGCAAAGTCATTGCGCGGCGCTTACTGGAAGCCAAACAAACCGTTCCGCATTTTTACCTCACCATCGACTGCAATATCGATGAACTGCTGGCTATGCGCACAAAGCTGAATGCGCGCGCCGGGGCCGACTACAAGCTCTCAGTCAACGACTTTGTCATCAAGGCCGTAGCCGCAGCATTGCGCAAAGTGCCCGCAGCCAACGCCACTTGGACCGACGAAGCCATTCGCCTGTACCAGAATGTCGATATCTCTGTGGCTGTGGCCACGCCCGAAGGGTTGATTACGCCGATCATTCGCAACGCCGACAAAAAAGGCTTGGCTGTCATTTCCAACGAAATGAAAGACCTGGCGGCGCGTGCGAAGGATAAAAAACTCAAGCCCGAGGAATTCCAGGGCGGTGGTTTTTCAATTTCCAACCTCGGCATGTTTGGCATTCGCGAGTTCTCGGCCATCATCAACCCGCCGCAAAGCTGCATTCTGGCGGTCGGCAAAGGCGAGCAACGCCCCATCGTAAAAAATGGTGCAATCGCCATTGCCAACATGATGACCTGTACGCTGTCGGTGGATCATCGCAGTGTGGATGGTGCGGTGGGGGCAGAATTTATGCAGGCCTTCCAAGCCATCATCGAAGAGCCCCTGACGGTTCTGCTGTAAGGCATTGCGATGACCGAAACTAACTTTGATCTGATCGTCGTTGGCGGTGGGCCCGGCGGCTATGTGGCTGCTATTCGCGCTGCGCAGTTGGGCATGAAGGCCGCGGTTGTCGAGCGCGAAAACCTGGGCGGCATTTGCCTCAACTGGGGTTGCATCCCCACCAAGGCGCTGCTGCGCACGTCTGAGATTTACCATCTCATGACCCACGCTAAAGACTACGGCCTGAAAGCCGATAACGTTGGCTTTGATCTCGAAGCCATTGTGAAGCGCTCGCGCGGCGTGGCAGGGCAACTCAATGCCGGCGTCAAAGGCTTGATGAAGAAAAATAAAATCGCGGTGTTTGACGGCCACGGCAAGTTAAACGGCATTGCGGGCAATTTGCGTAAACTCTCGGTCACCAAAGACAACAAACCGGTCGCAGACCTCACGGCCAAGCACATCATTCTGGCCACCGGTGCACGTGCGCGCGAGTTGCCCGGCATGGAAGCCGACGGCGAGTTAGTGTGGACGTACCGCCACGCCATGGTGCCCAAGGTATTTCCGAAGTCACTTCTGGTTATTGGCTCGGGCGCGATCGGAATCGAGTTTGCCAGCTTCTTCCAAACACTCGGCAGCAAAGTGACCGTTGTAGAGGTTATGGACCGCATCGTGCCTGTGGAAGACGCCGATGTGTCGGCGTTTGCCCGCAAAGCGTTTGAGAAGCAGGGCATGGTGATCAAAACCAAAGCCGGTGTGAAATCGCTGAAAAAAGGTGCGGGCAATGTCACCGTCACCATCGAGCAAGATGGCAAAACCGAAAACATCACCGTTGACCGCGTGATTTCGGCGGTGGGCATTGTCGGCAATGTCGAGAACCTCGGGCTTGAGGGGACCAAAATCAAAGTTGAGAAAACCCACATTGTGATCGACGAATACTGCCGCACCGGCGAGCCGGGTGTTTACGCCATTGGCGACATCTGTGGTGCGCCGTGGCTGGCGCACAAAGCCAGCCATGAAGGCGTAATTTGCGTCGAGGCGATTGCGGGTTTGCATCCGCATCCGCTCAAAACTGAACTGATCCCCGGATGCACCTATTGCCATCCGCAGATTGCCAGCGTGGGCCTCACGGAAGCTGCAGCCAAAGCCAAAGGGCACGACGTTAAAGTCGGCAAGTTCCCGTTCATCGGCAACGGCAAAGCAATTGCGTTGGGTGACACCGGCGGGTTTGTGAAAACCGTCTTCGATGCCAAAACCGGCGAATTGCTGGGTGCGCACATGATCGGCCCGGAAGTGACGGAAATGATTCAGGGCTACACGATTGCTAAAACGCTCGAGACCACCGAAGCGGAATTGATGCACACGGTATTCCCACACCCGACCATCTCGGAAACCATGCACGAAGCCGTGCTGGATGCCTATGGCCGCGTGGTGCATATGTAGCTCGGCTCGGTCGTCCTCGGACTTGATCTGAGGACCCCGGGTGGCAGCCTTCGGCGCAAGCGTTTCCTGACCCTGGCCCCTCGCGTCAAGCGCGAGGGTGACATGGGAGTGAATTTTCCTCTTAATTGAACTATACTCGCTTCATCATGACCAACGTCGAGCCAATCAAACCTCATAATCTGCGCCAACCGAAGCCGGCGTGGCTGCGCGTGAAAGCGCCCACGTCGCCGGAATATGCCGAAACGCGCCGGATCATGCGCGAGCACAAGCTCAATACGGTGTGCGAAGAGGCTGCGTGCCCCAACATCGGCGAGTGCTGGAAAGTGCGCCACGCCACCATGATGATTTTGGGTGATATCTGCACGCGCGCGTGCGCGTTTTGTAACGTTAAAACCGGCCGGCCTGGCGCGGTTGATGCCGCCGAGCCGGGCAATGTGGCTGAGGCTGTACGCAAGCTTGGCCTTCGCCACGTCGTGATCACCTCAGTGGATCGTGACGACATGGACGATGGCGGTGCCAACCATTGGGTCGCGGTGATTAAAGCTGTGCGTGCGGCCAATCCCAACACCACCATCGAAATTCTCACGCCCGACTTTCGCAAAAAAATGGGCAGGGTCGATTTGGTCGCCGCCGCCATGCCCGACGTTTACAACCACAACCTGGAAACCGTGCCGCGCCTGTACCGTACCATCCGCCCCAGCGCGCGTTACTTCACCAGCCTTCGCTTATTGGAGCGCGTGAAGGAATTGAACCCGACCGTGTTCACGAAGTCGGGCATCATGTTGGGCTTGGGCGAAACCAAAGACGAAGTGATTCAGGTGATGGATGACATGCGCGCCGCCGACGTGGATTTCATCACCATCGGCCAGTACTTACAGCCCACGCCCAATCACGCTCCGGTGGATCGGTTTGTCCCGCCCGACGAGTTTGCCGAGTTGGAACGTATTGCTCGCGTGAAGGGATTCTCGATGGTCTCGGCCACACCTTTGACTCGTTCTTCGTATCACGCCGACGCCGACTTCGAGCAGCTCAAGGCCGCGCGCTTGAAAGCCAACAAAGGCTAACGCGGTGATGCGTACGCATCGTGAAACGCGGCTTTTGCCTTATACGCCCGAGCAAGTCTTTGCTCTGGTGGCCGACGTTGAAAAGTACCCGCAGTTTCTGCCGTGGTGTTTGGCGTGCCGCATCAAAAAACGTGAGTCGGAAAGCATCTTTACCGCCGACATGGCCATTGGTTTTAAAATGGTACGCGAGCAATTTACCTCGCGCGTGACAACGTTGCGACCCAGTGCCGTGAAAGTGGAGTACCTCGACGGGCCTTTTAAGCACTTGGTCAATACTTGGTCGTTCAAGCCTGCGACGACGAAAACGGGTGCTGCGGCAACCGAGTTGGAATTTTACCTCGAGTTCGAATTTCGCTCGCGGTTGTTACAGTCGATTATTGGTGTGCTATTCGAAGAGGCTGTACGCCGCATGGTCGCCGCGTTCGAGGCACGTGCGGCAGCGCTTTATTCTTCAGCTTTGCCTGTCGCTTGAAGCTGGCTGGCCAGTAGCTCCAAAGCCGCCGCAACCGTGGCGCGGCGGATGTCGGTGCGTGTGCCAGCAAACACGTAGCGTTTCACTTGAGCGTCTTTGCCACGTTGGGCTACGGCCAAGTACACCAAACCCACGGGCTTTTCTTTGGTGCCGCCATCGGGCCCGGCAATGCCTGTCACCGCCACAGCGATATCGGCATTTGATTGCGCCATCGCACCTTCGGCCATGGCGGCGGCCACAATGTCGCTGACTGCGCCAAATTCACTGACCGCATCGCGCGGTACGCCCAGCATGGTGGACTTCGCTTCGTTCGAGTAAGTGATGTAGCCGCTGTCAAACACGGCGGACGAACCTGGAATAGCGGTGATGCAACTGGCCACTAGGCCGCCTGTGCATGATTCCGCGGTGGTAATTTTTTTCGACGCAGCTTTGGCCGCGACAAGCACGGTTTTGGCCAAGTCCAATAAATCGACAGGCAGTTGCGTCATAAAAACCGTGTTGAAAGAAAATGTTTAGGTCAGCGCCAGCCGGGCGATGAATAAGATACCAGCGGCATAGAGACCTGCGATCACATCGTCAAGCATCACACCCAATCCACCACCAATGCTGCGGTCTGCCCAACTCACGGGCCAGGGTTTGGTGATGTCAAAAAAACGAAACAGGACAAATGCGGAGGCGACCCAAACTAACGTGAGCGGCGCGGCAGCCATCGCGATCCACATGCCCACGACTTCGTCAGCGACGATCCAGCCCGGGTCGCTGTCTTCGCCGGGCAACTCGGCATTCGCGCACCACCATCCAACGGCACATAAAACAGTAGCGGCTACCAACAACCAAAGCGGCCCGGCAAAATTGCTGATCAGCCAGCCAAGAGGCAACGCCCCTAGCGAGCCCGCAGTGCCCGGGGCGAACGGCGAGCGCCCGCAACCAAACCAGGTCAAAATCATGCGTCGGGCGAAGCTGAGCTTCGGCAATTGTGCAAAGGTTTGGGACATTATGAAGGTCTAATAAGGTGGCCGGTTTGTAGCTTTGTATCACGTCGGCGTGAGATTTGAGGTATCCGAATCATCATCTCTATATGATAAAATCGCCCTAACATATTGATATTTAACGGTTTTATTCTTTTTACTTTATCTTTGAATTTGTGCGTAAGAGTAGGCAGGATAGGAGTTGGCGCGTGCCTCTGAATCGCCGACATGGATCGCTGCACTGTTGCGGTCAACCGGGTCAAAACCGATTGATCGAAACGGCGTTGTGTTTGCCATTGTCGCAAAAAGAGCGGCGGAACGCGTGCCGATGAGCCCCGACCTTATATGGAGAGGATCGGGATCGTTCTAACGGATGTCATCGGGGTAGGGGATAGCGTGTTTTCAGGCAAACAACTCTCCAAGTTTGATCCAAAGGATCGCGGCTTAGGCCGTTTTGAAAAAGCGTTGCAGCGGTTTTTCCCGGAACGGCAATTGATTGTCCGTTCGGGCGAGCGCATGCGCACGCTCAGGCTATCGACACATCGCCAAGCGGTACTTGCGACCTTTATCGTACTTGTCGGCAGCTGGACGTTGCTCAGCTCCAGTATCGTGATGAATCACTCCGACAATATTCGCGCCAAAAACACCGAAATCAAAGATGCGCGCATGGGCTACGAGCAATTGCTCGCCCAAGTCTCGATTTACAAAGAGCGCGTCGCAGAGCTAACCAAGGATCTCGATTCCAGCTACAGCCAGTCGATGCAGTTGGTGGAAAAAGAGTCCCAGCTGCTCAAACAAAAAGCTCAGGCATTGGGGCAAACGCCTGGGGTCAAAGCAAAGCTAGCTGACCGAATCAAAACCAAAGCCAAAGAAATGCTCAACTCTCCGGGCTCGGCTTTGATGGGCGAAGAAAACATCGAGTTGGCGTTAGACAAAGCAAAGCTTGAGCGCACTCAATCTGACCAGTCCCGTAAAAGCATTTTGGCTGAGTTGGGCGAGCTTGAAAATTCCATGGTCGACGTCGTCGGCCACCACAGCAAAACATCATTTATCGCAGCCGAAGGTTTAGAACTGCGCCAAGTCGTGCTGGAGCGCGATATGGCGGTTGCGGATCGTGACTCGCTGGCACAACGCGTTGCTGCGATGGACGATCAAATTCGTGAAATGGAAAGCAACCAGTTGCTGCTCTACCACCGCTTTTCCGAATTAGCTGAGAACAAAATCGCCAACATTGAATCATCACTCAGCATCACTGGCCTCGATATCGACCTGTTAGTGCGTCAGCAAAACAGTCGCGCGCGGGCGGGCCAAGGTGGCCCGTTCATACCGCTGGACGAAAAATCGACTATGAATTCCGGCCCCGTCGAGGAATCGCTTTTTCGCCTCAATGCGCACATGGACCGTCTGGGCGACTTACAGAACTTGCTGGTGGGCTTGCCGATTGATGCCCCCTTAAAGAAGTTCGAACTCAATTCTGGATTCGGCGTTCGGCGCGACCCCTTTACGGGTGGATATGCCCAACACCTGGGGCTGGATATGGGGGCAGATTTTAAGTCACCAGTGATGGCGACGGGTGATGGCCGCGTGGTTTCCGCCGGTTGGGATGGGCGCTATGGTCGAATGGTCGAAATCGACCACGGCATGGGCCTCACAACCCGGTATGCTCACCTGGCTCGCATTATGGTAAAAGATGGCGACAAGGTGCCCCGTGGGGCGACAATCGGGCAATTGGGCTGCAGCGGGCGGTGCTCGGGTCCGCATGTCCACTACGAAGTGCTCTACAATGGTAAAGCAATCAATCCGCTGAAATTTTTGAAGGCCGGCAGCGATGTTTTCAAAGGCTAACAACACTCCGCAGCGCGAGACACAAGATCCTCGCGCTGATTTGAATAAGTCAGTGCCGTCGATCATTAGCGCTGATCTCTCAATCGAGGGCCATTTGTCGTCGGCTGGCGAAGTACAAGTGGACGGCACCGTGAATGGCGACATTCGTTGCAAAGCTCTGATTGTCGGTGTCAAAGGCTCTGTTGTCGGTGAAATTATTGCCCAGACTGTCCGCATGCATGGCTCGGTCAAAGGCATGGTCCGGGCGAAAAGCGTGTTCCTTGCTTCGACCGCGCGCATGTCGGGCGACGTCGAGCACGAAAGCCTGGCGATCGAACCCGGGGCCTACATGGAAGGCCACTGCAAGCGTATTTCGGAAGCTAACCTTACACCCATTATGGAAGACCGCCGTCCGCCGCGCTCTGAGACCGCGAACTCTTCACAAAGCGGGCCGCGGTTGGCGATGCCGCCCAAGCCCGCGGTTGTGGCAGGATAATCTCAAACAAAGGCGACCCAAGGGTCGCCTTTGTTATTTGTGGCGCAGGTCGTTAGCGCTGGCTTTCGCGAATGAATATGATCTTGCCGATCCGGCATCAGCCAACCACGGAGTGGCCGGGGTATCGGCTAGTTATTCTCGGTGGTCGGGGCAGACTGGGCAGTGGACACATCCGAAGATGCACATTGAGCCTAATAGCGGTTCGCCTCACTATCTGTGCTCAACAATCATGAGGGTCCCATGCGTTTATCTGTCGCTGCTGTTTTTGGTTTGCTGATGTCATCAGTTGTTGCCCATGCTCAGGCGCCGCTCAGCGATGACGTGTACGTTGTCGCGGGTAAGACATTAGCCGCTGAAGCTATGGCCTCGTGGACTGATAAATCGGGCAAGGTGAGCAGCGCTATGGGTGCCGCCGCCTCGAAAGCACCGAAAGGTGCAGTGAAGTATTCTGCCAAAGCAGCGCCATGGCCCACCGGCCGCGTTCGCGTGATGACGTTCTCAAAAGCAACCGGGGGCGTACTGCACCCGATTACCGATGAAACCTTGCTGTATGTGATGTCTGGTTCGGCGCAGGTCGAGGTGAGTGGCAAGCCCGTGATGCTGGCGCAAGGCGACGTAGTCAGCCGGCCATCTGGAGCGCTGCGCAACATCAAGGATGCCGCCGACGCCGTAATCGTAACCTGGACAGTCCCAAGCCTAACGGGTGAGGCCACGCCAACCCACGTTATTGGCGCCAACACGAAAGAGGGCGGTGCAGGCACTCTGAAGATTAAGCGGTACGAGTTCCCGGGCAACTCGGTACGGGCCGTCACCATGGCGGCGGGCAGCGGGACAACCAAAAACAGTGCCAAGACGGACTCGCTGATCCTGGTGACCGCAGGGCGCATGAAGTTTCACCAAGCCGATAAAGTGATTGAAGTCGTGCCGGGCGACTTTATTCGCGAGATCGCGGGCTTGGAGCACTTTTGGGAAGTCATTGAGGAGTCAGGCTTTGTGACCACCAGCGGCTTGCCCGTGGGCGCTGCGGCCATCGACCCAAGCAAGGCCACCGACGTCCCACCGGCGAAGTAAGATCTGATATCTTTAGGGGTGCGATATGCTATGAGGCTGCGCCGCTGCAGGTCACTGCAGCGGGCCCTCTTAGCCTGGACGTATCCCCAACGTGGCCTTTCCTCCAACAAGCGCACCTCTCGCTCGCGCCCTTCGTGATCGCGACTATGCCGACCCGACGCGCGTGCAAACCGCCGTCCTCGCGCCTGAGGCCATGGGCCGCGACCTGTTGGTGTCGGCGCAAACCGGCTCGGGCAAGACGATTGCTTTTGGCTTGGCGATTGCTTCCACGATATTGGGCGATGCCGAGACATTACCACCCGCAGGCCTGCCTTTAGCCCTGATCGTCGCGCCCACGCGCGAGCTGGCACTACAAGTGCATCGTGAACTGACGTGGCTGTATGAACATGCCGGTGCCCGCATTGTTGCGTGTGTCGGCGGCATGGACCCGCGCCAAGAAAAGCGCGAGTTGCAAGCGGGATGCCACATCGTGGTGGGTACGCCAGGTCGCCTACGTGATCACTTGGAACGCTACAGCCTTAAAATCGCCGAACTCAAAGCCGTCGTGCTCGACGAGGCCGATGAAATGCTTGATCTCGGGTTTCGTGAAGACCTTGAATTTTTATTGGAAGCCACACCAAAGAGCCGCCGCACGTTGATGTTCTCGGCCACCTTGCCCCGCGGCATTGTGCTGCTGGCCAAAAATTACCAGAACAACGCCTTTCGCATTGAAGCGACGTCGGGCGATCGCGGCCATGCAGATATCGAGTATCGTGCCATGCGCATCGCCGCCCACGACACTGAACACGCGGTCGTCAACGTGCTGCGTTATTTTGAATCGCCCAGCGCATTGGTGTTTTGTAATAAGCGCGAAACTGTGCGGCACTTGAACGCCATTTTGTTGGAACGCGGATTTTCAGTTGTGTCGCTGTCGGGTGAGTTCAGCCAAAGCGAACGCAATAGCGCGCTCCAAGCCTTACGCGATGGCAAAGCGCGTGTTTGTGTTGCCACCGATGTCGCTGCGCGTGGTATCGATTTGCCGACGTTGGGCTTGGTGATTCACGCCGATTTACCCAATGATGCTGAAAGCATGCAGCATCGTAGTGGGCGCACGGGCCGCGCGGGGCGCAAGGGCGTGAGTGTCCTACTGATCCCGCCGTCGCGCCGTCGCAAAGCCGAACAACTGCTGGGCGCGGCACGTATTAAGGCCGTGTGGTGTGAATCGCCGACAGCCGACGTGATCCGCAAGCTTGACCACCAACGACTGCTCGAAAGTCTGCAACAAACCGTGGCTGAAGCGCCCGATGCCGATGACTTGGCGATGGCTAAGGAATTATTGGCGCAGCGCTCGGCCGAAGAGGTCGCCACGGCCCTGGTGCGCATTTATCGCTCGCGCTTGCCTGCCGCTGAAGATGTGTCTGAGGTGAGTACGCCGCCACCACGGGACAATGACTTCAAACGCCCTAAGGATCGTGGCTTCGAGCGTTCGACAGAACCACGCAACACGAACTTCGTCGCGCCGCAAAAGACCGTTTGGTTCCGCATCAATCTCGGCCGCGAGAAAAAGGCCGATCCGAAGTATCTGATCCCTGAAATTTGCCGCCAGGGCGACATCACCAAACGCCAGATTGGTGTGATTCGAATTCTCGACCACGAAACCAAGTTTGAGATCGACGAACAAGTGGCTGCCGCATTTGGCGAGCGCGTGAGCAAAACACTCAAGGGTCTGCGAATCGAGCCGTCCGACGCGCCGGGCGAGCAGGGCAGTTCACGCCCACCGCATAAGCCCTATCAGCCTAAGCATTATAAAAGCGCGCCCGAAGCGCATCATCAACAAGAGTCGCAACTGCCGGTAACTCCTCCACGCGAGGGCAAGCCGCAGTGGCCCGCAAAGCGCAAAGACCACGCGTTTGCGGGAAAGCTAAAAGAAAAGCCAAAGCATGGCTCGAAGCACTGGCAAGGGTTGCATGCCAAGTCGCGCACTAAAAAGCATTCGGCGTAAGGCGTTTGTGCTGGCTACTTTGCCGGTGTGCTGACCTTCAGCTCTTTCTCTAAGGTCTGCGGCACCGTGAGTGTTTTGGCTAAGATTGCGCGGTAAACCATCACGTTCTCCATCACACGCTGAACGTAATTGCGCGTTTCAGAGAACGGAATGGACTCGACCCAATCCACAGCATCGACATCAGGTGAACGCGGATCGCCAAATGCACGCGCCCACTGCCGCGAACGCCCCGGCCCGGCGTTGTAGCCCGCTGCGGCCATGATGTACGAACCGTCAAAATCGTCGACTAGTGAATTCAGATACACGCTGCCCAGCCGTACGTTATAGGCGGGGTCGGTGCGCAGTTTAGATTTGTTGTAGGGCTGCTTACTTTGCTTTGAAACCGCGCGCGCCGTGGCTGGCATCAGCTGCATCAGACCAAGCGCGCCCGCCGGGCTGAGCGCCCCAGCGTCAAAGTTGCTTTCTTGGCGCATGATGGCCAATTGCAGGGCGCGTTCGGGGGCGGCGGGCAGGGCGAAGGTTGGTACTGGGAAACCATGTTCGACGATAATGATACGATCCCGTCCTGCTTGCCGTGCAATCCAAACTCCAAGGTCAATCCGACCCAAGCGGTTAGCGAGTTCAGCGGCCATATGACGATCTACCGCGAAGTCAGATGACTCGGCGAGTGCCAGCAAAAAGGGACGCAAATATGGTGTACCCGGCAGATCTGCCAGCGCGCGCGTGGCCTTGGTGAGGTCGTTGTTCTCAAAGGCATTGCGTTCCTGAACTGAGGGCGTGGGATCGAGCGGCAACTGCGGCAGTGTTTCATCCTTCAATCGTGCCAGTGCCAGTTGGCCATAATACGTGGTGATGTGAACTGCTGCGCGGCGGTACCAATCGGCGGCGATGTCGGGGCGCGCCAAGGCTTCAGCCGCGCGCCCGGCCCAATAGGCACCACGTGACACGTTGGCCGCCAATTGCACGGTGTCGTAGACTTTCTGAAAGTGCTGAAGCGCCGCATTGGCGTCATTCAGATGGCGCAAGGCTAGCCACCCGGCCAGCCACTCAGCCTCGGACAAACTGACTGGATCGAGCGCCCCGTGATTTTGCACAATGGCGTAAGCTTCGCGTGGATTGCCTTTTTCAAAAGAATCCCGAGCCAGCAATTGCCGTTCGCGCCACCACAAATCTGGGCGTGGGGCTGTATCGGGGCTGGTGGGCAATAAAGCGCGGGCTTCGCTATCGCGGTCGCGCATGCGCCGCCACTTGATTCGGTCGTAAACAAGGCCGGGGTCGTTGGCCAAATCGGGGGGTAGCTTTTCAAACAGGCGTTCGACATTGCTGGCTTGAGAGATGTAGGACATCCGCACAGCCGCCACGGCCGCCCTGGGTGTATCTACGCGGTCGAGCATGCGCTCGGCGGCGGGTCGCAACTCGGCGTATAACAATTCTTCCAATCGGGCACGATGATCCTCGGGCGTGATAAAGCGACTAAAGGTTTTTAAGAAGTCGCGTTCTTCGCCGTTATCAAATCGCCCGCTAATCCACGCGGCGCGCGCCAATTTTTCAGCCAAGGCAAAATCACCTGCTGCTAAAGCGGCCTCGGCGTGTGCAATTTTGCCAGGCGTGGTCGTTGGTGGTGATTTGGCAAACCAACGCAAACGCTCGTCGGGCCCGCCACTTTCTTGCGCAATATCTTCGGTGATACGCTTAATCTCGGGTAACGATGGCCAATCGTGGTGGCTTTCGATAAACGCAACCCGCTCGCTGAAATTTCGAATACCTCCGGGCGTGCGCAGCGCGAGCCACTGGGCAATGTCGACGAGCAATTTGTTCTCGCCGCGTTGAGCGGTTTCGCGTGCGGCAGGCCAACGGCCCGACGCGGCCGATTGCAAGGCCTGGGTCAACAAATCACGATCGCGTGCCGAGAGGTGGGTCGGTTCCACCCGAACTGCCAGCCGTGGCGCCGGCGGCAATGGCTCACGCGTTGCCGGTGTACTGCCGGGTTTGCGGCCGGGAAGCACCCGTCCGGCTTTGGCAGGCGGTGGCGCTTTTTTGGCTGCAGGCTTGACTGCAGGTGTTTTCACAGCAGGCTTTTTGGGCGCTGGCTTTGGCTTGACCGTTTTTGCAGGTTGCGTGGTCGTCGGTTTGTCTTGCGCGTATCCAGGCGCGATAATGCCGGTGGCGAAGATCACCCCTGAAAGCAAGACAACGCTAAGTTTGTTGATCATCGCTCTTTCATAAAAAAGTTTCGGGTCTTCACGCAAGCCCTTGATGTACCGATATGATTACCCAACGGCAAGACTTGCCGCCATGGGGGCGTATGGTATGGTCAAACCGGTTTTAAAAAACGCGGCCCAAGTGGCCGCGCATCGTTGGAGTTTGCTGCCATGGGGCACGCCGCATTTCGCGGGTCGATCACCGCCTTGATTACGCCATTCAATGGTTATGCTGTTGACGAAAAAGCGTTCCAGAACTTCGTTGAGTGGCAGATCAAAGAGGGCACGCACGGGGTGGTTCCCTGCGGCACAACGGGTGAATCGCCCACGCTGTCGCACGAGGAACACCGCCGCGTCGTAGAACTGTGCGTCGAGGTGGCCAAAGGGCGCGTGCCGGTGATCGCCGGGACGGGTTCGAACTCGACCACTGAAGCAATCGAATTGACCAAGCATGCGAAGCAAGCCGGTGCGGACGCAGCCTTGATCGTTGCACCGTATTACAACAAGCCGACGCAAGAGGGCATGAAGTTACATTTCCGCGCCATCGCCGACGCGGTTGATATTCCAATCATTCTCTACAACGTGCCGGGCCGAACAGTTGTCGATATTTCTGTCGAAACGGTAATTGAGTTAGCCAAACATCCCAATATTGCGGGAATCAAGGAAGCCACCGGTGACGTGTCGCGTGCGACCGGAATTAAGCTGGGCGCGCCGGAAGGCTTTTGCCTGCTGTCAGGCGATGACGGCACCGCGTTGGGTTTCTTAGCCCATGGTGGAACAGGCTGCATTTCCGTCACATCCAACGTGGCACCGCGCCTGTGCTCGCAGCTCCATGACAACTGGACGCTGGAAAGTACCGAGGATATTGCGCGCATTCGCGATATCTTGCACCCGTTGCATGGCGTTTTGTTTTGCGAGCCCAGCCCGGCGCCGGCCAAATACGCTGCCCATTTGTTGGGGCTTTGCAATCCAGACACGCGGCTGCCGATTGGTCCGCTCAGCGTGAAAAGCAAAGCCCGGATAGAAGAAGCGTTGCGCGGTGCAGGTCTGTTGTCAGACTAAACGCCAATGGCGAAATCAACGCTGATCTCTCATGGCCGGGTTGCTGAAAACCGCAAGGCCCGCTTCAATTATTCGATTGAAGATACCATCGAGGCTGGCATCGTTCTGATGGGCAGTGAGGTGAAATCGTTGCGTCTAGGTCGTGCCACCATTTCAGACTCGTTCGCCCAGCCCGAAGGTCGCGAGATGTTTTTGGTGAACTGCCATATTCCCATGTACCAGGGCGGCGGCAAATTTCAGCACGAAGAGTTGCGTAAACGCCGCTTGCTGCTGCACAAAAAGCAAATCGATAGGCTGTCGGCTGCCATTCAGCGCGAAGGCATGACACTTGTTCCATTAGCGTTGTTTTTCAACGACAAAGGCATCGCCAAAGTATCGCTGGGATTGGCTAAGGGCCGTAAGCACCAAGACCGCCGCGAGGCCATCAAAACGCGTGAGTGGAACCGGCAAAAGTCGCGACTGATGAAGGATAGAGGCTAAGACTATGAGCGAAGAGCCACAGCTCACCGGCAAAATTAAAGACAAGCTCATCGCCACCAAAGAGCAGTGGGCCAAAGATGGGCGTGCACTTACGGGGCAGTCGGCCAAACCCGAAGAGCGTTTGCCGCCGGGGCAACGTCTGACCAAAGATTTTCCGGTGCTTGATCTTGGTGTGCAGCCAAACCTAACACAAAAGGATTGGAGCATCAGCGCCGGAGGCCAAGTGAAAAACGCGCTGAAGTGGTCGTGGGCCGATTTTATGGCTCAACCGCAGCAAACGTATCGCAATGATATTCACTGCGTTACGACGTGGTCGCGTTACGATAACGATTGGCTGGGCGTGCCGATGCGCGCATTTTTAGCGGCGGTTCAACCATTGCCATCCGCGAAATTCTTGATGATCAAAAGTTTCGACGGCTATTCCACGAATTTGCCGCTTGCCGATGTCGACCGCGACGACGTGTTTTTAGGTCACACGTGGAATGGCGCGGGCCTGACGCGTGATCATGGCGGGCCAGTTCGTTTGGTCGTGCCGCACCTTTACTTCTGGAAAAGTGCCAAGTGGATTCGGCACATCACGTTCATGGACAAAGACCAACCCGGCTATTGGGAAGTGCGCGGCTATCACATGCGCGGCGACCCTTGGCCTGAGGAACGTTACGGCTAGTTCAGCACACCTTCGACTAAGCTCATGGTTGACGGCGCGGCTGTTGATATAATGCGTGTGACGCGCAAACCTGCAGCCTGATACAGCCGCTCAAAATCTTGCGCCGTACGCTCGCGGCCTTTCAGCAAGGCCATAATTCCAACATCGAGGGCTTTGTTCGGGTCGGGATCGTTGCCGGGTTTAATCACGGCATCGACGCACACCAAACGTGCCGTAAAGCTCATGGCGGCGGCACAGTTTTTTAGAATACGCAGCGCCGTATCATCATCCCAATCGTGCAGAATGCGCTTAAGCACATAGACATCGCCACCTTTGGGAATGGACTGAAAAAAATCGCCAGCCACGAAGTCGCACCGATAATTTAATTCGGCTTCGCGAACATAGTTGGGTTGGGCCAACACGTACGCTTGGTCGAATAGTATGCCGCGGATGGTCGGATAGGCCTTGAGGAGGGCCAGCATAAACCCGCCGCGGCCGCCGGCCACATCGACCACAACATTTGCTTGCTCAAACGCGTAGGCCGCAGCAACGGCCGCATTTTCCGGGCCTGATTGCATGGCCATGGCGGCATCGAACTTTTGCCCGGTGTCCGGGTGTGCAGAAAGGTAATCGAAAAAATCGGCCCCAAAGGCTTTGGTGAAGGCGGGCTCGCCGGTGGCAATGGTGTGTGGAAAGTTTTTATAGACATCCCACATCACGTCTTGCCACGACTGACGTACAAAATCGCGCATTGAGCCCGTTACGCCGGTGCGCAATAAATTTGATATCGGCGTGTTTTGGAATTTGCCCAACGGGTCCTCGACAAAAATTCCATTGGCCGCCATATAGCGCAGCATGCGGTACAAGGCGCTTTCGTCGCTGCCCGTCAGTTTGGCCAGCGAGCTTGCATTCAGGCGGCCCTGGCCCGTCTCA
This sequence comes from Rhodospirillaceae bacterium, assembly GCA_947476925.1. Taxonomy (GTDB): domain Bacteria; phylum Pseudomonadota; class Alphaproteobacteria; order Rhodospirillales; family Rhodospirillaceae. Next base: position 40,794 of record CANJSF010000001.1, on the reverse strand, counting down.
ATGACGTCTGCCACGCCTAATTCAGCGGCGATGCCAATGCACCGAGCCAACATGACATTGCCGGTGATACGTAAAAGGGCGAGTTGCGGTGGAACGTCGGTCATGGATGTCGGCCTTTGGCTTTGCGCGTCATATCGAATTTAACCATATTTCTAGGAACTTACATGCCTCTTGCAAGCCCGCTTGAGTTGCCGGAAACTAGCCTCCGAGCACACTCTCGCCTGTTGTTGACACAAGGACAAACCGCAAATGAAACGCACGATTGCAATCCTCGCTGCCGCCCTTTCCATGACCATCGGAGCAACCGCCATGGCCGATAGCGCCTATGACTACGCTTTCAAAACGATCGACGGCAAGCCTATGCCCATGAGCGAATATAGAGGCAAAGCAGTCTTGGTCGTGAACACTGCATCGTTCTGCGGCTACACGCCGCAATACACCGGCCTCCAAAGCCTGTGGGAAGATTACAAAGACAAAGGTTTAGTCGTGGTCGGTGTTCCCGCCAACGATTTCGGCAAGCAAGAACCCGGCACGGCAGCGGAAATTAAAGACTTCTGCGAAAGCAAATACGATGTTTCTTTTCCGCTGGCCGACAAAGAAGTTGTGAAGGGCGACGAGGCCCATCCATTTTACAAATGGGCTGCTGCCAAAATGGGTGCGGACAACGCGCCAAAATGGAATTTCCACAAGTACTTGATTGACGCCAAGGGCAACTTGGTCGCGGCATTCCCAAGCAAGGTTGAACCCAAAAGCCCCGAGTTAGTGGCTGCCGTGAACAAAGCACTCGCGAAATAAAGCTGAACAAACCATCTGGCCCGCGATCATCTGCATTCAGTGCAAGGTGATCGCGGGCTTTTTTATTTTTGCAACAGGAGTCGGGGCATGAAACGCATTTGGCAAACGATATCAATGATCAGTGGAATGGTCGTGGCCGGTACGGTGGGCGCAGCTCCGGCTTCGGTCCAGTCCGAGCGCGAAGCGGCATTTGATGCGCAGGTTAAGTCGGAAGATCAGATCGCGTGGCTGAAACAAATGTCGTCCGAACCCAATCATGTGGGCTCGCCGCACGACAAAGCCAACGCCGAATTCATTCTATCGCAATTCAAATCTTGGGGTTGGGACGCACACATCGAAACGTTTGATGTGCTTTACCCCACACCGCTCAGCACCACGGTCGAAATGGTTGCGCCGCAGCAAATCAAACTGGGCGGGCAGGAGCCGCCAGTGCCCGGTGATGCGACATCGGGCAACACAGCCAACGCGCTGCCGCCCTATGTGGCCTTTCAAGGCGACGGCGATGTGACCGCCGATTTGGTTTACGTCAACTACGGCATGCCCGAGGATTACAAGGCGCTGGAACGGCGCGGCATCAGCGTGAAGGGTAAAATTGTGTTGGCGCGCTACGGCAGTGGCTGGCGCGGCCTGAAACCCAAACTCGCGCAAGATCATGGTGCAGTCGGTTGCATTATTTATTCTGACCCCGCCGACGACGGATATAACAAGGGCGATGTCTATCCCAAAGGCGGCATGCGCCCAGCAGATTCCGTGCAGCGTGGCTCGGTGGCCGATATGCCGCTTTATCCGGGCGATCCACTGACACCGGGCATTGGCGCCGTTCCGGGTGCGAAGCGACTGACGCGTGAAGCAGCCGCCAACGTATTGAAAATCCCCGTGCTGCCGATGTCCTACGGCGATGCAACAAAGCTATTGGCTGCGATGGGCGGTCTTTTTGCGCCCGAGGCTTGGCACGGGGGTTTGCCGTTGGCCTACCACATTGGTGGTGATGGCGGCGTGAAAGTGCATTTGGCGGTGAAGTCTGATTGGTCGCTGAAAAAACTGTACGATGTGATCGCGATGATCAAGGGCAGCACATATCCCGACCAATGGGTGATCCGTGGCAACCATCACGACGGCTGGGTGTTTGGTGCGGCCGATCCGTTGTCGGGCAATATCGCCATGTTGTCGGAAGCCAAAGCATTAGGCGCCTTGGTGAAGGGTGGTTGGAAGCCTGCGCGTACTATTGTTTACGCCAGCTGGGATGGCGAAGAGCCCATGTTGTTGGGATCGACGGAATGGGCTGAAACCCATGCGGCGGAGTTGAAAGCCAAGGCTGTTATTTACATCAACACCGATGGCAACGGACGCGGGTATTTGGGCTTGTCGGGTAGCCACGATTGGCAGCACCTTGCCAACGCTGTAGCCAACGACGTGATGGATCCGCAAACCAATGTCAGTGTTGCCAAACGCCTGCGCGCCAAAATTCTCACCGACGCGTTCGATAAAATTGGCCGCCCCGACGAGGTGGAGGTTGCCGCGGCAGAAAAAGGCGGGGACATCCCCATTGGTCCTTTGGGTTCGGGCTCGGATTACTCTTCGTTCCTGCAACACTTAGGGATTCCCGCGCTTGATGTTGCCTATTCGGGCGAGTCTGAAGGCGGGGGGTCGTATCACGCGGTCTATGATAGTTTTGATCACTTCACGAAGTTCGACGACCCGGGTTTGGTGTACGGCGCCGTGCTTTCAAAAACTGTGGGGCGTTTGGTCATGCGCATTGCCGATGCCGACACACCACCAATGGTATTTGGTGATTTTGCCGACACGGTGGCGCGCTATCTGACCGAAGTCAAAAAACTTGCTGATGATCGCCGCGCGCAAGACACCAAACGCACAAAACTGCTGGCCGATAAAATGTTCGACGTGGTCAAGGACCCACGCCGCCCGGTCGGCCCGCCTTCAGCCGAAGCGTCAACGCCATATTTTGAATTGGCTGTGCTTGAGAACGCGGTGACGCGTTTAAGTGCGAGCGCCAAAGCCTACGACGCGGCCTACGCGGCAAAAGGCGCATCGTTGCCGCCGGACGCTCGCGCAAAACTAAATGCCGCACTACGCGACATCGACCAACTGTTGCTGAATGCGAAGGGCTTGCCGGGTCGTCCGTGGTATCAACACATGGTTTATGCCCCAGGGCGGTTCACCGGCTACGGTGCTAAAACCCTGCCAGGGGTGCGCGAAGCTATCGAAGAACGCCGCTTTGCCGATGCGGATGCCTACGCCAAAATCACAGCCGATGCGCTGAATGCTTACGCAGCACGGCTGGATACGGCGGCGGCCATTCTTGGCGAAAAATCGCCGAGTTAAGCAAGTGGTCGAGCTTGACCCGCAAGCCAAAGCGTTGCTGCAGCGCATGGCGCTGTCGGCCACGTCGCCGCCACCAACGTTTAAGGACGACGCAGAATGGGCGGCGGCCGGGCGCAAAATGCATCGCGGCATTGTGGCATTGTCGGGGGCACCGGAAGATGTCGAGCATATCGAAGACCAAACCATTCCGGGGCCGAATGGCGCAATTCCGATTCGACTTTACCGACCAACGGGCTGCAAGGGGCAGGGCGCTTTCGTTTACCTGCACGGCGGCGGTTTTGTTTCCGGAGACTTAGAAACACACGCCGCGCCGTTGCGCGCTTTAGCCAATCGCTCGCGGCAAACTGTCATTGCCGTCGATTACCGATTGGCACCAGAGCATCAGTACCCCATTGGCCTTGAAGATTGCGTAGCCGCTGCAACGTGGACAGATGCCCATGCAGCAGAACTTCATATCGATCCTAAGCGTATTTCCGTGGGTGGTGATAGTTCAGGCGGCGCGCTCGCCGTCGGTGTCGCCCTTTCGGCGCACGGGCGCGGCACACTGAAATTTTCGAAATTGATTCTGATCTATCCAAATGCTGATTTGTGTGATGATCGCGTCTATCCGTCGATTGATGAAAGGGCGCCGCGCCCTAGTTGGCGGGCTGATATGGAGCGCTATTTTCGCGCTTATGTTCCAGCCGATACGGATCGTCGATCGGGATTGTTGTCGCCGGTTTATGCGACTTATGCTGTCGACTTTCCGTCGACCTTCATAGCTTTGGCCGAAGCTGATCCGTTATTCGACGAAGGTCAGCGCCTAGCCGCGGTCATGACGCAGGCCGGCGTCAAAGTGACAACGCAAATTTACCGCGGCATGATTCACGGATTCTTCCAAATGGCCGGCGTGCTGGATGCCGGTCGTCAGTTGGTCGATGATATCGGCGCTAACCTCGCAGCGCCTTAATCACCGCCACGGGGTCGCGGGCGATCGCGAGTAACAGCGCGCGTGCAGGGCCGCGCGGTGCGCGGCGGCCTTGCTCCCAGTTTCGCAATGTATGAACACTGATGCCGCAGGCTTTAGCGAAGGCCTGCTGTGAAAGGTCCGTGATAGCGCGGATACGGGCGACATCCACCGGGCGTACTTTGCGGCCTTGGGTGCGGAAGTAGATGCCGAGATCGGCTTTGGCTTTCTGACTCGCCGGCATTTAAGTCGCCAAAGCTTTTACATTGGCCACAACGGTCTCGAACATCTCCGGGGTGAGCACGCGGGTGTTCACATTGTAACGCGAGCAATGGTAACTGTCGGCCAGCGTTATGCCATTTGGCAACTGGTGCAGTGCGCCGTGCTTGAAGGGGAATGAGACTTTGCGCACCCCTAACGTCGACAAAACCGCATTGTGAGAAATCTGCCCCAGCGACAAAATCGCCTTCAACTTGGACATTGCTTTCATCTCCGCAACCAAAAAATCGCGGCAAGTTTTCTGTTCTAGCGGCGTGGGCTTGTTTTCCGGCGGCACGCAGCGCACCGCGTTGGTGATGCGGCAGCCCTTGAGCACCACGCCGTCATCGGGTGCGGCTTTATAGCTGCCTTTGGCCAAGCCCGTTTTTAGCAATGTCGGGTACAGCAACTCGCCCGCATAATCGCCGGTGAAGGGGCGGCCTGTGCGGTTAGCCCCCTTCAATCCCGGGGCCAGGCCGACAATCAGCAGCCAGGCATCGGCTGCGCCAAACGCGGGCACTGCGCCGTTAAAAAAATCGGGGTAGGTGTCGGCGTTCTTGTCGCGAAAAGAGACCAGTCGCGGGCACAGCGCGCAGTTCTTCGCCGGGCCTTTCAGACCAGCGCTCATGCGCCACGGTCGGGCGGCGTGGCGGAAGCGGGGCGGTCGGGCCGGGCCAGCACATCTTTTAAATCGGCTAGCTCGATAAAGTTGTCGGCTTGGCGGCGTAATTCGTCGGCTATCATTGGCGGTGACGTGCGGATCGAGGACACCACCGACACGCGCACACCGCGCTTTTGCACCGCTTCAACCAAGCGGCGGAAATCGCCATCGCCCGAGAACAGCACGATGTGTTCCACATGGTTGGCCATTTCCAACATGTCGATCGCAAGTTCGATGTCCATGTTACCTTTGATGCGCCGACGGCCTTGCGCGTCGGTGAATTCCTTCACCGGCTTGGTCACCATGATGTAGCCGTTGTAGTCGAGCCAATCGACCAGCGGGCGCAGCGGCGAGTATTCTTCGTTTTCCATGAGCGCGGTGTAATAAAACGCGCGCAGCAAGCGGCCTTTGGCGGCGAACATTTGCAGCATGCGGCGGTAGTCGATGTCAAAACCCAGCGAGCGGGCGGCACCGAACAAGTTAGGGCCGTCAATGAACATGGCCAGACGTTCTTCGGGATAGAAGATCATGCGCAGCTCCTATAAATCAAATATGATCAACAAACTTCAATGCGCAGAAATTAAAGGTTTGGGGCGGGGCGTGCAAGCAACAGGGAAGCGAACATTGCGATGATTCTCGTTGCCGTTGGATCGAACTTGCCCTCACGCGCGGGCGCTCCTTTAGCCACGTGCCAAGCCGCCGTGCGCGAGATGGCGGCGCGTGGCATTGCCATTCGGGCAATTTCAACGTGGTACGAAACCGCTCCGGTGCCCGCGTCCGATCAACCTTGGTACGTGAACGGCGTTGTGCGCGTGGAGACGCAGCTATCGCCGCACAACTTGCTAGGGTTGCTGCATGTCATCGAGAAAGATTACGAACGTGAACGTGGCACGCCCAATGCCGCCCGCACGCTCGACCTCGACTTGCTAGCCTATGGGTCGCACGTTTTAGGGCAGGGGCCGTTGATTTTGCCCCATCCCCGTTTGCACGAACGGGCATTTGTGCTGCTGCCTTTGAAGGACGTGGCCCCCGACTGGGCGCACGCCCTGACTGGTCAAACCCCCGCCGAGATGATCGGGGCACTGCCCCAAGGGCTTGAAAACCAAGGGATTCGGGCGCTTTCTTTGAACGCTTGAGATTGGCGGGCGTTCCGTTTACAAAGCGCCTCCTTTAGACCCTGGGCGACCAGGGGCAAGGTGCAGGCTTGGGCCTCTTTTCAAGGGGTTAGGTCGGGGATTGATTGACCCCAAACCAAAAGCCGAGCACTGTGTAACCACGACGAAGCAAGGAAACAGCCATGGCTCGCGTTACCGTCGAAGATTGCGTTGAGAAAGTGCCCAACCGGTTTGAACTGGTGATGGTGGCCGCTCAGCGTTCGCGCGAAATTTCTTCGGGCGGTGAACCGCGCGTGGCGCGCGATCACGACAAGAACCCAGTGGTGGCGCTGCGCGAAATCGCCGACACCAAAGCCATCCCGGCCGATCTTTACGAAGCCATCATCCAAGGTTTGCAAAAGCATGTGGAAGTGGACGAGCCCGAGGAAGACGGCTTCGACGCGATGGCCGCCAATCCGGAATTCGCAGCTATTGCTGGCCAAGTGGGCGAGCAAATGGTCGCGGGAACCGGCATGAGCGTGGAAGAATTAGATGACGAGGAAGAAGATGGCGTTCCTCGTTCGACATCAGATCATCCCAGTGTGAATTATGGGGACGCAGGCGATACCGGCCGGAACGACTAACACCGACGCGCCGTCTTTCGTTTTTGCGAAAGGGTGCGCCCATGCGCGCACCCGCGACTTAACCTCTAAAACTTCAGCGGTTTGCTGTGACGGCAAAGGTTGGCCGTCATGATGCGTCAATTTGAATTGGTCGAGCGCGTTAAGGCCTACGACCCGCGGGCCAACGAAGACGCCATTAACCGTGCCTACGTATACGCCATGAAAATGCACGGCTCGCAAAAGCGGGCCTCGGGCGATCCGTACTTCTCGCACCCCATCGAGGTTGCGGGCATTTTGACAAACTACAAGCTTGATACGGCTTCGATTGTCACGGCGTTGTTGCACGACATCGTCGAAGACACATTGGCAACGCTTGAGGACATCCAAAAACTCTTTGGTGATGAAGTTGCGCGGCTGGTGGATGGCGTCACTAAGCTTGCCAAAATCCAAATTCAAAATATCGAGACCAAGCAAGCTGAAAACTTCCGCAAGTTTTTGCTGGCCATGTCGGCGGATATCCGTGTGTTGCTGGTGAAGCTGGCCGACCGGCTGCACAACATGCGCACCTTGCATTTTATCGCAGACCCCGCAAAACGCCGCACCATCGCTTTAGAGACCATGGAGATTTATGCGCCACTGGCTGAGCGCATTGGTATGCAGGAGATTAAGACCGAGTTGGAAGACTTGGCCTTTGCTGAAATCAATACTGAAGCGCGCAGTTCAATTCTGACGCGGTTGCGGTTTTTGGAACTGCACGGGGGTGACTTGGTCGGCAAGATCATGGACGAGCTTGACCAAGTGATCAGCAAGGCTGGCATAAAGGGCTACATCTCGGGCCGCGAGAAAACCGCCTATTCCATCTGGCGTAAAATGCAGGTGAAAGAAGTAAGTTTCGAGCAGCTTTCCGACATCATGGCATTTCGCATTCTGCTGGACTCGGTAGACGATTGTTACCGCGTGTTAGGTATAATGCATACGACCTTCCGGATGGTGCCGTCGCGGTTCAAGGATTACATCTCGACCCCGAAACGTAACGGCTATCGTTCGTTGCACACGGCTGTCATCGGGCCACAAAAGCAGCGCATTGAGTTGCAAATTCGTACGCACGAGATGCATCAGATTGCCGAGCTGGGCGTGGCGGCCCATTGGCATTACAAAGACGGCGACGAGGGCAAGGGCGAGAAGGTTGCCGCCATTGATGGACGGCAATACTCGTGGCTGCGTGAACTGCTCGACATTTTGGAGCACGCGCAAAACCCAACAGAATTTTTAGAGCACACCAAGCTTGAGATGTTCCAAGACCAGGTGTTTTGCTTCTCGCCCAAGGGTGATTTGATTGCCCTGCCGCGCGGGGCCAGCACCGTCGATTTTGCCTACGCGGTGCATTCGGAAGTCGGGGATACCTGCGTTGGTGTGAAGGTGAATGGCCGCATTGTGCCGCTGCGTACGAAGCTGCAAAACGGCGATCAAGTTGAAATTGTCACGTCGAAAGCGCAAAAGCCTGCGCCGGAATGGGAAAGCTTTGTCGTCACCGGCAAAGCGCGTGCGCATATCCGGCGTCGCATAAGGTCTGACGCGCGAAGCGAGTACATTCGCTTTGGAAAAAGCATTCTGGAAAAAGTCTTCCAGAAAGACGGCTACGAGCTGACGCAAAAAGGGCTTCAGGCATCGTTCGATAAACTTGGCGTCAGCAGTATTGATGACATCTACGCCAAAGTTGGCGAAGGGCGTTTGTTTGGCCGTGAAGTGCTGGTCGCCATTTACCCCGGCGCTCGGACCGAGGCCGATGACAACGTGGTCAACCTTTCGCAAGCCCGCGCGCGCCAGGCGGGGGAAGCGACGGGCGTGTCGATCCGGGGGCTCACCTCGGGCATGGCGGTGCATATCTCTGAATGCTGCCATCCGTTGCCGGGCGACCGCATTGTTGGCATTCGCGAACCGGGCAAGGGTGTGGCTGTTCACACCATCGATTGTGAATCGCTCCGCGAGTTTGGCGATGCGTCAGATCGCTGGGTGGATTTGTCATGGGAGTCTGACCGCGACAAAGACGCGCATATCGGGCGCTTGATCTTGACTGTTGCCAACGAGCCGGGTGCGTTAGGCGTTGTGACGACTGTGATCGCCAAAAACAATGGCAACATTAGCAATTTGCGATTCACGAAGCGCTCGGCCGACTTTTACGAAATGGTTGTCGACATCGAGGTGAGCGGCGTGAAGCACCTCACCAACATTATCGCGGGCCTCCGCGCGATGCCGGCCATCAACGCCGTGGACCGGGCGAGGGGCTAACCCCCGCAGGCGCTCAACTGCATTTATCTTTCGCGCTGTCCTCGCAGGATTGACGGCAGGCGAAAGATTCTTTGGCAGACATTGGCGCGCAGCGCTGTTTGCAGGCACTTTCGCGAGCGCCGCAAAGACTCGATTTCAGAATGCTTGGTCCATCGTCGGACGCACACCCCGAAAGCCCCATCACGAGAATCGCCAAAGCCAAAAACTTCATTCGCAATCTCCCAGATCAATCCGGTCAGATTGAGCAAAGAATCTGGCTGAACTGTGGCAATTAGCTTTTGGGTAAAGCTGCGACAGCGACGCGCTGCGTTTGGCGTAGCTCGCTATCCTTTTCGCCGGCCAAGAACGCTGCAATATCGGCTTCAACCTCTTGCGGGATTTCCAAGTACAAGTAGTGCCCGACCTTCGGGTACTTCTTCACCATACTTGGCGCATTGGTCAGCCACAGCGACATGACATTGGCTTCGAGATGCATGACGGTTGGGTTTTCCATGCCCCACAAAATCATGGTGGGGGTTTTGACACGGCCGAGCGTTGCCTCTGGGTCGCCGGTCTTGAAGTTCTTCATGAAGAATGCGCCTTCAACGCGCCCGCCTTGGCGACGCCCCATGTCGTGACACATCTCCACGAGCCAAGCAGGTGGCGCCATGGTGGGGATATTGGTGCTGAGATTCTTCACCCAGTAACTTTCCGAGCGGTAACGCGCCGCCACCCATTGATCAATCGTGGTCCCACGGGCGCGGTTGGGGTTTGTCACGGCTGTACGCGGCATGCCGGCCGAGTTGATGAGAATCAAGCGTGTCACGCGCTCGGGCTTGTCGGCCGCATAGCGAAACGCGACGGGCCCGCCCGACGATGTGCCGAGGAGCGCGAATTTCTCGATCCCTAAATTGGTCGTCAGCGTATCCAGAATTTGCATGTTCAGTTCGATGGAATAGCGCTGTTTGGGATCGGGCCCTGTCAGCCCCGCCGTTGGCACATCGAACCGCACGACGCGATATTTTGCACTCAGCGCTTTGGCCATGCTGTCGAAGACCTGCAAGTTCATGTAGCTCGCATGAATCAGCACGAGTGCGTCGCCTTGGCCTTCGTCCATGTAATGCACGCGTACGCCATCGATATCCATGAACTTTGACGATGGCTTGGCGAACTTGGCTTCCAGGTCTTTCAGCGGAATCTCGAAATATCCGTATTCCAGCGCCGCGGCATACAGGCCGACGCCGGCTAACGCTAAAACGACCAATGCGGTAATAATTTTCATCTCGGCAAACTCCCCAAACCCGTCGCGAAGGGTCCATTCTAAGCAAAGGTTGAGCCGCTGTCGGCAAAAAATACGACATGCCCGCCTCGTGAAAAATTAAGCCTTGCCCGAGGCTTAGAAATACCCCACCTGTTGGCCATGTTTCGTCGTCGCGACCAACTCTCTTGGCCTGTTCGCATCCGCGATTTCATGTGGCCCCGCATTGGGTGGGGTCGCACGGTTACCTATTACTGGCACCGGCTAAAGCGTATTCCCGGCACGCCGTCCAGTATTGCAGCGGGCTTCGCATGCGGATTGGCCGCCTCGATGACACCAGCCGTTGGTACGCATACGCTTGTCGCCATGGCATTAGCGTATAGCATGCGGGGTAGTTTAATCGCCTCGGTGATTGGCACGCTTGTCATTAACCCGTGGACTGCACCTCCCGTCTGGTTCTCAACCTATTATACAGGGGCTGTCATTCTGGGTTGGGATGAATATGGTCACGCGGGCGTGTCGGATTTCATCGATATGTTTGTTGGCCTATCGCAGGCCGTTGTTCAGGTGGATCTCGGCCTGTTCATCACAAAAGTTACGCCCATTTTCTGGCCCATGATGGTGGGCAGTTTACCCGTTGCTGTTGTGGTTGGCTTTGGATCTTACTTTGCGCTAGAGCCAGTTTTACGTAGGCTGCAGGAGCGCCGGGCGCAGAAAATGGCCAAGCGCGCGGAACAAGCATAAGCCCGAAAGCTGAGATTCGAGATGGCGGCAGTATCAAACGTCTTACGATTAGGTGTGAATGTTGATCACGTTGCCACAGTTCGCAATGCGCGCGGGGGCATTCACCCCGATCCGGTGCGCGCCGCGTTAATCGCCGCAGAAGCCGGGGCCGACGGCATTACCGCGCACTTGCGCGAAGATCGCCGCCACATTTCAGATGGCGACATCGAGCGGCTGCGCTCGCAGCTGAATATTCCGCTGAACCTCGAAATGGCCGCCACGCAGGAAATGCTAAAAATCGCGCTGAAACATAAGCCCCATGCGGTGTGTTTGGTGCCAGAGAAACGCGAAGAGCGCACCACCGAAGGCGGCTTGGATGTGGCAGGGCAGCACAATACTTTGGCCCCCTATGTGCGCGCGCTAGTGGATGCCGGCATCAGGGTATCGATGTTTATCGAAGCAGAGATCAGACAACTCGAAGCATCGCGCCAATTGGGCGCACCGGTTGTAGAGTTGCACACCGGTCGTTATTGCGAAGTGCCGATTGGACCAGAGCGCGATAAACAACTCGAGCGGCTGAAAATTGCGGCGGCGCATGCGGCAAAAATTGGACTGGAGTGCCATGCCGGGCATGGCCTCGGTTTCGACACTGTCGGGCCGGTTGCGGCCATTCCAACATTGGCCGAGCTTAACATCGGGCATTTTCTTGTGGGCGAGGCCATCTTTGTTGGCTTCGGGCCTGCTATCGTGCGTATGCGGGCCGCCATGGACGTGGCGCGAAAATGATTCTTGGAATTGGCAACGACCTCATCGACATCCGACGAATTGAAAAAACGCTGGCCCGATTTGGCGACCGATTTATTCAACGCATCTATACTGAAGTTGAACAACGTAAAGCAGAGCGCCGCAAAGGCGCGGGCGACGGCTATGCGGCAACCTATGCGAAGCGATACGCTGCCAAAGAAGCCGCCTCCAAAGCCTTAGGCACCGGGTTTCGTGCGGGCGTGTACTGGAAAGATTTGGGTGTTGTGAATTTGCCTTCGGGCCAGCCCACCATCGTCATGACCGGCGGAGCCGCCGAGCGCCTGAAAGCCATGACGCCGCCAGGCATGGCCGCGCGCATCGATCTGACAATCACCGATGAGTACCCCATGGCTGAAGCGATGGTGATTATTACAGCAGTGCCAAAGGCTTAAGGCATTGTTCTAGGCAATAGTCTCACAACGTCTTCATCCGAGCCCTCCTTGACTTTGGGGCCAACCCCGGGCTTATCTGATCCACAGCCCAGATGCGAACTGTGGCCACCCATTAACCCATTGATATTTCAGTCATTCATGGCCCAAACAACGATTAGCGGCAAAGCAGTTCCGAAAAAACAGGACGGCTTTTTGGAGACCGTCCAAACGTTCGTCTATGCGATGCTGATCGCCATTGTCATTCGCTCGCTGGCCTTCGAGCCATTCAACATCCCGTCAGGCTCGATGATCCCGACTTTGCTGGAAGGCGACTACCTGTTTGTGTCCAAATACTCCTACGGTTACAGCCGCCACTCGTTCCCCTTCAGTATCGTGCCGATGTCCGGGCGCATTTTGTCCAGCACGCCCAAGCGAGGCGACGTGATTGTGTTCAAACTGCCGCGTGACAATAAAACCGATTACATCAAGCGCCTGATTGGTTTGCCGGGTGATACCGTGCAAGTGAAAGATGGTCGCCTTTTCATCAATGGAGAAATTGTTCAACGTGATCGGGTGGACGACTTTGTTTACACAGATCGCTTTGGCAGCGTGCGCCGAACCACCCAGTACAAGGAAACACTTCCCGGTGGTAAGCAGCACCTGATCCTCGAAGAGGGTGACAGCAAAAGCTACGACAACACGCGCGAGTTCACCGTGCCCCCGGGTCATTACTTCATGATGGGCGATAATCGCGACAATTCGCTCGATAGCCGCGCCGATGTGGGTTTTGTCCCCGATGAAAATCTCGTGGGCCGCGCAGAGATTTTGTTTTTCTCCACCGACGGCACAGCGGCAATTTGGGAAATTTGGCAGTGGCCATTTGCCATGCGCTTTAGCCGCTTTTTCGATCGCATCGTCTAGGGCTTGGCCCAGCATGACGGGCCAACTGGCACAAGACCGACACGCCCTTGAGACGGTCCTTGGTCATCGCTTTGCCGATGAGTCGCTACTCGCGCGCGCCCTGACACATCGCAGCCTTGTGGGCATGCGCAAAGTCGGCGGCGCGGCGGAAACAGACAGCTTTGCCAACGAGCGTCTGGAGTTTTTGGGTGATCGCGTACTTGGTTTGGTGATCGCCGAGTTGCTGTTCCAAAAGTTCAGCACAGAAGCTGAGGGGCTGTTGGCGCTTCGGTTAGCGGCGTTGGTGAGTGCGCCCAGCTTGGCGCGCGTGGCGCGGGCCAGTGGCATGGCCAGCGAAATTCGCATGGCACCGGGCCAAGTGGCCGAAGATGTTGACGCCGTGTTGGCCGATGCCTGCGAGGCAGTCATCGGCGCTGTTTATCTCGATGGCGGCCTGGTGCCTGCGGCCGCATTCATTCGCGCGCAGTGGGCCGCGTTGGTTGATGAAGCCGTCGCACCCCCGAAAGATTCGAAAAGCACATTGCAAGAATGGGCGCAGGGTCGCGGTTTACCGCTGCCGTTATACAAAGTTGACTCGCAAGATGGACCGGCCCACGCGCCGAATTTTGTTGTCACTGTGACCGTAGAGGGCCACGGTGGCGCGGTCGGCAACGGCAAGTCGAAACGCATCGCAGAGCAAGCTGCAGCTTTGGCGCTGCTGAAAATATTGAGCCCATCATGACCGACGACACCGTTGAAACACTTCCGCGCTGCGGCTTTGTTGCTGTTATTGGCGCGCCCAATGCGGGTAAGTCGACGTTGGTGAATGCTTTGGTCGGCGCCAAAGTGTCGATTGTTTCACCGAAGGCGCAAACCACGCGCAGCATCGTGCGCGGCATTGCGATGTATGGCTCATCTCAGGTCATCTACGTCGACACGCCGGGCATTTTTGCCGCCAAGCAGCGCTTTGATCGCGCCATGGTGGCCGCAGCTTGGATGGGCGCCGCCGACGCCGAGGCGGTGATGTTCGTGGTCGATGCGGCGCGCAAGCTGGGCGAGGACAGCGAGCGCATTTTGGAACAACTTAAAAACAGCGGGCGCAAAGCGATTTTGGTGATGAACAAAGTCGACATTGCCGACAAAGGCCTTTTGCTCGATCTCACCCGGCGCGTGAATCTAGCCGGGCTGTTTTCTGAGATATTTATGGTTTCGGCGCTGACGGGTGATGGTTTGGACCGCGTGAAAGAGTATATCGCCAAAGCCGTGCCGCAAGGCCCGTGGATGTTCCCCGAGGACGATGTGTCGGATATGCCCGGCCGTTTACTGGCCGCTGAAATTACGCGCGAGCAACTTTTTATGCAGCTGAACCAAGAACTACCGTATTCGTGCGCGGTTGAAACCGAAAGCTGGGAAGACCGCAAAGATGGTAGCTCGCGTGTCGAGCAGAACATCTACGTGAGTCGCGACAACCACAAAGCCATTGTGTTGGGCGAGGGTGGTAAACGTATCAAAAACATTGGGGCCAAGGCCCGCGCTGAGTTGGAACGCCTGCTGGACCGCAAAATACACCTTTTCTTGCATGTGAAAGTCAAAGAGAACTGGCGCGAAGATCGTAACCAATTCGCGGTGTGGGGGCTCGACTTCAACGTTTGAATTGGGTCTGATAGCGCTCGACCATCAGTAAGGATTCGTCTGCCTTGAAACTCTTCGCAGTCATCTGTTTTTTTGCCGGTGTGCTGGCCTTGGCCGGGCTGGTGATTCGCCGTGGACGGCAATTGCCCACAGGCAACCCTGACTACGTGCTGATGTTTGTCGGACTGGCAGGGCTCATGACAGGGCTGATCCTCCTCTTTAACCGCTTCTAGGCCGGTAGGTTCACCGTGGCGGTGAGCTGGGAAGACCAAGGCCTGATCCTTTCGGTTCGGCGACATGGTGAATACGATGCCATTGTCTCGCTGCTCACCGAAAACAACGGGCGGTATGCGGGACTCGTGAAGGCCGGTGCCAGCCGTCGCATGAAGGGCGCGTTGCAACCGGGCAATATCATCAAAGCGTCGTGGCGTGCGCGCCTCGATGAACACCTTGGCACGATGAGCGCGGAATTGGTGCGCAGTCATTCCGCCGAAGTCATGAGTGACCCAGGCCGTCTGGCCGCACTGTCGTCGGCGTGTGCGCTGATTGATGCCCTGTTGCCTGAACGCCAGCATCAGCCTGAGATTGAACGCGGTACCATTGCTTTCTTGCGCTCCCTTGGCACCGAGGGCTGGGCGGCCCGCTATGCACGGTGGGAACTCGATGTGCTGCGCGAGTTGGGTTTTGGCCTCGATCTCACCGCGTGCGCCGGCACGGGCAGCATCGAGAATTTAGTTTTTGTATCGCCAAAGTCTGGCCGCGCAGTTTCGGCCGAAGCCGGCGCGCCGTACGCAAACCGGTTGTTGGCGCTGCCGGCGTTTTTGCGCGAGCAAACCGAGGCGTCGGATGCTGACGTGCTGTCGGCCTTGGCTTTGACCGGGCACTTTTTTGAAACGCATGTGTTCTCGTCGCAACGCCAGCCGATGCCTGCCGCGCGCAGCCGCCTGATCGAGCGGCTGGCCAAATAAGCCCAATTTGTTGGCGGCTGGATTTCGTGGCATACTAGATATAGAACCAGCGCTGTCCCCGGTGGGGGCCGCTTTTATATCCCGGAGATCCGCTGCCCATGGCTAAGACGCCGACCGCCCCTAAACCCGTTGGTGAAATCAGGCAAACCCCTCTGGCCGATGCCTTGGGCGAGCGTTACCTCGCCTATGCGCTGTCGACCATTGTGTCGCGCTCGCTGCCCGATGTGCGCGACGGCCTCAAGCCTGTGCACCGGCGCCTAATGTACGCGATGCGGCAGTTGAAGCTGGACCCCGCGACGGGTTTTAAAAAATGTGCGCGTGTGGTCGGCGACGTGATGGGCAAATACCACCCGCACGGTGATCAATCGATTTACGATGCCATGGTGCGCTTGGCCCAAGACTTTGCCGTGCGTTACCCGTTGGTCGAGGGCCAGGGCAACTTCGGCAACATCGACGGCGATAACGCCGCCGCCATGCGTTACACCGAAGCGCGGCTGACCCGGTTTGCCATGAAACTCATGGACGGGCTGGACGAAGATGCCATCGACTTTCGCCCCACGTACGACGGCGAAGAGTCTGAACCAATTGTCATGCCGTCGGCCGTTCCTAATCTACTGGCCAATGGCTCGGCCGGCATCGCGGTGGGCATGGCCACCAACATTCCACCCCACAATGTGGGCGAGTTGTGCGATGCGCTTCTGCACCTGATCAAAACGCCCAAGGCGCACGTGAATACGCTGCTGGATTACGTGCAAGGGCCAGATTTTCCCACGGGCGGCATTTTAGTTGAAAGCCGCGAAACCATTCGCGACGCCTACGCCACAGGGCGTGGCAGTTTGCGCGTGCGGGCCAAGTGGACGGTCGAGAAATATGAGCGCGGTCAGTTCAACTTGGTCATCACGCAAATTCCCTACCAGGTGCAGAAGGCCAAGCTGATCGAACGCATCGCCGAGTTGCTGAACGACAAGAAGTTGCCGTTCCTGGCCGACATCCGCGATGAATCAGCCGAGGATGTGCGCATCGTGTTAGAGCCGAAATCGCGCACGATCGACCCCGAGCAACTGATGGAACAGTTGTTCCGCCAAACTGAACTGGAAGTTCGCTTCGGACTGAACATGAACGTGCTGGGTGCTGACGGCACGCCGCGCGTGATGGGCTTGCGCGAGCTTTTGCAAGCGTTCTTGGATCACCGCCAGATCGTGTTGGTGCGCCGGTCTAAGTATCGGTTGGAGAAGATCAAAAACCGCCTGGAACTTCTGGAAGGGTATTTGATCTGTTACCTCAATCTCGACAAGGTGATTAAAATCATCCGTACCGAGGACGAGCCCAAGCCAAAACTAATGAAAGCCTTTGGGCTGACAGACAACCAAGCCGAAGCGATTTTAAATATGCGTCTGCGCAGTTTGCGCAAGCTTGAGGAATTTGAAATCAAGCGCGAGCACAAAGAGCTGTCGGACGAAAAGAAGCAACTCACAGCGCTGCTGAAAGACGAAGACCAACAATGGAAAGCCATTGCGGGCCAAGTCAAAGAGATCAAAGACGAGTTCGGCCAAAAAACACCACTGGGGAAACGCCGTACCGAACTGGGCAGCGCGCCGACAGCCGTTGTGATTCCCATTGATGCGCTGGTCGAGAAAGAACCTGTGACGGTGATTTTGTCTGCCAAGGGCTGGATTAGGGCGATGAAAGGCCATCGCGACGACGTGCTGTCGGGCGATTCCGACGTGAAGTACAAAGAGGGCGATGGCTTCCAAGCCGCAGTTAAGGCGCAATCGACGGATAAAATTTTGTTATTCGGTTCGGATGGGCGGTTTTATGCCATCGGCGCCGACAAGCTGCCGCAGGGCAGGGGCTTTGGCGAACCTATCCGCATGATTATCGAACTGCCCAACGATGCCGTCATCGTGTCGATGAGCGTGTTTAACCGCGAGCAAAAATTCCTGATTGTGTCGAACGAAGGCCGCGGCTTTGTGGTGCCCGCCGAGCAAGTCTTTGCGCAAACCAAAAACGGCAAGCAGGCGCTGAATTTAGCCCAAGGCGAGAAGGCTGTGGTTTGCGCGCCATTAATGGCGTCGACCGCGGGTCTGCCCAACGAAGACTTAGGTAAGCCGGGCGACCACGTTGCGATTATCGGCGAGAATCGCAAGCTGCTGATTTTCCCCTTAAGAGAAGTGCCCGAGATGAGCCGTGGCCGCGGCGTGATTTTGCAACGTTACAAAGATGGCGGCTGCGCCGACGCCAAGGTGTTCACGCTCAAAGCGGGCCTTAGTTGGATGTCGGGCAACGGCGAGCGTGTGGAAACCGCTTTGAAAGAATGGCTGGGTGAACGCGCCCAGGCCGGTCGTTTGCCGATGAAGGGCTTTAGCCGCGAAGACCGGCCGTTTAGCGGCGGTTAGTTCCATCGATGTGCAGCGGCGGCGATGGCTGGACCTATGGCCCCGACAGCGGCATCGTGCAGACTGTTGTCATATCCGTAATGACGCCGGCCCTTTGGTTTTCAACGAGGTGCTGCAAAAAGCCTTTAAAAGGCGATTGCGCCGTGACGGTATAATGAAACTGGACCTCAGTCGGTTTTAGTTTAAGGGCATTCTCGATGCTCGACACTGGCACAGTGATTTGGCCGTTCGCAGGTAGCGCGGCGGTTGTGTAAACGCCAAGCTGATTGCCATTCAGGGCATCTGTAATGGCGAGATTTACAACTTGCGAAGACGCCCCGGTGTTATAAGCCACAACTGAACTTGGGAAACCCAAGTTGCCCACGCGCGACGTATGAACGTGTGTCAACTGCGTTGGATTTGTGGTGACGCCAGCGTTACAGGTGCTCAAGTTGGTGAGCGTACCATCGGCGGGATGGTAAAGGACGTGCTGAAACGTTCCCGGAAATTGGGAATAAACAACGACCGAATAATAGCTTGGACTAGGGATATTTGGAATTTTACCAGTTGCATCGGGCGATCTGGAAACTGATCGTTCGATATCAGCCATGCTGACTTGCAGTGATGCCCCGGGAGCAACAGACTGGGTCCCATTCGAAGTCCCTATTTGTAATCCCGTCGCCGGATCGTAAAGCCTTACGACGGGGATTCCGGTTTCTGTTCCAGTGTTTGTGAAGCGCAAGTATGACTGCGAGTTTCCCTGCGCGACTGAAAACACCGCACCGAGGCGGAGCAATTTGTTGGGGTCCGTAATGCTGGCCGTCTGGTCTAAGGCGCAAACGGTGGACATATCGGTAACAACACCGGCTTTCTGATTATCGACAAGGTGTTGAAGGTAACCACTGGTCTGGCTGGCGATGCTGATCGTGTAATGAAATTGGCTAGGCGACGGCGTAATATTTGCTGCCGCCTCGATTGCGGAAATCGGGATAAGCTGCTCGCCGTAAGTACTGATGTTCGATGTTGAGTACCTGCCGAGCAAAACGCCGGTATTTGCATCTGACACATTCAATTCGACTTCGCGATCTTCCAGTGTGTTGTGAACCAAGATCGAACTTGGATACCCCGCATTTCCAACCCGCGAGGAATGCACGTGCGTCATGCGCGTTGCGTTTGACGTCACTCCCTTATCGCAAGTCGTTAAGTTGGTGAGGGTTCCATCGCTTGGCCGCCAAAGCACATGCTGAAAGTGCCCCGCAAATTGAGCCTGAATAGAAACCGAATAGAATTGGGGCTTCGCGGCAACGCTGAGTGTGCTTTCAGGCTCTGAAATTGAGTATTGAACAGATGTTCCTGGCGCAACGACGGGGCTAACCCACTGTGCGACTTGTTGACCAGTTGTGGAATCCGACAACGTGATCGTGGCAGTCCCCTCGGAGACGCTGCTGTTATAGAGCCTTAAAAAAGAGCGCGCATTGGATTGGGCAGTTGAAAAGACCGAACCCACTCGAATTGGAGTTGCGGCTTTTGGCGTTGCCGTCATCGCGCCGCGCAGGATGTACGCGCCTCGGCTGAACGTGGCCGCAATCAAATCCCCTGTGCCAGCAACTACGGCCAAATCTGTAACGAGGTCTTCATCTGGCCCGTCGGTCGATGTTGTCCAGCTTGTGCCCCCGTTCGGTGATTCATAAATGCCGACGCCGGTTCCGATGAAGAGCGTGTTTGGCGCTGCGGGGTCTTGAACAATCTTATTGATCGGGGTTTGCGGTAACCCGCCGGTGAGATCGCTCCAAGTCTGTCCGCCGTCAGTTGTAGCAATGAGATTTCCCGCGCTATTGCCTTGGTATCCTACGAGAACACGTTGCGGATTAGTAGCATCAATCAAAATCGAGCCAACCGAGCGTGTGGCCTTAGTCGACGTAACCTTTGTCCAAGTCGGTAATACTGACGTGGCATCAGAGGTAAAATAGATTTCGCCGTTGTTGTGTCCAACCCAAATGATATTTGAATTTGTGCGGTCCACGGCGATCGTTGAGACGAAGTTCGATGCGGTTGCTGTAGGCGGTTTGATGGCTTTCCACGTGGGCTTGTCGGCGCGGGCATCGGGCGTGATCCACAAAGAACGGCCCCCCACATAAAGTTGGGCCTGATTTGACGGATTCAGTAGAATAGGTGCACTAAAATTTGCGTTTCCAACATCGGGCAAATCATTGGCAATGTACTGCCACGTATAGCCGCCATCCTTTGAACGATTGAGGCTGAGATATGGCGTTGCCGAATATGCAAAACTTCGATCAGTTTGATCGATTTGCACGCGCAAAAAGTCGGTGTAGCTCAACGGCGCTGCCCAAGCGGTGCCGCCGGCATAAGTGTGTAGGCCTTGATCCTGTGAACCCGCGAGAATCAGGCCGCCTTCGGCTGAACTCGCAATGCCATAATATTGAGCAGTAACTAGATTGCTGCTGCGCTGAATCCAGCCCGTGCTAGTGGTGGCAGCCGCTATGTCTGGTGCCATAATCACGCCACCGTCATTGCCCACGAACACGCGTCGATTTGTATTTGTATTGTATCCGATCGCCGGGATGATCACATGTTGATCGGCATGTGGCGTCGACATCGAAGATGGACGAGAGGAGCCATTGAAGCCACTAAACGTCGGGCCGGCAATGCGAGTTATCGTCGCGCCGCCGTCAGTCGAGCGCATGACAAAAATGCCACCAAAAACTAAGAGATTCGAATTACCGGGATCGACCCAAAGCTGATTGGTGTATTCGCTATATGCAGCTTCATATGTATTTATTCTCTGCCACGATGTGCCGCCGTTCGTGGACTTCAGCACTAAACCTTCGTTAGATGTGCTGTTTGAGGGTGAATAACTAACAGCATAAAGCAAGCCAGCGGAGGACGCAGCAAACGCTGGGTTGACATAACTCGCCGCGTCTATGTCTAAAATTGGCGTTGCGGCCCATGTCACGCCGCCATCGTTGCTTGTGATCACGCCACCTTTTGCGCCGACGACAATGTGCTCTGGATTGTTGGGGTCGAAACGAGGATAGGCAGGTGTGAGTTGTCTTGTCCCTGGCGAAGGTGCGCCACAATTGGAGTATACCGAGGCCCAAGTTTGGCCGCCGTTTGTAGAACGCAGGATGGCGCATGTGTTGGTTACGATCAGGGTATCGTCGTCGACGGGATTCATCACCAAGCTGGTTGCGACCAGGAAAGATTGCGCCGGGTTTGACGCTGTCACGGTCGCGGCAAGGGGAGTCCAAGTTGCGCCAGCATCCACCGATTTATAAATCGCCTGCGGAGTGAATTTTGAAGCGCCAATCCCTAAGGGCGGTCGGAGCAGAGCATATACGACACCCGGCGTTTTGCGCGCGAAAACAATCGAGTTGATCGGGGCCTTTGGCAGTGCATTGCTCGAGTTCCAGTTTCGCCCCTCATCAGCGCTAATCCACAAACCAGCCTCGGCCGAGCCCAGTAGGATGTTGTTACTATCAAAAGGATTGATCGCAAGCGCTGAGATGCGCCCAGGTATATTGGCGGGCCCTAATGCCGACCACCTTCTGGATGTCGCGTCGCCGAGCGCCGCCCGTTTTTCTCTGCCTAGCCTTTGAAGTAAGGCGTGGCGTTGATTGATTGCGCGCTGAAAAGACTCGGGGTCGACGACACCATCGTCGTTGCTAAATCTGAGGTGGAAGTCTTTGGCATGGCCTTCAGCATTTTCGTTTTCAACAGCAATTGCGCGCCTTAGGAGGATGAGGCGATCATCGTCAAATCCGCAATACCATTCAACTGAGCCGCCGGCTTCTTCGACCGCTTCAGCTTGTTGCTCGCTCAGGCCCAAGGCCCGTGCAAACTGCATATCGAGCAATGCGCCACGGCAAGCATCGTTGCGGTGCTCGTAAAGTTTGAATACCGGAAAGAGCGCAAGGGCCGACAATGCCAATAGCAACGGCCACTTGTGTTCATGGAGCTGGAGCATCAAGCGGAGGGCCATCGCATTGCGTTAATCGGCGGCAGATATCTCGTCCATGCGCGCCCAGCCCGATGTGCCAAGGGCTTCCATTGGTTGGAAGCGGGCTTTGTAGCCCATCTTGGCGCTATCGGCGATCCAGTAGCCTAGGTACACGTAAGGTAAGTCGAGCTTGCGCGCATGCTCGATCAGCCACAGCACAATGAAGTTGCCCAGGCCCTGACGCTCGCTTTTGGTTTCGAAGAAACTGTAAACCGCCGACAGGCCGTCGTTGGTTCGATCGGTCAGGCACACGGCAATCAACGCGCCCATTTTGTCGCGGAACTCGATAACAAAAGTATCGATAGGGCTGTCTTCCACCATGGCGCTGTATTCGTAAAAGCCCATCAACGCCATATCGCTGCCGGTGTGACGGCTTTGCTGATAGCGCGTGAACAGATCAAATTGTTCGTTAGTGGCGCGCGACGGAACTTTTACCGCCAACAAGTCTTCATTTTCGCGCCAAATGCGCGCCAATGTACGGCGGCGGACAAATTCTGGAACGACAACACGCACAGCAACGCAAGAGCGACAACCCGGGCAGGCAGGCGCATATGCAATCGAATGGCTGCGACGAAAGCCGGCGCGGGCCAATCCTTCGTGCAAGTTTTCTGCACCCGGCCCTGAAAGCTCCGTGACGATTTTGCGTTCAAGCCTGTCAGATAGATACGGGCAGGGCAGTGGCGCAGTCGTGAAAAAGAATTGCGGCCGTTTGAGTGGTGTTTGGTCCATGCCCGTTAACCGCCCTTGCCAGGACGGGCGAGCGTCTCGCCAGAGTTATTGTCGACCGGTGCTGGGTTACGCTTATCTAAGAAGTTAGGTAGACGATCGAAATCTCTGGTGTTGATCTTCTCGGCCTTGAGCAGCACGATCGACACGCGTCGATTACGCGGGCTGCGAGGCATGGTCGGGTCCAAGGGGTCGCGGTCTGAAATGCCGACCACCTTGTTAATTTTATTATCTTCAAGAGTGCCTTCAAGCAGCGCACGGCGTGACGCAAGAGCGCGGTCTGAAGAGAGTTCCCAATTGGTATAGCCGGTCGGGTCGACATAACCTGACGGATCGGTGTGGCCCGTGATGCTTATTTTGTTTGGGAGCTTCTGGATAATTCGAGCGATTTGAGCCAGCAGTTCTTTGGCGCGCGGGTAGAGCTCGGCGCTGCCTGGCTTGAACATATCGATCTTATCTTGATCCATGATCTGGATGCGAAGGCCTTCCGGCGTGTTATCGATGAGCAAGCTGTTGGCCAGCGGCGCTAACTCGGGAATACCTGAAATTTTTTGCTTCAATTGCTGCGTGACTTGCTCGAACTCTTTTTGCTCGCGGGCTTCTTGTGCGGCGTCTAAGTCGGAATCACTGTCAGCCTTGCCGTCTGACGGATCAGATGTATCTTCACCGCCCGAGCCAATTGATGGCGGCGGTAACACAACGGCCGAGGTCGAGCCCGTGCGCGATTGCGAGGCGCCTTCGCCAATCGTGAGGCCGCCCAGCATGCCGCCGGCGCCACTTTCGCGCGTTGAAGCGTCAATCGGTGTAAAGTAATCGGCAATGCCGTTCAGTTGTTCCTCGGTCACGGCGTTCAGCAGCCATAGCAACAGGAAGAACGCCATCATTGCCGTCACGAAATCGGCATAGGCAACTTTCCACGCGCCACCATGGTGGCCTTCGCCACCCTTCTTGATGCGCTTGATAATCGTTATGCCGCCTTCGCCGGGTTCTTTCGCCATGCGAACTCAATAATCCAAGGTCTGCGGCCAAAAAGGCCAAAGATATCAAAGCTTAATCTAGGCGGTTTGCGCCGCCTCCTCAAGCATAGGGCCGAGTTCTTAATAATCAACGACTCTCGAGAACCAGCTTTTGGCCTTTACCGGGGGCGGGCGGGGCCAGCCTGAACGATTTGCCATTCGCCCAACCATCTAAAAGGTCATCGAAATGGGGCGATGCCAGATGTGCCGACTGCCCGCCGGCCATGCTGAATTGCGAGCGGCTCAAGTCGGCCAAATCATAGACCGCGCGTACGCCTGCGCCATGCCGATGGCGAAAGGGCAAGCGCGAGGTCGTGCCGCTAAACGAGCCGCGGCTGACGGTGGCATCGTCGCCATTTGTGCCCACAGCAAACCCACCCAGCCCCGATAGGCCCGGGATATTGCCAAACAACGGGTGGGAAAACCGCGCGATATGCCATTCGCCCCAGCGCCAGTCCTTTTCGCTCTTGCCCGCGTTTGTATCCAACCACGCTAAGGCATCAGCCCACGCGGCCGTCACTTGCATGTCACAGGTTTCTTCTGCGGATGTGCGTGTATCGTCGCACCAAGCCGTTTTATTGGTCAAAATGCTGGTGATCAGTGCAGCGCGGCTGCCCCGGAATTCGTCAAACTCAGCGCCCAAATCATCTTCCAACAACCGCGCCTTTAACTTCTCCATCCACAGCGCAAAGATGATCGGCTCGGTGCGGGCGCGGCCCATTGCGCCATCCCACGTCGCCAGTTGTGCCATCAGCGTTTCATCGCGCGGACTTGCGGGCTTAAGGCGGGCTAGCAGCAGCGGCAGCATGTCGCGCGCCAGCAACGACACATAGTCGTGCTGCAAAGTGTCCATGTCGGTCATTGTCAGGCCAACGCGGTCAGCAAGGAAATCCTCGATGCGCCGCGCCCGATAATCCTCGGGCCATTCTTTGGCAATCATCAATGGGAAATCGTCTGGCACGACTTTGTTGTTGGCGTTGATCAGCGCGCCGCTGGCTGGGTTCATGCTTTGCGGCAGGGCTTCAAACGCCGCCCAACCAGTCCAGTCGCACGCGCCCGATGCCCCATCGGCGGGCAGCAAGCCGTCGCAGGTTTTTCCTTTGCGCAGGGGCACGCGGCCCACTGCGACGTAGCCAATCGAGCCTTGGGTGTCTGCAAACATCACGTTTTGCTGCGGCGCATGGAAATCTCGCGCGGCTTGGCGAAAGGCCTCGGCCGTCTCGGCGCGCGACATATTGAATAGACCAGTGATCGTGCGGTCGTTTGGCGCCAGCAGAGTGGCGGCAAGCGCTATGACTTTGCCTTGGCCCGCGACCGCGCCAAAATCTGCGGCGGGCAAAATGTCGCTGATGACGGGGCCATGACTCGTGCTGCGCACTGTGATGGTTTGCGGTTTGCTAAAGCGTACGTTGATAATTTCTTGGCGCGTCGCAAATGGCTGCGAACCATTGGGTGTTTGGTAGCCATCCGGTGTAACTGTTTCGACAAATAAGTCCTGTGTGTCGCCGTGGGTAACGGTAAAGCCCCAAGCCACGTGGCCGTTGTGGCCCAGCAAATGCACTGGCACACCAGGCGTGGTCGCGCCGATCAGGGTTGTGCCGGGGTAAGACACGCCCGCCAGGTACCAAAGATTTGGCGACTGAAAATTCAGATGCGGGTCGCTCGCTAGAAATGCTCCACCAGTTGCGGTGCGGCTGGGGGCCAACGCCCAAATGTTCGAGGCCAGCGACGGCCGCACCACGTCCAGCATGGCCGTGCGGAGTTTGGCGACGATTCCAGGTGCCAAGCCCGCCACCGTCGTCGGCGATGTTGCATCAACATCGGGCCACAACTCAGCCGCTCGGTCTGCGCCGACTTTGGCGATGATGCCCGCTCGTGATAACTCTTCGGGCCAATTGCCCGACAATTGCAAACCCATCAGCTTTTGCCACACCATGGAATCGGCGGGGGCCCAGGGTTCAGGAGAGATGAACAGCAACTTGAACTCAAGGGGCAGCGGCTTGGTACTGATAAAAGCATTTACGCCTTTGGCGTAGGCTTCGAACGTGGCGCGAGTTGCGGCATCAAGGGTCGGCAATGCGTCCACGGCCATGCTGTAGACGCCGAGCGTGCGCATGAATTTGTCGCTGCCAACGCCCAGCGGCCCTAATACCTCAGCTAGTCGTCCCTGGCCCGCGCGCCGCATCAGCTCCATTTGAAATAGCCGGTCTTGGGCATGCACATAGCCCAGCGCCACATAGGCATCGGATTGATTGGCCGCCTCAATCCACGGTACGCCGCGCTCATCCCGCGTGATGCTGACCGGTGCACTTAACCCGCTGATAGTCAGTTGACCCTCGGTTTGAGGCAAGGCGATGTAGGAGACCGCCACGCCATAAACGGCGATTGCGGCAACCAGACCAGCCACGAGCCCAACAAGACCGAGCACTGAAAATAGAGCGGCGCGAATGATGCGTTTCATGGCCGTTAAAGCTCTGTTTAGAGTTGCGGATTTAAGCTGGCGGCTGAACAATGCTGTGCTTCCATGCCCCATTTCAAGCCAAACCACGATGACACGGATCTCGCCGCCGAGTACGGGCGCGAAATTCTGTTTGAGGTGACGTATGTTGGCAACTTGGTGAAGGTCACGGCCATTGATGCTGTGACGGGTGCCGAGGCGACGATTGTTGGTTCACCCAATACAACGCAATATAGCTTGCGACTCAACGCGGTGCGTAAACTTGCACGCGTGATGGGGCAGGGGCTGCAAGACGAGGATGAACCCGAAGACCCGTCGCCGCGCCGCCGACCTGGTCGATACGCTTAGGTCGACTTTTCAGCCTGCTGGCCCGGCCGTTGTGGGATGAGCAGGAGACAGGCGATAATAAAAACCCCGATCACCGCCGTAGCCAGTGGCCGACTAATGTCGAGCCCACCTTCTTCAATGGGCTTGTCCAGATAATCGCCGATGGTGGCTCCCAAGGGACGTGTGAGAATAAACGCTGCCCAGAACAGCAGCACGCGCGACATTTTTGTCCAAAAATAAAGGCCCGCAATGGCGGCTAAGATCGTGCCGAACAAAATCGCGCCGCCATCGTAGCCGAAGCCCGAGTCAGCGACCCAATCGCCAAGCGCAGTGCCAAGCGTTTGGGACATGGTAATCGTGGCCCAATAAAAACTCTCAACTTTGGGCGTGGTTACGGTGTCGACGGCCACCGAGCCTTGCGACCAATACCACAGCGCCAAAATCGCCATCAGCGACACCAACAACAACACCGATCCGCCGGGATACCCGATGCCCATGGAGCGCGTGGCATAGTCGGCCATGGTCGTGCCCGCCGTCGTCGAAGCGGTAATTGTGCCCCAATACAGAAACGGGTGGAACTTTTTCGCCCTGATTTGCAACGCGGCCAAAACGACGAGCACCGAAAGAAAAATCGCCGTGCCGGTGAGGTAGCCCAAATCCATGGTCATTGACACGGTATCGCCACCCGTCTCGCCCAAGGTCGTGGCCGCGATTTTGATCACCCAAAAGGTGAAAATCACCTCGGGGACCTTGCTGAGCGTGATGTGATCTTGGGTGCTCATGGGTGGTCCTGTCTTCCGCGCCGCTGCTGAACGGAGGTGAACGATTGACTCAGTCAGTGCTAACCATGCAGTTGAAAAAGTTAGCACGGCAACTGTTTAATTCGGGGGGCCGTGAAATGGAGTTTTCAGGGGCTTCGGCAGCCCGGGTTTCTTATATTTTTCGGGCTTTTTCCCGCTCTAGCGACCCACACCGGGATATGGTACTGCACCTGCCCGCAACAGGAAGACCACCGCTTTCGCAGCCATGACCGATGCTCGTTTGGCCCATCCCGGAGACGTTGTCGCGATTGCCAGCGACCATGCCGGAGTGGAGCTGAAAACTGCGCTGAAAGCCGAACTCGCCGCGCTGGGCTATGTGCCCCTGGATCTTGGCACTAATTCATCTGATTCCGTCGACTACCCCGATTTTGGTCATGCTTTGGCCCAAGCCATTCTGGACAAAAAAGCCAAAGCGGGCGTGGCCATTTGCGGCACGGGCATTGGCATTAGCATCGCCGTTAACCGCCACGCTGGCATTCGTGCCGGGCTGGCCCACGATGAATCCACTGCCAAACTGGCGCGCGAGCACAACGACGCCAATGTTCTGGCCATGGGCGCGCGCATTGTCAGTGCGGATCTCGCAAAACAAATGCTCAAAACCTTTTTCGCAACACCTTTCGCCGGTGATCGGCATGCCCGCCGCGTCGCCAAACTTGGATAAGTTTTAGCCATAAGGACCACGCTCATGGATCAACGCGTTCCCAGCAACTTTTTCGGCGCATCATTGGCGCAAGCCGACCCCGATGTGTTCGCCTCTGTCGCCAAGGAACTGGAGCGTCAGCAAACCCAAATCGAGTTGATTGCCTCGGAAAACATTGTCAGCCGCGCAGTGTTGGAAGCGGTCGGAAGTGTCCTGACCAACAAATATGCCGAGGGTTATGTCGGCAAGCGCTATTACGGCGGCTGCGAGTTCGTCGATGTGGCTGAGAGCCTGGCCATCGAGCGCGCGAAAAAATTGTTCAACTGCGCCTATGCCAACGTGCAGCCCCATGCGGGCGCTCCGGCTAACCAAGCAGTGTTCATGGCGTTGCTGAAACCCGGCGATACCTTCATGGGTATGGACTTGGCCGCCGGTGGACACCTGACGCACGGCTCGCCGGCCAACTATTCGGGCAAGTGGTTCAACGTGGTGTCATACGGCGTACGCCGCCAAGACAGCCTGATCGACTACGACCAAGTTGAGTCGATGGCCAAAGAACACAAACCCAAGTTGATCATTGCCGGTGGCTCGGCGTACTCGCGCGTCATCGATTTTGCAAAGTTTGCGCAGATCGCCAAATCCGTCGACGCATTGTTGATGGTCGATATGGCGCACTTTGCGGGGCTGGTGGCTGCCGGCCTTTATCCCAGCCCGCTCCCGCACGCCGATATTGTGACCACAACCACACACAAAACCCTGCGGGGTCCGCGCGGCGGTATGATTTTGTCCAACCGCGAGGATTTGGGCAAAAAAATCAACTCGGCGGTGTTCCCCGGCCTGCAAGGCGGACCGTTGATGCATGTGATCGCCGGTAAAGCCGTGGCCTTTGGCGAGGCGTTGAAGCCTGAGTTCAAAGTGTATGCGCAAAACGTCATCAATAATGCCAAAGTTTTGGCCGAAACGCTGATGAAGGGCGGGCTTGATATCGTCTCTGGTGGGACTGACAGCCACGTGATGCTTGTCGACCTTCGCCCCAAAAAGCTGACGGGCAATATCGTCGAGCATTTGTTAGAGCGCTCGGGAATGACGGCCAACAAAAACGGCATTCCGTTCGACCCCGAAAAGCCCACAGTCACATCGGGCGTGCGGCTGGGCTCACCTGCCGCCACAACGCGCGGCTTTGGCACGGCGGAGTTCAAACAAATCGGGGAGTGGATCTGCGAGGTCATGGACGCCCAGGCGGCCAACCCAGGGAACACGGCCGAGGTCGAGGCGGGGATTCGGGCCAAGGTCAATGACTTGTGCCGTAGGTTTCCGATTTATCAATAATTAGCGTTCAGGGTAGACTTTCACGGCGATCAATGGCGCTCATTGGCGATAAACGCCAAGGGCAAGTGAAGGGGAATTGCGATGCGTTGTCCTTATTGCGGGCATGCTGATACCCAGGTGAAAGATTCTCGCCCAACCGACGATAACTCGGCCATTCGGCGTAGACGATCATGCCCGGCGTGCAGTGCGCGCTTTACAACGTTCGAGCGCATTCAACTGCGCGAAATCGTGGTGATGAAAAAGAACGGCCAGCGCTCGCCGTTCGACCGCGATAAACTGGCCCGTTCGCTGCTCATCGCTTGCCGCAAACGCCCAGTTGACGAAGAGCGGATTGAGCGCGTTGTGAATAGCATTCAGCGTCGTTTAGAAAGCATGGGCGAGAACGAAATCCCGTCGTCCACAGTTGGCGAAATGGTGATGGAAGCTCTGCAGGGCTTGGACAAAGTTGCCTACATCCGGTTCGCATCTGTGTATAAAAACTTCCGTGAAATCAGAGACTTTGAGAATTTTGTTGAGAACATAGCCGAACCAACAAAGAGCGATGAGGATCTTTGAGGATCGTTGCTTCCCTTGAGGGGCCACCCGGGCCTAAAGGGTTTTTATGGGCTAGCATCAACTAACCCTGGATCGCCCGATCAAGTCGGGCGATGACATCCAGAAGGAAATCTGGACATTCGGATGTCAGCACTGACCGACCAACAATTCATGCACACGGCGCTTGCGCTGGCGGCGCGGGGCTTAGGTGACACCTGGCCGAACCCTGCCGTCGGCTGTGTGATCGTGAACGATGGCGTTGTGGTCGGTCGCGGCTGGACGCAATCGGGCGGGCGGCCCCATGCAGAAACCGAGGCTCTCAGGCGCGCAGGCAAGGCAGCCAGGGGCGCAACTGCCTTTGTGACTCTGGAACCATGTAGCCATCATGGCAAAACGCCACCGTGCGCCGATGCTCTGATCGCCGCCGGCGTGTTGCGCGTCGTTTCAGCCACCATTGATCCTGATCCACGGGTGTCGGGCCAGGGGTTGGCAAAACTTCGCGCCGCCGGAATTGAAGTCCTTGAAGGTGTGGGCAAAGCCGAAGCCGACAAACTCAACGCGGGCTTTTTCAGTCGCATCACAAGCCGGCGACCGATTTTTGCGCTTAAAACCGCAACCAGTTTGGATGGTCGCATTGCGCTGGCGAGTGGCGAAAGCAAGTGGATTACAGGCGAGCAGGCCCGCCAAGCGGTGCAAGGCATTCGCGCCCAGTATGATGCAATTTTGGTGGGCTCGGAGACCGTGGTTCAAGACGATCCCGAATTGACCTGCCGGCTAGTCGGTTATGAGGGCCGTCCCAAGGTTCGAATTGTGTTGGACCGCCGTTTACGTACGTCCTTGGATCGCAAGCTTGTTCAAACGGCTAAAACGGTTCCAACCTGGATTTACAGCACACAAAGGCCCTCAGCAGCGCTTGAACAGAGTGGTGCAATTGTCATGACGCTGAGCGCCGATCCAGATGGATTCATTGCCGCTGTTGCGTCCGACCTTGCCGCCAAGGGCATGACCCGCGTGTTGATTGAGGGCGGCGGGCAGGTGGCTGCGGCCTTCCTGAAAATGGGCTTGATCGAGGACATCTACTGGTTCCGGGGTGCCCAAGTGCTTGGCGCTGATGCTCGCCCCAGCGTGGCGGCTTTAAGCCTTGACCAACTGACCAAAGCGCCTCATTTCAAGCGGACAAATTCAATGCGGTTAGACCAGGATTTTCTCGAGATTCTGCGCCGCTAACGCGCTAAAAGAAGCCGATGTTCACAGGACTCATCACCGATCTCGGCCATGTTGCCGAAGTCACGCAACCCTTGCCAGGTGCGGCCGACCGGCGCTTTCGCCTGCGCACAGCCTACGCCATGGATGAAGTCGCCATCGGCGCTTCCATAGCCTGCAATGGTTGTTGCCTGACTGTCACCCAAAAAGGCCCCGACTGGTTTACGGTAGATGTCTCCGGCGAGACGCTGTCCAAAACCACACTGAGTTCCTGGGGCGTTGGGACCCGCGTGAACTTAGAGCGGTCGCTCAAAGTCGGCGATGAGTTGGGCGGACATATTGTCTCGGGCCACGTCGACGGCGTCGCCCAAGTGGTCGGTGTGCGAGCCGATGGCGGCTCGCAGCGCTACACCATCAAACCACCGGGCAGTTTGGCTAGGTTTGTCGCGGCCAAAGGCTCGGTGGCGCTCGATGGCGTGTCTCTGACTGTGAACGAAGTCGATGACACGACGTTTGGCGTGAATATCATTCCCCATACCCAAAATGCCACGACCTTTGGGGCGCTGAAATCCGGCGACCGACTGAACATGGAAATCGACGTGCTCGCGCGCTATGTTGCGCGCATGATGGAGGGCGGCAACGCGGCCGCACAACACCTTGGATAAAGCAGTGACCTACGCCGAGTATTTATCGTCCATTGACGAGATCATCGAAGACGCTCGCAACGGCAAGATGTTTATTCTTGTCGATGATGAAGGCCGCGAGAACGAGGGCGATCTCGTGATCCCAGCGCAAATGGCAACGCCGGCGGCCATCAACTTTATGGCTAAGCATGGCCGGGGTTTGATTTGCCTGTCGATGACGACGAAGCGGTGCGAGGATCTGCGCTTACCGCTGATGACCTCGCACAACCAAACCCGCCATGGCACAGCTTTCACACTCAGTATCGAAGCCAAAGAAGGCGTGACCACGGGTATCTCTGCGGCAGACCGGGCTCGAACCATTTCAGTGGCCATTGACCCGGCAAGCACGCGCGACAATTTAGCGACGCCCGGCCACATCTTCCCGCTCATGGCGCGCGATGGTGGCGTTCTGGTGCGCGCGGGCCATACTGAAGCAGCAGTCGATATATCTCGGTTGGCGGGTTTGATTCCGGCAGGCGTGATCTGCGAGATCATGAACGACGACGGCTCCATGTCGCGCATGCCTGATCTGGTTCAATTTGCGCAGTTGCATAACATCAAAATCGCGACCATCGCTGACTTGATTGCTTACCGTCGTCGCAAAGAGCGATTGGTGAGTGTCGAGACCGATACGACGTTTACGTCAAAATTCGGTGGGCAATGGCAAATGCGCGTTTACACCGACAACATTTCGGGCACCGAAAACGTTGCCTTGATCAAAGGTAAAGTGAATGGCGAGGACCCTGTGATGGTGCGCATGCACCAAGTGAACGTCCTGGCTGATTTATTTGGCGATGCCAGTAGCTCCAAAACCGGCGACTTGAACAAAGCGATGGAACAAATTGCGGCCTTTGGGCGCGGCGTCGTTGTGGTGTTGCGCGATCAGCTGTCCACCACGCGCCTGTCTGACCGTATCAAAGCGCATGCGAAGGGCGAGGACGGCCCGGCGCGTTTGATGGATTACGGTGTCGGCGCGCAAGTGCTGGTCGACTTGGGTGTGCAAAACATGATTCTGCTGACCAACACGTCGAAGAATGTGATTGGCCTTGATGGATACGGCTTGAAAATTATCGAACAGCGCAAGATTGCGACGAGTTAAAGCAATGCAATCAATGTCCATCAAAGCCCACGTCCTGATCATCGAAGCGCGGTTCTATAACGAAAACGCCGATCAATTATTGTCGGGTGCCAAAGCGGCGCTGGAGAAAGCGGGGGCCAGCTACGACCTGATCACCGTGCCTGGCATTCTTGAATTGCCAACCGCGGCGGTCTTTGCTTTCAGCAAGGGCGGGCATGCAACAGGTAACCTTCATCACGGTGTCGTGGTGCTGGGCTGTGCGGTGAAGGGCGAGACCGATCACTATGAATATGTATGCCAAGAGGCCATGTCGGGGATGACTCGCTTTGCGATGGATTACAAAGTCCCCATGGGTAATGGCATTCTCACATGCCCGACCTGGGAACTGGCCATGGCACGCGCCAATCCTCAAGGGGCCGATGATGTCGGCGGGCGCGCCGCGCGGGCGTGTTTGCGCATGATTGAGGTGAAGCATCAGTTCGGGCTATACCATCTTTAGTCGCTGCTCTTTTTTGTTCGCTCTTTGACAGGTTGATATTGTTCATGGCCGCTGCGCGCTCTGCCTCGACGCCCACTGTTTCTGCCGTTGCCATGGCCCGGAGTGCCGGGCGTTTGGCGGCAGTGCAGGCGCTTTACCAAATCGACGTGATGGAATTGAATTCTGACGATGTGTTGAAGGATTTCATTTCGGGCCGCCAAGGCGGCGTTGCGATTGTAGAAGACCCCGATACCGCTCAAGAAAAATTTATCGATCTGTGCGAAGCCGACAGCGGTCTGCTGGTCGATATTGTGCGTGCCGTGGATGCGCGCAGTGATGATATCAATGACATGCTCAAACAATCGTTATCAGCCGAGTGGCCAGCCGAGCGTTTGGAACTAACACTTAAGGCCATTTTACGTGCAGCTATTGCTGAGCTGTTGGTGCGAACCGATATTCCGCCGCGTGCGACGATTTCTGAGTTCGTCGATATTGCCCATGCGTTTTATCCAGGGCCTGAGCCGCGCTTAGTGAACGCCGTCCTCGACCGCGTTGCCCGCGCGCTGGGCCGCATTGAAGCGACCGCGTGAGCCGTTTAGGCGAATTCCATCTGATCAGGCGGCTGCTCGCGCCGCTGACACGCAATACGCCTGGCGCATACAACCTCACTGACGACGCAGCCACGCTAGCCCCATCGCATGGGTGTGAGTTGGTGGTGACCAAAGATGCCGTCGTTGCCGGTGTGCATTTTTTTGCGACCGATCCACCCGACTTGATCGCGCGCAAAGCCTTGCGCGTGAATTTGTCGGACCTTGCAGCTAAAGGCGCCAGGCCTGTTGGCTTTTTTATGGCCTTGATGCTGCCCGATCATATCGACGATGCTTGGTTGAGCGCATTTGTTGGTGGGCTCGGCCACGATATTGATGAATTTGGCTTTCCATTAATGGGCGGCGATACCACTGCGACGCCGGGCCCATTGGCTATTTCCATTACTGCGATTGGTGAAGTGAAAGCCGGCCATATGACGCGTCGCAATGGCGCGATGCCAGACGACGTGCTGTGCGTATCGGGCACCATTGGTGATGCAGCCCTCGGGCTTGAGGTGGCCAAAGGCGAGCACAAAAACTTATCGGCCGCGCATCAAGAGTTTTTGTTGGGCCGCTATCGTTTGCCTTTGCCCCGCATGTTGCTGGGGCAAGCGGAAGCCGCTCGCGACAGTGCCTGTATCGATATCTCCGATGGGCTTTGCGCTGATGTCGGGCATATCTGCACCCAATCGAACGTGGGCGCGATTATCGAGTTTGATAAAGTACCGCTGTCGATGGCCGTTCGTGCGGCCTTGGCACAATCAAGCACAGTTCTCATGCAGGTTTTAACGGGTGGGGATGACTACGAACTTGCGTTTGCCATTCCACCCGCCAACGTGCCTGCCGCATTGGCTCATGCACAGCGCGTAGGCGTGGCGCTCACTCCCATCGGTCGATTTGTGGCCGGGCAGGGCGTTAGTGTCTTGGACGCTTCGGGCCGCCCGGTTAAACTGCCCGCCACTGGCTACCGGCATCGCTGACAGGACGACGTCCAAGTATGAAGCGGATTATTGTTATTATCGTGATGTTGATCTTGCTCGGTGGCGGCGGAGCGGGCGCGTTGATTAGGATGGGAATCATACCCAACCCCTTCAATCCCATGGCCAAAATGTCTGCGTCTGAAAAGGCGGCGGCAATGGCGGAAGCATCCAAGAAAGTTTACGTGCCGCCTGACTCGGTGATGACGTTTGTCGATCTGCGCGAGATGATTATACCGGTGGTGATCAACGAAAAAGTTGAGCGCAAAGTCTATTTGAGTGTGCGGCTGCGGGTTGTCAAAGCGGAAAAGGACGCCGTTGAAAACGAAATCGTGCGCTACGAAAGCGCCGTTCTTGACACCTTCATCCCCTATTTTCAGAGCTACTTTAGCCGCGATCACGACCTGATGGATTTGGTTGAAATCAAAAAGAAGCTCAACCAAATAGGCAAAAAATTATACGGCGAAAAGCTGATCGACGTGATGCTGATCAACATGTTTGAACAGCGTTTCGGGACTTTGGAATAATCGCTCTCAAGCGCAATTTAAGCCGAGTTCTCAACGCTGTTGCGTCCTATTAGCGCTTCTGGCATCGTGCGCGCGCTTTTCCCGGCGGGCCAGCACGCAAGCCCGCTAACTCACTGATTTGTATTGTATTTTAGACATTTCAGCAGCCCAGGTGACCGCCTGGTCGAATCGCTGAGAACCATCAAGAAGGGGCACTTATGAACTCGTTGGAAACTCTGGTTATAGGCTGCGGCCTGCTGGCCGTGCTGTACGGTGCTTATGCAACCACCCGAATTATCGCGCTGCCCACCGGCAATGCGCGCATGCAAGAAATTGCGGCGGCCATTCAAGAAGGTGCCGGCGCGTACCTCAATCGCCAGTACACGACCATCGGCATTGCCGGTGTCGTGGTGGCCATTATCTTGGCGGCCACCTTGGGTATGACGGTGGCGATCGGCTTTGTGATTGGTGCGGTGCTCTCTGGTGTCGCCGGCTATGTCGGCATGAACATTTCAGTACGTGCCAACGTGCGCACGGCGGCCGCTGCCATGACCGGCGGCTTGAAGCCGGCCCACGATGTTGCCTTTAAGTCGGGCGCGGTCACTGGAATGCTTGTGGTGGGTTTAGGCCTGCTGGGCGTTGCCTCCTACTACTTCATCCTCAAATCCATGGGCATTGATCAGCGCAAGTTGATCGAAGGCCTGGTCGCCCTCAGCTTTGGCGCATCACTAATCTCGATCTTCGCGCGCTTGGGCGGCGGGATCTTCACCAAAGGCGCCGACGTCGGTGCCGACTTGGTCGGTAAAGTCGAAGCGGGCATCCCGGAAGACGACCCGCGCAATCCGGCCGTCATTGCCGACAATGTTGGTGACAACGTCGGTGATTGCGCCGGTATGGCGGCGGATTTGTTCGAAACCTATGCCGTGACCATTGTTGCCACGATGCTGCTTGCGACCATTTATTTTGATGGCGCGGCAGAAACATCGGCCATGCTTTATCCGCTGGTTGTCGGCGGCGTGTGCATTATCGCCTCGGTTATCGGCACATTCTTCTCGGGCATCGGCGCCAGCGGCAAAATTATGCCGGCACTCTATCGCGGCTTTATCGTCACGGCGGTAATCTCTGCGATCTTGATCGTGATCGTGACCAACATGATGTTCGCCGAGCCAGTCATCACTGTGTCTGGCATGACGCTCACCTCGATGGATTTCATCAAGTGTGCCTTTGTCGGCCTGATCGTCACTGGGTTGATCATCTACATCACCGAGTACTACACGGGCACAGGGTTCCGTCCCGTTCAGTCGGTGGCGCGGTCCTCGCTCACGGGCCATGGCACGAACATCATCCAAGGTCTTGCGATCTCGATGGAAGCGTGTGCATTGCCGGTGCTGGTGATTTCGGGTGGCATTATCGCCGCTTACACCTTTGCTGGCTTGTTTGGCCTTGCCGTCGCCGCCACGACAATGTTGGCTTTGGCCGGTATCGTTGTGGCGCTCGACGCTTATGGCCCAGTGACCGACAACGCCGGTGGCATTGCCGAAATGTCGCACCTGCCGCCGGAAGTGCGCAAAGTCACCGACGCCCTCGACGCGGTTGGAAACACCACCAAAGCTGTCACCAAAGGCTACGCCATTGGTTCAGCAGGCCTTGCAGCCCTGGTGCTGTTTGCGGCTTACACCGAAGACTTGAAGCACTATTTCCCCAACCTCGACATTCAGTTCCGTCTTGAGAACCCCTATGTCGTCGTCGGCTTGTTCATCGGCGGTTTGCTGCCCTACCTGTTTGGTGCGTTGGGCATGCAAGCTGTTGGCCGTGCCGCTGGCGCGGTTGTGAACGAAGTGCGTCGCCAGTTCCGCGAAATCAAAGGCATCATGGAAGGTACTGCAAAGCCCGATTACGGCCGCGCCGTCGACATGCTGACCAAAGCGGCGATCAAAGAAATGATTGTGCCGTCGTTGCTGCCGGTGCTGTCACCTGTGGTGTTGTACTTCCTCGTGTCGTGGGTTGGCGGTCAAGCCAATGCCTTCACGGCACTGGGTGCGATGCTGCTGGGCACGATCGTGACGGGCTTGTTCGTCGCCATCTCGATGACCTCGGGCGGCGGCGCTTGGGATAACGCCAAGAAGTTGATCGAAGACGGCTACTTGGGCGAAGGCAACAAGAAGGGCTCGGATGCTCACAAAGCAGCCGTGACCGGCGATACAGTCGGCGACCCGTACAAAGATACGGCTGGCCCGGCCGTGAACCCGATGATCAAAATCACCAACATCGTGGCCATTCTTCTGCTGGCGATTTTGGCGGCGTAAGCGCTCACGTCGTTTGCAATTACAAAAGGCCCCAGAGAAATCTGGGGGGTATAGTGATATCCGCCAATAAATAAAAAAGGCCCTCACTCCGCGGTGGGGGCCTTAAATCTTTTGGTAGAATGCAACTCCGACGCTCAAGAAGCGAGTAGTGTTGTTATTTGCTCAATGAAAATCTTGCCGGATGCATCAATTTCTTTCGAAATATCGAAAGCAACGCTCGTCACATCGATTGCGCCGACCCGCGCCTTTAGAAAATTAGACTGGCTACTAGGGTAAACTAGAAAAGCTTTAGTCACGCCAGTCTCGACGGCATAGGCTACCACTTGCTGTATATCAGCTTCTGTCGGCGCCATCGCGGCCTTGTATTTGGTGTCCATTATAGCAAGCGGCTGACCAGATACTTTATCTTTAAGGATGAGATCAATGCGAAACCGCAAATCCGCGTTCGCTGTCAGCTTTGCTGTGTACTGAGAAGTCACAAGCCACGTGTCGACCGTATTTCCTTTTAACCACTCAGCAACAAAAGCCTCAAAAAGGTTCGGCATGTTTACCATGAAGGGTAGGAACTGCGCTTGGCCTAACTTCATATCGGGTCCGAGATGCTCGAGCAGAAGGCGGCATAAGCCATGCAAAGGCTGATAATCCTCATTCAGGCGATGGTAAAATCGGCCAATGCAATCGTCGGGTCGCTTCTCCGAAACTGCAACCGTCCCGTTTAATGCTCGGTACGCCTGTCGAATTAAGCGAGCGGAGTTTGGCCTTGTAAAAGAGCCTTGAGACACTTTGTAAAGCGTCCACAGTAACAACTGATTGTCTTCAACGTCATGAGTGAGTTCCTGAAACTCACAGTGAAGATATGGCGATCCGCTCGCCGAACGCTTAAGGCTCTCGCGAATATCCACTCGCCCGCGAACAAATCCCAGGTCGGCCCTTTGGCTTACATACTCCTGAAACAAACCCTTTCGAGCTCTGTCGATAACTCGACTAGCAAGAATTGATGCAATTCTTTCGAAAAGGCCATCAACTGTTGCAACGTTAGTCTCGCCATCCAAAAACTGAAATGACTTGAGGTTATAAGCAACCTCAAGCATTTCGAAGATGGCGTTCACAGATACCTTAGGGCGGATATGAATACTTAATTCGGGTCCGAGTGGGATCTGCCCAACCCACCCCTTTGAACGCACTATGAATTTATATGCGTTCTTTACGCTGGGGAATTCGACGGTGAAACGCCCGCTCCTGTCGAGTGAAAGAGCGCTAGCCTCGTCGAGTTCGCCCTGCGCGAGTACTCTATCTGCCTCTTCTTCAAGTTCAATTATACGCATTTGCCTGGCTGACGAGTATTAGGCCCAGTCCGCCAACTCTTTTTTTAGCAATGCGTCCCAACGAAAAGCTGCAACTTTGTCGGGACGGTCATAAAAATATTCTTCTAGGTAAGGTTCTATCTCCCCCAACCAGATATCTCGAATTGACAAGCTGAGTTGCTTACCGTCGGCAAGAAAATAGGAAACCCCAACCCAATAATTACGATCATCGATTGCTGTATTGATAGCCTTTAGCGCTTTTATCAAACCCTCGCTTGGCAAGCCGCATTCCGCGAGATGAGCTTGCAAGACCTCATAGTCAGGTTCGAGATAAACGAAGGAGAATCTCCTTCGGATTGCGTGATCGACAAGTGCGATTGACCGATCAGCGGTATTCATTGTCCCGATTATGTAAACGTTTTTTGGAATCCTAAATGGTTTACCGCCTGAGGCCAGTGGCGATGACTTTTCTCGATACTCCAGGAGATACATTAGCTCGCCAAAAACCCGCGAAAGATTTGCTCGATTTATCTCGTCAATGATCAGCACGGACGGCGCGTCTATCTCGGAGGCGCGAGCGCAGAACTGAAGAAAACGGCCCGGCTCAATATCGTAAGTCAAGGCACCGGATACGGCCTTCGGCTTTATACCCTGCATAAAGTCTTCGTACGCATAGCTGGGGTGGAACTGAACTATGTCCCATAGCCCATAGGTCTCAGAAACCATCGTTCGCGCTAGTCGTTCTGCGACAAATGTCTTCCCCGTTCCAGGCGGCCCTTGCAAGATAATTTGACCTTTGCGACGCAAGCGCGCCAGCCATTGGTTTATTGACTGCTCGGAAAACTTTGTTTCTGCTGCAAAATCGATAGACGAATACTTAGGTTGCTTGGCTTTAGGTGCGGTCGGGATAGCTGGCGATGGCTCGGCATTGGCGGTCTCATGAATTACTTCGAACCCAAGCTCTCGAAGCTTAGTAACGGCTGACCCGAGTCCACCAGAAAACTCATTGTTGCGTAGTGGGCCGTGCTCTGGAAATTGCTTTCCGACCGCAACTCCGACAATCGCCTTGCTGTCATATCGACGGCCTTCGTGAACTAGGAAATATCCGATTGCTGGGCCGTACCCATATCTTTCTAAAAATGCTGCTCTTCCTAACTCATCGCACTCATGTACCGCTTCTAGAACCGCGGCCCGGCTCGTGAGAGATGAAACGGTTTTTGAATCTTTTGGAACGGGTTCCGGAGGCGATTCTGCAACATATAAGGCCTCCATCACGGGCATGAAAAGATTAGCGTATTGTTGAAACAGACTTTCAATCTGTCCGCCCAGATTGATGGTTGCAGACACGTCAAAATTCTTTGAGATACTTGCTCCACTACTTCCGACCGAGCTCGCATATGGAAGCCAGTCTGCAAAGCCGCTAAAATCTTTGGTCCCTTTAGGTAGGCGCCACTGGCGACGATAATCCCACTCGTCTCCGATGGCTGAGGTGAAAGTGTTTAACAGCGAAGGATCTAGATTCTGTAATCGCCCCTTTATCCGCTGCAGCTCCCCTAGGTATCGCTGAGCTAATTCCGGATCGGAGACCTGACTTGTGCCAGCCCCAAGGCAATAACAGAACTCTGCACCATGACTATTCAGTATTAAAGCAAATTGAAGGCCGAAAGATTTATTCGGCACCACTGATGGGTAGATGCAGCACCATAGGTCTGTCGCTGATCTACCATTTGGGGAATATAGGGAGGCGTGGCTTTTCATCCGCAGACGGGTCGAGCAGAGTTCGG